>NZ_JAOWDS010000051.1:0-603836 GCF_030334545.1 Citrobacter sp. Ce129
AGCGAACGGGCTGCCCCAAAGGGGCGAGCGAAGCGAGTCAATCCCCGCCTCACCGCCATATTTTAAGAAGAGCTCGTACGAAAGTACGGGCTTTTTTTTCGCATGTTGCATTTGCCGGATTCGGCGCTTCGCTTAACAAACCTACAAATGACGAACAGCCTGTAGGCCTGATAAGCGAAGCGCCATCAGGCAAGTTAGTTTTGTCGGCTGAGAAGCGTTAATACTTCGTAGTGCGCGGTGTGTGGAAACATATCGAAAAGCTGGACACGTTCAATGCGATATCCAGACAACTCGCGAATATCCTTCGCCATGGTTTGGGCATTACAGCTGGAATAAACGATAAAACGCGGCGCCATGCGGGAAAGAAAATCACACAGCGGCTTTCCAATCCCCCGACGCGGCGGATTCACCAGCACCAGGTCAGGCACTTCGCCCTGGGCGGTAGCAAACTGGGTCGAATCCAGCGCCTGAAAATGCAGATTCTGCAGCCCAAGCTCCTGCGCAGACTGTTTCGCACAGGCAATCGCCTCTGGTGCAATTTCAATCCCCGTCAGTTTCATCTGCGGTGTGGCGCAGTGCAGACCAAAGCCCCCGACGCCGCAAAACAGATCCCACATATGATTAACCGGAAGCTGACGCACCCAGTCGCGCGCCGTGGCATATAAATGCCCCGCCACCACCGGGTTGGTCTGGAAAAAGCTCTGCGGGCGGATCCACAACGGCACATCGTTAAAGCGTTCCGCCAGCGCCTGTTGTTCCGTCAGGAAGATTTCACTCTCCCCTTCCATAATCGCCATATGCACAGGCTGAATATTGGCGGTGATCACTTTTAACTGCGGCAGCTGTGCCTGTAACCATGGCAGCGCCGCACGCAGTTGGGCCAGTTTTGCCTCGGAACGCAGGACAAAACGCAGCATCATGCCGCCATCGAACCGGCTTTCCGTTAACAGCAGATACTTCAGCTCCCCGCGTTTACGCGCCACGTTATAGGGCGTTAACCCCGCACGGGCGATAAACGGTTTGAGCGCGGCAAATACGGGCGCAAAAGACGCAGGATAGAGCGGACAGTCGCACAAATCCTCCGGCGTACCGTCACGATGCAGCATCCCCAGCAGCGGTTTTTCCACGCTGCCGCTGACCACCATTTTGGCTTTATTACGAAAAGCGCTTTCCGGGCCGCTGACCGGCGCGCACCATTCTCCGACCGGATAATCAGCCAGTAGATTCTGCAGATCGGCTGTTTTTGAGAGGAGTTGATCGACGACTGGCTGTGTTATCCACTGACACGAGCGACAGCGTTCGGCGTCATAAAGTGCGCACTGCATACAAAAACCTACAAATTAACAGGGGGCCAAGATTATATACCCGTCATACTTCAAGTTACAGGTGCGTTGGCTGTGCTCACTCACCCCAGTCACTTACTTATGTAAGCTCCTGGGGATTCATTCTCTTGCCGCCTTCCTGTAACTCGAATTATTTAGGGTATTAACGTTATTGCAAACGGAAGAACCGTCTGCTGGACGCAGGAACAAACAGCAGTAGTAACACCAGCATATCCGGCAATTTTTGCATCACCAGCGTATGCAGGATTTCACGCCTGGACTCCCCCGCAATACTGAACAGTTCCGGGTATCCGTAGCCCAACGAAGCCGCCCACAGATAGACGCTAGCGATAATCTGGGTCAGCAGATAGATCCAGCGCGCCCAGTTTCGTCCTTTGACCAGCGAAAATGCGCAGTAAATTTCGACAAACAGCAGCACCAGGCTACCCAGAAACACCAGCGTCAAATTCCAGGTCTGTACGCTGCGATGAATAAATTCGCTGGTTCCGCGAAACCCGAGCGTATTAAAAATCATCAACAGATCGAGACAGCGGATCATAATAATAGCCAGCGCCGCCACCTGCACCAAAGCAGGGACGTTTAAGCGGGCATGTGATGTGGATGATTTCTTAAAAAATCCCAACGCGTCGTCTTCCATGAAAACGGCGCAGCCACCACAGCTGCGCCGTATAGACAGGTTGGCAGATTTTAGTTTTTTCAGCCACGTCTTGCACGTTGGATATCGCGAATCCGTTGTTTTTCTGTTCGCGCCATCAGATACCAAGCGATAAATCCGATAATTCCTACCACGCCAAGTATCAGCGTCGCCAGCGCGTTGATCTCCGGATTAACCCCCATACGTACGCTGGAGAACACCAGCATCGGTAACGTTGTGGCGCCAGGACCAGAGACAAAGCTGGCAATAACCAGGTCATCGAGCGACAGCGTAAAGGCCAGCAGCCACCCGGAGATCACCGCCGGCATAATCATCGGCAGCGTGATGACGAAAAAGACCTTCAGCGGCGTGGCACCAAGGTCCATTGCCGCTTCTTCAATGGAGTGATCCAGTTCGCGCAAACGTGAAGAGATGACCACCGCGACATAGGCCGTGCAGAAGGTGACGTGCGCCAGCCAGATGGTCAACATACCGCGATCCGCAGGCCAGCCGATGGCGTGCGCCAGTGCCACAAACAGCAGCAGCAGCGACAAACCGGTAATGACATCTGGCATAACCAGCGGCGCGGTGATCATAAAGGCGAAACCATTCGAACCACGAAAACGACCAAAGCGCACCATGACCACGGCGGCTATGGTACCGAGGATTGCCGCCATCGTTGCAGCGCCCGCGGCAATCGTTAAGCTCATGCCGACGGCGCTTATCATCGCGCTATCGTGGAAAAGCTCACCATACCAACGGGTTGACCAACCCGCCCATACCGTCACCAGCTTCGAGCTGTTAAACGAATAGATGACCAACATCAGCATCGGCGCGTACAGGAAGGTAAAGCCCAGCACCAGGATAAAAATACGCCACGGCGAGCGAACGACCGGTAAGTTATTCATCCGTGTTCCCCCACGCTTTTTTGCTGATATTTGTGGAACCACATGATCGGCACAATCAGTAGCAACAACATAATAATGGCGACGGCAGAAGCCACCGGCCAGTCGCGGTTATTGAAAAACTCCTGCCAAAGTACACGGCCAATCATAATGCTGTCCGGGCCACCCAGCAGTTCCGGGATCACAAACTCCCCAACAGCCGGAATAAACACCAGCATTGACCCTGCGATAATCCCGCCCTTGGTCAACGGCACGATCACGCTAAAGAAGGTTTTCAACGGTCGGGCGCCTAAATCAAGCGCCGCTTCCACCAGCGAGTAATCAATACGCGTCAGCGCGGTATAAATCGGCAGCACCATAAAGGGCAAATAGGCGTAAACAATACCGATATAAACCGCCAGATTGGTATGCAGGATCGTCAACGGCTGGTCGATAACACCCAGCCACATCAGGAAGTTGTTCAACACGCCGTTATTTTTCAGGATCCCCATCCAGGCGTAAACACGAATCAAAAACGACGTCCAGGACGGCAGGATCACCAGCAGCAACAGAATATTGCGCGTCGAGGGCTTGCTGTGCGCGACCGCCCATGCCAGCGGATACCCCAGCAGCAGGCAACAGACAGTCGAAACTCCCGCCACCTGCAACGATTGCAGGTACGCATCAAAATAGAGCGGATCGTCCGTCAGTTGCAGGAAATTGCCTAAGTTGAGCGTGATGGAGAGCTGACCATCAGCCCATGAAACGAGGTCGGTATACGGTGGAATAGCGCGCGCCATTTCAGCCAAACTGATTTTGAAGACGATCAGAAACGGCAGCAGGAACAGGAGCAATAGCCACACATACGGCAGCGCGATCACCAGCTTGCGCCCGTGCTTCATTTGCAGCCGCGACATAAACAGCGTGAATCGCCCCGCTTTATCTACGCGTGCCGGAGGTTCAAGTGTACTCATCTTCGCTCCTTAAACCGTCAACACCACACAACTGTCCGCATCCCAACATAAACGGACTTCGTCACCCCAGGTTGGTAATCCTTTGCGATAACGATGTTCATTTTGTAGCTGAGCGCTCAGCATTTGGCCACTTTTCAAACGTACGTGGTACACCGACAAATCACCCAGGTAGGCAATGTGCACCACTTCGCCTACCGCGAAGTTATATCCCTCTGGCGGAGGAGCTTCGCAGAGCATAATTTTTTCCGGGCGCAGCGCAACATACACCGGGACGTTATCGACAACAGAAGCATCGGCGTCAACTTTCAGTGGATGCACCAGACCTGGAGACTCAATAACCAGACCATCTTCCTGCCGTTCTTTCAGCAGCCCCTCAAAGACGTTAACCGAACCGATAAACTCTGCGCTGTAACGCGTGGTCGGATGCTCGTAGATCTCTTCCGGTTCGCCGATCTGGACAAATTTGCCACGGTTCATGATCGCAATGCGCCCCGCCATCGTCATGGCTTCTTCCTGATCGTGCGTCACCATCACGCAGGTCACGCCGACGCGTTCAAGAATATCCACCACTTCCAGTTGCATGCGGTCACGGAGCTTTTTATCCAGCGCTCCCATCGGTTCATCCAACAGCAGCAGCTTCGGCCTTTTCGCCAGGCTACGCGCCAACGCCACACGCTGGCGTTGACCGCCAGAAAGCTGATGCGGTTTACGTTTGGCAAACTCCTGCATATGCACCAGGCCCAGCATCTCATTCACCCGGCTGGCGATTTCAGCCTTCGGCAGTTTGTCCTGCTTGAGGCCAAAGGCAATGTTTTGCTCTACCGTCATATGCGGAAACAAGGCATAGGATTGAAACATCATATTAATCGGACGTAGATAAGGCGGAACGTGCGCTAAATCGACGCCATCAAGCATAATTTGCCCGGTTGTCGGCTGTTCAAATCCCGCCAGCATCCGCAGCAGGGTCGATTTGCCACAGCCGGACGCGCCGAGCAGAGCAAATATTTCACCTTTGTAGATAGTAAGATTGACGTCATCAACGGCGTGCTGACCGTCAAATGACTTGGTCAGATTGCGAATTTCAAGCAGCGGGGTCAGCGCCTTGCGGATTTTCGCTTGTGGGCGTGGGGTTGCATCATTCACTCAGGTGCTCTCCGGCATAAAACAAAGAAACGGTGCAAATAACGCACCACGGTGGTGCGTATTGCCGGGTTTTGTGTGTCCGGGATCGATACTGCCCGGCAGGCGTAAATCCTGCCGGGTCACGTCCCGTACATCAGGTTATTTTCCGCTTTTTACCTTCGTCCAGGCGCGAGTACGGACACGATCGATCTTCGGATCCTGAACTTTCAGCGTGAACAGCTTGGCGCGAACATCCGCAGGCGGGTAAATGCCCGGGTTGTCACGAACTTCCTGGCTGACCAGTGCTGTCGCTTCTTTGTTGGCATTGGCATAGAACACGTGGTCGGAAATATGCGCAATCACATCAGGGCGCAGCAGGTAGTTAAGGAACTGATAGGCTTCATCTTTGTTTTTCGCATCGGCTGGCATCGCGAACACGTCAAAGAACGCCATTGCACCTTCTTTAGGAATGGAGAATGAGATATTGACGCCATTTTTCGCTTCTTTCGCACGGTTTGCTGCCTGCCATACGTCCCCGGCCCAGCCGATCGCGACGCAGGTATCACCGTTTGCCAGGTCGTTGATGTACTGCGAGGAGTGGAAATAGCGAATATTCGGACGCAGTTTTAGCAGCAGATCCGTTGCCGGCCCGGTGTAATCATCCGCTTTGGTACTGTTTGGGTCTTTACCCAAATAGTTCAGCACCGTGGCGAACACCTCTTCGGGAGCATCAAGGAAAGAGACGCCGCAGCTTTTGAGTTTTTCCAGATTTTCTGGCTTGAGGATCAAATCCCAGCTATCAACCGGCGCATCCGGCCCCAGCACCGCTTTGACTTTATCCACGTTATAGCCAATGCCGGTCGTGGCCCACATGTACGGCATCGCAAACTTGTTGTCCGGATCGTGTTTACCCACCAGCTTTAGCAGTTCAGGATCGAGGTTTTTCCAGCCCGGCAATTTGCTCTTATCCAGCGGCTGAAAGACGCCTGCAGTCAGTTGACGCTCAAGGAAACTGGCGGATGGAACAACAAGGTCAAAGCCGGTACTGCCAGCCATGAGCTTACCTTCCAGCACTTCATTGGAATCAAATACGTCATAGATAACCTTAATTCCGGTCTCTTTTTCAAAATTAGCCACCGTATCCGGGGCAATATAATCAGACCAGTTATAAATATGCAGCGTTTTTTGTTCAGCAGCGAGCGTACCGGCAGAGATAGCCATCAGAGCGCCCGCAACCAGGCCTGATAACCATTTTTTATTTAAGGCGGTCATAATCTCTTTCCTTCTGAAAGTTCGTTAACAAACGAACAAAAATGTCACACTCTAATCATATGCAAGAAACGTGCATATTCTTTCATGCGGCACCAATGAAAAGAGAGGCCTCTCCTCACGCCGCTATTGCTCGCTGGCATCCGCCTATGCATTCAACATACATTGTGGCCGCAGCTCAGGTCACAAGGGGCTGTTTAAATGATGGCGTTGGTAAGCTTCGCAAGAATAACTTTAGCCAGGAATTGTGGATATAGCCCAGATTAAAAAACGTCTTTTATCAATTTTTTATGCAAGAATTGTCTATGACATAAAGCGGAACGCGCTGAATCGAGGTGAATAATTCTTTAATGAAAGGTTAAACGCAGAATAAAAACGGGCAATACGCAACCGCTCTGGCAGCGGCTGCGCAATATATGTCCAGATTCAGGAAGAATTAATGGAGGAAATGAACTTCAGCGCTGCTGTTTTGCGCATCTTCTTCAGCGTTAAATAACAGCTGATGCGCACCGGCTTCGAGGATCACCATCGATATTTGCTCTTCACTCTGGCGAACAAAATATTCAAACTGCTCAAACGTCACGCCTGGCGTAACGGATAAAGACTGGCAAACCACTAGCTTTGGCAGATTATCATCCTGCATATCCAGAAAGGCTTTCACCGTCAGTGAACTGGCATTAATCGCAGACAGGTCGGCGGCCAGTGGCAGCAGTGCAGAAGGTCTGACTTCCGCCATCGCGGAAAACAGAATGACGTTATCGACCAAATCAACTTTTGCATCAAAGATGCCGTCAAAATTCTGCATATGCGGCAAATGCAGCGCCTGACAGGTATCGCATTCAAAAAAACTCATGCCCAGGTCGTCGAGCCATTGACGCAACGTATCCAGAGTGGGAACGACCAGTGATGTCATAATAATGTGCGACCTCTATTGATGAAAAAAATACCGGCACAGCTTACGCAAAAAGATCGTGTCATACCACGATCGAAATCGATATTGTGCTTAGCCGCCGATTTTAAGGCAAAATTCAGGCGTAGCGTGACGCTCGATCCACTGGATCATCTTGCCGGCAATATCTATTCCGGTGGTTTTCTCCACCCCTTCAAGTCCGGGAGACGCGTTGACTTCCATAACCAGCGGCCCACGTTCAGCGCGCAGAATATCAACGCCTGCAACGTCCAGGCCCATTGTCTGAGCGGCTTTGAGCGCAATTTCTCTTTCGCGCGGCGTAATGTTCGCAATCGTGGCAACCCCGCCGCGATGGAGATTAGAACGAAAATCGCCCTCTTTCGCCCGGCGCTCAATGGCCGCCACCACCTCGTCACCTACCACGAAACAGCGAATATCTCGCCCTTTCGCTTCTTTGATATATTCCTGAACCAGAATATGGGCATTCAACCCACGAAAGGCATCCACCACGCTTTCTGCGGCCTGGCGCGTTTCCGCCAGTACCACGCCAATCCCCTGCGTGCCTTCAACCAGCTTCACCACCAGCGGCGCGCCGCCAACCATATCAATCATATCGCTGGTATCGTCCGGAGAGTGGGCGATCCCGGTGATGGGTAAATCGATGCCCTGACGCGCCAGCAACTGCAGCGAACGCAGCTTGTCGCGCGCCCGCGTAATCGCTACTGATTCATTCAGCGGATAGCTACCCAGCATCTCAAACTGGCGCAACGCCGCCGTACCGTAAAAGGTAATCGCTGAACCAATCCTTGGGATCACCGCGTCGAAATGGGGAAGCTGCCGGCCCTTGTAATGAATAGAGGACGCCGCCGGGCTAATGTTCATATAGCAAGAAAGGGGATCGATAATTTCTACCAGGTGACCGCGATGCATCGCCGCTTCACGCAGGCGTTTACAAGAATAGAGCGTTCCGTCCCGGGATAAAATGGCAATTTTCACCCTGCACCTCTCTGAATGACCTGGTAAAAGCTGGCGTATCATACACTGGGTTAAAATCTTTAGCGCGTGGCCCATCCCTGTTTATGCAAATATTCCAGGATAAAGGGGCGACTTTCTTTAATGATGGTACGGCGAATATGGTCGCTCCAGGTGTCACGGCGCGTATTACTGCCTCGGGTCAGGTAGTACTGCGCGAGCTGCTCATCATATTGCGACAAAGCCTCTTTATTGAGCGGCTGATACTGGTTTTCGTGCACCACAAGCGATGCGGGCAGACGCGGCTTGATATCCGGGTTATCGGCAGGCCAGCCGAGACACAGCCCAAACAGCGGCAGAACGTGTTGCGGAAGCTTCAGCAGTTCGGTGACTGGCTCAATGTTGTTACGCAGGCCGCCAATAAACACGCCGCCAAGCCCCAAAGACTCTGCAGCTGTTAGCGCGTTTTGCGCCATCATCGCGGTATCAACCACGCCCAGCAGCAGTTGTTCCGCCAACCCGAGTTGCGCGTCAGGGCAAATCTGCAAATGGCGATTAAAATCAGCGCAAAATACCCAGAATTCAGCGGCCTGCGCCACATGTTTTTGTCCACCGGATAAAGTAGCCAGTGATTCACGCAGGGCTTTATCCGTTATGCGAACAATCGTCGTGCACTGTAAAAAACTGGAACTTGATGTACCCTGAGCGGCGGCAATTATCGCCTCTCGCTGCGCATCCGAAATGGTATCATCGGTGAAATGGCGAATGGAACGATGGCTACGAAGTAGATCAATGGTTGGCGTCATCTCTTTTTTCTCTGTCTGAACGGGAAGAATCGCCGGGGGCTCGTGACATCAGCTGCGGCGCAAGCCGTTGAGCAATACGCCACGTTAATACCACCGCAGCGGGGAGCATCAGCAGCACACCCAGAAATATCATCACCACGCAGGCTAACGGACTGCTAAGCGGCGCGGGTAAAGAGAGGTAATCGTTAAGCGATAGCAACGCCAGCGATAACAAAACCATCCCTATGATTTCCAGCATCAATACGCTTTTGGGTAATGTACCAATTGTGCGCATAAGCGGCCTCCCGGCAAAATGGCTTTCATTATAAAACGTTCCGGCTTGTCGTGTTTAACAGTTATAGCTTGAGGATATCAAAGCAACAGGCTGAACCTGCTTTTCATCCGTCACAAATCGCGGCATCATAAACAGTATTGCCATCCGGCCTGATAAGTTCGAGGAGAGAGAGATGTTTGCCGTTATTTTTGGTCGTCCAGGGTGCCCGTATTGCGTGCGCGCAAAAGAATTAGCAGAAAAATTAAGCAATGAGCATGACGATTTTAACTTCCGCTACATTGATATCCATGCCGAAGGTATTACGAAAGCCGATCTGGAAAAGACGGTAGGTAAGCCAGTCGAAACCGTTCCGCAGATTTTTGTTGATCAAAAACACATCGGCGGCTGCACGGATTTTGAAGCGTGGGCAAAAGAGAACATGAATCTGTTCGCCTGATAGCTGTTTCTACGCCCTCCGCTGGAGGGCGTCATCAGTTCTTTTTCCGTCGTTGATGCTGATTGAACAGGCTACTGATAAACAAAAAACATAATGCGCCAAGCGCGCACCAAAACACCGCACTAAACAACCACGCCAGCTCTTGCCACAATGAACGCGTCGGCATAAAAACGAACCGCATCAGTAACAGACAGCACGGCGCCGCCAACATGGCACCAAGAAGGGGTTTGAGCACCTCCCGACGATGGGAGAAAAAACTTGCTGCAGCACCAGGCAGGATAAAAAACAACAATCCGACCTCAGGATGCCCTGCCGCCCTGAATGCCCCTTTCACGTTCAGCGTTAATGAAAGACACACCACAATAAAGAGCACAAAGCAGCAGACCGCACCCGCCCAACTTTGCTTATGTTTCAATCGTTCCTCCTGACACATTCTCTATCGAACACTCTTTTCGCCCGCAGGCGTCCAGTCAGATAAAGTAACCTGGCATTCCATGCCAAAAACACACTCACACGATTCTTATAGCCGTTGATACGTAATGAGATTAAACTAGCCGCATATATTGTTACGCTGCATTATTCGGGGCTGTGTACGAAGCTGTCGCCCCCTTAATTTCTGGCAAAAACATTAGCGTAAATTGCCATTTCTTTCAATAGCTTACTAGTAAACAAGAAGTTAGTCTCCGTGAATATAAACGTCGCAGATTTGTTAAATGGGAATTACATCCTGTTATTATTTGTGGTCCTGGCACTGGGCCTGTGTCTGGGTAAATTACGCCTGGGTTCAGTCCAACTCGGTAATTCCATTGGCGTTTTAGTGGTGTCCCTATTATTAGGTCAGCAGCACTTTAGTATTAACACTGACGCATTAAATCTCGGCTTTATGCTGTTTATTTTTTGTGTCGGCGTCGAAGCCGGCCCCAACTTTTTTTCGATTTTTTTTCGCGATGGGAAAAATTATCTAATGCTTGCTCTGGTGATGGTCGGTAGCGCAATGCTGATCGCCCTGGGGCTGGGTAAGCTGTTTGGCTGGGACATCGGCCTGACGGCGGGTATGCTGGCTGGCTCGATGACCTCCACGCCGGTGCTGGTCGGCGCAGGTGACACCTTGCGCCATTCGGGAATGTCGGGAACATCGCTTTCAACTGCCCTTGATAACCTGAGCCTCGGCTACGCCCTCACCTATTTGATTGGTCTGGTCAGTCTGATTGTTGGTGCGCGTTACTTGCCAAAACTTCAGCATCAGGACCTGCAAACCAGCGCCCAACAAATCGCACGTGAACGGGGTCTGGACACAGACGCCAACCGCAAAGTGTATCTGCCGGTGATCCGCGCCTATCGCGTTGGTCCGGAGCTGGTGGCATGGGCCGATGGCAAAAATCTGCGCGAACTGGGTATCTATCGCCAGACCGGTTGTTATATTGAACGCATCCGTCGCAACGGCATCCTGGCCAACCCGGATGGCGACGCGGTACTGCAAATGGGCGATGAAATAGCCCTGGTGGGTTATCCGGACGCACATGCCCGCCTCGACCCCAGCTTCCGTAATGGGAAAGAGGTGTTCGATCGCGATCTGCTCGATATGCGCATCGTCACTGAAGAAATTGTGGTGAAAAACCACAATGCCGTTGGCCGTCGCCTGGCCCAGTTGAAATTGACCGACCACGGCTGTTTCCTCAACCGCGTGATCCGTAGCCAGATTGAAATGCCTATCGATGACAACGTCGTGCTTAATAAAGGTGATGTGCTACAGGTCAGTGGGGATGCCCGCCGCGTGAAAACCATTGCCGACCGTATCGGCTTCATTTCCATTCACAGTCAGGTGACCGATCTCCTGGCCTTCTGCGCCTTCTTTATCATCGGTCTGATGATCGGGATGATCACCTTCCAGTTCAGTAATTTCAGCTTCGGCATCGGGAATGCGGCTGGACTGCTGTTCGCCGGGATCATGCTGGGCTTCCTGCGTGCCAACCACCCAACGTTTGGCTATATCCCGCAGGGGGCGTTGAACATGGTCAAAGAGTTTGGCCTGATGGTATTTATGGCAGGCGTCGGTTTAAGCGCGGGCAGCGGCATTGGCAATGGCCTTGGCGTTGTCGGTGGTCAAATGCTGATTGCCGGTCTGGTGGTCAGCCTGGTGCCGGTTGTCATCTGTTTCTTGTTCGGTGCTTACGTATTACGTATGAACCGCGCCCTGCTGTTTGGCGCCATGATGGGCGCGCGTACCTGCGCTCCGGCAATGGAAATCATCAGCGACACGGCTCGCAGTAACATCCCCGCATTAGGCTATGCCGGGACCTACGCGATTGCCAACGTTCTGCTGACATTAGCGGGGACACTCATCGTCATTGTCTGGCCTGGCCTTGGTTAGCGCTGAGATTTACCCTTTAACGAAAATTTTTTGCAGGTAAGCAGAACTTTTCTTCAAGGCGTCAGTCATAACTATTGCCACTGCTTTTCTTTGATGTCCCCAATTTGTGGAGCCCATCAACCCCGCCGTTTTGGTTCAAGGTTGATGGGTTTTTTGTTGCCTGTATTTTGCCTCCCTCCTTCCACCCCGGAAATGTCGCCCTATATTTGCAGCACGCCGGTTATGGCACATACTTTTACTCGGTGCTTAATGGTGACGGGAGTAAGCTATGTTGCTCGCAGGCAAAGTCGCGGTGATCTTCGGTGGCAGCGGGGCTATTGGTAGTGCGGTTGCGCAGGCCATGGCGCGCGAAGGTGCCCATGTGTACCTGGGCGCGCGCAGTCAGGAAAAGCTGGATTGGACGGCCAGTCGCCTTCGAACAGCAGGCGGTACCGTCGATACCTTTATCACCGAAGTACTCGACGAACACGACGCATCAAAACAAATTACTCAACTTGCGCAGCAAACCGGTGGAATAGATGTGGTAGTTAACGCGACCGGCTTTATGCATGAGCAGGGTAAGCGCATTGAGGCATTATCCCTCCCTGAGTTTATGGGCGGTATCACCCCTTTCCTCTCGGCGCAGTTCAATATCGCAAAATCTGTAACGCCGCACATGGGCGGCGATCGAGCGGGTGTCATTCTCACCGTTGTCGCGCCCGCGGCCCCGATGGCGATGCCTGGACATCTGGGTCACATCGTCGGCTGTGCGGGAACAGAGGCATTTATTAAAGCGCTCGCCAGCGAACTGGGGCCGGCAAATGTTCGGGTCGTCGGCGTGCGATCACATGCGATTGTGGACGCGGTAGCGGCCGGCTCGTATACCGGAGAGATTTTCTCCGCAAAAGCGCAATCAATGGGTATAACCGTCGATCAATGGTTAGCGGGCGCGGCGCAAAGCACCATGCTCGGGCGCCTGCCTACGCTTGCTCAAATTGCTGAGGTAATGACCTTTCTGGCTTCAGACCATGCAGCAGCAATCACCGCCACGGTGGTGAATATTACCGGGGGCGCTACCCAGAGCTGACTGTCGCGGACAAGCCCGCTATACGCTCCACCATCAGCAAAATATCTTCTCGCTGCAGCGGTTTTTTGTCCGTGACAAAATGCAGCGTCATCCCTTCAATAAACGCATCCAGCGCCCGCGCCGTCACCGGGTCAAACCACTGCTCCAGCGTTTGTTGGCTGCGTAGCATCCAGTTTTGCATCACCGTTTTTAGCGCCGGTTTACGGCTGGCGAAGGCATATAACTGATACATGAGCTCCATGTTGTCAGGCGTGGTGACCTGAGAGCTGTAAATCATATCGGTAATAGCCTGGCAAGCCTGCGACGCATCCTTAACGTCGGCAAAAAAGGCCTGATACTGCAGCAGCATCCTGTCAGTAAAACGGCCAAACGCCTCCATCAAAAGCTCATCGATACCCGAAAAGTAATAGGTCATAGACCCTAGGGGCACCTGAGCAATTGTCGCAATCTTGCGATGTGTAACCGCATGAATACCATGGGCTATTACCGCATCCAGAGTTGCCTGAACTATTTTTTCCCGCCGCTGCGGATCGTTCGCACGTCGCACTGCATTACCTCTTCTTGCATTTGTGTACAAATGTACACAACCTTGCTAATGTTGTCTTCTTTCCTCTTTTCTTTGGCTCGAATTCATGACTGGCATCTCATCACGCAAAGCCTTAAGACGTCGTACCTGGGCGCTGTTCACGTTCTTCTTTTTACCAGGATTATTAATGGCCTCCTGGGCAACGCGTACCCCTGCCATCAGAGATATTCTCTCCATCTCCACCGCCGAAATGGGCGCGGTGCTATTTGGACTCTCTATCGGTTCGATGAGTGGCATTCTTTGTTCGGCCTGGCTGGTGAAACGATTTGGCACGCGTAAAGTGATCCGCACCACCATGTCTTGCGCAGTTCTCGGAATGGCAATCCTCAGCGGGGCGCTCTGGCTGCATTCCGCCTGGCTTTTCGCGTTTGGCCTGGGCGTATTTGGTGCCAGTTTTGGCGCGGCAGAAGTCGCCATCAACGTCGAAGGTGCGGCAGTTGAGCGCGAAATGAATAAAACCGTGCTGCCGATGATGCACGGTTTTTACAGCCTGGGAACGCTGGCAGGGGCAGGGGTCGGAATGATGCTTACCGCCTTCAGCGTCCCGGCGACCGCGCATATTCTGCTGGCGGCGATGGTTGCAATCACCCCTATCTTCATCGCTATCAAAGCGATTCCTGACGGCACGGGTAAAAATGCCGCTGACGGAACTCACTCCGGCGAAAAAGGGTTGCCTTTTTATCGCGATATCCAGCTATTGCTGATTGGCGTCGTGGTGCTGGCGATGGCATTTGCTGAGGGTTCCGCCAACGACTGGCTTCCGCTGCTAATGGTGGACGGACATGGATTTAGCCCGACATCAGGCTCGCTGATTTATGCCGGCTTTACGTTGGGTATGACCGTTGGACGATTTACCGGCGGCTGGTTCATCGACCGCTATAGCCGCGTCGCGGTGGTGCGTGCCAGTGCGCTGATGGGCGCACTCGGAATTAGCCTGATTATTTTTGTCGACAGCTCCTGGGTGGCAGGTGTTTCCGTTATTCTGTGGGGACTCGGCGCATCACTGGGCTTCCCGTTGACCATTTCGGCTGCCAGCGACACCGGCCCCGATGCGCCAACCCGCGTCAGCGTTGTCGCAACGACCGGCTATCTGGCGTTCCTGGTAGGACCGCCACTGCTGGGCTACCTGGGTGAACACTACGGCCTGCGCAGCGCTATGCTGGTGGTGCTGGCGCTGGTGCTTGTCGCCGCCATCGTCGCAAAAGCGGTGGCGAAACCAGATCTCAAAAATACCACTGTGATGGAGAACAGCTAATGAGTATCAAATTAATTGCGGTCGACATGGACGGCACATTTTTAAGCGACCAAAAAACCTATAACCGTGAGCGCTTTATGGCGCAATATCGTCAGATGAAAGAACAAGGGATCCGCTTCGTGGTCGCCAGCGGCAACCAGTATTACCAGCTCATCTCCTTTTTCCCTGAACTGGCCAGTGAAATCTCTTTTGTTGCCGAAAATGGCGGTTGGGTGGTCAGTGAAGGCGAAGATGTTTTTAACGGCGAGCTGGCGAAAGACGATTTTCATGCCATCGTGCAGCATCTGCTGACCCGCACGGACATCGACATTATCGCCTGTGGTAAAAGCAGCGCCTATACGCTGAAGCAGTACAGCGACGAGCATAAAACTGTTTCCGCCATGTATTATCATCGTCTTGAATTTGTAGATAATTTTGACGATCTTAACGACGTTTTCTTCAAGTTCGGGTTGAATATTTCCGACGACCGTATCCCGCAGGTGCAGGCTGATCTGCATGAAGCCATTGGCGACATTATGGTGCCGGTGCATACCGGCTACGGCAGTATCGATTTAATTATTCCCGGCGTGCATAAGGCAAATGGTCTGCGCCTGCTGCAACACCGCTGGAATATTAACGACGATGAGGTTGTTGTGTTTGGCGATGGCGGAAATGATATTGAGATGCTGCGTCAGGCAGGATTTAGTTTTGCAATGGCCAACGCCCATGAGCCGGTTATCCAGGCGGCTAAATATCGCGCGGGGTCGAACAACGAAGAGGCTGTGCTGGATATTATCGACCGCGTGTTAAAGAATGAAGCACCGTTTACGCATTAATGCCTCAGCACAGACGGCAACAAAATAATGGCATGATCTATTCATAATCCGCCTCAAATTAACCCACTGGATTATTACTTCCGGTGAATATTTCAGGCGAGCGGATTATGAAGAAAAGTATACTGATGGCGACATTGTTGCTGGGTTTTGCGGGAACAGCATTTGCGCAAAGCGTTACTGTTGATGTTCCCAGCGGTTACAAGGTGGTGGTTGTACCCTCTTCCGTCAGCGTTCCGCAGGCGGTCAGCGTGACTTCCGCGCCGCAAACGGTGTATGTTGCTCCGGCACCTGCCCCGGCTCCTGTTTATCGCGCACATCCTTATGCGCGACATGTTGCAAGCGTTGGTGAAGGGATGGTTATCGAACATCAGATTGACGATCACCACTAAGTTGTCGCCAGGCCCGGGCAACCGGGCTTTAACCTTCCCGTGAATCCCCTACCCGTTTATCTTTCAGGAAGATAACCATCAGAATCAGCCACAGTACGCCGCTTGCCAGATTGAACAGGCTGAACAAACCGTTCCCTCCCAGCAGATAAGCGTGTTTACTCAGCTCGATACCAACGGTAAAAATCAGCATCTGCAACATCCCCATGGCGGCGGAAACCGTACCTTTACTCATTTCACTGGCGAACAGCGTCAGACGTACCAGTCCCGCATTCGCCACGCCAATGCCAAACGCATAGATGCTCAAACCTGCCGTCATCCATAGATATGCATGGGATGATACCACCGTGGCCGCTGCGGCAATCACCAGCCCGACGGCGATTGGCCAGCCGCCCATGATAATCAGCGAACGTACGGTTTTGCGTGAAGTCAGGCGCGCCAGAACCAGGTTACCGGCAATCAGCGCGCCAAAAATCGGCACCTGCAACAGGCCATATTCGTAGCTGCTGAGATGTTCACCGCTAATGATGATAATCGGCGACTGCGCAATCCACGCCAGTAACGGCAGGCTGACAAACCCCAATGCCAACGCGCCAGCCACGAAGCGCACATTCCTCAGCACCAACTTATAATCTTTGCCCAGCTCTTTAATGGATAACTTTTCGCCAAGTCGGGTTGCCGTTTCCGGCATCGCCCGTTGCAGACCAAAAAAGGAGATGGCGGCAAGAGCGGCAAACAGGATAAACATCCCTTCCCACGGCAGAATATGTACCCAGGCTGCGCCGACCAACGGACCCAGAAGTGGCGCAATCAGCGCTACGTTTGCCATCAACGCGGTTATTTTTATGCACACCGCTTCTTCAAAGGATTCCTGAATTGCGGCGTAACCCACCGCGCCAATAAAGCACAGGCTTATCCCTTGTAAAAAACGCAGGAAGGTAAACTGCTCAATATTCTGCGCAAGCAGGGTCGCAAGGCAGGTCACAATGAACCACAGCACACCGGTTAACATCACCGGGCGACGTCCAATACGATCCGACAGCGGCCCTAACAACCACTGCAAAAACATGCCGCCAGCCAGATAGGCGGTCATCGATGTGGGTACCCAATCTAATCCGGCGTTATATTGCTCCACCACCGCCAACATTCCGGGCTGGATCATATCGTTGCCGATATAAGTAGAGAATTCGTAAAGCACCAGACAGAGAGGGAAAAGTAATGCCTGACGCCCCAAACGGGCGCCTGAAGATAAACGGTTCTGCATGCAATCTCTTAACTATAGAAAAATCGCGCAAAGTGTAATAAATGCGCCGTACTGGTGATAGTGAATTATGTGATTTGAAAGCGAAATGCGCACATTTTTACACTCATTTGCTCACGAAGATTTGGCTTTAAGGTTAATTTAAGTTGAGGCCGCTATCATGCTCAATAAGTCTCATTAACTGTCTTAAAAATAGTCATTTAGCAGACAAATAAGACAAGACCGCTTTTTATTCCGTGAAAGCAATTTTATGCTCTCCCCCCTATGGGCCTTTAAACGATTACACTGAGTCTGGACGTTATGCTGGAAAATCTGAACAACTCACTTTTTTATCTCATCAATGCCACGCCGGACTCTGCGCAATGGATGATATCGCTGGCGATTTTTATTGCCAAAGACCTGATTAGCATCGTGCCATTGTTAGCCGTTGTACTTTGGCTTTGGGGACCGCGCGACCAGGTTATGCTCCAGCGTCAGTTGGTCATCAAAATGGCGATTGCGCTCATCGTCGGGCTGACGATTTCATGGCTGATGGGACATCTGTTCCCCCACGATCGTCCGTTTGTTAACCACATCGGTTACAACTTCCTGCATCATGCAGCGGATGACTCTTTCCCGAGCGATCACGGTACGGTTATCTTTACCTTTGCCCTCGCTTTCCTGTTCTGGCATCGCCTTTGGACGGGCGCTCTGCTGATGGGCGTTGCCGTAGCAATTGCCTGGTCGCGGGTCTACCTTGGCGTACACTGGCCGCTGGATATGCTGGGAGGATTACTCGCCGGACTGATTGGCTGTCTGAGTGCCCAGATGATCTGGCAGCGCTTTGGCGCAACCCTGTATCTCGGCTTGCAAAATTGCTATCGCGCCTGCTTCGCTCTGCCCATCCGTAAAGGCTGGGTGCGTGACTAACCCACGGTAAAAAGAGTAATATTAAGCGCGGCACAGAGCACTTATTCTACTCTCCAGGGGAACTATGGAAACTCGACGCGATGAGCGTATTGGTCAATTACTGCAGGCGCTGAAACGCAGCGATAAATTACACCTCAAAGAAGCCGCGACGCTGCTGGGTGTATCCGAGATGACCATTCGTCGCGACCTGAATAATAACGATGCTCCCGTCGTCCTGCTCGGGGGCTATATTGTTCTGGAACCCCGCAGCGCAAATCACTATTTAATCAGCGATCAAAAATCCCGGCTGGTTGATGAAAAACGCCGCGCCGCCCTACAGGCGGCAAGCCTCGTTCAGGCGCACCAGACCATCTTTTTCGACTGTGGCACCACCACGCCGTGGATCATTGAAGCCATCGACAATGAATTGCCTTTCACCGCAATCTGCTACTCGTTAAATACGTTTCTGGTGTTGCAGGAAAAACCGCAGTGCCGCGTTATTCTGTGTGGTGGCGAATTCCATGCCAGCAACGCGATTTTCAAACCGCTCGATTTCCAGGAAACGCTGAACAATCTGTGTCCGGATATCGCCTTTTATTCCGCGGCAGGCGTTCATATTGAGAAAGGCGCGACCTGTTTTAACCTGGAAGAGCTGCCGGTGAAACACTGGGCGATGTCGATGGCGCAGCATCACGTGCTGGTGGTCGATCACAGCAAATTTGGTAAGGTGCGCCCTGCGAGGATGGGTGAAGTAAAACGCTTTGATACCATCATCAGCGACAGCCGTCCTGACGAGGCATTTGTTGAGTACGCGAAAGCGCAACGTATAAAGCTGATTTATTAAGAGATGCTGCCGGATGGCGATAGCGTCATCCGGCAAACGCGAAGATTAAGAGAACCAGCCACCAAACCACTGGTGGAATTTCATCATCACAAAGTCCCACATGCGGCTAAAGAATCCGCCCTCTTCAACGTCTTCCATCACCATCAGCGGACGCTGCTCGATAGATTTCCCGTTCAACTGGAAGTCGATAGTGCCCACAACCTGACCTTTCTTCAGCGGCGCGGTTAACTGTGGCTCGGTGAGGGTAAAGCTGGCCTTCAGGTTTTTGAGCTGACCACGCGGGATGGTCACCGAACCCGCTTCTCCAGCGCCCAAATTAACTTCGCTCTTATCGCCAAACCAGACGCGCTGGGTCACGAAAGTCGCATCCGGCTTGATCGGCGTAACGGTTTCAAAGAAGCGGAAGCCCCAGGTCAGCAGCTTTTCTGACTCATTAAAACGAATGCGGTCGGTTTTCGCTCCCAGCACCACGGAGATCAGGCGCATATCGCCCTGAGTTGCGGAAGCCACCAGGTTGTATCCCGCCCCGGCAGTGGTCCCGGTTTTCATACCGTCCACGTTCAGGTTGGTACTCCACAACAGACGGTTGCGGTTCGGCTGGCGGATTTTATTAAAGGTAAACTCTTTCTCTTTGTGGATAGCATACTCTTCCGGTACATCGTGGATGAGCGCTTTCCCGAGCAGCGCCATATCACGTGCGGTACTGAACTGTCCTGCGGCATCCAGGCCATGCACCGTCTGGAAAGTGGTGTTGGTCAGCCCCAGTTTTTTCGCGTAGCCGTTCATCAGGCCAATGAAGGATTCCTGACTACCGGCAACGTAATCAGCAAGTGCAATACAGGCATCGTTCCCGGACTGAATAATAACGCCTTTGTTCAGATCGGACACCGCAACCTGATCGCCAGGTTTGAGGAACATGACCGACGAACCGCGCAGGGCCGGGTTACCGGTTGCCCAGGCGTCTTTGCCCACCGTGACCATGTCGTTGAGGTTAATTTTCCCGGCCTTTAGCGCCTGACCAACCACATAGCTGGTCATGATTTTGGTCAGACTGGCAGGGTCCAGTTTCTCATCAGCATTACCTTCCGCCAGCACTTTGCCGCTGGCGTAATCCATCAGGATCCACGCGCGCGCGTCCACGCTCGGTGGGGCCGTCGGTTGCTCCGCCGCCTGTACGGTCGGCGCCAAGAGGATTAAGAGTGCAGAACCTGCAGCAAAGCTGCGAAGTGAAGAGAAGTATTGCGTCATAAATGCCACCCGAGTATCCATTCCAAAAAACCACGTCATACCACACCGTGTTTACACAAAACCGGCCAAACGACCTCGGCCAACCCATGCAGAAAAGGTCTGATGGATGACGTGTAAAATAAGTGCGGTGAGTAATAACGCACTAACGAGCTTAAAGAAACCGTAAGTTGGTAAAGTTTTTAAAGTTTATGCAATAACGCCGCGCTGCGCTGCTCCTGGCACGATTTTTTTAGACTTTGTTGCGTAAATATTAGGTTTACCCCACCATGTGAGCTCGTCAGATGGCATCTGCAGCCATAAAGCTGCTCAATTAATTTGCGGGGTTACTATGATTACACTGTGGGGTCGCAATAACTCGACCAACGTAAAAAAAGTATTGTGGACGCTCGAGGAACTGGAACTGCCGTATAACCAAATTCTGGCGGGCGGACAGCATGGCGGTAACCGCGATGCCGACTATCTGGCACTGAACCCCAACGGACTTGTCCCGCTGCTACGCGATGATGAAACGGGCGTTGTTCTGTGGGAATCCAATACCATTGTCCGCTATCTGGCCGCTCAGTACGGACAAAAGCGTTTGTGGATTGATGCTCCGGCTGCGCGCGCTGTCGGTGAAAAATGGATGGACTGGGCGAACCAGACGCTAAGCCCTGCGCATCGGGTTATCTTATTTGGTCTGGTCAGAACACCTGCCGATCAGCGCGACACGGCGGCCATCGAGGCGGGCGCTCAGGTTTGCGATAACCTGTTTGCCATTCTGGATAACGCGCTGGCGGACCAGTCATGGTTCTCCGGAGCTGAATTTGGTACCGCAGATATTGCCGTTGCGCCGTTCATCTACAACCTGTTCAATGTTGGCCTGAGCTGGACCCCGCGCCCACATCTGGAGCGCTGGTATCAACAACTGACCGAGCGCCCGGCGTTTCAAAAAGTCGTGATGATCCCGGTCAGCTAACCAGGTCAGGGACTCACTTTTAGTAATTCCCCGTCGGACTCGTCGGTTAATACATATAAATAACCGTCTGGTCCGACGCGAACATCACGGATCCGCTGTCCCCGTTCCTGTAACAGACGACCGTCTTCGGTGACCGTATTCCCTTTGACGCTCAGCACAATCAGTTCTTTATCTTTCAACGCGCCGATGAACAACTTCTGCCGCCACTGAGGGAAGGCGTCGCTGTTATAAAAAGCCATTCCACTGACTGCCGGTGACTTTTCCCAGTAAAAGATGGGTTGCTCAGTGCCAGCAACAATTTGACCTTTTGCTTCCGGAATTTTAAGACCGCTGTAGTTAACGCCCCAGGTCGCGATCGGCCAGCCGTAGTTTTTCCCTTTCTCCGGGATATTGATTTCATCGCCCCCGCGTGGACCATGCTCATTGAGCCACAGGGTATCGCTCCAGGGATTCATCGCCATGCCCTGCGGATTGCGGATACCATATGACCAAATCTCTGCCCGCTCCCCCGCCTTGCCCACAAACGGATTATCCGGCGGAATTTTCCCCTCGTCGGTCAGTCGTACCACCTTACCCTGCAGCTTATCCAGATCCTGTGCGCTGGCTCGTTGGTTATTCTCACCGAGGCCAATAAACAGATAGCCGTTACCATCAAATACCATACGTCCGCCAAAATGGTTTCCGGTAGAGAGCTTCGGCTGTTGGCGAAAAACGGTCTGGAATCCTTGCAGATGTTTGAGATCGTCGCTCAGCCGCCCGTAACCTACCGCCGTGCCGGCTTTACCTTCACTATCAGCTTCAGCAAAGCTCAGCCATACCCGGCGAGATTGTGCAAAATCCGGTGCTAACGCCACATCAAGCAGTCCTCCCTGACCATTTGCCCAGACTTTGGGCACGCCGGTCAGTGGGTCGGAAACCCCCTTCTCTGGCTGCCAGAGTCGAAGCTGGCCGCCTTTGAGCGTAATGAGCATACCGCGATTGTCGGGTAAAAAAGCCAGCGACCACGGGTGATCGAGTTTGGTTTGCAGCACTTCCACTTTTACCGCGGCGGCATAAGTGGAAAATAGCGCAAGTGGAATAGCACAGAGAAAGAGTCGACGCATAACACCTCCTGAATAGCTCTGCATAAAGCGTAGCCAGCAAGGGGAATTATCCTGCCATATTTACATAATCTTAACGAAAAGGGGGAGCGCCCTCCCCCTGATTCAGACGTGTTCCAGCGTTGGATAAGATTGCAAACACTGGATACTCAGCGTCAGCGTTGTCAGGCAGTTTTCCAGTTTCTCTGCGTTAACGGCGATGAAGGTTGGACAATCGTGATGTCCACTCATAAGACAAACAGCGGCGGCGGCTAACGCCCCTTCAGCACGATGAAGGGCATTCCACTCTTCCTGATCAAGATGCATACCGTGAAGCTGTGATTGTTCGTGCAATTCGCGATTCAGCACAAAAAAATTATCACGCAGACGATCGCTCTCGCTAACTGACATGTAGCCTTTCGCTTTTCTCAACAGCAGATAAGCGGCAAGTTCGATACGGGCGTTTATCAATTTGTTGAGAAGATCGGTTCTCAGTCTGTCAACAACCATACTTTGTTCCTCCTCTTTCCAACCATGGTGCAACTTAATAGTATGGTTGTTTTTTGAACAAATAGATGTCCTACATCAACAAAGCTCAATTGATTAACATAATTTACAATGTTACAACTCCAGACGGTGTGCTCAGCGAAAATGGTCAGTGTCTGACTGGCCTGACATTTTTTGCTATACCTGATGTGATTACTGCCGTGGCGCTGATTATGAGGGGTGTATGTCGAAAGCAAATGATGCAGAGAAAATTCGCACGCTATCAAAAATTGATCTCAATCTACTGACGATTTTCTGCTTGATCTATAGCGTCGGCAGCATTTCCAGGGTCGCGGACATGTTGAACATTTCGCCCTCTGCCGTCAGCCAGTCCCTGAGAAAACTGCGAGAAATGATGGGGGATAATCTGTTCGTCCGCAGCGGAAATGCGCTGTTACCGACGGTCTACTCTGATGAGCTTTATGATAATACAATCCCAATTATCGACAAACTGTCGTCGCTGATGCCGCTTTCCACGCCTGCCGCCAAAAAAAGGCTAACGCTCTACACGGAATCTTTTATTTCCCCTATCGTCATTCCCGAAGTTACCGCCAGGATAATCGATACCGACGCCGATATCAGTCTCCTGCACCTCACCGCCGACCTGAATGAACAGAGCATTATTGAGTTATTGAATATGCGCCAGGCAGATGCCGTTTTTTCAACTTTTTCCGTTGAGTCAGCAAGCCTTTCATGCCAGAAAATATGCGATATGCGGCTGGTACTGGCGGCATCAAAAAATAACGCTTTATACGGCAGCACCATTAGCGAAGCGCAATTCAGAAACGCGAACCTGGTGGGTTATAATACCAAGAATGAAAAAATCATTTACCATCGCAGCATTGTGGATAAAAAATTCAGAACCGGGGAGCGCTGCCTGCTTACCTCATCATTTACGGCGATACTGACGATTGTCTCCAATACCCATTGTATAGGGGTGATCCCGGAAAAGGTATTTGCAACACATGCTCATCTGTATGGGCTGAAAAAAATAAACACGCCGTTTCCCCTGCCGCAATTTAGTGTGTTTGCTTCATCGCGCAAAGACAGCAATACCCATAAGATCCTCTCCCCCATACTCGCCGATTTGCAAACTGCCTCCCTGTTATAAAATCCAGGGAGGCCCAGCGTTAGGGAAATTGCTATACGCGAATTTTAGCTATGCGCCAGATATGGTCGGCATATTCCTGCACCGTTCTGTCCGATGAGAAATACCCCATGTTGGCAATATTATGCATCGTCTTTGTCGTCCACTCGCGAGGAGTTCGATACAACTCATCCACCGCATCCTGGCAGTTCACATAGCTGCGGTAATCCGCCAACACCTGGTAGGTGTCACCAAAGTTGATCAATGAATCCAGCACGTCTCTGTAACGTCCAGGCTCCTGCGGGCTGAACATACCTGTACCGATTTGCGTCAGCGCCTGGTGCAGTTCTTCATCACTTTCAAAGATCCGTCGCGGGTCATAGCCATCACATCGTAAGGCTTCAACCTGATTAGCCGTGTTACCAAAGATGAAGATATTATCTTCCCCAACATATTCGCGCATTTCAATATTCGCACCGTCGAGCGTGCCAATGGTCAACGCGCCATTCATACCAAATTTCATATTGCTGGTCCCGGAGGCTTCCGTCCCGGCCAGGGAAATTTGTTCTGACAGATCGGCTGCCGGAATAATTAGCTGAGCAAGACTAACGCTGTAATCCGGAATAAAGACTACCTTCAGTTTGCCGCCTGTTTGCGGGTCATTATTAACTAGCTGCGCCACATCGTTGATTAAGCGAATAATTTGCTTCGCCATATAGTAAGACGAGGCGGCTTTTCCGGCAAAAATATTGACACGTGGAATCCAATTGGCATCCGGCGCGGCTTTAATCCGGTTATAGCGCGTGATCACGTGAAGCACATTCATAAGCTGCCGCTTGTATTCGTGAATACGTTTCACCTGCACATCAAACAGCGCATTTGGATCCACCACCACGCCGTAATGGCTGGCAATATGTTGCGCCAGTCGCTGCTTATTTTCATGCTTCGCCCGGCGTACCGCCTCATTCACCGTCGGATAGTCTATATACTGCTTCAACTCGCCTAATTGCATTAATTGGGTCCGCCAGCTTTCACCAATATTATCATCCAGTACATTGGCTAGCGCAGGGTTTGCCAGCGCCAACCAACGCCGCGCCGTAACACCGTTGGTTACGTTGGTGAAACGCAAAGGAAAGATACGCGCAAAGTCAGCAAACAGGGAGTCGGTCATCAGCTTTGAATGCAACGCCGACACGCCATTTACCTTATGACTGACAACCACCGCCAGCCAGGCCATGCGCACCACGCGCCCATTAGATTCATCAATCAGCGATACGCGCTGCAACAGTTCGCTGTCATCGCGATAGCGCTCCTGTAACGTCTTCAGGAAGCGATCGTTTATCTCAAAAATAATCTGCAAATGACGCGGCAAAATTCGACTTAACATTTCTACCGGCCAGGTTTCCAGCGCCTCACTCATCAATGTATGGTTGGTATAAGAAAAAATCTGACAGGTCACGTCAAACGCGTTATCCCAACTAAACTGGTGATGATCAATCAGCAAACGCATCAGCTCAGGGATCGCCAGCACTGGATGCGTATCATTGAGGTGAATCGCGATTTTATCGCACAGATTATCGTATGTGCGGTGCAACTGATAATGACGGCTCAGGATGTCCTGAATCGTAGCCGATGCCAGGAAATAGGCCTGGCGTAAACGCAGCTCACGTCCTGCATCGGTCGAATCATCCGGGTACAGTACTCGCGAGATCCGATCAAAGTGGTATTTGTTTTCCACTTCCGTAGCAAAGTCTTCCTGCTGATTTAGTTTGCCCGCATTAACCTCACTATTTACCTGAACGTTCCACAACCGTAATGTGTTGGTGGTATCCGTCGCATAGCCGGGAATAATTTGGTCATGGGCCACCGCCAGAATATCTTCAGTTTCAAGCCAGCGGGTTTTATTCCCTTCTTGTTGCAGTCGCCCGCCAAAACGCACTTTATAATGTGTATTATGACGTTTGAATTCCCACGGATTACCGTATTCTAACCAATAGTCCAGCGACTCTTTTTGTACGCCGTTGACGATATTTTGTTTAAACATACCGTAGTTATAGCGAATGCCGTATCCACATCCCGGCAGGCCAAGCGTTGCCAGAGAATCAAGGAAACAAGCCGCCAGACGACCAAGACCGCCATTCCCAAGTCCGGGATCGTTTTCTTCGTCAATCAACTCTTCCAGTTCAAGTCCCATTGCCTCCAGCGCGCTTCTGATTTCATCGTAAATACCTAACGACAGCAGCGCATTCGACAGCGTACGGCCAATTAAAAACTCCATCGACAGATAATAAACCTGGCGTGCATCCTGAGAGAATTGAGCCCGATTAGAACGGTGCCAACGCTCGACCATTCGATCGCGAACCGCATATAACGTCGCGTTAAGCCACTCCCGCTTCGTCGCGATGGCGGGATCTTTGCCAATAGTAAATAAGAGCTTATTAGCAATATCGTCTCTCAGTTTATCAACATCAGAGTCCGTCGCAAGCGGCAGTGGCGAAATATACATATTAACGTTACCTTTCAAATTTTGCAGGATGGGTAATAGACAGATGAATTATTTAAACTCTGGGTTTGCGAGCATCAGTTTTTTGTCGAATAATTTCATGACTGGCGATAAACGTTAATTCTGCCATTAATACGCGCCAACTTAAGCCCGTGGCAAGTGAGATATAATATAAACTCACACCATTAGCATAAAGAGTTTTCGCCATTTCAAGTTTCGACTGCAAAACAATATCTTTCAAATTTAACCTCATTAATAACGCTCGACGAGATAAAATTTACGATAATTAATTTCTACAGCCAAGAAGTGGCACTTAAAGCCGGAATTAGACTCGCTAAACACCTTCCGCTAACCGATCCACTATTTCTGGGTATTGGTCCTTATTCTCCCGGCCTTATGCTGATCAGATATAGATGTACCGTGAAGGCATCTGTATAATCGCCCGATTACGAGCAATGTACAGTATAAGAAAATGGCAAAAATTGGTTTTATATCACTAGGTTGTCCGAAAAACCTCGTCGATTCTGAGCGCATCCTGACCGAACTTCGTACCGAAGGCTATGATGTTGTGCCAAGCTACGACGACGCGGATATGGTTATCGTTAACACCTGCGGTTTTATCGACAGCGCGGTTCAGGAGTCTCTGGAAGCAATCGGCGAAGCGCTGAACGAAAACGGCAAGGTGATCGTCACCGGCTGTCTGGGCGCGAAAGTCGATCAGATCCGTGAAGTTCACCCAAAGGTGCTGGAAATCACCGGGCCGCACAGCTACGAACAGGTTCTGGAGCACGTTCACCACTATGTGCCAAAACCTAAGCACAACCCGTTCCAGAGTCTGGTTCCTGAGCAGGGGGTCAAGCTGACTCCGCGCCATTATGCCTATCTGAAAATTTCTGAAGGCTGCAACCACCGCTGCACGTTCTGCATTATTCCGTCGATGCGTGGCGATCTGGTGAGCCGCCCGATTGGCGACGTCCTCAGCGAAGCCAAACGTCTGGTGGATGCAGGCGTAAAAGAGATCCTGGTCATTTCTCAGGATACCTCCGCCTACGGCGTGGATGTGAAGCATCGCACCGGTTTCCATAACGGCGAGCCGGTCAAAACCAGCATGGTTGATCTGTGCGAGCAGTTATCAAAACTGGGGATCTGGACGCGTTTGCATTACGTCTATCCCTACCCGCACGTTGATGACGTGATCCCACTGATGGCGGAAGGGAAAATTCTGCCGTATCTGGACATCCCGCTGCAGCATGCCAGCCCGCGTATTCTTAAACTGATGAAACGCCCAGGTTCCGTGGACAGACAGCTGGCGCGCATCAAGCAGTGGCGTGAAATCTGCCCTGAACTGACGCTGCGCTCCACCTTCATTGTCGGTTTCCCGGGTGAAACGGAAGAAGACTTCCAGATGCTGCTCGACTTCCTGAAGGAAGCACGTCTGGATCGCGTGGGCTGCTTTAAATACAGCCCGGTAGAAGGCGCTGGCGCCAATGATCTTCCGGACCAAATCCCGGAAGAGGTGAAAGAAGAACGCTGGAACCGCTTTATGCAGTTGCAACAGCAGATCTCTGCTGAACGCTTGCAGGAGAAAGTGGGCCGCGAAATTCTGGTTATCGTTGATGAAGTTGACGAAGAAGGCGCGATTGGTCGCAGTATGGCTGACGCCCCGGAAATCGACGGCGCGGTATACCTGAATGGCGAAACTAAGGTGAAACCTGGCGATATCATCCGCGTGAAAGTCGAAAACGCAGATGAATACGATCTGTGGGGCACCCGCGTTTAAATAAGCGTAAGCCAACTGCAGACCGGATTAGGCGTTTCGCCGCATCCGGTAAGGCCTGATGACGATGCTAATGCGTCTTATCAGGCCTGTGATTTACCCTTTAATTTTCGGGTCCAGCGCGTCGCGCAGACCATCTCCCAGCAGGTTAAACGCCAGCACTGTCAGGAATATCGCCACTGCGGGGAAAATCGCCACGTGCGGCGCGATCACCATATCAGCGCGTGCTTCATTGAGCATGGCCCCCCACTCCGGGGTCGGCGGCTGCGCGCCCAATCCCAGAAATGACAAGCTCGCGGCAGAGATAATCGACGTGCCAATTCGCATGGTAAAAAAGACCACGATCGATGAAACCGTACCCGGCAGGATATGGTTAAAAATGATGGTCGCATCGCTGGCGCCAATACTGCGCGCAGACTCAATAAAGGTCTGCTGCTTCAGCACCAGCGTATTTCCGCGCACCAGGCGTGCGAAGGCAGGAATGGAGAAAACGGCCACGGCAATGATCACGTTCGCAATGCCGCTGCCCAACACGGCGACGACGGCTATCGCCAGCAAAATCCCCGGAAAAGCGAACAGCACGTCGCAGATACGCATAATCAGTCTGTCCCACCAGCCTTCATAGTATCCTGCCAGCAGACCCAACACCGTGCCAATCGCCGCACCAATAAACACGGCAAAGACCCCTGCCGCCAGCGAGATTTGCGCGCCAACCAGCACGCGGCTAAAGATATCCCGTCCCAGTGAGTCAACCCCAAACCAGTGCAGCATCGACGGTCCGTCATTCAGACGGTCATAATCGAAGTAGTTCTCGGCATCAAATGGCGTCAGCCAGCGCGCAAAAATCGCCACCGCTATCAGCAACAGGACAAACAGCCCCGCAAACATCGCCATGCGCTGACGGCGGAAACGACGCCAGAATTCATGCCACGGCGTGCGGATTTGCTCAGGCTTAACAAGTGGCATCGCATTTAAAATCGCCTGTCGGCGCCAGTTAAAAAATCGCATCCTTACTTGTACCTGATAGCCGGATTAATGGCGGCGTAGAGCACATCCACCACTAAGTTAATAAGAATAAACTCCAGAGAAAACAACAGCACCTCGGCCTGAATCACCGGGTAGTCGCGCATTTCAACTGAGTCCACCAACAGCCGCCCAAGCCCTGGCCAGTTGAATACCTTCTCAACCACAATAGATCCGCCGAGCAAAAAGCCAAACTGTAGCCCCATCATGGTGACCACCGGGATCATCGCATTACGCAGACCATGTTTTAACACCACCCAGGTTTCACTCACTCCTTTAGCCCGCGCGGTCCGCATATAATCTTCACTGAGCACATCGACAAACGACGCGCGGGTAAACCGGGCCAGCACCGCAGCCACCGCCGCGCCCAGCGTAATAGACGGGAGGATATAGTGCAGCCAGGTGTCAGCACCAACGGTGGGTAACCAACCGAGCTCAACGGAGAATATCTGCATGAGCAGCATGCCAAGCGCAAATGCCGGGAACGAGATCCCGGTGACCGCCAGCGTCATACTCAATCTGTCCGGCCAGCGATTGCGCCATACCGCGGCAATAATCCCTGCCGTCATGCCAAATAACACCGCCCACGCCATACTGGCAATAGTCAGCCATAGCGATGGCATAAAACGACTGGCTATCTCTTCTGAAACCGGGCGACGAGAAACCATCGAGGTCCCAAAATCGCCTTGCAATACATTGGTCATGTAATGCCAGAACTGAACATGCAGCGGCTGGTCCAGACCCAGTTGCTTGCGCACCAGTTCAATCACCTCGGCGTCAGCTTCCGGTCCGGCAATCAGCCGGGCCGGATCGCCGGGTAGCAGGTGAACAAATAAAAACACCAGCACCGCAACAATCAACAGAGTTGGAATCAACCCCAGCAGGCGCTTGAAAACATAGTTAAGCATCACACTCCCTTCGTCGGCCCCTGGGCTGCGGGGCCGAATGAATAGCTTATTTTAAATCCGCATCATCAAAGCTAAATCCGGTATCCGGCATAATCCAGAACCCGGTCAACCTGGTGCTGTGCGCCGAAATCAGTTTTTCCACTACCAGCGGGATCCACGGCGACTCTTTCCAGATAGTATCCTGCGCATCCTTGTACAGCTTCGCTTTCTGCGCAGGATCGTTGGTTTGCAACGCTGCCGCTAAATCACTGTCCACCTGCTTGTTGCTGTAGAACGCCGTATTAAACAGAGTCGGCGGCCAGTTTTGTGATGCAAACAGCGGTGACAACGCCCAGTCAGCTTCACCCGTAGAGGCAGACCAGCCGGTGTAGAACATCCGTACTCCGCTCTCTTTTTGCGCTTTTCCTTCAACTTCCGCGGCGCGTTGTCCGGCATCCATCGCTGTTACCTGAGCCTTAATACCCACCTGCGCCAGCTGCTGCTGGGTAAATTGCAGCACTTTCTGCGCCGTACTGTGGTTATGCGAAGACCATAACGTTGTGGTAAAACCGTTCGGATAACCTGCTTCTTTCAGCAGTTCGCGCGCTTTCGCCGGGTCGTATGGCCATGGCGTATAGCTTTGCGCATAGGCTATCGACGGGGGGAGAACGCCGGTTGCCGGCGTCGCGTAACCGGCAAAAGCCACTTTCACCAGCGCCTGGCGGTTGATGGCATAATTCAGCGCTTCACGCACCTTCGGGTTGTCGAATGGTTTTTGCGTGACGTTCATGCTGATATAACGCTGCATGATAGACGGACTAGCCACCAGTTCCAGGTTTTTGTTCTTCGCCAGTAACGCCGCCTGCTCGTAAGGGATCGGGAAAGCAAACTGCGCTTCCCCGGTCTGCAGCATGGCCGCACGCGTGTTGTTGTCGGTCACTGGACGCCATGTAATCGTATCCAGCTTTGGCAGCCCTTGCTGCCAGTAGCCCACGAACTTCTTAACCTTCACAAAATCCGTCTGATTCCAGGTATCAAGCTGGTACGGCCCGGTCCCCACTGGGTGGAAACCTATCTCCTTACCGTATTTCTCCAGCGCGGCGGGAGAAATCATCGCCGTTGCCGGATGCGCCAGAATATTGATAAAGGCAGAGAACGGCTGTTTCAGCGTAATCTTCACCGTCGACGGATCGACGACTTCGGTTTTATCGATATTCTTATACAGATTGTAACGTTTCAGATGGTTTTCCGGATTACTGGCCCGGTCGAGGTTAGCTTTAACCGCATCGGCGTTGAAGTCAGTGCCATCCTGAAACTTCACGCCCTGACGCAGCTTAAGGGTGTAAGTCAGGCCATCATCAGAAACCGTATAGCTCTCCGCCAGCACGTTTTTCAGCTTCATCTCTTTATCAAGGCCAAACAGCCCCTGATAAAACGACTTCGCTACCGCCTGCGACAGCGTGTCGTTCGCGTCGTAGGGGTCGAGCGTGGTGAAATTAGATCCTACCGCCACCACCACATCCTTGGCGGCCCAGCCAGGTGTTGCGGCCAGCGCAGAGGCCACACCCACAGCAACCAGCCATTTTCGAGCAACAATTTTTGTCATGTTATTCTCCTTAAACCCTGCCTGCCTGTTATAAACGCGAAAGCGCATTTTCTGGTTGCCCACGCGCGACATAATGCCCCGGGCCAACTAACTGTAGTGAAACGGGGGGAATCTCTTCGCCGCGTTTGCGGATATTACTGGGGATATCATCCGACAACAGCACGCGCTGGGGCCGGTGATGCGATGGATCGGCAACCGGGACCGCCGCCATCAGTTTGCGGGTGTATGGGTGCTGCGGATTTTCAAACACCGCGCGCCGGGAGCCGATCTCGACAATCTGCCCAAGGTACATTACCGCCACACGGTGACTGATCCGCTCCACCACCGCCATATCGTGGGAAATAAACAGGTATGCGATCCCCAGTTCACGCTGCAGGTCGAGCAACAGGTTGATAATTTGCCCGCGAATCGAGACATCCAGCGCCGAAACGGATTCATCGGCAATGATCACCTTGGGATTGAGCGCCAGCGCCCGGGCAATGCAGATACGCTGACGCTGACCACCGGAAAACTCGTGCGGATAGCGCCAGGCATGCTCAGGGAGCAATCCTACGCGCTTCAGCAGCCAGGCAACTCGTTTTGCCGCCGCATCCCCTTGCAGTAATCCATGCACGCGCAACGGCTCTAAAATGGAATATCCTACGGTCTGACGCGGATCGAGCGAAGCATAGGGGTCCTGGAAGATAAACTGAATATCCCGACGCAGCGGCTGTAGCTTACTGGCGGCCAGGGTATCGATACGCTGGCCATTGAAGATGATTTCTCCACGCTGAGACTCTACCAGACGCAGTAGCGCCCGCCCGGTGGTGGATTTCCCGCAACCCGACTCCCCCACCAGCGAGAGCGTTTCTCCGGGCCACAGGTCGAAGCTGACGTTTTCAACCGCATGCACCTCGCGAGTCACCCGATTAAGAATGCCGCTGCGCAAAGGAAAACGCGTTACCAGATTACGTACCTGCAGAATAGGCTCGCCTTCAACCACGGTGTCCTGCTCGGTCTGCGGTTCTACATGACTGGGATCGTGTAATGATATAAGTGGGAAACGGCGCGGATACTCTTGTCCACACATCGCGCCAAGCTGCGGCACAGCGGCCAACAGCGCTTTGGTATAGGGGTGCTGAGGAGCATGAAAAATCTGCTCAACGCTGCCGGTTTCTACCGCCTCACCCTGATACATCACCAGCACGCGGTCGGCAATATCCGCCACGACGCCCATATCGTGGGTAATAAAAATCACGCCCATCGACATATCCTGCTGCAACACTTTTATCAGTTGCAGGATCTGCGCCTGGATAGTGACATCCAGCGCGGTGGTCGGCTCATCGGCAATTAAAACCGCAGGGCGACAAGACAGCGCCATGGCGATCATCACCCGCTGACGCATGCCGCCGGAAAGCTGGTGCGGATAACGCGATAAAATCGCCTTCGCCTCAGGGATACGGACCTGATCGAGCATCCGTTTAGCTTCCACCATCGCCTCTTCGTGACTGGCCCCCTGATGCAAACGGATTGACTCGGCAATCTGCTCACCCACGGTGAATACCGGATTGAGCGATGTCATCGGCTCCTGGAAGATCATGGCGATATCCGCGCCGCGTACGTGACGCATCTGCGACGCGCTCTGCTCACCCAGCTCAATAACCTGTCGGTTACGGCGTCGTAGCAGCATTTCATCGCAACTCACCTCGCCGCCTGCCTGTTCAATCAGACGCATCAGCGACAAGGCTGTTACCGATTTTCCTGAACCGGATTCGCCCACGATCGCCAGCGTTTCGCCACGCTTCAGGCGAAATGACAGATTGCGCACCGCACTGACGCGCTGCTGCTCCTGTTCAAAGGCAATATTCAGATTGTTGACTGCCAGCACGTCGCTGGCGTCAAGCTCATCACTGTGTGGCAACGGTATCTCCTTTTTCCCGATAAATACCGGTGGTTGGCGTATCGCCTGCGTATCCCCAGGCGCGGTACATGCCTTCGCTGTTAAATGGCAGGGCGACGTTGCCCTCGTGGTCGATGGCAATTAAACCGCCGCTGCCGCCGAGCGCCGGTAATTTTTCCATTACTACGCGTTCACACGCCTCCGATAAACTCAGGCCGCCGTAGTCCATCAACGCCGCAATATCATAGGCCGCCAGCGCACGAATAAAGACTTCCCCGGTTCCGGTGCAGGAGACAGCCACACTTGCATTATTGGCATAACAGCCTGCGCCGACCAGTGGACTGTCCCCCACCCGACCGGGTAATTTGTTGGTCATTCCGCCGGTCGATGTTGCCGCCGCCAGATTGCCATACATATCCAGCGCGACCGCCCCTACGGTACCCATTTTGGTGTTTTCATCCAGTGGGCTCGCACTATGATCCAGTAGCGTTTCACCTGCCGCTTGCGCCGCCAGCAGTTGCGCATAGCGTTCTGGCGTCGAGAAAATATCCGCCGATACGCGCTCCATACCGTGCGCAATGGCAAATTTTTCAGCCCCTTCACCGATCATCATGACGTGCGGGCTGTGTTCCATCACCAGGCGCGCCGCGAGAATCGGATTTCTCAGATGACTGACCCCGGCGACGGCTCCCGCATTCAGCGTATTGCCGTCCATCACGCAGGCGTCCAGTTCATGGGTTTCATCACGGGTATATACCGCGCCAATTCCGGCATTAAACAACGGACACTCTTCCAGCAAGCGCACGGCTTCGGTCACTACATCCAGTGCGTTACGACCGTCCTCAAGCATCCGCTGGCCGGTTTCAACAATATCCGACAGCGCCTGTATATAACGCAACTCTTGCTCCTGGCTCAGCTGCGAACGGGTGATAGCCCCTGCGCCGCCGTGAATTGCAATGACTGCTTTACCCATTTTTTTCGTCCATCAGGTGGCAGATACCGGGGTTATAAATATCAGAATTTCTGTGACTTATTGATTCGATTTTTGAATATAGAAAGATGCAGACGTCATGTAAAGGTAAAGGCCAGCACCTAAGACTGAGGTGGCATACTGTCCGCGTCCATTTTCTGACATAATGAGCGGATTCGATTTTGCCCCGCAGGAGTCTTCTCATGGAATTTACCGCCGGACTGATGCCGCTTGAAACGGCTCTCTCTCAGATGCTGTCGCGTATTACCCCGCTTACCGCTGTTGAAACGCTGCCGCTGGTTCAATGCTTTGGCCGCATTCTGGCCACCGATGTCGTCTCCCCGATTGATGTGCCGGGATTCGATAACTCGGCAATGGATGGCTATGCGGTGCGATTAGCCGATTTACAGTCTGACCAGCCTCTGGCTGTGGCAGGCAAAGCTTTTGCCGGTCAGCCTTTCCATGGCGAGTGGCCTGCGGGAACCTGCATCCGCATTATGACTGGCGCCCCGGTGCCTGTCGGTTGTGACGCGGTGGTGATGCAGGAGCAAACGGAACAAACCGACGACGGTGTGCGTTTTACCGCCGAGGTCCGCAGCGGACAAAATATTCGTTTGCGCGGCGAAGATATTGCCAATGGCGCGGTGGTGTTTCCCTCCGGGACGCGCCTGACCACCGCCGAGCTTCCCGTGCTGGCTTCGCTCGGTATTGCCGAAGTCCCCGTTGTGCGTAAAGTCCGCGTGGCGCTGTTCTCTACAGGCGATGAGCTGCAGTTGCCGGGTCAACCGCTGGGCGACGGACAGATTTATGACACCAACCGTCTGACCGTTCACCTGATGCTGCAGCAGTTGGGCTGCGAAGTGATCAACCTGGGGATCATTCGCGACGATCCCAACGCGCTACGCGCCGCGTTTATCGAAGCCGACAGCCAGGCCGATGTCGTCATCAGTTCCGGCGGCGTTTCCGTAGGCGAAGCGGATTACACCAAAACCATTCTGGAAGAGCTGGGAGAAATTGCCTTCTGGAAGTTGGCCATCAAACCGGGCAAACCGTTCGCCTTTGGCAAACTGAGCAACAGTTGGTTTTGCGGCCTGCCGGGTAACCCGGTGTCTGCAGCCCTCACCTTTTATCAACTGGTACAACCGCTGCTGGCAAAACTCAGCGGCAACACCGCCTGCGGGCTGCCTGCGCGCCAGCGCGTACGTACCGCATCACGCCTGAAGAAAACGCCTGGCCGTCTGGATTTTCAGCGCGGTGTGTTGCAGCGCACCGCAGAAGGCGAACTGGAAGTCACCACCACCGGACATCAGGGCTCGCATATTTTTAGCTCCTTTAGCCTCGGCAACTGTTTTATCGTGCTGGAGCGCGATCGCGGTAACGTCGAAGCCGGAGAATGGGTTGAGGTCGAGCCGTTTAACGCACTGTTTGGAGGCCTGTAATGGCGGAACTCAGCGACCAGGAGATGATGCGCTATAACCGGCAAATCATTCTGCGCGGCTTCGATTTTGAAGGCCAGGAAGCGCTCAAGGAGGCGCGGGTACTGGTCGTCGGTCTGGGGGGGCTGGGATGTGCAGCAACCCAGTACCTTGCGGGCGCTGGCGTCGGGCATTTAACCCTGCTCGACTTTGACACGGTCTCCGTGTCGAACCTCCAGCGCCAGACACTGCACAGCGATGCGACCGTTGGACAGCCAAAGGTGCTCTCCGCCCGCGACGCACTGACGCGGATTAATCCATACATCGCCATTACGCCGGTGAATGCTCTGCTGGAAGATAGCGAGATTCACGCGCTTATTGCCGGGCACGATTTGGTGCTGGACTGTACGGATAACGTCAGCATCCGCAATCAACTGAATGCCGGATGCTTTGCCGCCAGGGTTCCGCTGGTTTCTGGTGCGGCAATTCGCATGGAAGGACAAATTACCGTATTTACGTATCAGGAAGGGGAGCCCTGCTACCGCTGCCTGAGCCGTCTGTTCGGTGAAAATGCCCTGACCTGCGTCGAGGCCGGAGTGATGGCCCCGCTGATCGGCGTGATCGGCTCATTACAAGCGATGGAGGCCATTAAGCTGCTGGCAAACTACGGTAAACCGGCGTCGGGAAAAATCGTCATGTACGACGCCATGACCTGCCAGTTTCGCGAAATGAAGCTGATGCGTAATCCGGGGTGTGAGGTTTGTAGTCGGTAATAAAGTCGGGTGGCGCNCGACCTACAACGGCTCGAACGTAGGCCAGGTAAGCGTTAGCGCCACCCGGCAACAGCATCAGATCGATGTACGACCGAATGCACTCTGCCAGTCGTGCTCGAACTTCGCTACGGCGGCATCAACGGCCGGAGAGCTAATCATCTGCTGAGCGACATCCAGCGGCAGCGTGATGGACTCGCAACCCGCCAGCAGGCAATCCAGCGCCTGACGCGGTGTTTTGAAACTGGCTGCCAGGACTTTGGCGTGTGGGGCATGCATTTTCAATAAGGCCTGCAGATCGTTCACCGTCTGAATGCCGTCTCCCCCCTGCGCATCCACGCGGTTAACGTAGGGCGCCACGTATTCCGCCCCCGCCAGCGCAGCGAATAGCCCTTGAGCGGCGCCGTATACGGCGGTACCCAGCGTCGGGATGCCCTCTTCTTTCAGCAATTTAATGGCCGTCAGACCTTCTGCCGTCACCGGCACTTTAACTACGATATCCGCGATGATTGCCCGCAGTTTACGCGCATCGCTGACCATACCTTCGGCGGTGGTCGCCATTACCTGAGCAAACAGTCGTCCTTGCCCTCCCATCGCCTCCTGCAGTTGCGGCAGTAACACCTCCAGCGTCTGCTTACCTGCCGCCACAATGCTTGGGTTAGTGGTCACCCCTGCCAGCGGAAAAACACGCGCCAGCGCTTTTACCGCGGCAACGTCAGACGTATCTAAATAGAGTTCCATAACCTTTCCTTAAACGAATAATTGCATGGATAAAAGGTAGCACGGCGAAACCTCACAGTTAGTTGACGCACGTCAATATAACTTTCATTCGAAAGTAATTTAATCTTTATACGAAAGAAAAGAGGCCGCTTATGATTTTCAATATCCAGCGCTATTCCACGCATGATGGTCCCGGGATCCGTACCGTGGTGTTCCTTAAGGGATGCTCCCTGGGCTGTCGGTGGTGCCAGAATCCGGAAAGCCGCGCACGCACGCAGGATCTGCTCTATGACGCGCGTTTGTGCCTCGAGGGTTGCGATCTTTGTGCTCAGGCAGCACCGGAGGTGATTGAACGGGCGCTAAGCGGATTGCTGATTCATCGCGAAAAACTGACCGATGACGCGCTTACCGCGTTGACCCACTGCTGTCCGACGCAGGCACTGACCGTCTGCGGAGAGATAAAAAGTGTGGACGAGATCATGGCGACCGTAATGCGTGACAAACCGTTTTACGACCGCAGCGGAGGGGGCCTCACCTTATCCGGCGGTGAACCGTTTATGCAGCCAGAACTGGCGGCAGCGTTGCTCAAAGCCAGCCACGATGCCGGCATTCATACGGCGGTAGAAACGTGTCTGCATGTTCCGTGGAAGTATATTGAACCGTCATTACCTAACGTCGATCTGTTCCTGGCCGATTTAAAACATGTGGCCGACGCCCCGTTTAAACAGTGGACCGATGGGCGTGCCTCTCGCGTACTGGAAAATCTAAAAAAACTGGCCGCCGCTGGTAAAAAAATGATCATCCGCGTACCGCTGATTCAGGGATTCAACGCTAACGAAGCCGCTATTCAAGCCATTACCGATTTTGCCGCCGACGAGCTTCACGTCGGTGAGATCCATTTTTTGCCCTACCACACTCTGGGCATCAACAAATACCACTTACTCAGTCAACCCTACAACGCACCGGATAAACCGCTTGATGCGCCTGCGCTGCTCGAATTTGCCCAGCAGTACGCCAGCCTTAAAGGTTTAACCGCGACCCTACGAGGATAATCGCCATGACCACACTGAAACTGGACACACTCAGCGACCGTATCAAAGCGCATAAAACGGCCCTGATCCACATCGTAAAGCCGCCGGTTTGTACCGAGCGCGCCCAGCACTATACCGAGATGTACCAACAGCATCTGGATAAACCCATCCCGGTTCGCCGCGCGCTGGCGCTGGCCCATCATCTGGCGGAACGTACCATCTGGATTAAGCATGACGAGCTGATCGTTGGCAACCAGGCGAGTGAAGTACGTGCTGCGCCTATCTTCCCGGAATACACCGTCTCCTGGATTGAAAAAGAGATCGACGACCTCGCCGACAGGCCGGGCGCAGGCTTCTCGGTAAGCGAGGAGAATAAACGTGTGTTGCACGAAGTGTGTCCATGGTGGCGCGGTCAGACCGTGCAGGATCGCTGCTACGGGATGTTTACCGACGAACAGAAAGGGCTGCTGGAAACCGGCATTATCAAAGCCGAAGGTAACATGACCTCCGGCGACGCACACCTGGCGGTAAACTTCCCGCTGCTGCTGGAAAAAGGTCTCGACGGCCTACGCCACAAAGTCGATGAACGTCGTTCCCGCATCAATCTGACATGTCTGGAAGACCTCCATGGCGATCAGTTCCTGAAAGCGATAGATATCGTGCTGGAGGCCGTCAGCCTGCACATTGAGCGCTTCGCCACGCTGGCACGTAAAATGGCGTCCACAGAAACTCGCGCCAGCCGTCGTGATGAACTGCTGACCATTGCGGAAAACTGCGATGTGATCGCCCATGAGCCGCCAAAAACGTTCTGGCAGGCGCTGCAGTTGTGCTATTTCATTCAGTTGATCCTGCAAATTGAATCTAACGGTCACTCGGTGTCGTTTGGTCGTATGGATCAGTATCTCTATCCGTTCTATCGTCGTGACGTAGAACTGAACCAGAGCCTCGATCGCGAGCACGCCATTGAGCTGCTGCACAGCTGCTGGTTGAAACTGCTGGAAGTGAACAAAATCCGTTCCGGCTCCCATTCGAAAGCATCGGCGGGCAGTCCGCTGTATCAGAACGTAACCATTGGTGGTCAAAATCTGGTTAACGGTCAGGCGATGGATGCCGTCAACCCGCTCTCCTACGCGATTCTGGAATCCTGCGGCCGTCTGCGTTCTACGCAGCCCAACCTGAGCGTGCGTTATCACGCAGGGATGAGTAATGACTTCCTGGATGCCTGCGTGCAGGTGATCCGCTGCGGCTTCGGGATGCCAGCCTTTAACAACGATGAAATCGTCATCCCGGAATTCATTAAGCTTGGCATTGAACCGCAGGACGCCTATGACTATGCAGCTATTGGTTGCATCGAAACCGCCGTTGGCGGTAAATGGGGCTACCGCTGCACCGGCATGAGCTTTATTAACTTTGCCCGCGTAATGCTGGCGGCGCTGGAAGGTGGTCGTGATGCCACCAGCGGCAAAGTCTTCCTGCCACAGGAAAAAGCGCTCTCAGCCGGTAACTTCAACAATTTCGACGAAGTGATGGACGCCTGGGATGCGCAGATTCGCTACTACACGCGTAAATCTATCGAAATCGAGTATGTCGTCGACACCATGCTGGAAGAGAATGTACATGATATTCTCTGCTCCGCGCTGGTAGACGACTGCATCGAGCGCGCGAAAAGCATTAAGCAAGGCGGCGCGAAGTATGACTGGGTATCAGGTTTGCAAGTGGGTATCGCCAACCTCGGCAACAGTCTGGCGGCTGTGAAGAAACTGGTCTTTGAACAAGGTGCTATCGGCCAGCAACAGCTGGCCGCCGCGCTGGCCGACGATTTTGACGGTCTGACCCATGAGCAATTACGCCAGCGACTGATCAACGGCGCGCCGAAATACGGCAACGATGACGATAGCGTTGATACGCTGCTGGCCCGCGCTTATCAGACCTATATCAGTGAATTGAAACAGTATCATAATCCGCGTTACGGACGTGGCCCGGTTGGCGGCAATTACTACGCCGGCACCTCGTCTATCTCCGCAAACGTACCGTTTGGCGCGGCAACGATGGCAACGCCGGATGGCCGTAAGGCGTACACCCCGCTGGCGGAAGGCGCAAGTCCGGCCTCCGGGACGGACCATCTCGGCCCAACGGCGGTAATTGGCTCGGTGGGAAAACTGCCGACCGGTTCAATCCTCGGCGGTGTGTTGTTAAATCAGAAACTGAACCCGGCCACGCTGGAGAATGAATCCGATAAGCAAAAGCTGATGATCCTGCTGCGTACCTTCTTTGAAGAGCACAAAGGCTGGCATATTCAGTACAACATTGTCTCGCGTGAAACGCTGCTGGAAGCCAAAAAACACCCGGATCAGTACCGCGACCTGGTGGTCCGTGTAGCAGGTTATTCCGCCTTCTTCACCGCGCTGTCTCCGGATGCGCAGGACGATATCATCGCCCGTACTGAACACATGTTGTAAAACCCCCGCCCGGTGACGCTGCGCTTACCGGGCCTTCATATCTCCCCCTTAGCCGGGTAAGGCGAAGCTGTCACCCGGCCTTTTACTTTCATTCGAAATTAAATTTGTGCCACAGGTCACATTGTTATTAGAATGTTTCTGGTCGCAGTTATGAGCCAGGAGCAAGTATGACCATCAAAGTTATCGTCACCGATATGGACGGAACTTTTCTCGACGACGCCAAGCAATACGATCGTGCCCGTTTTATGGCGCAGTATCAGGAACTAAAAAAACGAGATATTGAATTTGTCGTGGCCAGCGGCAACCAGTATTTCCAGCTGATCTCCTTTTTCCCGGAGCTTAAAGACGAAATATCGTTTGTCGCTGAGAATGGCGCGCTGGTTTATGAGCATGGCAAGCAGCTGTTTCACGGTGAGCTCACCCGTCACGAATCACGCATTGTCATTGGCGAACTGTTAAAAGATAAGCATCTCAACTTTGTGGCTTGCGGCCTGCAAAGCGCCTACGTTAGCGAAAATGCCCCAGAGTCCTTTGTCGCGTTGATGTCAAAACACTATCATCGCCTGAAACCCGTGAAGGATTATCAGGACATCGACGATGTACTGTTCAAGTTCTCGCTAAATCTACCTGACCAACAGATCCCATTAGTTATCGATCACCTTCATTCAGCCCTTGACGGTATTATGAAGCCCGTCACCAGCGGCTTTGGGTTTATCGACCTGATCATTCCTGGTTTACATAAAGCAAACGGGATCAGCCGTCTGCTAAAGCGCTGGAACCTGTCACCGCAAAACGTGGTCGCGATTGGCGATAGCGGTAATGACGCGGAAATGCTGAAAATGGCGCGCTACTCTTTCGCCATGGCCAACGCTGCAGAGAGTATCAAAGCGATTGCTCGCTATCAGACCGACGACAACAACCATCAGGGCGCGCTGAACGTGATTCAGGCGGTGCTGGATAACACTTCGCCTTTTAACATCTAATCCTGCCAACCGGGGTATCCCTTACCCCGGTTTTCACTCTTTTTCCATTTTGCTCACTCCATCAAGTTTTAAACTTGCGTTAACTAAATTTTAACTTATATTATCATTTGTAAGTTAAATGAGTTTCGAATGAAAGTTAATGTGAGGTGGATATGGCTTTTACTTTTACCAGCGACACGTTGCCCGCCGATCACAAAGCGACAATCCGGCAGATGAAACAGCAACTGCGTGAACAGCTTGGAGATGTTCAGCTGATTTTCAATCAGTTGAGCGATGCCATTGCCAATCGCGTGGCGGAAATCAACGCCCTCAAAGCGCAAGGCTCCCCGGTTTGGCCCGTAGTGTCTTATGCAGATATCAACGCGGGTCGCGTAAGTGCAGAGCAGCGTGAAGAAATTAAGCGTCGCGGATGCGCGGTGATTAAAGGCCATTTCCCTCGAGAACAGGCCCTCGATTGGGATCGGTCAATGCTGGACTATCTGGACCGCAACCATTTTGACGATGTCTATAAAGGACCGGGCGATAATTTCTTCGGTACCCTGAGCGCATCGCGGCCTGAAATCTACCCCATCTACTGGTCCCAGGCGCAGATGCAGGCCCGTCAGAGTGAAGAAATGGCCAATGCACAGTCGTTCCTTAATCGTCTTTGGACATTTTCAAGCGCAGGTAAGCAATGGTTTAACCCGGATGTCAGCGTTATCTACCCTGACCGGATACGCCGTCGCCCGCCGGGAACGACGTCCAAAGGGCTGGGCGCGCATACGGATTCCGGCGCGCTGGAGCGCTGGCTTCTTCCGGCATATCAGCAGGTCTTTGCTAATGTTTTCAATGGTAAGCTGGAAGATTATGATCCATGGCAGGCGGCGCATCGCACCGAGGTAGAAGAGTACACGGTGGATAACACCACCAAATGTTCGGTCTTCCGTACCTTCCAGGGCTGGACTGCACTGTCCGATATGCTGCCGGGTCAGGGATTGCTGCACGTGGTCCCTATTCCTGAAGCGATGGCATATGTGCTGTTACGCCCATTGCTTGATGATGTGCCGGAAGATGAACTTTGCGGCGTCGCGCCCGGCAGAGTCCTGCCGATTTCCACACAATGGCATCCGCTGCTGATTGAGGCGTTGACCAGCATTCCGCAACTGGACGCCGGAGACTCCGTCTGGTGGCATTGCGACGTGATTCACTCCGTCGCCCCGGTGGAAAATCAGCAGGGCTGGGGCAACGTGATGTACATTCCTGCCGCACCAATGTGCGAAAAGAATCTGGCTTATGCCCACAAAGTGAAAGCCGCACTGGAAAAAGGCGCGTCGCCGGGTGATTTCCCGCGTGAGGATTATGAAACTAACTGGGAAGGACGCTTCACGCTGGAGGATTTGAATATCCACGGTAAACGCGCGTTGGGGATTATTTAATCTGTAACTTATACCCTTTTCCCTAAGAATCTCGCGTTACAGGTGTAGCCAACACACCTGTAACGCGAAAGACGGCGGGAAAATTATTCGACGCCTTTACTACGCAGATAATCTTCGTAGTTACCGGTGAAGTCGATCACGCGTTCCGGCGTAATTTCAATCACGCGGGTGGCCAGCGAGCTGACAAACTCACGGTCGTGAGAAACGAAGATCAGCGTGCCCTGGTACATTTCCAGCGCCATATTCAGCGACTCGATAGATTCCATATCCAGGTGGTTGGTTGGTTCATCCATGACCAGGATATTCGGTTTCTGCATCATCAGTTTACCGAACAGCATGCGGCCTTTTTCACCACCGGAGAGCACTTTCGCAGGTTTCTTGATATCGTCCTGGCTGAACAGCAGACGGCCAAGGAAGCTGCGCACAACCTGCTCATCATCGCCTTCTTGTTTCCACTGGCTCATCCATTCGAAAACGGTCAGATCGTTTTCGAACTCGTATTCATGATCCTGCGCGTAGTAACCGACCTGAGCGTTTTCAGACCACTTAACGGTACCGTTGTCCGGCTGCAAATCGCCAACTAACGTTTTCAGCATGGTGGATTTACCCACGCCGTTGGCGCCAATGATGGCAACCTTCTCCCCCACTTCCAGCAGCAGGTTGAAGTTTTTAAACAGCGGGCCTTCATCAAAACCTTTCGCCAGCGCTTCCACTTCCAGCGCGTTACGGAACAGTTTCTTATCCTGTTCGAAGCGAATGAACGGGTTCTGACGGCTGGACGCTTTCACTTCGTCGAGCTTAATCTTATCAATCTGACGCGCACGAGAAGTCGCCTGTCGAGATTTAGACGCGTTGGCGCTAAAGCGGCTGACGAAGGATTGCAGATCGGCAATCTGTGCTTTCTTCTTGGCGTTATCAGCCAGCAGACGTTCACGCGCCTGGGTTGCCGCCGTCATGTATTCGTCGTAGTTACCCGGATAAACGCGCAGTTCACCGTAGTCCAGATCCGCCATGTGCGTGCAGACCATGTTCAGGAAGTGACGGTCGTGCGAAATGATGATCATGGTGCTGTCACGCTCGTTCAGCGTCTGCTCCAGCCAGCGGATGGTGTCGATATCCAGGTTGTTCGTTGGTTCGTCGAGCAGCAGAATGTCCGGGTTAGAGAACAGCGCCTGCGCCAGAAGCACACGCAGCTTCCAGCCGGGCGCGACTTCGCTCATCGGGCCGTAATGCTGTTCTACCGGAATACCGACGCCCAGCAGCAGTTCACCCGCACGCGCTTCCGCAGAGTAGCCCTCCATTTCGCCATACTGAACTTCAAGGTCAGCAACTTTGTAGCCATCTTCTTCGCTCATCTCAGCCAGGGCGTAAATGCGATCGCGCTCCTGCTTTACTTCCCACAGTTCGCCGTGACCCATGATCACGGTGTCAAGCACGGTGAACTCTTCAAAGGCGAACTGATCCTGACGCAGCTTACCGATGCGCTCGTTCGGATCGAGGGAAACGTTGCCCAGCGTCGGTTCGAGGTCGCCGCCGAGAATTTTCATAAAAGTAGATTTACCGCTACCGTTCGCGCCAATCAGGCCGTAACGGTTGCCGCCGCCAAATTTGACGGAAATATTTTCAAACAGCGGCTTACTGCCGAACTGCATGGTGACGTTGCTGGAAACTAACACTGGCGTATCCTGAAAGAGAAAGAAATATGTGACAAACCGCTTATTATGCCATAAGTCTGCAATAAGATCGCCCCCTGATGCTGAAGGGCTAAAATGAGAGTAAAAGGAAAAAAATGTGATTTAGTACACATCCGAATTCCTTGTTGCTCAGATTGCACATATAATGCGTGCCCAACACTACATAAATCTCAACCCACTAGCCTGCCTGGCACTGAATCTCGCATACATGAACATGAATATGAAATTAACAACGCTTTTCGCGGCGGCACTCGCAATAGTTGGTTTTTGTAACACAGCTTCTGCCGTCACGTACCCGCTGCCTACCGATGGCAGCCGTTTAATTGGGCAAAACCAGGTCATCACGATTCCTGAAGGCAACACCCAACCGCTGGAATATTTTGCGGCGGAGTATCAGATGGGTCTGTCTAACATGCTGGAAGCCAACCCGGGCGTGGATACCTTCCTGCCGAAAGGCGGCACGGTGCTGAACATTCCTCAGCAGTTGATCCTGCCGGATACCGTGCATGAAGGTATTGTTATCAACAGCGCTGAAATGCGCCTGTACTATTACCCGAAAGGCACCAACACCGTTATTGTTCTGCCGATTGGTATCGGCCAGTTGGGCAAAGACACGCCAATCAACTGGACTACTAAAGTAGAACGTAAAAAAGCGGGTCCAACCTGGACGCCAACGGCGAAAATGCATGCGGAATACCGCGCTGCGGGTGAACCGCTGCCAGCCGTTGTTCCAGCAGGTCCGGATAACCCGATGGGTCTGTACGCGCTGTATATTGGTCGTCTGTATGCCATCCACGGCACCAATGCTAACTTCGGCGTCGGCTTACGCGTCAGCCACGGTTGCGTGCGTCTGCGTAACGATGACATCAAATTCCTGTTTGAAAATGTACCAGTCGGCACCCGCGTACAGTTTATCGATGAGCCGGTAAAAGCCACTACCGAACCAGACGGCAGCCGTTACATCGAGGTACATAACCCACTGTCTACCACTGAAGCACAGTTTGAGGGCGGGGAAATCGTACCGATTACGCTGAACAAGAGCATTACCAGCATCACCGGTCAGTCTGACGTCGATCAGGCCGTCGTTGAGCAGGCGGTTCAGAACCGTTCAGGTATGCCGGTTCGTCTGAACTAAGCACATACCTGACACGAAAAAGGCGGATAATTCATCCGCCTTTTTATTGCCTCAATGCCGCTATTACATTAGTAACAACAAACCATATCCCACCAGCGCCGCCCATATCAGCATCGGCACCGAATACCAATGAAAACGCCACCAGATCCGTCGGTCGTTTGCCATCCGTAAAGCAATAAGATTCGCCAGCGACCCCGGCAACAGCCCAAAGCCGCCCACATTGACCGCCCAGGCTAACAGCAGCGTTGGCGGGACGTAGTTCAGCAGCAAAATCGTACTGGGAACATTACTGATAAACTGCGAGAGGCCAATGGCGGTCAACCAAAGCCCCGGCGCTGAGAGGATGCCAATCTGATGGGTCATCCCCTGTAAGGCCGGGAGCTGCGTCAGCAAATGCACATCAATGAACATCGCCATAAACACCAACAGCAACGTCCAGTCCACGCTGAGGATCACGCGGCGAGCCAGCACCATGAAACCTGCCGCCACAACCGCCAGGCCCCACAGCCCATGTTTTAACTCCAGTGCCGTCAGGAAGATGATATACAACGCAAGACAGCCCCACACCAGGCGCGGTTGCCAGTCAGGCGCGCGCGTACCGGTATGATAGTGCAAGGCTTTGTGTGGGAAACTGAACCAGCACAGCACCACCAGCGTCAGCATCATGGCCCCCGCAAGCGGTGCCATTTGCCAGATAAACGCGCTAAACGATAAGCCTGAGCGTCCCCACATCAGAATGTTTTGTGGATTGCCTATTGGCGTGAGTAACGATCCGGCGTTTACCGCCAGCGCCTCAAAGATAATCAGGCGATTCACCGGAATGGCGCACAATTTTTTCAGGGTGATGGTCAGCGGAACCACAATAAACAGCGCAACATCGTTGGTCAGAAACGTCGACAGCAGCGCCGCCGCCAGCACCATAAATATCGCCAATTGGCGTTCAGTATTGAAGCGGCGGGTCATCTTGCGCCCTAACACATCGAAGTAACCGCTTAGCTCCACCCCTTTGGTCAGTAACATCAGCCCGCTAAGCGTGATAATCGTGTGCCAGTCAATCGCCCCCGGCCACGACCGGGGCGCAAATGGCGTAAACAGGCTTAGTACAATCCCGACGATGATTAACAACTGAAAAAAACGATCGCGCTGTAAGGCGCGTAATAAAGGAAAACTCATTCAGAGCCTGTTCCTTGCTGTTGCGTAAACCGGCTAAAAGCTTCCAGCGTTTCCTTACTGACGTGGTGCTCCATTCCCTCAGCGTCGCGACGGGCAATTTCCGGGCTGATACCTAACATCAACAGGAAATTCTCTACAATCTGATGACGCTCCCGACTCTCCTGAGCCAGTCGCTCACCTTCTGCGGTTAAAAACACGCCTCGCCAGGGGATCATTTCAATCAATCCGACTGAAGCAAGACGCTTAAGCATTTTAGCAACCGTCGGCTGGGAAACCCCAAGCCGCGCGGCCATATCTACCTGGCGCGCTTCACCAACCTCAATAATGAGATCGGAAATCAGCTCTACGTAGTCATCAATCAGCTCACGGCGATGTGCCTCCCGGACCTGACGAAATCCTTCAACGTGTTCTTCGACATTCACCAATTGCGTCACTTTTTTTGTTGTTGGCGTACCTGCGCGACGACTCATTATGCTTCCTCGTTCCTGTGACGCGTTAACGGCATCTGATTAGAGAGCGCTCATTGTAAACCAGAGTTGCGTGGGCACAAAAAATTAACGTTTTAGCAATAGCTATATAATATAGCCTGTGCTATATCTGTATATAATAAAGACATCCCTCAAGGACTGATGGGATCGTGAAGTCAGGAGGTTTATATGAATGAATTTAAGAGGTGTATACGCGTGTTTAGCCACTCTCCCTTTAAAGTACGGTTAATGCTTATCTCTATGCTGTGCGACATGATTAACAGCAAACCAGAGCAGGATAAACCTTCAGAAAAATAATGCGGCGTCGCGGTACGCCGCTTCTTTTTCCTGCCGTAACACGGATACGGCGATCGTTTTCCTGCCAATAACCCTTCTTTTTGTCAGTTTTGCCACGTCCCTCGCAAAACAATTTCTTTGTAGTAGTTGACCTTCTCCTGCGCACACTCTATCTTTTCGCAGCCCTGCGTATATTGCGGCTCGCGGATGCGGACCCTATCCCTCTTCTCGCTCTCTCAGGCAGGCAATGACCCTTAGCGCCAGGGTAAGCACATGGCGTTTTTGTAACAGTGGCATATGAATTTAACCCTCAAAGATTCAATCATTGCTCGTAGCCGGGCAATTAGTCCGTGGACTGGCCTCTATTTCTTACAGTCTCTGCTGATCAACCTTGCGCTGGGCTATCCGCTTAGCCTGCTCTATAGCGTTGCTTTCACCTGTATATTGATGCTGCTGTGGCGTAGCGCGCCGCGCGTGCAGAAAGCACTGATTGGCATTTGCTCACTCATTGCGGCAATGTACTTTCCGTTCGGCCAGGCTTATGGTGCGCCGAACTTCAATACTTTGCTGGCGCTGCACTCAACCAATATGGAAGAGTCTACTGAAATCCTGACCATCTTCCCCTGGTACAGTTATCTGGTTGGGGTATTTATTTTCGCCCTCGGCGTTATCGCCGTACGCCGTAAAAAAGATGTACAGCAGCGTGGCTGGAACAAGTTCGACAGCGTTTGTTTGCTGTTCAGCGTTGTCGCATTCTTTGTTACCCCGATGCAAAACCTGGCCTGGGGCGGCGTGTTCAAGCTGAAAGATACTGGCTATCCGGTTTTCCGCTTTGCCAAGGACGTTATCGTCAATAACAACGAAGTGCTCGATGAACAAGAGCGTATGGCGAAACTGTCGAGCGTAAAAGACAGCTGGACGGTAACCGCCGTCAAGCCGAAGTATCACACCTACGTCGTGGTGATCGGCGAAAGCGCCCGCCGCGATGCGTTAGGCGCGTTTGGCGGCCACTGGGATAACACCCCGTTTGCCAGCTCCGTTAACGGCTACATCTTCGCGGATTACATTGCGGCAAGCGGTTCGACGCAAAAATCACTCGGCCTGACGCTGAATCGGGTGGTCGACAATAAGCCCCAGTTCCAGGATAACTTTGTCACCCTGGCCAACCGAGCGGGATTCCAGACGTGGTGGTTTTCCAATCAGGGACAGATTGGTGAATACGATACGGCCATCGCCAGCATCGCGAAACGCGCTGATGAAGTTCAGTTTCTCAAAAGCGGTGATTTCGAAGCGGATAAAAACACCCGTGACGAAGCGCTGTTGAAGATGACCGCCCAGGTGCTGGCAACCGAGCGCACCCAGCCACAGCTCATCGTGCTGCATTTAATGGGCTCACATCCACAGGCCTGCGACCGTACGCAGGGTAAATACGAGACCTTCGTCCAGTCAAAAGAGACATCCTGCTACCTGTACACCATGACGCAGACGGATGACCTGCTGCGTCAGCTATACGATCAGCTACGTAACAGCGGCACCAGCTTCTCGATGGTCTATTTTTCCGATCATGGCCTCGCGTTTAAAGAGCGAGGAAAAGAGGTGCAGTACCTGGCGCATGACGATCAGTTCCAGCAGAATTTCCAGGTGCCTTTCATGGTGCTGTCGAGCGATGATAAAGCGCATCGGGTGATTAAAGCCCGTCGCTCTGCGAATGATTTCCTCAGTTTTTTCTCACAGTGGACAGGGATAAGCGCAAAGGAAATTACCAACAGCTACCGCTTTATTTCAGAGAAAAAGGCCGGCCCGGTGTACATCACCAACTTCAAACTGCAGAAGGTGGATTACAACCATCTTGGTACCGATATCTTTGAGACCAAATCTCGTTAATCTCTAAATTACACGCAAAAAAAATCCGCCCTAAAAGGCGGATTTTTCATATCACCGGAGTGATTAGAAGCGGTAACCCACGCCAGCGATCCAGGTGCCAACGTCAACGCTACGAATACGGCTCTGCTCGTAGGAGAAGTCCAGAGCAACGTTTTCGATCGGGTTGAACTGCAGACCAGCACCGTAAGAGAAACCGTAGTCGCTGGTGGTGTGGTTGTCAGCCGGGGATGCTGCGTTCTGGAATTTACCGTAACCAACACCCACTACACCGTAGATGCTTGCCCAGTCGTTCAGACGGTAAGCCGGACCAGCAGTGATGCCGTAGTACTGGGTTTTGTTGTAGTCGCCAGAAGCATCGGTACGATCTTTTTCAGTGTAAGTGAAGGAACCGATAACACCCAGCGGGTTGTTGTCCTGCTCGTAGCGATACTTCAGGTTGAAACCGTTCATTTTGTTCGCTGCGCCCTGAGCATCGCTCTGAGCGTAACCACCGGTAACGGTAGAAGTAGCAGCTACTGCAGTACCTGCGGAGAAAGCCAGAACAGCGGCCAGTGCTGAAAGACATGCAATTTTTTTCATAACCACCTCAAATGTGCTTCAAGTAAATCTTAAGTTTTAAATATACCAAAAATTGATGGGAAACTCTTTGCGATTCGCGATGTCTAACGGGGTCTTTCATGTAACAGAACATTTCAGAAACCCGCTATCTCTTTCAATTAACATCACTTTTCTAACGTAAAATGCCATTATTGCGCGCACAATATGGCACATTCATCCAGATTAATCCTAATCACACAGATTATTAATCCATCATTTTCATGCCATTGTACGGAACTGAGCAATTTTTTTTTCAACGAATAGTCAACCAGCGATGTGTATTTCCATTACACTCGCTGTTTTACTTTTCTATACATAAAGTCATCCGTGTCGTAGCAAAACTGCAACGTCGCGCAGATGAAGGCGTGTAATCATCATTGACAGGAGAAAGGATGCCGGGGTCGTCACGTAAAGCGCCAGTCTGGTTGCCTATTTTGGTTTTGCTCATTGCTATGTCCTCCATTCAAAGCGGAGCATCTCTGGCGAAATCGCTGTTCCCGCTCGTTGGCGCGCCGGGCGTTACCGCGTTGCGCCTTGCGTTGGGCACCCTCATCCTTATCGCCTTCTTTAAACCCTGGCGTTTGCGATTCGCCAAAGAACAGCGCCTGCCCCTGCTGTTTTATGGCCTGTCTCTGGGCGGGATGAACTATCTCTTCTACCTGTCAATCCAGACCGTGCCATTGGGAATTGCCGTGGCGCTGGAGTTTACCGGTCCGCTCGCGGTAGCGCTGTTTTCATCCCGGCGTCCGGTGGATTTCATCTGGGTTGCACTGGCTGTTCTCGGGCTGTGGTTCCTGCTGCCGTTAGGTCAGGACGTTTCTCACGTGGATTTAACCGGCGCCGCGCTGGCGCTGGGGGCTGGCGCCTGTTGGGCAATCTATATTCTTACCGGGCAGCGTGCAGGCGCGGAACATGGTCCGGCGACCGTTGCGGTTGGGTCATTAATTGCGGCGCTGGTTTTTGTCCCCATCGGCGCGATCCAGGCTGGAGATGCCCTGTGGCACTGGTCCATTCTGCCGTTAGGCCTCGCCATTGCGGTCCTCTCCACTGCGCTTCCCTACTCGCTGGAGATGATTGCATTGACGCGGCTGCCAACCCGTACTTTTGGGACGCTGATGAGCATGGAGCCCGCACTGGCAGCGGTTTCCGGAATGATCTTCCTCGGTGAAACGCTGACGCTTATCCAGACGCTCGCTTTGGGCGCCATTATCGTCGCATCAATGGGGTCTACGCTCACTATTCGCAAAGAACCGCAAATTAAGCAAGTTGACGTGAATTAACCACTTAATATTCTGCATGGTTTGCATAATCATGCAGAATATCCAATTGTAAATCTGCGTGATAATTATTCTAATAAATATATTTTTCTCATCCGCATATTTCTTTTACTTTTTACATTAACATAAAAATAACACCCCCCGGCAACAACCATCATATCACTATGATTTCATTAATTATTTTATACCAACCTCTCTCTTCGCTATTAAAGTGATAGGCAAGATCGGAAAAACAAATCCAAATTTAGCGCTATACTTAATCCCGTTGAAGAGCTGGGACATAAATATCAAGAGGATATGAAAATATGAGTACCGCAAAATTGGTAAAAACAAAAGCATCTGCCCTCCTATATACCCGCAACGATGTGACAGATAGCGAAAAGAAAGCGACCGTAGAGCTGCTGAATCAGCAAGTGATCCAGTTCATCGACCTGTCGTTGATCACCAAACAGGCTCACTGGAACATGCGCGGCGCCAACTTTATTGCCGTACATGAAATGCTGGATGGCTTCCGCACAGCCCTGACCGATCACCTCGACACCATGGCTGAGCGCGCCGTACAGTTGGGCGGAGTCGCACTGGGTACAACCCAGGTGATTAACAGCAAAACGCCTCTGAAAAGCTACCCGCTGGATATCCATAGCGTGCAGGACCACTTAAAAGAGCTGGCCGATCGTTATGCCGTCGTCGCGAATAGCGTACGTAAAGCCATTAGCGAAGCTAAAGACGAAGATACTGCAGATATCTTCACCGCCGCGTCACGCGATCTCGACAAATTCCTGTGGTTTATCGAAGCCAATATTGAATAACAGCAGACATAAGAATTACCTATATAACCCTCGCCCTGGCGGGGGTTTTGCACTTCTATGGTGCATAACATTGATCATTCGTCACCCCAAAGTAAATTAATTGTAATAATCACCTCACACAATCGTTAACGAAAGATTGTTTTATCAACAATTTTTACGCTAAATAGTCATACCGTTTGCACCGTGTCAGGCGCGCACCAAATGAGTGCCCCAAAATAGTGCAGATCGCCCGCTTTGCCCTACTTATTGTGCAGAGAAACAAGACACCCTCTTGTTAAAACAATGAGTTGCAAAATTGGCACGATTTTTTCATTAAGCCATATGTTCTCGCAGGGGATCGCCCCGTGGATATAAAAGGAAATCCTATGAAGTCTGTATTAAAAGTTTCACTGGCTGCACTTACCCTGGCTTTTGCGGTGTCCTCCCATGCCGCAGATAAGAAACTGGTTGTCGCAACCGACACCGCGTTTGTACCGTTCGAATTCAAACAGGGTGACAAATACGTTGGTTTTGATGTGGATCTGTGGGCTGCCGTGGCCAAAGAACTGAAGCTGGATTATGAACTGAAACCAATGGATTTCAGCGGCATCATCCCGGCTCTGCAAACCAAAAATATCGACCTGGCACTGGCGGGTATCACCATCACTGATGAGCGTAAAAAAGCGATCGACTTCTCTGACGGCTACTACAAAAGCGGTCTGTTAGTGATGGTCAAAGCGAATAATAACGACGTGAAAAGCGTGAAAGATCTGGATGGTAAAGTCGTCGCTGTGAAGAGCGGCACCGGTTCCGTTGATTACGCAAAAGCTAACATCAAAACCAAAGACCTGCGTCAGTTCCCGAATATCGATAACGCGTATATGGAACTGGGCACCAACCGCGCAGACGCCGTGCTGCACGACACGCCAAACATTCTTTACTTCATCAAAACTGCGGGTAACGGCCAGTTCAAAGCCGTAGGTGAATCCCTGGAAGCCCAGCAGTACGGTATCGCCTTCCCGAAAGGCAGCGATGAACTGCGCGAGAAAGTGAACGGCGCGCTGAAAACGCTGAAAGAGAACGGCACGTATAACGAAATCTACAAAAAATGGTTCGGTACTGAACCTAAATAATAACCGACAGCGTTGCCCGGTAGCGCGATGCTTACCGGGCTTACGCCGGGATTTTTGAGACCTGTAGGCCGAATAACCACACAGTGAATCCGGTAAAACAGGCATTTGAATATTTACACCACGGTAACAGGAACGACATATGCAGTTTGACTGGAGTGCCATCTGGCCCGCCATCCCGCTTTTGATTGAAGGCGCCAAAATGACCCTGTGGATTTCGGTCCTCGGTCTGGCTGGCGGTCTGATAATCGGGCTTGCAGCGGGGTTTGCACGTACTTTCGGCGGTTGGATAGCCAACCACGTAGCGCTGGTGTTTATCGAAGTCATTCGCGGAACACCAATCGTTGTGCAGGTGATGTTTATTTACTTCGCCCTGCCAATGGCATTTAACGATTTACGCATTGATCCCTTTAGCGCCGCCGTTGTCACCATCATGATCAACTCCGGGGCCTATATTGCGGAAATCACCCGCGGTGCGGTGCTCTCAATCCATAAAGGATTCAGCGAAGCCGGACTGGCGCTTGGACTTTCACGCACAGAGACTATCCGCCACGTAATTTTGCCTCTCGCACTGCGTCGTATGCTGCCGCCGCTGGGTAACCAGTGGATAATCAGCATAAAAGATACCTCGCTGTTTATTGTCATTGGCGTCGCTGAACTGACCCGTCAGGGCCAGGAAATCATTGCCGGTAACTTCCGCGCACTGGAAATCTGGAGCGCCGTTGCGGTGTTCTATCTGATCATTACGCTGGTGCTGAGCTTCATTCTGCGTCGTCTGGAAAGAAGGATGAAAATCCTGTGATTGAATTTAAAAACGTTTCTAAGCACTTTGGTCCAACTCAGGTGCTGCACAATATTGACCTGAACATTCAGCAGGGCGAAGTGGTGGTGATTATCGGTCCGTCCGGGTCCGGTAAATCTACCCTGCTGCGCTGTATTAACAAACTGGAAGAAATCACCTCCGGCGATTTGATCGTCGATGGTCTGAAAGTAAACGATCCGAAGGTAGACGAGCGGTTAATCCGCCAGGAAGCCGGGATGGTGTTTCAGCAGTTCTATCTGTTCCCGCATCTGACGGCGCTGGAAAACGTCATGTTCGGACCGCAGCGCGTACGCGGGGCGAATAAAGAGCAGGCTGAGAAACTGGCTAAAGAGCTGCTGGCGAAAGTGGGTCTGGCTGAGCGTGCGCATCACTACCCTTCTGAACTGTCCGGTGGTCAACAACAGCGTGTGGCTATCGCCCGTGCGCTGGCGGTGAAGCCGAAAATGATGCTGTTTGATGAGCCAACCTCAGCGCTGGACCCGGAACTGCGTCATGAAGTTCTGAAAGTTATGCAGGATCTGGCGGAAGAAGGGATGACCATGGTGATTGTAACCCACGAAATCGGCTTTGCCGAAAAAGTGGCTTCACGCCTGATTTTCATTGATAAGGGACGTATTGCCGAAGACGGTAATCCGCAGGCCCTGATTGAAAATCCGCCCAGCCAACGCTTACAGGAATTTTTGCAGCACGTTTCCTGATAGTTCAGCCTCCCTTCGCCCGAAGGGAGGTTTTTCACCAGAATCCTCTCATTTCATTTCTCCCCCGCTCTGACATCTATACTTATCCTTTTGAATTTATTTTCTCATGGGAGGAGTCATGCGCTGGATCCTGTTCATCTTTGTTTGTCTGCTGAGTATTCCGGCTCAGGCGGTGACGATACCTGGCGTCACCTCGCCAACGTCAACCAACGCACAAACCGCGCCAACGAAAGAGCCGGATGTTGAACAGAAGAAAGCGGCCTACGGCGCACTGGCGGATGTGCTGGAAAATGACGCCTCACGTCAGGAACTGATCGATCAGTTACGCAAAGTGGCGACAGCGCCCCCTGCCGAGCCGGTGCCAACCATTGTTCCACCCACATTAACAGAAGAAAAAACGGTGCTGGAAAACGTCACGGATGTCACACGGCACTACGGTGAGGCGCTCTCCAGCCGCTTTGCCCAACTTTACCGTAATATTACCGACGCACCGCATAAGAGTTTTAACCCACAAACTTTCACCAATGCCCTGACCCATTTTTTAATGCTGGCGGCGTCAGTGTTCGGTTTTTTCTGGTTGATTCGCCTGTGCGCGCTTCCGCTGTATCGCAAAATGGGGCAATGGGCACGACGGAAAAACCGTGAACGCAGCAACTGGCTCCAGCTTCCGGCAATGATAATCGGCGCATTCATTATCGATTTGCTTCTGCTGGCGCTGACATTGTTTGTCGGGCAAATACTGAGCGACCGAATGAACGCCGGCAGTCGCACGATCGCCTTTCAGCAAAGCCTGTTTCTCAATGCCTTTGCCCTGATTGAATTCTTCAAAGCCATTCTACGTCTGATATTTTGCCCAACGGTGGCCGAACTGCGCCCGTTTAACATTCAGGATGCTGGTGCTCGCTACTGGAATCGCCGTTTGAGTTCGTTGAGCAGTCTGATTGGTTACGGACTGATCGTTGCCGTTCCCATCATCTCCAATCAGGTCAACGTGCAGGTCGGCGCGATGGCAAACGTCATCATCATGCTGTGTATTACGCTATGGGCGCTGTACCTGATTTTCAGAAACAAGAAAGAGATAACACAGCATTTACAGAATCTGGCGGAAAGATCGTTAGCTTTCTTCAGCCTGTTTATCCGCGCTTTTGCGTTGGTATGGCATTGGCTGGCCAGCGCCTACTTCATTGTGCTGTTTTTCTTCTCGCTGTTTGATCCTGGCAACAGCCTGAAATTCATGATGGGCGCTACGCTGCGCAGCCTCGTGATTATCGGGATTGCTGCCTTTGTGTCCGGCATGTTTTCCCGCTGGATAGCCAAGACCATTACCCTTTCGCCACACACCCAGCGCAGCTATCCGGAATTACAAAAACGACTGAATGGCTGGCTGTCGACGGCGTTAAGCGTGGCCAGGATCCTGACGGTGTGCGTTGCGGTGATGCTGCTATTGAATGCCTGGGGACTGTTCGACTTCTGGAACTGGCTGCATTACGGCGCAGGAGAAAAAACGGTGGATATTCTGATCCGTATCGCGCTGATTTTATTCTTCTCCGCCATCGGCTGGACGATCCTTGCCAGCCTGATTGAAAATCGTCTGGCTTCCGATATTCATGGCCGCCCGCTACCCAGCGCCAGAACCCGCACTTTGCTGACGCTGTTTCGCAATGCGCTGGCGGTAATAATCAGCACGATCACCATCATGATTGTGCTGTCTGAAATTGGCGTCAATATCGCCCCCTTACTGGCCGGGGCCGGGGCTTTGGGGCTGGCTATTTCTTTCGGCTCGCAAACGCTGGTAAAAGATATTATTACTGGGATCTTTATTCAGTTCGAAAATGGTATGAACACCGGCGACCTGGTGACCATCGGCCCACTCACCGGCACGGTTGAACGAATGTCCATCCGCTCTGTGGGCGTGCGTCAGGACACCGGGGCGTACCATATCATTCCCTGGTCATCGATAACGACCTTCGCCAACTTTGTGCGTGGAATTGGATCGGTCGTCGCCAATTACGACGTAGACCGTCATGAGGATGCGGATAAAGCGAATCAGGCGTTGAAAGACGCGGTTGCTGCGGTGATGGAAAAAGAAGATATCCGCGGGCTTATTATCGGCGAACCGTCGTTTGCCGGGATCGTGGGATTAACCAATACGGCTTTCACGCTCAGGGTCTCGTTTACTACTTTACCGCTGAAGCAGTGGACGGTACGTTTTGCCCTTGACAGCCAGGTGAAGAAATACTTCGATTTGGCCAACATACGCGCCCCGGTACAAACGTATCAGGTCTTGCCTGCACCGGTGAATGGCCCTGTATCGACGGCAAGCGAACCGCTGCCGCCAACCGAGCCCACGCTTTAGCGTTTACGCGCCATAAAACGTCGGCGCTGATCGTTATCCATAAAGGTCCAGGCAATAAAGCGGCTCTGCTTTTGCCCCTGGGCCATCTCTTTCTTGACGACTTTCACCGCGCCCGCATCCGTTAATGCATGGTACAACGGCGGCAAATTCTCACCGCGCGAAACCAGCGTGGTGAACCACATCACCTGACGTCCAAAGGCCTGGCTTTCGGCGATCATTTTTTTGATGAACGCCACTTCGCCGCCTTCACACCACAGCTCCTGCTGCTGTCCACCAAAATTCAGCGCATCATCTTTATCCTGGCCCAAGTTACGGCGCTTGCGCTCGCTTCCGGCGCGGGCTGAGGCCGCAGAATCATGGAATGGCGGGTTACATAATGTGGCTTCATACTGCTCATTTTTGTGAATGATACCGTTGAAGATTGCCGTAACATCTTTCTGGCGACGCAGGCGAATAGCACGGGTTAACCCCGGATTGGCATTTACGATCGCCTGAGCGCTGTTAAACGCTTCGTTGCTGGTCTCACTCCCGGTGAATCGCCAGCCGTATTCATGCACGCCGATCAGCGGATAAATACAGTTGGCCCCTACTCCCACGTCCAGTACGCTCGCATTTGCCGGAATGGTTCCATTGGTTTCACCTAACAGATCGGCCAAATGGTGGATATAGTCTGCACGACCAGGAACCGGCGGGCACAGAAAACCGTCTGGAATATCCCAGTGTTTCACCGCATAAAAATGCGCCAGCAGTGCTTTATTGAGCGCCTTCACTGCCTGCGGATTCGCGAAATCAACACTCTGCTCGCCGCCGGGCGTGAGGGTGAGAAATTGCGTCAGCTCGGGCGTAACCTGGCATAAAGTCGCAAGATCATAACGGCCATTGTGGCGGTTGCGTGGGTGTAATCCCGGTTTCTGGGCGGACATAGCATTCTCCTTTTAACAGCGGCGTAAGATACCCGCATAACGCCACGCGGTAAACACACACAACAAGGAAATTTGATTTTTTACGCCTGTTTGACGCTTTGCTAATCGTTCAAAAAACAGACAGGTCATCACCAGTTTTTTGCGGTAAATGTCCTGTGCTGACGACCTAAACTTATCAGGCACACCTGTTGTTTTTCAGAGGATATCACTATGAAGAAATGCCTCACATTACTTGCCGCTACCGTCCTGACCGGCATGACATTTGCGTCCTTTGCTGCACAGCCCTACACCAGCCCTGCTACCGGTCAGCTACAGGCTTCCGGCACAGTTTTCGCTACCGGCGCCTCTAACCTGAGCGATCTCGAAGACAAGCTGGCTGAGAAAGCGAAAGAGCAAGGCGCCAAAGGCTTTGTCGTCAATTCTGCGGGCGGTAAAAACCAGATGTACGGCACCGCAACTATCTATAAGTAACCCCCTCATCTTAGCCCAACTGCATTCATCCCGAATGCAGTTTGCTGTCCGCAATTCACGTCATTCCCGGTGCGAATTGTAATCACCGTGTAGTAATTTTGAATCCAATGTAAACAAATGTATTTATTTTTGAAGTAATGAATGCTAAAACATCGCACTGATTAGTAATGCTTATCAAAATCATTATCAATTACAAGTCCACTTCCGCGAGGCCTGCAGGGTATAACATCCATAGAGATGTCCCTTCGCGCGAGTGAAACCGTTTACTCAAACAATAATAAGTCACTCATTAACATGGATAAAAATCGCAACTTGCCGTCCAGTAGTTTTCACTCACTGACTTTTTTTGCCGGTCTTTGCATTGGTCTGTCCCCGGTAGCTCAGGCTGTCGCCGCGGGCAATCAGGATAAAAAACAAGAAGACACTCTGGTTGTTGAAGCGGCCAAACCTTCGCTGTACGCCCCAACGCAGTCTGCCGATCCTAAATTCTCCCGCCCGGTGGCGGATACCACCCGCACTATGACGGTGATTTCTGAACAGGTGATTAAGGATCAAGGCGCAACAAATCTGACCGATGCGCTGAAAAACGTACCGGGCGTTGGCGCATTTTTTGCCGGTGAGAACGGAAACTCCAGCACAGGCGACGCGGTTTACATGCGTGGTGCGGATACCTCGAACAGTATTTATATCGACGGTGTTCGTGATATTGGCAGCGTCACGCGCGACACCTTCAATACAGAACAGGTGGAAGTGATCAAAGGTCCTTCCGGTACCGACTATGGACGTAGCGCGCCGACGGGTTCCATCAATATGATCAGCAAACAGCCGCGCACCGATTCCGGGATCGATGCGTCAGCCAGCGTCGGTAGCGCCTGGTTCCGTCGTGGTACGCTGGACATTAACCAGGTCATCGGCGAGACCACCGCCGCACGTTTAAACCTGATGGGTGAAAAAACCCATGATGCGGGTCGCGATAATTTTAAGAATGAACGTTATGGTGTGGCCCCCTCTCTCGCTTTTGGCTTAGGGACTGAGAACCGACTGTACCTGAACTATCTTCATGTCACCCAGCACAACACGCCGGATGGCGGTATCCCTACCATTGGCCTGCCGGGGTATTCCGCACCATCCGCGGGGACTTCTGCACTGAATCATTCAGGAAAAGTAGATACGCATAACTTCTACGGCACCAACGCGGATTACGACGATTCGACGACCGATACCGCAACGATGCGTTTTGAACATGACCTGAACGACAGCACCACTATTCGCAACACCACCCGCTGGTCGCGTATTAAACAAGATTATCTGATGACGGCGGTGATGGGCGGCGCGTCTAACATCACTCAACCAACCAGTAGTGTCGATACCTGGACCTGGTCACGCCTGGCAAATACCAAAGATGTCAGCAATAAAATCCTCACCAACCAGACTAATCTGACCTCAAAGTTTTACACGGGATCCATCGGTCACGACATCAGTACCGGCGTGGAGCTAACGCGCGAAACGCAAACCAATTATGGCGTGGCGCCGATCACCCCACCACCGGTGAATATCTATCATCCCGACAGCAATGTGAATATCGGCGGATTGTCGCGTAACGGCGCCAACGCTAACGGACAAACCGATACCTTCGGTATATACGCTTTTGATACGCTACAAGTTACCCGTGAGTTTGAGCTAAACGGTGGTATTCGCCTCGACAATTACCGCACTGAATATGACAGCGCCACCGCTTGCGGCGCCTCCGGGCGTGGCGCTGTCGCGTGCCCGACAGGTGTGGTCAAAGGTTCCCCGGTCACCACTGTGGATACAGCCAAATCAGGCAATCTGGTTAACTGGAAAGCGGGTGCGCTGTATCACCTGACCGATAATGGTAACGTGTATATCAACTATGCCGTTTCTCAGCAACCGCCAGGCGGCAGCAACTTTGCCCTTGCCCAGGGCGGCAGCGGTAACAGTGCGAACCGTACCGATTTCAAACCGCAGAAAGCGAAAACCAGCGAGATCGGCACCAAATGGGAGGTGCTGGATAAGCGCCTGCTGTTAACCGCCGCGATTTTCCGCACGGATATTGAAAATGAAGTTGAGCAGAACGACGACGGAACATATTCCCAGTACGGAGAGAAACGCGTTGAAGGCTACGAGCTCTCGGTAGCAGGCAACATCACCCCCGCATGGCAGGTTATTGGTGGCTACACCCAGCAACGCGCTACCATCCACAGTGGTAAAAACGTTGCTCAGGATGGGTCTTCATCCCTGCCGTATACGCCTGAACATGCGTTCACGCTGTGGAACCAGTATCAGGCTACCGATGATATCTCTGTTGGCGCGGGCGCTCGTTACGTGGGCAGCATGCATCGCGGTTCCGACGGTGCGGTCGGTACGCCATCCTACACTGAAGGTTACTGGGTCGCCGACGCCAAACTGGGCTATCGCGTGAATCGCAATCTCGATTTCCAGCTAAACGTCTATAACCTGTTCGACACCGATTACGTATCCTCCATTAACAAGAGCGGATACCGTTACCATCCGGGCGAGCCAAGAAACTTCCTGCTCACTGCAAATATGCATTTCTGATCTTTTACGTGGGGCGTCAGCCCCACTTTCAGGAGAAACACTGATGATGTACCACATTCCCGGCGTTCTGACAGCGCAGGATGTTGCCTGGTTTCGCGAACAGTTGGACGCTGCCGACTGGGTTGATGGCCGTGCAACCACCGGCGCTCAGGGCGCACAGGTTAAAAACAACCAGCAGGTGGATACGCAAAGTGCGAGTTATGGCGTTTTACAACAGGCGGTACAAACTGCGGTGAATAGCAGCGCACTATTCTTCGCCGCAGCATTACCGAAAACACTCTCCACACCGCTGTTTAATCGCTACCAGGACAACGAGACTTACGGTTTTCACGTTGACGGCGCGGTGCGTAGCCATCCGCAAAACGGCTGGATGCGCACAGATCTTTCCGCCACCTTATTCCTGAGTAATCCTGATGATTATGAAGGAGGAGAGTTGCTGGTCAATGATACCTACGGCCAGCATGCGGTAAAGCTGCCGGCGGGCGATCTGGTGCTTTACCCTTCCAGCAGCCTGCACTGCGTCACGCCGGTGACCCAAGGCGTTCGTGTGGCGTCATTTATGTGGATCCAGTCGATGATCCGTGACGACAAAAATCGCGCCATGCTTTTTGAACTGGATAAAAACATCCAGTCCCTGAAAACACGTCATGGGGAGAGTAGCGAGATCCTCTCGCTTCTCAATCTCTACCATAACCTGCTGCGCGAATGGTCTGAAATCTGATAGTGGTAACGCGTGGTCGTTTTTCAGCCATCACATTCGCTATACTTATTCTGTAGACATCAGCAGGAGGTAAGCATGGCATCCGGATGGGCAAATGATGACGCGGTTAACGAACAGATCAACAATACTATTGAAGATGCTGTAGCCCGCGCCCGCGGTGAATTACCGACGGGGGAAAGTCTGTATGAATGCGAAGAATGTGGCAATCCTATCCCTCAGGCCAGACGTGAGGCCGTGCCAGGCGTACGCTTGTGCATCACTTGCCAACAGGATAAAGATTCACATAGTGCGGCATTTTCAGGATATAATCGCAGAGGTTCAAAAGACAGCCAGCTACGCTGACTTATCTTTACCAAAAGCTTTAGCGTATACAATTTCCTTTACGAGCACGCTTTTTTGCACTCTGTGTAGCAAAATGTGCCGTTGTCGGTGTCTCTGTAAAGCGCAATGACAAGAACTGTAAATCCCTCTTTCGAATTTATTAATATTCAATAAGTTATTTGTCATTCAATTTTTTTGATTGATGCCGTCAATTCTATTCGATTTTATCTCGCATAAAAAAACGTGATACTTCTCACATCGACGAAACAACGTCTTCTTAAAGAATACTGACTAACAGAACAACCCTGCGAGAAATTAATCATGAAAAATATCAAATTTGCTGTTGCCGCCATCGCTCTGTCTACCCTGTCATTTGGCGTTTTCGCTGCCGAGCCGGTTTCCTCTACTCAGGCACAAAACATGAACAAAATTGGTGTGGTATCTGCTGACGGCGCCACTACGCTGGACGGCCTGGAAGCCAAACTCGCTGAGAAAGCAAATGCTGCTGGCGCAACGGGATACAGCATCACTTCCGCTATCGGCAAAGATAAAATGAGCGGCACCGCGGTTATCTATAAATAACCGAGAAATTACCTGTACGACCCAATGCTCCAACCCTCATTGACCCTGTTTGTTACCCTTTGTTTGCCCGTCCGCCACTGGACGGGCTTTTTTTGCTTAGTGTTCCAGTCGTTGACGGAACTCCTGTAACACGACGTCTGGCATCCCTATTTGCAGCGCCGCCTCGCAAATCGCTTTCCAGCTCCCGGCATCCAGCGGAATACCTTGCTCCAGCCGTTCCTCACGCGTATTCACCTCCCACTCCCCTGGTAACAGGATCGGGGCACCTTCAGCATGCGGAGACGCTTTCACCCACTCAGCAAATGCCGCAACCTGGTTATCACAGTCCGGCGCGCCGAACAGTTGAGGATTTATAATGATGGTCGTCATGCAGTTAATGATGGCATCCGCGCTGGTCTGCAGGCTTTCTTCATGTGTTGTTTTACCGCCAGAAAGCGCCCCGCCCATAATTTCGCACATCGCCGCCAGCGCATAACCCTTATGTTGGGCGAATGTCAGTAACGACCCCAGCGGAGAAACCTGCATTACGGTAGGATCGGTTGTGGGCACTCCATTTGCGTCAATCAGGCATCCAGGTGCAACCGGTTCGCCCTTATGCCATGCCACACGGGTTTTGCCAAACGCGATGGCGCTGGTCGCATAGTCCAACAACAACGGGAAAGTATTTTTACGCGGGAACACAACGCAGAAGGGATTGGTGCCAAAACGGCTATCGCGGCCATGAAACGGTGCGACCATCGGGATACCTACCACATTCACAAAGTGCACCGAAACAAAACCTGCCGCCGCACATTGTTCCGCCCAGTAGCCAATGCGTCCGATATGGTGCGAATTATGTAATGCCACGGCGGCGATACCGTACTGGCGCGCTTTTTCGATTCCATGCGTGATTGCCTCGTGCGCCGCCACCTGACCAAACGCACAGTCGCCGTCAAACGTTATCACCGCTCCCGCATCTTTGACCACTTTGGCATGACGGTTGATCTGCAGGTGCCCTTGTGAGAATGAGCGAATATAGCTTGGGATCATGCCGATGCCGTGGGAGTCGTGACCAGCAAGGTTAGAGGCTATCAGATGATCTGCCACCAGCCGCGCCTCCTGCTCATTGCTTCCCATCTGATGAAAAACGGCCTGGATAAAGGCGTGCAGCGTTGGCACATGGAAGCGATGTCCACTGTTCATTGTTATCTCCTGTTGTGTCGCGTGTTTGTTGTGTTTCTTATTTTTCAACAAACTATGCTGCGCCACGGCGCTCCGGAGGTCAATAAACGTGCAGAAATTTCACGTTGCTGAAATGAGAGAACCGACAGGCCTGGTAAATGGCCCGTCGGGATAACAAATTAGTTAGAAACTTTGCTCGACGCGGGCAAGTCCTTCAGCCAGTGAGGCGGATTCACCGGTTGCCACCAGGCAGCAGGCCATCTGGATTTTCAACGATGCCGGAACAGGCTCACTGCCCGCCAGACAACGCTCAATCCAGCGCGCGGTGGTTTCCGGGTCTTTTGCTACCGGTAGCGGTACCGGCTCATCAGGCATCTCGCTCTGTCGGTCCTGTAACACTCGCACACCGGATGAATCTATCAGACTTATCTGCGGGCAGCGCTGCGGGTTGGCATACACTTCGCCCTCGGTACCGTGCATCAACAGGCCACGCCCACCGATATCGCCGAAGAACTTCGCCACGCGCGAAACATATTCCGGGTGGGACACGCTGGAAAGACGCAGCGCGGCATCTTCAGCAAACGGCGTGGCTAATTTAGCCAGCGTGTGCGCACTGTTACGCACGCCCATTCGCCAGCGCATCGCCAGCTGTTTCTCCAGCGGAGGACACAGCGCGCTCACCGGGATAAACACCGGCTCATGACCATCCAGCTTTGCCTGCGCCTGCCCGGCATGCAGCGTCGGCGCAATTCCCATCAGCTCGAAAATGGTTTCTGTCAGCACGCGGGTTGGATCCTCGCTGACGCCATGTACCACCACCGGAAAGCCGAGCTTATGCAGTAAAATCGCCAGCAGCGGAGTCAAATTCGCCTGCTTGCGCGCGCCATTGTAACTGGGAATGACAATCGGCATGGGTTTCGCTACCGGCGGAGTCAGGCGAATGGTGTGGTTTTGCATCGCTTCGTAAAAGCCCAGCATCTCCGCTTCGCCTTCGCCTTTAATACGTAGCGCAATCAGTACCCCGCCCATTTCAAGGTCAGGTACGTCGCCGTTCATCATATGGGTATACAATCCGCGAGCAGTATCCTTATCCAGGTCACGCGCGTGATTTTTTCCTCGCCCAATCTCTTTAATGATTTTGCGGTAATCCATCGTTAACTCCTTGCCTATTGCTCGCGTCGTTAACGCCGACGGCGGCGTCTGGGTTTCGCTTTTTCTTTTGGTTTTACTATAACGTCTGGCACAGCAGGTTGCTCTATCGGAAATATGGGTAACGCATTCAGTAAACGCTTGCCATAGTTTTTGGTCAATAAACGCTTATCATAAATAACCACTTCTCCCCAGCAACTATGGCTACGGATGAGTCGCCCTACCTGCTGGATCAAATTGAACGACGCCGCGGGCAGGCTCTGCACCTCGAAGGGGTAGCGGTTCAGGCTTTTCAACCACTCGCCCTCGGTGATCACCACCGGGCTGTCGATAGGCGGAAAAGCAATTTTGTGAATATGCACCTGAGTCAGCAGGTCGCCTTTCAAGTCCAAACCTTCGGCAAAAGATTGCAGCCCAACCAGCACGCTACGCTCGCCGTTGGTCACCCGCTTGCGGTGCAGCTCCACCAGACGATAGCGCGGCTGGTCGCCTTGAACCAGCAACAGTAGGCGCAGATCGGTAACGTGCTCCAGAAAACGCTGCATCGCCCGGCCGCTGGCAAAGAGTACCAACATCCCCTGATGCTTCTTGCTTTCCAGCTGTTCGCGGAAATAGGCGGCCATTTCCGCGATATGCTGCTCTTCGTTTTCAATTAGCGGTTCGTAGCGCATCTGCGGAATGACGATTCTGCCCTGTTCAACGTGATTAAACGGTGAATCCAGCGCAACAAACCGGTCCCCTGCTTTTTCCTTCAGGCCGCTCATTTCCTGCAGACGCGAGAAGCTGTTGAGCGAGCGTAGCGTGGCGGAAGTGACAATAATATGCGGTACGCTGCGCCACAGCAGTCGTTCGAGCTGATCGCTCACGCGGATCCCCACGCAGTGAAACCAGACGTGGATCTGCCCGTCACGCACCTCGCGCGTCGCCCATTTACTCACCGGCGCGCCCGATGATTGCGCGAGCGATGCCAGCCGCCACAATTTGCTTTGTGCCTCAAACATGCCCAGCGCCCGATTCATCTGCAAAATAACCCGATGCAGACGCACAATATCGTGAGTGCCGGTTTTTTCGCTGAGATCGTTGAGGAACAGTTCCGCCAGACCGCGCAGCATTTCCGTTAGTTTTGCCAGACGCTGACAAATCTCCATCACTTCCGCAGGTAGCTCCCCCATCGCGAAGCGGTGTTCCGCCTCCTGAGTAGCGGGCATGTACAGATTAAGAATGTTATTGAGCGAGGAAATCAGCTCATACAGTTCCTCACAGTGACCATTCAGACGCTCGGCATTCGCCAACGGAGGCGTGGTTTTTGGCCGAAACTGCTCCAGGCAGGTAGCCACTAATTTGCAAAACAGATCCAACTGCAGTCGGTACCAGGGGGCGCTGATTTCTGCGCTCATCTCCAGCGCATCGCGCGCGACGTCGGGCAAATGGTGGCCTTCATCAAGCACCAATAGCAGGTTTTTCGGCTCCGGCAAAACGGCTTCGCTTTCCATGGCCGCCATCACCAGCGCGTGGTTGGCAACCACCACTTCGGCTTCCTGAATCTCCCTGCGGGCAACAAAAAAAGGGCATTCACGATAGTAGTGACAGTTACGGTTCAGACAGCTGGCTTTATCAGTGCTCAGGCGTTGCCAGAGTCCGTCGTCGATAGCGATATCGGTGTGATCGCGCAGCCCGTCCCACTTGTAGCTGTCGAGATCGCCTTTTAGCCTGGCGCAGCGCTTTTGTTCTTCCTGGTTATTGGGCGTCAGATCGTCGTCGAGAAAGGCCAGTAGATCCTGCTGATTGGGTTCGGTACTGGCCAGCGCCGCTAAGTTACGCGGACAGACATAGCGTCCGCGACCAAACGCGGCGGTAAAACGCAGGTCAGGGATAATTTTGCGTAGCAGCGGTAAATCTTTGCTGTAGATCTGATCCTGCAAAGCGACGTTGGCGGTACTAACCACCAGCGTTTTTTGTTCTTCACGCGCTATGGCAATACCGGGAATCAGATAAGACAGAGTTTTCCCCACCCCGGTCGGCGCTTCAATCGCCAGATGTCGCCCTTCTTCCCCGGAGAGTGTTTTCGCAACGTCAGCAATCATCTGCCGCTGCGGCGCACGGGGGATAAAGTCGGGGATCTGTTCCTGAAGCGCCTTATACCAGGCGGCGATTTGCGCTTTTAACGCAGCCGTTAGTGCCATGAGAAAACCTGAAGTACTGTATAAACAGCCACTATTGTGGCACATTTCAGTCGTTGAATGTACCTTTTTCCCCCATTCTGGAAAGCGCTTCGCAGCTTTGACTTAAATTTCCGGATGGCGGCTTACATGCTATCCGGCCTACAGCCAGGTTCATTGCAGGCCGAATAAACGTGTCGATTAATAGTACCCCAGCAGCTTCCACCACAGCATGCCCACGGCAAAAATGATGATCACATTTGCCGTCACCACGCAGAGGTTAATCTTGTAAAAGCGCGGCCGTTCAAAATAGCCCTGGGCAAAATAAATAGGGCCAGGTCCGCCGCCATACTCGGTATTCCCCCACATCAGGTTACTAAAGATACCGAAGCAAATAGCGACCATCATCGGCGGCGCACCTGCAGCGATCGCCGTGGCCGCGAAAGGGGCATACAGCGCAGCCACGTGCCCGGTAGCCGTAGCAAAGAGATAATGGACGTAAATGTAAAGGATCCCCAGGACAATAAAGGACTCGATCGCGCCAAACCCTTGAATACCGCTGCCTAGCTTTACGGTCATCCATTTAATAAAGCCCAGATCGGCAAGTCCGGTCGCCAGACTAATTATGACGCTAAACCAGATTACCGTATCCCATGCCGCATGGTCATTAAGCAGGCTTTTCCAGCTAACGGCACCCGAGGCGAACAGATAAGCAGCCAGCCCCAGTCCGACAGATGTGGCAGACAATCCTGTAATCAAGCTAGTGCCCCAGCCAACCAGCGCCAGCACAAACCCAAACGCAACCTTTTTCTCATTGCTGCTCATCGAACCGAGTTCACCGAGCGCCTGTTTACCCATCGCTTTTGCCTCTGGCGTACGCTTAAGCTCGGGATCCAATAACTTGTAAACCAGAAGTGGCATCAGGCAGAAACAGACCATCGCAGGGACCACTGCGGAAATAAACCATCCGCCCCAGGTTATCTCTATACCCAATGACGATTTAGCCAGACTGGCTACCAGCGGATTCGCCGCCATCCCGGTGAGGAAAATCGCCCCGGTAATCGGCGTAAACTGGAAGCACACCATGGTTAAGAAATCGCCAATGCGCTTGCCAGTAACCCCTGGTGCGGAACCCAATACATCATTGATTGAACGAGTGATGGGAAAAATAATGCCCCCGGACCGCGCGGTTACTGACGGCATTGCCGGGGCCATAATCAGATCGGAAACCCCCAGTGAGTAAGCGATACCCAGGCTGCTACCGCCAAAGAGCGATAACATTTTATACGCGATACGTTTCCCCAGTCCTGACGTTACAAACCCCAGAGACAAGACGTAGGCACAGAAAATGAGCCATACCGTACCGGACGCAAACCCTGACAGCGCCTTTGCCTCTGGTAATGTTTTGGTGAAAATAACCACACAAAGTGCAACCAACATCACCGCCCCCGAAGGGAGCGGCTGAGTAAGAATGGCGGCAATGGTCGCGGCAAATATCGCGAACATATGCCAGGCCTGAGGCGTCAGACCATCAGGTACGGGATAAAACCAAACGATCGCGCCTATCGCCAGCGGTATCAGGAACGACAGAATGGATTTTCCCGTGACAGAATTTGTTGACATAAAAATATCCTTATTCCGTTAGCCCGAGAACGTTCATTTCCGCGACATATATCTTGCTAATACCTGATCCACCATCGCCGGTGCCATTCCAAGGTAATTTGCCGGGTCGGTCAGTTTTTCAATCAACTGTGGGTCCAGTCGTTCAGAGACAGAGGGCATCGCATTCAGCACATCAGCCAATCGCCCACCCTGTTCGTTGACGATACGGCAGGCGTCGTACACCACGTCATGTGCATCCTGACGACCGATGTACGGGGCCAATCCCATCATGACTGCCTCAGCTACAATCAATCCGTTGGTCATACCGAGGTTACGTTTCATCGCCGCTTCATCGACCACCAGCCCCGCCAGCATAAAATTGGCCTGATGCAACGCCCCCGCGCTGAGAACGAAACTTTCCGGGATGGCAATCCATTCGGCATGCCACGGCCCGGTTGCACGCTCCAGATCTTGTACCATCGCATCAAGCATCAACCCTGCCTGTTGGCGAACACCTTTGGCACACGCCAGCATCAGCTCGCTGGAAATAGGGTTGCGTTTCTGCGGCATGGTACTGCTGGCGCCACGCCCTTTAACAAACGGCTCATACAGCTCACCAAACTCGTTAGCTGCCAGCAGCATTACGTCGTAGGCAATCTTACCCAGCGACCCGGTAATCACCGCTAACAGGTTCACCGCTTCGGCAAAACCATCACGCGCGACGTGCCAGGTGGAGGTTGGAACATTCAGACCAAGCTCTTCCATCATCGCTTTTTGTACCGCCAGCCCTTTATCCCCCAGCGATGCCAGCGTACCGGCCGCCCCCGCAAATTCGCCAACCAATACACGAGGACGCGCCTGGGTAAGACGTTCCGCGTGGCGTTCAAACATATCCAGCCAGATGGCCGCTTTGTAACCGAATGTCACCGGCAAAGCCTGTTGTAAATGGGTTCTCCCGGCCATCGGCGTATCACGGTAGCGGCGTGAAAGATCGGCCAGCGTGGCGCGGAGTTTGTCCATATCGGATTCAATGAGCGCAAAAGCATCACGAATTTGCAGGACCACTGCGGTGTCCATAATGTCCTGAGTGGTTGCCCCCCAGTGCACATAACCGCCGGACTCGCCAGCCTGTTTAGAAATCTGGTGGACCAGCGGTAGGATCGGATAACCCACAATTTCGGTTTCATGGCGCAATAAATCAAAATCGAGCGTGTCGGCATTACATTTTTCAGCAATTTCCACCGCAGCAGCCTCGGGTATCACACCGCAGCGTGCCTGGGCTTTGGCTAATGCCACTTCCACTTCCACGTATTTGCGCACCAGTTCGCGATCGTCAAACACCGCGCGCATCGCCGGTGTACCGAAAGAATCCCTGAACAGAACAGAATCAAGTACATTCGAAGCCATAAATCCCCCTGGAAAATCTGATAATGATAAGATGCGTGTTTACGGCAGTTTGTTGAATGTCCAAACGCCGCCATAATGTCCAGACATAACAAAATGTCCGTACATTTAAATGTACGGACATTTATAGTATTCATAAGAAATGTAGGGAATAGTCCGTACAAATTTTCGTGATAAAGATCACTAATATTTTGATGAAACTGCGATGAAAGAATCTCTGTACAAGCGAATAGCACGTGAACTGGCGCAGCAAATTGCGGTGGGAACCTTCGCCCCCGGCTCGCTGTTTCCTACGGAAATGGAACTGTGCGAAACATGGCAGGTCAGCCGCCACACCATGCGTGAGGCGTTAAGGGAATTATCAGAGCAAGGTCTGATTTCACGGCGTAAAGGTGCGGGTACTCGCGTTTGCGAACCTAAGGCGAACGGCGTCAATCACCCGCTATCGCATCTTGAGGATCTGTTGCTGCTGGCCAAAAACAATCTGCGCGTCATCAAGAAAATCGATGAGATTGTGGCGGACATAGAGTTGTCCCAGATGATTGGCTGCCCGCCAGGTTCTCGATGGCTGCACATTGCCAGCACTCGCGAAGATGCGCACAACCCCGACGCGCCAATCTGCTGGACGGACAGCTATGCCAGCACGGATTACGCCAAGTTGCGCACGTACATCCGTGACGATCCACACTCATTAATCAGCGATTTGATCGAAACGCATTACGGTATCAAAAGTCATGAGGTGCATCAGACCATTACGGCTGTCGGAGTGCCCAAAAAGGTGGCAAAGATTCTCAATGTAGCGCCTGATTCGCCAGCGATGAGAATTGTGCGTCGTTATCTTGACAGGGACGGGAAAGTATTTGAGACGACGATTTCGATTCACCCGGCAGGACGATATACCTGCTCGATCGTGCTGAAATCGCAAAGTTCGGGGGAGTGATTGACCTATCCGGCTTACACAGTGTGTAGACCGGATAGCGTGTTTATACAGCCATACAGTAAGGGAATTACTGCGCTGTAGACGGTTTGCGCGGACGGCGCGGTGGACGAGGCTTGTCGCCTGCCGGTTTGCCTTCGCCGCTACGCAGTTTCGCTTTTGGCGCACCGCCATCCTGACGACGCGGCTGTTGGCCACGCCCTGCTCCACCCTGACCACGGCCGCCGCCACGCTGCTGGCGACCATTCTGGATCGGCTCGGCTTTGATGGACGGGTCTGGCTCATAGCCTGGCGTTGCAATACGCGGGATCTCTTTTTTCAGCAGCTTCTCGATGTCGCGCAACAGCTTATGTTCATCGACGCACACCAGAGACAACGCTTCGCCAGTAGCGGCCGCACGACCGGTACGACCAATACGGTGCACGTAATCTTCCGGGACGTTTGGCAACTCGTAGTTCACCACATGCGGCAATTCTTCAATGTCCAGGCCGCGCGCGGCAATGTCGGTCGCCACCAGCACGCGAATATCACCGGATTTAAAATCAGCCAGTGCACGCGTACGCGCTCCCTGAGATTTGTTGCCGTGGATCGCCGCGCTGCGGATACCGTCTTTATTCAGCTGTTCCGCCAGATGGTTCGCACCGTGTTTGGTACGGGTAAACACCAGCACCTGCTGCCAGTTGCCCTGACCTATCATCTGCGACAACAGTTCGCGTTTACGCTTCTTATCTACGAAATGAACGTGCTGAGTCACCTGCTCGGACGCGGTATTACGACGCGCCACTTCGATTTCCAGCGGATTGTGCAGCAGCTTTTCGGCCAGCGACTTGATATCGTCAGAGAACGTGGCTGAGAACAGCAGGTTCTGACGTTTTGCCGGCAATTTCGCCAGAACGCGACGAATGTCGTGAATAAAGCCCATATCCAGCATGCGGTCAGCTTCATCCAGCACCAGGATTTCAACCTGATCCAGTTTCACCGCATTCTGGTGCTCCAGATCGAGCAAACGACCCGGAGTGGCAATCAGCACATCCACGCCGCCACGCAGCTTCATCATCTGCGGGTTAATACTGACGCCGCCGAAAACCACCAGCGAGCGAATATTCAGATACTTACTGTAATCACGGACGTTTTCGCCAATCTGGGCTGCCAGTTCGCGGGTTGGCGTAAGGATCAGCGCACGAACCGGACGACGGCTTTTACCATGCGGCTGATGAGTAATCAGGTGCTGCAACAGCGGCAGGGTAAAACCTGCCGTTTTCCCCGTGCCGGTCTGGGCGCTGGCCATCAGATCGCGGCCTTCCAGCACGGCAGGGATCGCCTGCTGCTGAATAGGGGTAGGTTCACGGTAACCCTGCTCGGCAACGGCACGTAAAATATCAGGGTTTAAACCAAGGGAATCAAAAGACATAACAACTCCGAACCACCCTGACCGTTACCGGTGTCGTTTTCAGGGAGATACATATAATAGAGATGACAAAAACCACAATGTCATGAAGGGGCGGAGTGTAGCAGTTTTTGTGATGTGCCGCATAAATTATCCCTGTCCAGGAAAATAACGGTCTGGACTGGACAAGGTTGCACATCAGTCATAATCTTAATCAATCGATTGATTAAGATTAGAGTTGTGCCATGAATACACCCACCATGACAACCAAAGGTGAACAGGCGAAAAATCAGCTCATTGCCGCCGCGCTGGCGCAGTTTGGCGAGTATGGTCTACATGCCACCACGCGCGATATCGCCGCTCAGGCCGGGCAAAATATTGCGGCCATCACCTACTATTTTGGCTCAAAAGAGGATTTATATCTCGCCTGCGCCCAGTGGATTGCAGATTTTATCGGCTCACAGTTTCGCCCGCACGCTGAAGAAGCCGAGCGTCTGTTTGCGCAGCCGGAGCCTGATCGCGGCGCTATGCGCGAACTGATCCTGCGCGCCTGCAAAAATATGATCATGCTGTTAACTCAGGACGACACCGTTAACCTGAGCAAATTTATCTCGCGTGAACAGCTTTCCCCCACCGCGGCTTATCAACTGGTGCACGACCAGGTTATCAATCCGCTGCATACACACCTGACACGCCTGATTGCCGCCTATACCGGCGGCGATGCCAACGATACCCAAATGATTCTGCACACCCACGCCATACTCGGCGAAGTGCTGGCCTTTCGTCTGGGGAAAGAAACCATTCTGTTGCGTACGGGCTGGTCACAATTTGATGAGGATAAAACCGCGCTGATTGACCAAACGATCACCTGTCACATCGATCTTATTCTGCAAGGTTTAACGCAAAGGAGTCTGGAGTCATGAAAAAACCTGTCGTTCTCGGGCTGGTCATCGCGGCCCTCGTTGCCGTGATTGCCGGTGGAACGTGGTGGTATCAAAGCCGGCAAGATAACGGCCTGACGCTGTACGGCAATGTCGACATCCGTAGCGTCAACCTGAGTTTTCGCGTCGGCGGCAGGCTGGCCTCGCTGGCTGTTGACGAAGGCGATGCGATTACCGCCGGTCAGGTGCTGGGCGAACTGGATCGCGCGCCGTATGAAAACGCATTAATGCAGGCAAAAGCCAATGTTGCCGCTGCGCAGGCGCAATACGATCTGATGCTGGCAGGATATCGCGAAGAAGAGATCGCGCAAACCGCGGCGGCTGTCAAACAGGCGCAGGCGGCCTATGATTACGCGCAGAACTTTTACAATCGGCAGGTAGGATTGTGGAAAAGCCGCACCATTTCCGCCAACGATCTGGAAAACGCCCGTTCATCACGGGATCAGGCGCTGGCCTCACTGAAATCCGCGCAGGATAAGCTCACGCAATATCGCAGCGGTAATCGTGTACAGGACATCGAACAGGCAAAAGCCGCGCTCGAACAGGCCCAGGCCGAGCTGGCGCAGGCAGAGCTTAATTTGCATGACACCACGCTGACCTCGCCGTCAGATGGCACGCTTCTCACCCGTGCGGTTGAACCCGGCAGCATGCTGAACGAAGGGGGCACGGTACTGACGCTGTCGCTCACGCGTCCGGTATGGGTTCGCGCCTACGTTGACGAACGAAATCTGAGCCAGGCGCAGCCAGGACGAGAAATCCAGCTCTATACCGATGGTCGCCCGGACAAACCGTATCACGGTAAAATCGGCTTCGTATCCCCTACCGCCGAGTTTACGCCGAAAACGGTTGAGACCCCTGACCTGCGCACCGACCTGGTTTATCGACTGCGAATTGTCGTCACCGACGCGGACGATGCGCTACGCCAGGGAATGCCGGTAACAATTAAGTTTGCCGATGAGGCACGGCATGAATGACGCCGTCATTACGCTTAAAGGGCTGACGAAAAACTTTGCCGGAATGGAAAAACCGGCTGTCGCCCCACTCGACTGCACCGTCCATGCGGGCTACGTGACCGGACTTGTCGGACCCGACGGCGCGGGCAAAACTACGCTGATGCGAATGCTGGCGGGGTTGTTAAAACCCGATGCCGGAAGTGCTGCGGTGATTGGTTTTGATCCCATCAGAGACGACAGCGCGCTGCATGCAGTGCTCGGCTATATGCCGCAGAAATTTGGTCTGTATGAAGATTTGACGGTCATGGAGAACCTCAATCTCTATGCTGATTTGCGCAGCGTCACCGGTGAAACGCGAGAAAAAACCTTTGCCCGGCTACTGGAATTCACCTCGCTGGGGCCGTTTACCGGACGACTGGCTGGCAAGCTTTCCGGTGGCATGAAACAGAAGCTCGGGCTTGCCTGTACGCTGGTCGGCGAACCCAAAGTATTGCTGCTGGATGAGCCAGGCGTCGGCGTCGACCCTATTTCCCGTCGCGAACTGTGGCAAATGGTCCACGAACTGGCCGGGGACGGCATGCTGATCCTCTGGAGTACATCCTATCTGGATGAGGCTGAACAGTGTCGTGATGTGCTGCTGATGAACGAAGGGGAATTATTATACCAGGGCGATCCCACTCAGCTTACGCAAACCATGGCGGGTCGCAGCTTCCTGATGAGCAGTCCGCAGGAAAACAACCGCCGGCTGCTGCAACGCGCATTAAAACTGCCGCAGGTCAGCGATGGGATGATTCAGGGGAAATCAGTCCGTTTAATCCTGAAAAAAGAGGCTACAGCTCAGCAGATTCAACGCGCTGACGGCATGCCGGAGATAACCATCAACGAAACTGCGCCGCGCTTCGAAGATGCTTTTATCGATTTACTCGGTGGGGCCGGAACATCAGAGTCCCCGCTGGGGGCTATCCTGCATACCGTGGAAGGCACGCCTGGCGAAACGGTGATCGAGGCCAAAGCGCTGACCAAGAAATTTGGCGATTTTGCCGCTACCGACCACGTAGACTTTGCCGTGCAGCGCGGCGAGATTTTTGGTCTGTTAGGACCCAACGGCGCCGGTAAGTCTACCACGTTTAAAATGATGTGCGGCCTGCTGGTCCCCACTTCCGGCAAAGCGCTGGTGCTGGATATGGATCTGAAAGTCAGCTCCGGCAAAGCGCGTCAGCATCTGGGCTATATGGCGCAGAAATTCTCCCTGTATGGCAACCTGACGGTTGAACAGAATCTGCGCTTTTTCTCCGGTGTCTACGGCCTGCGCGGTCGGGCGCAGAAAGAGAAAATTGACCGTATGAGCGAGGCATTCGGCCTGAAGAGCATCGCCTCCCACGCCACCGACGAATTGCCGCTGGGCTTTAAGCAGCGTCTGGCGCTGGCCTGCTCACTGATGCATGAACCCGACATTCTGTTCCTTGATGAACCCACTTCCGGGGTCGATCCCCTCACCCGCCGCGAGTTCTGGTTGCATATCAACAGCATGGTGGAAAAAGGCGTCACGGTGATGGTGACCACCCACTTTATGGATGAGGCGGAATACTGCGATCGCATCGGGTTGGTGTATCGCGGCAAACTGATTGCCAGCGGTACGCCGGACGACCTGAAAGCTCAGGCTGCCGACAGCGACACGCCGGATCCGACCATGGAGCAGGCGTTTATTACGCTAATCAATGACTGGGATAAGGAGCATACGCATGAGTAACTCCGCTCTCTCCTGGCGTCGCGTACGTGCGCTGTGCGTAAAAGAGACGCGCCAGATCGTCCGCGATCCCAGCAGTTGGCTGATTGCGGTGGTGATCCCGCTGCTGCTGCTGTTTATCTTCGGCTACGGGATCAACCTCGACTCCAGCAAGCTGCGGGTAGGGATTTTGCTCGAACAGCAAAGCGAAGAGGCGCTGGATTTTACCCATACTATGACCGGTTCGCCCTATATTGACGCCACCATCAGCGATAACCGTCAGGAACTGATTGAGAAAATGCAGGCCGGACGCATTCGCGGGCTGGTGGTGATCCCGGTGGATTTCGCCCAGCAGATGGCGCGGCCCAACGACGTGGCGCCGATCCAGGTGATTACCGACGGCAGTGAGCCGAATACCGCCAACTTTGTGCAGGGTTATGTCGAAGGCATCTGGCAAATCTGGCAGCAACAGCGGGCGGAAGATCGTGGAGAATCGTTCAAGCCATTGATCGATGTGCAGACCCGCTACTGGTTTAACCCGGCGGCCATCAGCCAGCACTTTATTATTCCTGGGGCAGTAACCATCATAATGACGGTCATTGGCGCCATCCTCACCTCATTAGTGGTGGCACGCGAATGGGAGCGCGGAACCATGGAAGCGCTGCTGTCTACCGAAGTCACCCGCGTCGAACTCCTACTGTGCAAACTGATCCCGTATTACTTTCTGGGCATGCTGGCGATGCTGCTGTGTATGCTGGTATCGGTGTTTATTCTTGGCGTGCCCTATCGTGGCTCGTTGCTGATCCTGTTTTTCATTACCAGCCTGTTTCTGCTCAGTACGCTCGGTATGGGGTTGCTTATTTCCACCATCACTCGCAACCAGTTTAACGCCGCGCAGGTCGCGCTGAATGCCGCCTTCCTGCCCTCGATTATGCTGTCGGGTTTTATCTTCCAGATAGACAGCATGCCCGCGATTATTCGGGCGGTGACCTACATTATTCCGGCTCGTTATTTCGTCAGCACCCTGCAAAGCCTGTTTCTGGCGGGAAATATTCCGGTAGTGCTGATTGTCAACGTGCTGTTTTTAATCGCTTCGGCAGTAATGTTTATCGGCCTGACGTGGCTTAAAACCAAACGTCGGCTGGATTAAGGGGACGGGCATGTTTCATCGATTATGGACATTAATTCGCAAAGAGCTGCAATCGCTGTTACGCGAACCGCAGACGCGAGCCATTCTGATTTTACCGGTGCTGATTCAGGTTATCCTGTTCCCGTTCGCGGCAACGCTGGAAGTCACCAACGCGACTATCGCTATCTATAACGAAGATAACGGTAAACATTCGGTGGAGCTCACCCAGCGCTTCGCCCGCGCCAGCGCCTTTACGCATGTTCTGCTGCTGAAAAGTCCGCAGGAGATCCAGCCCACCATCGACACGCAAAAAGCCCTGCTGTTGGTGCGTTTCCCGGCTAACTTTTCGCGTAATCTGGATACCTTCCAGCAGGCTCCCATGCAGATTATCCTCGACGGACGTAACTCCAACAGCGCGCAAATTGCCGCTAATTACCTGCAGCAAATCGTTAAGGAGTATCAGCAGGAGCTAATGGACGGCAAGCCGAAGCCGAATAACAGCGAGCTGGTAGTGCGTAACTGGTATAACCCGAATCTGGATTATAAATGGTTTGTGGTTCCGTCGCTGATCGCCATGATCACCACTATCGGCGTAATGATCGTCACCTCGCTCTCGGTTGCCCGCGAGCGCGAGCAAGGCACGCTGGATCAACTGCTGGTTTCCCCGCTTACCACCTGGCAGATTTTCATCGGCAAAGCGGTGCCTGCGTTAATTGTGGCAACTTTTCAGGCCACCATTGTGCTGGCGATCGGCATCTGGGCTTATCACATCCCATTTGCCGGTTCACTGGGGTTGTTCTATTTCACGATGGTAATTTACGGGCTGTCGCTGGTCGGCTTTGGTCTGCTGATTTCATCGCTGTGCGCCACCCAGCAGCAGGCGTTTATCGGGGTGTTTGTGTTTATGATGCCAGCGATTTTACTCTCGGGCTATGTTTCACCGGTCGAAAACATGCCGGTCTGGTTGCAGAATCTGACGTGGATAAACCCAATCCGTCATTTTACGGACATCACCAAACAAATTTACCTGAAGGATGCGAGTCTGCAGATTGTCTGGGGAAGTTTGTGGCCGCTATTAGTGATAGCGGCCACGACCGGCTCAGCGGCGTATGCGATGTTTAGACGCAAGGTGATGTAGCTTTTTGTCTTTCGCCAGCAGCGAGACCACGGCGGGTCCGGCAAGGATCACCAGCCCCGCCAGTGCCAGCAAGACGTTATTTTGCAACACACGCGACAGCAGCCACAGTACGATCATCGCGGCACCGAAATACCACGTGGTAGTCAGCTCTTCCAGCACGTCAGCGACGTCGAGCCAGCGCTGTTCATGGTGACGTTGCAAGGCCAGCATTAATAAAACCGTTACGCCGTAAACGACGCATAATCCCAGGCCGACGCGCACCAGCGTGCCGCTCATCCAGCCCATTACCAGCAACGCCACTACCAGTAAATGCAACACTATCTGCCAGCAACTTAGACCCGTTGCGACACGAACACGTTGTTGCCACCTCATGGCTATTCTCCTGAAGGATTTTCGACTAATTGTTCAGAGTACCGGACTTTACGGAAAATTCCGCAACACCGCATCTTTTTGTGACGACGACTACACTATTTTATTTAGGAAGTGACGCCATCGGGAGGCTCATGAGCGGATCGGGAGTTCAATTTTCATTCAATGTGCTCACCATTAATACTCACAAAGGGTTCACCGCCTTCAACCGGCGTTTTATTTTGCCTGAGCTACGGGAGGCTGTCAGAACGGTTGGTGCAGACATTGTGTGTCTGCAGGAAGTCATGGGCGCGCACGAAGCTCATTCGTTGCATATTGAGAACTGGCCGGATACCAGCCACTACGAATTTCTGGCGGACACGATGTGGAGCGACTTCGCCTACGGGCGTAACGCCGTATACCCGCAGGGACATCACGGTAATGCGGTGCTGTCGCGGTATCCCATTGAGCATTATGAAAATCGTGATGTTTCCGTCGGCGCGAGTGAAAAGCGCGGGGTCCTTTACTGCCGAATCGTACCGCCAATGCTCTCCCACCCCATCCATGTGATGTGCGTGCATCTCGGTTTGCGTGAAGCTCACCGCCAGGCCCAGCTCGCTATGCTGGCAGACTGGGTCAACGCCCTGCCCGACACGGAGCCCGTGGTGATCGCCGGAGATTTTAATGACTGGCGGCAAACGGCCAATCGCCCGTTGAAAGCCAGGGCCGGCCTTGATGAGATTTTTACCCGCGCCCACGGTCGCCCGGCGCGAACCTTTCCGGTGCAGTTTCCCCTGCTGCGTCTGGACAGGATCTACGTGAAAAACGCCAATGCCAGTACCCCAACGACGCTGGCGCTGCGCCACTGGCGACATTTGTCCGATCATGCCCCACTGAGTGCGGAGATTCATTTATGAAATATGGCTGGCGTGAAGGCAATCAAATACAACTGCTGGAAAACGGCGATCAATTTTATCCCGCCGTCTTTGAGGCCATTGAGCAGGCGCAGCAAAAAATTATCCTCGAAACCTTTATCTGGTTTGAGGATGCGGTCGGAAAACAGCTGCATGCCGCGCTACTCGGGGCCGCCCAGCGAGGAATCAAAGCAGAGGTGCTGCTGGATGGCTACGGCTCGCCGGATCTTAGCGACAGTTTTGTCGAAGAGCTCACCGTAGCCGGCGTTGTTTTCCGCTACTACGATCCGCGTCCACGTTTGTTTGGAATGCGCACCAATCTCTTTCGCCGTATGCATCGCAAAATTGTGGTCATTGATGATCGTGTTGCCTTTGTCGGCGGCATCAATTACTCCGCTGAACATATGTCTGATTACGGCCCTGAGGCCAAGCAGGATTACGCCGTGCGTGTTGAAGGTCCAGTCGTTGCTGACATTCTGAATTTTGCACTGGAAAACCTGCCCGGGCAAAGCGCCGTACGCCGCTGGTGGCGACGTCATCACCGGGCAATCGACAATCATCGTCCCGGCGAAGCGCAGGCGCTGTTCGTCTGGCGCGATAACGAAGAGCATCGCGATGATATTGAACGCCATTATCTGAAAATGCTGACCCAGGCCCGGCGGGAAGTGATTATCGCCAATGCCTATTTCTTTCCCGGATATCGCCTGCTGCATGCCCTGCGTAAAGCAGCGCGGCGCGGCGTTCGGGTAAAGCTCATCGTGCAGGGCGAACCGGACATGCCGATTGTAAAAGTGGGCGCCCGCCTGTTGTATAACTATCTGGTCAAGGGCGGCGTCCATGTCTATGAATACCGTCGTAAACCTCTGCATGGCAAAGTAGCGCTGATGGACGATCACTGGGCGACGGTGGGCTCCAGCAATCTCGATCCGCTGAGCCTGTCGCTGAATCTGGAAGCAAATCTGATTATTCATGACCGCACATTTAACCAGACCCTGCGTGACAACCTGAATCCCATTATTGCCAAGGACTGCAAGCGGGTTGACGAATCTATGCTGCCAAAACGCACCTGGTGGAACCTGACAAAGAGCGTACTGGCCTTCCACTTCTTACGCCACTTCCCGGCGCTGGTCGGCTGGCTGCCGGCGCATACCCCGCTTCTGGCCGAGGTAGAGCCGCCCGCACAGCCCGCTCTGGAAACCCAGGACCGTATACAAACTGAGGATGCAGGAGGGAAAACCTGATGACAAAAAACCACCGACGCTGGCGGTCAGCGAAAAAGATCCTCACATGGCTTTTTTTTATTGCGGTGATCGTATTGCTGGTCGTTTATGCCAGCAAGGTCAACTGGCAGGAAGTGTGGACGGTAATCCGCGATTATAACCGGATTGCCCTGCTCAGTGCCGTGGGGCTGGTGATCGTCAGTTATTTACTTTACGGCTGTTATGACCTGCTCGGGCGCTACTACTGTGGGCACAAGCTGGCAAAACGCCAGGTCATGCTGGTGTCGTTTATCTGTTACGCCTTCAACCTGACGTTAAGCACCTGGGTGGGCGGTATTGGGATGCGCTATCGGCTCTACTCACGTCTCGGGTTGCCGGGGAGCACAATTACCCGAATTTTTTCACTGAGCATTACCACCAACTGGCTGGGCTATATTCTGTTGGGCGGTTTTATTTTTACTTTCGGCGTCGTCGAACTGCCCGCGCACTGGTATATCGATGAAGGTACGCTGCGTATCTTAGGCATTGCGCTGCTGTTGATAATTGGCGTTTATCTGTGGTTTTGCGCCTTCGCTAAACATCGCCACATCACCATCAAGGGCCAAAAACTGGTGCTACCCTCCTGGAAATTTGCCCTCGCACAAATGGCAATATCCGGGGCTAACTGGATGGTAATGGGGGCGATTATCTGGTTGTTGCTGGGTCAGAATATTAACTATTTCTTCGTGCTGGGCGTGCTACTGGTGAGCAGTATTGCCGGCGTTATCGTACATATTCCGGCGGGAATTGGCGTGCTGGAGGCGGTGTTTATGGCGCTGCTGGCAAGAGAGGACACGTCTCAGGGCACGATCATTGCCGCGCTGCTCGCGTATCGCGTGCTGTACTATTTTATTCCGCTACTGCTGGCGCTGGTGTGTTATTTGCTGCTGGAGAGTCGGGCGAAAAAGCTGCGGGTAAAAAACGAGAAGGCGATGGCGAAATGATTTGCCGGATGCGGCTTAACGCCTTATCCGGCCTACTTTCGATACACAACTGTAGGCCGGATAAGCGCAGCGCCATCCGGCAACAGACGATTAACGACGATTGCCGAAAATACGCAGCAGCATCAGGAACAGGTTGATGAAGTCCAGATACAGCGTTAGGGCTCCAAGAATCGCGTATTTACGCAGATTGGAGCTGTCGCGCAGGTCGATCTGCTCACCGATATTTTTCAGCTTCTGCGTGTCATAGGCGGTCAAACCAACAAACACAATCACCCCGATATAGGTTACCGCCCACATCAGCGCTTCGCTCTTGAGCCAGAAGTTAACCAGCGAGGCCAGCACAATACCGATCAGCGCCATGAACAGCATATTGCCGAAGCCGCTCAAATCGCGTTTGGTGGTGTAGCCATACAGACTCATGATCCCGAACATCCCGCCGGTGACCACGAAGGTGCTGGCGATAGACGAGTAGGTATAGACGATAAAAATGCTTGATAGCGTCAAACCGGTTAATGCCGAATAGAGCATAAACAGCGTTGTCGCCATACCTGCGCTGAGCCTTTGCACCATGCCGGACAGGACAAACACCAGCGCCAGTTGAGCGATGATCAGGCCAAAGAAGGTGATTTTGCTGGAGAAGACAAACATCATCACCGCGGGCGTATTTGCCGCATACCAGGCGATAAACGCCGTCAGCAACAGTCCGCAGGTCATCCAGCCGTACACCTGCGCCATATACGTTTGCAGGCCGGAACGGGCCTGTACAATAGAATCGGATCGTGGGAATCGGTCCATGACAATCTCCTGAATCAGTATGAGCCTACAACAATTGTACTCTACCAGCGTTTTGCTGCTAGCTTATCACTGTCGCGGGCATCAACCCAGCGCTCACCTTCCGGCGTAGCCTCGCGCTTCCAGAACGGCGCGCGAGTTTTCAGGTAATCCATAATGAACTGCCCGGCATCAAACGCGCTGCTGCGATGCGCACTGGTCACGCCAACAAAAACGATTTCGTCACCCGGCCACAGTTCGCCAATGCGATGAATTACCGTCACCCGACCCAGCGGCCAGCGCGAACGCGCCTCGTCGACAATCTCCGCCAGCGCTTTTTCAGTCATTCCCGGATAGTGTTCCAGCGTTAACGCCCGCACGCTATCACCGAGATTGTGATTGCGCACTTTACCGGTGAAAGTGACGACCGCGCCGTCTTCATCACGCTCGGCCAGCCAGGGATACTCATCCCCAACGCTGAACGGCGCAGGGCCAACAACAATTCGCGTTTCAGCCATCTTAGCCTCCGGTTACCGGCGGGAAGAAAGCCACTTCGTCACCCGCGTTAAGGGGATGGTCAAAACTGACCAGCGTCTGGTTTACCGCCGCCAGCAGCTTACCGTCTTCCAGGGCTAGCGCCCAGCGATCGCTTTGCGCTGCCAGATGCTGGCGCAGGGCTTCTACCGTTGCAAACCCGGCAGCAACCTCTAACGCATCCGTATTCACCAGTTCCCGTACCTGAGCAAAGAAAAGAACCTTAATCATGCGCATCCACCTTAAAATCGCCCGATTTTCCGCCGCTTTTTGCCAGCAGACGCACCGGTCCAATCACCATATCCTTTTGCACCGCTTTGCACATATCGTAGATGGTCAACGCCGCCACGGAGGCCGCCGTTAACGCTTCCATTTCAACGCCGGTTTTACCGGTCAGGCGACACAGCGTTTCAATGCGTACGCGGTTATGTTCCGGTTCAGCGTGCAGATTGACTTCAACCTTGCTCAGCATCAGCGGATGACACAACGGGATAAGATCCCAGGTGCGTTTGGCAGCCTGGATACCGGCAATACGCGCCGTGGCGAAAACGTCGCCCTTATGGTGGCTGCCGTCGATAATCATCGCCAGCGTTTCGCTACGCATGGTCACGAATGCTTCTGCACGCGCCTCGCGTACGGTTTCCGCCTTGGCGGAGACATCCACCATATGCGCTTCGCCAGCGGCGTTAATATGAGTCAGTTGCGACATACTTATTTCTTCAAATGTGGGTGGAAATTACACGGACGCGTACGGGCATCGAGCTGCGGCGCAATGATATTTTCCCAGGCGGTACGACACGCTTTCGTCGACCCTGGCATGGCGAAAATCAGCGTTTTATTGGCTACTCCGGCAATCGCCCGGGATTGCAGCGTCGCGGTGCCAATCTCTTCAAACGACAGCATACGGAATACTTCACCAAACCCTTCGACTTCTCTGTCGAACAGCGGCTGCAGCGCTTCTGGCGCCTGGTCCCCTTCGGTTAACCCGGTGCCGCCGGTAATAAGCACCACCTGAACATCGTCACTGGCAATCCAGGCAGAAACCTGGGCACGGATGGCGTAGCGGTTCTCTTTGACAATCGCCTTGTCGACAATCTGATGACCCGCTTCTTGCGCCGAGTCACGCAGATAATGGCCGGAGGTATCATCCTCTTCGCCGCGACGGCTTGAAACGGTAAGAATAGCAATGCGTGTCGGGATAAATTCAGCGCTTACCTGACTCATGAAAAACTCCTTTTAGCGATCAGCCGCCAATGTAAGATAAGTTTTGCGTAATACCGGTATTGTTCTGATGCAGGAAATGGGTCTGCTTTTTCTCCAGCAGCGCGGCTGAAATGCGTTCTTCCAGCGCTGGCTGCTGAGCGTCGTTTTCCAGCAAATCTCGCAGGCTTACGCCGCCTTCACCGAATAAACACAGATGAAGCTTGCCGACAGATGAAACGCGCAGACGGTTGCAGGTGGCGCAGAAGTCTTTCTCATAAGGCATGATCAGACCAATTTCGCCGGCATAGTCAGGATGACAGAAAACCTGAGCCGGGCCGTCGCTGCGCTGTCGAATCTGGTGGATCCAGCCGCGACGCAGCAGCTCATCGCGCAGTACCTGGCCTGAAATATGGTGTTTACGGAAGAGAGAACTGCCCTCGCCCGTTTCCATCAGTTCAATAAAGCGCAGTTGGATAGGACGGGGCTGAACCCACGCCAGGAAGGTGTCCAGTTGATGATGATTCACGTCGCGCATCAGCACGGTGTTGACTTTCACTTTTTCAAAACCGGCTTCAAAGGCGGCGTCAATGCCCGCCATCACCTGCTGAAATTTGTCCTGCCCGGTAATGGCGTGAAACTGGCGGGCATCGAGGCTGTCGACGCTGACGTTAAGCGCGGTCAGTCCGGCATCGCGCCAGGCAGCAGCATCGCGCGCCAGACGATAACCATTGGTGGTTACCGCAATCTGACGGATGGCGTCGTTTTCGCGCACGGCGGCGATAATGTCAGTGAAGTCGCGACGAAGAGACGGTTCGCCCCCCGTCAGACGCACTTTTTCCGTTCCCAGGCTGGCGAATGCGCGCGTAACGCGGCGAATTTCATCAACGGTCAGAAAGCCGTTATTGGTGACCCCACCGGGCTTATAGCCATCCGGCAGGCAGTAGGTGCAACGAAAGTTACACACATCGGTAATCGACAAACGTAAGTAGTAAAACTTACGTGCGAAAGCATCGGTAAGTTGAGAGCCCATGTACACCTTTCCAAATACGGGAGACGTAGTCATTTCTTCCTGCGCCCTGGTGACAAACTTTTTCAAGTATTGTCACGGCCAAAGCACCGTATCATTTGACCCAGGTGCAGAGGCTAGAGTGTTTATACTCGTCATACTTCGTGTTGCAGATGCGTTGGCTTTCGGCAACTCAAATTATTTAGAGTACTTAGTGGTTATGCCGATACTAGCGTGTAAATGACGTTTTTGCCATGTACACTTTCGCTATATAAATACATACATAACGACATGATCGTGCAATTTCGCTACAGAATAAGCAAAAACCACAGTTTTGCATTGATATACATCATCTTGCCGTCAGGTGGATCTCGTCAGAAAGGAGTAGATGGCAGAAAAAAATTACGGCAGATGTCGACTGGATAATTGCTGAAAACACGCTATTTACGTTACTGTAGCGCCGATTAATTGATATCAGGAAAATTTATGCGCACTCGCACGCTGGCAGATCTGGACCGCGTTGTCGCTCTCGGCGGAGGGCATGGACTGGGACGCGTTCTCTCCTCTCTTTCCCCTTTAGGTTCGCGCCTGACGGGTATCGTCACCACGACCGATAACGGCGGGTCGACAGGTCGTATTCGCCGCTCTGAAGGCGGGATTGCCTGGGGAGACATGCGTAACTGTCTGAACCAGTTAATCACTCAACCCAGCGTTGCATCCGCCATGTTTGAGTATCGTTTTGGCGGTAATGGCGAACTTTCCGGGCATAACCTCGGAAACCTGATGTTAAAGGCGCTCGATCACCTCAGCGTGCGGCCTCTGGAGGCTATCAATTTAATTCGTAGTCTGTTGAAAGTTGACGCGCATTTAATTCCGATGTCGGAGCTGCCGGTAGATCTGATGGCTATCGACGATCAGGGGCATGAAGTTTATGGCGAAGTGAATATCGATCAGCTTACCATCCCACCTCAGGAACTGATGCTGTCGCCAAAAGTTCCCACCACGCGGGAGGCGGTAGAAGCTATCGCTGAAGCGGATTTGATTCTGATAGGTCCCGGCAGTTTTTACACCAGCCTGATGCCGCTCCTGCTGCTCGACGAACTGGCGCAGGCATTACGTCGCACTCCCGCTCCGATGGTGTACATCGGCAATCTGGGCCGCGAGTTAAGCCTGCCAGCAGCCCGCCTGACACTTAACGATAAGCTGGCAATCATTGAACAGTATGTTGGCAGAAAAGTGATTGATGCGGTGGTTGTGGGCCCGAAAGTAGATGTATCCACCGTTTCCGACCGCGTGGTTATTCAGGAGGTGCTGGAAGCCAGCGATATTCCCTACCGCCATGACCGCCAGCTATTGCACAACGCGCTGGAGAAAGCGGTACAGGCGTTAGGTTGAACGTATTTGCCTGATGCGTTGCGCTTATCAGGCCTACAAAACGAATTGCTCCGGCATCAAACAATGCCTGATGCGCTTTGCTTATCAGGCCTACAAAACGATTTGCTCCGGCATCCGGCCTACGAATGCTATCCACCCCGCATCCGACACCGCCTTACGATGCCGCAATAAACAACTCGCGCAGTTGATGCAACTGGTCGCGGATCGTCGCTGCCTCTTCAAATTCGAGATTCTGCGCGTGCTGCATCATCTGCCCTTCCAGCTCGTGAATCTTCTGCTGCAGCGCTTTTGGCGTCATATCCAGCTCGACAACTTCAGACTTCGCGCCTGCGCGTGACTTCCCTTTGCCTTTCGCTTTGGTCTTCGCGATATTCTGACCCAACGCCAGAATATCGACCACTTTCTTGTTCAGGCCCTGCGGCGTAATACCGTGTTCTTCGTTGTAGAGTTGCTGTTTCTCACGACGACGTTCGGTTTCACCAATCGCTTTGGCCATTGAGGCGGTAATTTTATCGCCGTAGAGAATCGCCTTACCGTTGATATTACGCGCCGCACGACCGATGGTCTGGATAAGCGAACGTTCAGAACGCAGGAACCCTTCTTTGTCTGCGTCCAGAATCGCCACCAGTGAGACCTCAGGCATGTCCAGACCCTCACGTAACAGGTTGATACCCACCAGCACGTCAAACTCACCCAGACGCAGGTCACGAATGATTTCCATACGTTCCACGGTATCGATGTCAGAGTGCAAATAACGCACCCGTTCACCGTGCTCTTCGAGGTACTCGGTGAGATCCTCCGCCATCCGTTTGGTGAGCGTGGTGACCAGCACACGTTCGTTAATCGCCGCACGAATGCGGATCTCAGACAGCAGATCGTCGACCTGCGTCGCCACCGGACGCACCTCAATAACCGGATCCAGCAGGCCGGTCGGTCGTACGACCTGATCGACCACTTCATCACCGGATTTCTCCAGCTCATAGTTGCCCGGTGTCGCTGAGACGTAGATGGTCTGCGGTGCCAACGCCTCGAACTCTTCAAATTTAAGCGGACGGTTATCCAGCGCCGACGGCAGACGGAAACCGTACTCGACCAGAGTCTCTTTACGCGCCCGGTCACCGCGGTACATGCCGCCAATTTGCGGAATAGTGACGTGGGATTCATCCACCACCAGCAGACCATCGGCAGGCAGGTAATCAAACAGCGTCGGCGGCGGCTCGCCGGGGCCACGCCCGGAGAGATAGCGGGAATAGTTTTCAATCCCCGAGCAGTAACCCAGCTCGTTCATCATTTCCAGATCGAACTGCGTACGCTGGCTGAGCCGCTGCTCTTCGAGCAGTTTGTTATTTGCCAGCAGAATTTTACGCCGCTCTGCCAGTTCAACTTTGATTTCTTCCATCGCCTGCACGATACGTTCACGCGGCGTCACATAGTGCGTTTTAGGATAAATGGTGTAGCGCGAAATAGTGGATTCGACCTGCCCGGTTAGCGGGTCAAACAGCGATAAACGTTCGACCTCTTCATCAAACAGTTCCACACGCAGCGCGATGTCGTCGGATTCTGCCGGGAAAATGTCGATCACTTCACCGCGCACGCGGAAGGTTCCGCGCTGGAATGCCTGATCGTTGCGGGTATACTGCAGTTCCGCCAGGCGGCGCAGGATCGCGCGCTGGTCGATAATCATCCCCACCGTCAGATGCAGCATCATTTTCAGATACAGATCCGGGTCACCCAGACCATAGATAGCGGAAACCGACGCCACAACAACGACGTCACGACGTTCCAGCAGCGCTTTGGTCGCCGACAGACGCATCTGCTCAATGTGTTCGTTGACCGAGGCATCCTTCTCGATGAAGGTGTCAGAACTTGGCACGTAGGCTTCCGGCTGATAATAGTCGTAGTAGGAGACGAAATACTCAACCGCGTTATCCGGGAAGAATTCTTTCATCTCTCCATACAGCTGCGCGGCAAGCGTCTTATTGGGCGCCAGCACCATGGTAGGACGCTGCAAGTCCGCAATCACGTTAGCGATGGTGAATGTCTTCCCCGACCCTGTCACCCCCAGCAGCGTCTGATGCGCCAGACCATCCTCCAGCCCTTCTTCCAGACGACGAATTGCCTCAGGCTGATCGCCAGAGGGTTTAAAAGCGGAATTTAGTTTGAACGGTTTACTCATGAGCAGCTACCTGAAGCAATGGGCGGGCAGGTGTGTAATTTTACTCGCAGTGGTATATTTTGCCAGTAAAATATACTGGATGAAAAAACAGTAACGCGCCATAATATTTCTGATACGCCATCAGAACGGCCGTGACGGTCGACTAAAATTTGGCCTCAGGCGAGATAAAACACCAGTAAAAATGCGTTATCCCCAAAGCAATGACTTTTTTAACATTTGTCAAGCCACTCGATGAAAGTTTTGTGGCAACGCATGACACTTCTGCGACAGCCATTGATTTTATCTAACATCCTGTAATTTAATGACTATTATCCCGAGCCGTCTTTCGCACCAATTTAGTCGCAGGCCGCGTCTTCTCTCGCTTACATTGTGTTTTCTAACTCTAATACACAAGGTTATCCACAGGAATAGTGGATAACTGCCTCCAGCCCGTATGGACTGTAGCCTGGCAAAAACGCCCTTACTCCCTTTTCCGATGGCATAAAAAAAAATTATCGCTATTTTTTGATATTTATCAGCTAACGAAGCGGCCTGGAATGGCCGGGATCTTGCTCGCATTTTCATCATTTTCCTGCCTGCACCATCACGGCACCGCCAGGCACTGGTAATGTGCACAAAACAGCGCTCTCCTTCTGACAAACCAGATATTTCGACCCACTTAGCATGTTATCCCACTGTTTTTGTCCCGAAGCCCTCTTCTGGCAAGAGAATTGCAGTTTTCTGCCGACGACCTGTCCGTGTGCCGGATAACATCATGATGGAGAAATCTATGTTGAGTCTTCGCGCAGTGAATCACTATTACGGCAATCAGCACTCATTGTGGGATGTGGATCTCGACCTGCTGCCCGGCAAATGTACCGGCGTGCTGGGGCTTCCGGGGATGGGAAAGACTACGCTGGCCAATTGCATCATCGGCAACCTACCGATCGAAAGCGGCACCATGTTCTGGCATCAGGCAGGCGCGCCGCCACGCGATCTGAGTCCGATCCCGGCGGCAAATCGCATTGCGCTGGGTATTAACTCCGTTTCACAAGAAAGACGGATTTTTTCGCAACTGACGGTCGAGGAAAATCTGCATATTGCCCGCCAGGCTGTTGAAGAAAGCGAAACGATGAACAGTAGCGACATTTACCGCCTGTTTCCACAGCTGTTTGTACTACGTCAGGCCAAAGGAGCGGCATTATCAGAGGATAATCAGCACCAGCTTGCGCTCGCCAGCGCGCTGGTCACTCGCCCGCGCCTGCTGATCCTCGATGAGCCCACGCGAGGCAGTGGCCAGGCGTATATCCACAAGTTGGGAAACCTGATTGTGAGGCTAAGCCAGGAGCTTGGCATCGCCATTATGCTCGCGGAGCAGAGCCTGCCGTTTATTCGTCGGGTCGCCGACTGCTACTGCTTGTTACACCGGGGGCGCAACGTGGCTCAGGGGGAAATAACACCGTTCGGCGACCCGCTAATCAATGACTGGGGGACGCCAGAGATAAAACGCTAAGATCGATATAACGCCCTGTCGATGCCTGCTCCGGCTCTTCTGCCAGCCAGGGAATTTCCCCCAGCATTGGAGCCGCAAGTACACGTCTGAGCGTTGCCATATATTCAGCATGACGCTTGCCGGGTGGCGTCACATCATTGGCAACCCATCCGGCAAGTTTCAGCCCGGCCTGCTGCACCGCCTGGGCGGTCAGCATAGCGTGGTTGATGCACCCGAGCTTAACGCCAACCACCAGAATCACCGGCAGTTGCTCTGCTGTTACCCAGTCAGCAAAACTCAGCGTTGGCGAAAGCGGCGTAAACCACCCGCCAGCGCCCTCCACCAGCACCCACTCAGCCTGCTCTTCCAGCGCGCGTAAACCTGCAGATATCACTGAGGCCTGAATCGGGCGGCCTTCGTCAGCGCTGATGATATGCGGTGAGGTAGGTTCTGCGAAGGTATAGGGGTTGATAGCCGCATAATCCACCGGCACAACGCTGTTGCGCTGTAATGCCAGGGCATCGCTATTACGCAGACCTTCAGTCGTCATTTCACTGCCTGACGCCACGGGTTTATAACCAACGGTTCGTAACCCCAACTGTCCCGCCGCCTGAAGCAGCGCACAGCTGGCGATAGTTTTACCCACCTCAGTATCCGTCCCGGTGACAAAATAGGTGTTAGTCACGTTGAATCACTCCCAAAAATAGTTGATAAGTCAGCGGATATTTCCCCTGCTGACAGGGCCAGGCTAGCTGTAGCTGACGCAACTGCGAACGGGTAAGCACGCGCTGCTCGCGTCCATCATGCAAATGCGTCGCGCCGATGCCTTTTAGCGAGCGCATGGCGCTCAGCGCATCATCAAACCACAGCGTGACGGCATGAGACTGGTATTCCGCATCCCAGCCATGCAGCGCGTTTTCCAGTTGTTCCACGGGCAAAAAACGGTTGGCATGCTCCCGATCGTCAACCGCCTGCCAGGCCTGACGAAGCTCCGGCATTGAACCCTGCGCCAGAGTACTAAACGCCACCACCCCGCAAGGGCGCACCACCCGGTAAAGCTCGCTTAATGCGCCTCGAAAGTCGCTGCACCACTGTACGGCCAGATTGCTCCAGGCCAGGTCGAAAGTACCGGCGGCCTGCGGAATGGCTTCGATATCCGCCAGCAGATAGCGGTGGGCGACATCATGACGCTGCGCTTGCGTCAGCATTTGCGCCGACAGATCCAGCGCGCAGACCTCACTCCCCTGCTCCCGCCAGTAACGACTCATACGGCCTGGCCCACAGCCCGCATCCAGTACCTGAGAGAACACCCGACCATCGAGTCGCGCCAGTAACGCATCGGCGCTCTGACGCTGAAGCTCAGCGTGTTGCTCATAGTGCGTGGCCGCACGACCAAACGCCGCGGCAATCGCCTGCTTATTGACCTGCGCCATGCAGCACCTCCAGTAAGCTGTCGATATCCTGGGCTTCATGCGCCTGGGTCAGCGTAAGCCGCAGCCTGGCCGTACCCGCCGGCACCGTCGGTGGACGAATCGCCGTCACCCAGCATCCCTGTTGCCGTAACGTCTGTGCCAGTTGCAAGGCCTTATGGTTATCGCCAACGATCAGCGGCTGAATAGCGCTGTCTGAATGCGCCAGCGTTAAGTCCGGCGTATTAATCCCAGCACGAAAACGCTGGATCAGCATCGCCAGCTTTTCTCTGCGCTCATCGCCTTCGCGGCTGCGGATCACCGCCAGCGCGGCGCGCAAGGCCTGAGCCTGTGCCGGGGGCATACTGGTGCTGTAGATCAGATGCCGGGCAAACTGCAGCAGATAATCGGCTACGCTATCGGAACACAGGATTGCTGCGCCGCTAACGCCAAACCCTTTGCCAAACGTCACCACTAACAGCTCAGGTTTTACCTGCTGTCGAGAGCAGGAGCCGCGCCCTTCCTCGCCGCACACGCCGATCCCGTGTGCGTCATCCACCAGCAGCCACGCGTTATGCCGTTTCGCCACCGCGTGAATTTCAGCCAGCGGCGCGCTGTCGCCGTCCATGCTGAACACGCCTTCAGTCACCACGAGCTGCTGCCCCGGACAGGGAGTAGTCAGCAGACGCTCCAGATGTTGCGAGTCGTTATGGGTAAAGCGACGTAACACGGCGGGGCTAAGGCTGGCAGCTTCCAGCAGCGAAGCATGGCTGAGCCGGTCTGCAACAATCCGATCCTCTTTTCCCATCAATGCGGCAATGACCGCCTGATTAGCGGCAAAACCGGAGATAAACAGCAGCGCCCGGGAATAGCCGAGCCACTGCGCCAGCTCTTCTTCCAGTGCCTGATGAGCGACGGAATAACCGCTGACATGGCCCGAGCCGCCGCTACCGACGCCAAAACGCTCAGCACCCTGCTGCCACGCGCAGATAATCTGCGGATGGTGGCTCAAGCCAAGGTAGTCGTTGCTGGAGAAATTCAGATACTGGCGACCATCAGCCTGCAGCCAGCGACCGGCGCCCTGCGTCACCGCATAGCGCTGACGCCACGCATCAGCACGACGACGCGCCGTTAGCGCATCGTCTATTTTTTGCTGCCAGGTCATACGGTTGCCGCGTTGTAGTAATCGTCAGTATCCGGAGTACGCAGCACCTGCTCCAGGCGTTGCTGCTGTTCGTTATCGCCCGCCAGTACCGCCGTTTGCTGCGGATTAAGGCCCAGCTTGCGAAACAACAGTAAATCTTTGTCTTCGTTCGGATTGGGTGTAGTAAGCAGTTTGCAGCCGTAGAAAATCGAGTTGGCCCCGGCCATAAAGCACATTGCCTGGGTTTGTTCGTTCATTTGCTCGCGCCCGGCAGAAAGACGCACGTACGAGGTCGGCATCATGATGCGCGCCACGGCAATAGTACGAATGAAATCAAAGGCATCTACGTCGTCATTATCGGCGAGCGGCGTGCCCTTCACTTTTACCAGCATATTGATCGGCACGCTTTCCGGCGGCGTCGGCAGATTAGCTAATTGCAGCAGTAAACCCGCGCGATCGGTCACCGTTTCCCCCAGCCCCACAATTCCGCCGGAACAGACTTTAATGCCCGCCTCACGCACTTTATCCAGCGTATCCAGGCGCTCCTGGTACGAACGGGTGGTGATAATATTGCCGTAGAATTCCGGCGAGGTGTCGAGGTTGTGGTTGTAGTAGTCCAGACCCGCATTGGCCAGGCGCTGGGCCTGAGTTTCGTCCAGCGTGCCCAGCGTCATACAGGCTTCCAGCCCCAACGCTTTCACGCCCTGAACCATCTGTTCCAGGTAAGGCATATCGCGTTCGTGAGGGTTCTTCCACGCCGCGCCCATGCAAAACCGCGTTGAACCGGCCTGTTTCGCCTTACGCGCCGAGTCCAGTACCTGTTCAACCTCCATCAAACGCTCCGTTTCCAGACCGGTTTTATAGCGGGAACTTTGCGGGCAGTATTTGCAGTCCTCTGGGCAAGCGCCGGTCTTAATCGACAGCAGCGTACTGACCTGAACCTGCTGCGGATCGAAGTGCTGGCGATGAACCTGCTGCGCTTCAAATAGCAGATCCAGCAGCGGTTTTTGAAATAATTCGGTGACTTGCGACATTGTCCAGCGAGAAGAATGAGCCATATTGGTATACGTTTCGTTGTTAGTTTGGTGTAGACTCGTAAACCTAAATCTTTTTAATTTGGTTTACAAGTCGATTATGACAACGGACGATCTTGCGTTTGACCAACGCCATATCTGGCACCCTTATACCTCCATGACCTCCCCGCTGCCGGTTTATCCGGTGGCGCGTGCCGAAGGCTGTGAATTGATTTTAGCCAGCGGTGAGAAGCTGATTGACGGCATGTCGTCCTGGTGGGCGGCTATCCACGGTTACAATCACCCACAGCTGAACGCCGCGATGAAAACGCAGATTGATGCCATGTCGCATGTGATGTTTGGCGGCATTACCCATGCCCCGGCCATTGCGCTGTGCCGTCAGTTGGTGGCGATGACGCCAGAGGCGCTGGAGTGTGTTTTTCTCGCGGATTCAGGGTCGGTCGCCGTAGAAGTCGCAATGAAAATGGCGCTGCAATACTGGCAGGCTAAAGGCGAATCCCGTCAGCGTTTCCTGACGTTTCGTAACGGCTACCATGGCGATACCTTCGGCGCGATGTCGGTCTGCGATCCCGACAACTCGATGCACAGTCTGTGGAAGGGATATCTGCCGGAAAACCTGTTTGCACCCGCCCCGCAAAGCCGCATGGGCGGCGAGTGGGACGAACTGGATATGGTGCCTTTTGCCCGCCTGATGGCCGCGCATCGCCACGAGATTGCGGCGGTGATCCTTGAGCCAATCGTACAGGGCGCTGGCGGTATGCGCATGTATCATCCCGAATGGTTAAAGCGCATCCGTAAAATGTGCGACCGTGAAGGGATCCTGCTGATTGCTGATGAAATCGCCACCGGATTTGGCCGTACAGGTAAGCTGTTTGCCTGCGAGCACGCCGACATCACTCCGGACATTTTGTGCCTGGGTAAAGCGTTAACCGGTGGGACAATGACTCTTTCAGCAACCCTGACCACGCGTCAGGTCGCAGAAACCATCAGCAACGGCGAAGCGGGCTGCTTCATGCACGGCCCAACCTTTATGGGCAATCCGCTGGCCTGCGCCGTCGCCTCCGCCAGCCTGTCGTTACTCGAAACCGGCGAGTGGCGCTCGCAGGTCGCGGCCATTGAAGCGCAGCTGTGGGCAGAACTTGCCCCGGCGGCGGATTCCAGTTGGGTAGCGGACGTACGCGTACTCGGCGCCATCGGCGTCATCCAAACCACCCATCCGGTGAATATGGCGGCGTTACAGAAGTTCTTTGTCGAACAGGGCGTCTGGGTACGACCATTTGGTAAACTGATTTATCTGATGCCGCCGTACATTATCAAGCCCGATCAGTTGCGTCGCCTGACCCTGGCCGTGAACGAGGCTGTGCGCAGTGCAACATTTTTTAGCGATTAATCAGCGGTAAGCTCCACGGTTTCTGGCTACACTTTTTGGCTAACGAGAGGAGTCAGCATGAAACTAATCAGTAACGATCTGCGCGATGGCGATAAGCTTGGACATCGCCACGTCTTTAACGGCATGGGGTATGACGGGGATAATATTTCCCCACATCTGGCGTGGGATGACGTGCCCGCAGGAACCAAAAGCTTTGTCGTGACCTGCTTTGATCCTGATGCGCCAACTGGCTCCGGCTGGTGGCATTGGGTGGTGGTAAATCTGCCGGCTGATACCCGCGTACTGACGCAAGGATTCGGCTCCGGGCTGGTTGCAGTGCCGGATGGCGTGATTCAGACCCGTACGGATTTTGGTAAAGCCGGTTATGGTGGAGCAGCCCCGCCGAAGGGGGAAACCCATCGCTATATCTTCACGGTTCACGCGCTGGATGTGGAGCGTATTGATGTCGATGAAGACGCCAGCGGCGCGATGGTCGGATTTAACGTTCACTTCCATTCGCTCGCCAGCGCCTCGATTACGGCGATGTTTAGCTAAGCTTTGTTGTGCCGGATGTCGGCTTCGCCTCATCCGGCCTACAAAGCAGACAGTAGGCCTGATAAGATGCGTCAGCGTCGCCATCAGGCAATTTTCTACAGAAATTCAGGCAACAATTTCAGCAACGTTCCTTGCGCTAACAATTCGGTCGCGCACTCAATATCCGGGGCGAAAAAGCGGTCCTGGGTATAGTGGGCAACTTGTTCACGTAATGCCTGACGCGCCTGCTCCAGCAGCGGACTTGAGGTTAACCCTTCGCGCAGGTCGATCCCCTGGCACGCCGCCAGCCACTCCACGGCAATCACGCCGCGCGTATTCGCCGCCATCTCCCACAATCTGCGACCCGCCGCAGGCGCCATAGATACGTGATCTTCCTGGTTGGCGGAGGTCGGCAAGCTGTCCACGCTGTGCGGATGCGCCAGCGCTTTGTTCTCGCTCGCCAGCGCGGCCGCGGTTACCTGAGCAATCATAAAGCCGGAGTTAACCCCACCGTTTTTCACCAGGAACGGCGGCAACTGCGACATATGTTTGTCCATCATCAGCGCAATGCGCCGCTCTGATAACGCGCCGATTTCCGCAATCGCCAGCGCCAGGTTATCTGCCGCCATCGCCACCGGTTCGGCATGGAAGTTGCCGCCTGAAATCACATCGCCCTCTTCGGCAAACACCAGCGGGTTGTCGGAAACCGCGTTAGCTTCCACCAGCAGGACATCCAATACCTGGCGCATTTGCGTCAGACACGCCCCCATCACCTGCGGCTGACAGCGCAGTGAATACGGATCCTGCACTTTTTCACAGTTATGATGCGACTGGGAAAGCGCGCTGGTGTCGGTCAACACATGGCGATAAAGTGCTGCGGCATCAATCTGTCCACGCTGTCCTCGCGCCGCATGAATGCGGGCATCAAACGGGCGGCGGGAACCGAGCACAGCTTCGGTGGTTAACGCCCCACACACCGTCGCAGACGCGAACAGCTCCTGAGCTTCAAATAACCCGCGCAGGGCAAAGGCGGTGGACGCCTGAGTTCCGTTGAGCAGTGCCAGCCCTTCTTTCGCTTCCAGCGTTATCGGCTCCAGCCCGGCCTTTTTCAGCGCTTCGGTCGCCGGGAGCCATTCCCCCTGCCAGCGCGCTTTACCTTCACCCAGCAACGTCAGAGACATATGCGCCAGCGGGGCCAAATCGCCTGAAGCGCCCACCGATCCTTTCGCCGGGATCAGCGGATACACCTCAGCATTTACCAGCGCAATCAGCGCCTCAATCACGCTCAAGCGAATGCCGGAAAAACCACGCGCCAGACTGTTGATTTTCAGCACCATAATCAGGCGAACCATCGCGTCGTCCAGCGCCTCGCCAACGCCTGCCGCATGGGAAAGCACCAGCGAACGCTGTAAATTCTGTAAATCTTCCGTGGCGATACGGGTTTGGGCCAGCAGGCCAAAGCCGGTATTAATGCCATATGCCGTACGGCCTTCAGCGACAATATTATTGACGCAGGCGACGCTGGCGTTGATAGCATCAATCGCTCCGGCATCCAGGCTCAGTTTAACCGGCTGCTGCCAGATGTCGCGTAGCTGGGTAAAACTCAGATGGCCCGGCGTGAGTGTCATGGCGTTCATATCAGCGTTTCTCCTGCGTCGCAGCAACCATCGGCAAATTCAGCCCTTCTTCGACGGCGCACTCAACCGCAATATCATACCCGGCGTCAGCGTGACGCATTACTCCAGTGGCCGGATCGTTATGTAATACCCGGGCGATGCGCGCGGCGGCTTCATCGGTGCCATCGCAAACAATGACCATCCCGGCATGCTGGGAGAAGCCCATGCCGACCCCGCCGCCATGATGCAGCGATACCCAGGTCGCGCCGCTGGCGGTGTTAAGCAGCGCGTTCAGCAGCGGCCAGTCGGATACGGCGTCTGACCCGTCGCGCATAGCTTCGGTTTCGCGGTTCGGGCTGGCAACAGAGCCGGAGTCCAGATGATCGCGACCAATAACAATCGGCGCAGATACTTCACCACTGCGCACCATTTCATTAAACGCCAGCCCCAGTTTCTGACGCCACTCCAGGCCGACCCAGCAGATACGCGCCGGTAAGCCCTGGAAGTTAATCCGCTCACGCGCCATATCCAGCCAGTGATGAAGATGCTTATCATCAGCCACGATCTCTTTCACTTTGACATCTGTCTTATAAATATCCTGCGGATCGCCGGACAGCGCCACCCAACGGAATGGCCCTATGCCGCGACAGAACAGGGGGCGAATATAAGCAGGTACGAAGCCGGGGAAATCAAAGGCGTTTTCCACGCCCATCTCTTTGGCCATCTGGCGAATGTTGTTGCCGTAATCAAACGTCGGCACGCCCATTTTGCTGAAAGCCAGCATCGCCTCGACGTGCGTTGCCATTGAACGTTTCGCCGCCTGTACCGTGCCCTGAGGATCGGACACTGCTTTCGCCTGGTATTCTTCCCAGCTCCAGCCGGACGGCAGATAACCATGCAGCGGATCGTGGGCGCTGGTCTGGTCGGTGACCATATCCGGGCGCACACCGCGTTTCACCATTTCCGGTACAACGTCGGCGGCGTTAGCGCACAGTGCAATAGAGACCGCTTTACCCTCACGGGTATACTTGTCGATACGCGCCAGCGCGTCGTCAAGCGATGTCGCCTGCTCGTCCACGTAGCGGGTACGCAGACGGAAATCGATTCGGCTTTGCTGGCATTCAATGTTCAGCGAACAAGCGCCTGCCAGCGTAGCGGCTAACGGCTGCGCCCCGCCCATACCGCCCAGTCCGGCGGTCAGTACCCAGCGTCCGCTCAGATTCCCCTGATAATGCTGACGCCCGGCCTCAACGAAGGTTTCATAAGTCCCCTGCACTATGCCCTGGCTGCCGATGTAGATCCAACTACCGGCGGTCATCTGGCCGTACATCGCCAGCCCTTTGGCGTCCAGTTCGTTGAAGTGTTCCCAGGTAGCCCAATGCGGCACCAGGTTGGAGTTAGCAATCAGCACGCGCGGCGCATTGTCATGAGTTTTGAACACGCCAACCGGTTTACCGGACTGGACCAGCAGGGTCTCATCGGTCTCCAGTTTGGTCAGCGCGTTGACGATGGCGTCATAGCACTCCCAGTCCCGCGCCGCACGACCGATCCCGCCGTAAACCACCAACTCATGGGGATTTTCCGCCACGTCGGGATCGAGATTGTTCATTAACATGCGCAATGGCGCTTCGGTCAGCCAGCTTTTGGCCGTTAAGGTGGTGCCACGTGGGGCACGAATATCCTGCTGACGATATTTGCTATGGGACATGACAGAAAACTCCTCAGGCTGAATGTAGGCCGGATCAGGCGTGTACGCCGCCATCCGGCACAGCGCCTGATGGCGACGCTAACGCGTCTTATCAGGCCTACGATTAACGGTCACATTAGCTAAAAGTATATACTTGTCTATACAATTAAACGCAAGATCGCAGTTAACAACTGAGCTACATTTTTGCCATACTGCGGCAGCAATCACGATTTTCAGGACATGAAGCGCCCTTGCAGACGATAGCGGGAACCCGGGAACAGCAAACGGGCATGAGATACAATGGATGACGCAGACCAGGTTTTACGACGGATTAGCAGGCAGGGATCGTGTTCTTTGATATTCAGCAGTACACATTCTTCGGCGCTGGCACGCACCGCTTCAACAATATGTTCACCTTCCGTTAAAGGGGCTATCAGCGACAGGTAAGCGTGCGGCGTGGTCTGGCTGTAATCCTGCGCCAGATACTCCGGCACAATTTCGGCATTCACGCAGCGATCCTCAATCTGCACTGGCAAATCGTTCTCGAAGTGCACCATGACAGAGTGAAAAATGGAGGTGCCTTCTTTGACGTTTAACACCAAAGCCTGCTGCGCGTTTGCCTGGGTTCTTTCCAGCGTCAGCACTTCGCACCGGTGCTGATGCTGACGGGCGTTGATTTCATCCGCGATGCTGCGGATTTCAAACAGCGCGGACTGGCCTTTTGGTTCGGCGACAAACGTCCCCACGCCCTGTAAACGCACCAGTAGACCTTCATCCGTTAACTCACGCAGCGCACGGTTGATGGTCATGCGGCTGAAACCATACTGCGCCACCAGCTCAGCCTCAGACGGAATGCGATCGTGAGGTTGCCAGATACCACTGGCAATTTTTTCGCTGATCTCCTGTTTGACCTTTTCGTAAAAAGGAGCCGGAGCAGAACGGGATGGGAGCATGCGTGAGCCTTCCTTAAGCTGAGAATGTGAGTGGGTACAGTTTACAGGCATTACCCGAACCTGATAAGCGCAACGCCATCAGGTATGTCAGTGCCACCAGTGCGCGATTTGCCAGCCTAATCGCGCCGCAACCCGCGCCGCCCTGCCATCATCGTCAAAGCGTGGATTAAATTCAACCATATCCACCGCCTGTAGTTTACCGCTACGGCACAGGGGCTCAATCAGTCTCAGCAGCGTCGCCAACGGTACGCCAAGCGCGGCGGGGGCCGACACGCCGGGCATTTCCCATACTGGCATCACGTCGAGGTCGATAGTCAGATAGACGACATCCAGGTTGGCGGCAAACTGCGCCAGCTGAGCCTGCGCCGTATCACAATGCAGATCCTCCACTACGGTCACACCGAGTCGCTGGGCTTCATCCCATAGCGCCTGGGTATTTGCCGCCCGGCTGACGCCGATACAGGCATAGTGAAATTCACGCTGCTGTTCGTCGCACAGTTGCGCCAGTTGGCGAAACGGCGTACCGGACGTGGCCTGCCCGGCATGGCGCAAATCGAGATGCGCATCGAAGTTGACTATCCCCACTTTCGCCTGCGGGAACGCATCCAGTACGCCAGCGCCGTGCGCAAAGGCGGTTTCGTGTCCTCCACCCAGAACGAAGGTACGCATGTTCTCCTGCTGACAGCGCTGTACCGCATTGCGTAACGCCTGCTGCGCGCCCTCAAGATCGGGAGCCTGCGCCACAATATTTCCCAGATCCACCAGCCGATGATGCCCATCGTGGCTGGCTAAATTTGCCAGCGCCTTGCGCAGTACATCGGGCGCACCGGCGGCTCCCGTGCGCCCCTGATTACGTTTCACGCCTTCGTCACAGGCAAAACCAAGCAGTGCTATCTGCTCGCGATACATTTCCGGGCTAAACGTCGGGCTCAGGGTGATAGTCTGAAACAGGCGCAGCGCATTCGGCGATTCGGCGCGGTCATCACGTCCCTGCCACAGCGCAGGTGAAGCAGGTTGCCAGTTAGTCATGCTATTTGTCCTTTGAATATGCGTTGGTAGAGCGGGTTGCGTCCGGGTTCATACAAGATCTCGACCGGGAGAGTTGCGTCCCACACCACAAAATCGGCCACAAACCCGGCCTTCAATTGACCGTGGGTGGCATGACGCCCCAGTGCCCGAGCCGCATGACGGGTTACGCCCGCCCATGCTTCTTCCGGCGTTAGGCCAAACTGAACACAGGCCATATTCATCGCCCAGTGCAGGCTAATAAACGGACTGGTACCGGGGTTAAAATCTGTCGCTACCGCCATCGGTACCTGATATTGTCGCAGCAACGCTACCGGTGGGCGCTGCTGCTCTTTGAGGAAATAGAACGCGCCGGGCAGCAGCACGCCGACCGTACCGCTTTGGCTCATCGCCGCCACGCCCGCTTCATCAAGGTATTCAATATGATCGGCGGATAGCCCGTGGTAGCGGCTTACTAATTGCGCACCACCAAGCAATGACAGTTGTTCGACATGACCTTTAATCGGGATGCCCAGCGCCTGCGCAGCCTGAAACACCCGCTCACTCTGCGCCAACGAAAAACCAACGCTTTCACAGAACAGGTCGACGGTCTCGAAAAGCCCTTGTTCCCACAACTGCGGCAAAATGGTCTCGCAAACCAGCGTAATATAGCCGTCAGGGTCATCACGGTATTCCGCTGGAGTCGCATGCGCAGCCAACAGCGTCGGGCTGATTTCAACGATATTCTCTGCCGCCAGCGCCGCCGCCACGCGCAATATTTTCTCTTCTGTCTGTAAATCCAGGCCGTAACCCGATTTTATTTCCAGCAGCGTAACGCCTTCTTTGATCAACTGTTCCATCCGCTGATGGGCTACGTGTAAGAGTTGTTCATCCGTGGCGCTGCGGGTCGCCGACACGGTGGCATTAATCCCCCCGCCCTCGGCGCTTATCTGCTGGTAGGAGACACCGTTTAGCCGTTGCTCCCATTCACCTGCGCGGTTTCCGCCAAAAACCAGATGCGTATGGCAGTCAATCAGGCCAGGCGTAATCAATCTGCCCTGCATATCAAAGGTATTATCATGAGTCAGATATAACGATGACTCCGGGACGATATCGCGAATCTTACCCTGGCGGACGATCAGCGCATGGCCATCCACCAGCCCATACGGGGTGCCTCGTTCAGGATCCATAGTCGCCAGACGAACATTGCGCCAGATAACATCATCAGGGAAGAATTGCTGCATTCGACTCACCACTTGTCATAGGTTGTATAGACATTTATTTTTGATTATAGGGATGTTGTCAACCTGAAGGACCGTAATTGTTATGTATTTGTGATATAAGGACTCTCCGCGCCGGGCTTTGTGGTGATAAAAACAACTTTTTACCTTTTAACCTTCCCGTTTCGCTCAACTTAGTATAAAAAAGCAGGCTTCAATGGATAACTTTCAAAGCCCGGAGCAACCTGTGAACATATCATCAGTTTCCCGTCTGGCGCTGGCTATGGCTTTTGGCGTGACGCTGACCGCCTGTAGCTCTACGCCGCCCGATCAAATTCCTTCCGATCAGACCGCGCCAGGCACCTCTTCGCGCCCGATCCTGTCGGCCAATGAAGCGAAAAACTTCGTTGCTGCGCACTATTTTTCCGCACTGACGCCAAACACCGCGCCGTGGAGCCCTTCTGCTATTTCTTTGCCTGCGCAGCCTGACTTCGTCGTTGGCCCGGCAGGCACTCAGGGCGTCACCCATACCAGCATTCAGGCTGCGGTTGATGCGGCAATCATCAAACGTACTAACAAACGTCAGTACATCGCGATTATGCCGGGCGAGTATCAGGGTACGGTATACATTCCGGCAGCAACGGGTAGCCTGACGCTGTACGGTATGGGCGAAAAACCGCTGGATGTAAAAATCGGCCAGGCCATTGACGGTGACATGAGCACCGCAGACTGGCGTCGTACGGTGAACCCGGGCGGTAAATACATGCCGGGTAAACCTGCGTGGTATATGTTTGATAATTGCCAGAACAAACGTGGCGCAAATATTGGCGTGATGTGTTCCGCCGTCGTCTGGTCGCAAAATAACGGTCTGCAATTGCAAAACCTGACCATCGAGAACAACCTCGGTGACAGCGTTGATTCGGGCAACCACCCGGCCGTTGCGCTGCGTACCGATGGCGATAAAGTGCAGATTAACAAGGTTAACATCCTGGGCCGCCAGAATACCTTCTTCGTGACCAACAGCGGCGTGCAAAACCGTCTGGAAAACGATCGTCAGCCGCGTACGCTGGTTACCAACAGCTACATTGAAGGCGATGTGGATATTGTGTCCGGTCGCGGTGCAGTGGTGTTCGATAACACCGAATTCCGTGTAGTGAATTCCCGTACCCAGCAGGAAGCCTATGTGTTCGCACCGGCTACCCTGTCAAACATCTACTACGGTTTCCTGGCTATCAATAGCCGCTTCACGGCAAGTGGTGATGGCGTGGCGCAACTGGGCCGCTCGCTGGATGTCGATTCCAACACTAACGGTCAGGTCGTGATTCGTGACAGCGTAATTAACGAAGGCTTTAATATGGCAAAACCATGGGCTGACAGCGTCATCGCAAAACACCCGTTTGCCGGAAATACGGGTGCAAAAGATGATAAAGGTGAAATCCAGCGTAACCTGAACGACACCAATTTCAACCGCATGTGGGAATACAACAACCGCGGTATCGGTAGTAAAGTGGTAGCAGAACCGAAGCAGTAATGACTGAAAAACAAAAAGGTCGCCAGCTTGAAACTGGCGACCTTTTTTATGACGTTATACCAAACGTGACTTATTAAAGTTAATCAAACTCCCTGCCTTAATAATTTCACGTTCTTCCCCGGTCAGGCTTTCCATATACACGCTGATTTCACTCACCGCACCATCATCGTGAAGCACGTAGGCTTTGATAGCGCTACTGCACTCATCCAACGCGCGGCGAATACCGGGAATAAAGATGTAGTCACCCACCTCAAATGAGGGTTGCTCTGCCATCTGGAGCGGTAGCATTCCCCAGTTGATAACATTGGAGCGGTAACGCTTGGTGGCATATTCCTGGGCGATATTTGCCAGTCCGCCAATCACTCGCTGACAGCTCGCCGCCTGCTCGCGCGCTGAACCATCCCCAGGCTTGACGGCGTAAATCATGCTGCCAATCTCAGTATCCAGCGGTTGCACATTTTCCTGACCGGTAATCTGTTGGATACGTTCGAAAACCGATGCCAGCTCGCTAACATCACCCGCCATACGCCGTTTTTCCAACTCCGACGTCGCTTTACTTCTTGCCACATACCCCGGATCTCGTCGTGACAGCGTAAATTCCGCCAGCCCCAGTGGATTAGAACGATACGAAGAGGTCTCTCCGGACGGGATAAGCTCATCCGTCGTTGTCACGTCATCAAGGATCTTCGAGGCCACTTTCAGCAGAATATTTTCCGTTAATGCGCCCAGTTCCGGCCAGTCTTTAATGTTCGGGCCGTAAATGAGCGGCTGCTGCGTGGCCCCTTTCACGAATCCCTGGTATACGCGACTCTTATAAGGCGCAGGGTTAAACGCATAGTCTGGCAGCGTATGCCAGCACTCCAGTTCCGTTGCGGCAGTGAGGAATCCCCCGCTAGCTGCCGTAGCTGCAATCGAGCGCGCATCCATCAGCGCAACGGCTGACATTTGACCATTGCCCGGCTTCGAGCCTTCACGGTTGGGGAAATTACGCGTGGTATGACGAATGCTAAGACCATTGTTGATTGGCGTATCGCCCGCGCCAAAGCATGGACCGCAGAATGCGGTTCTGATGACGGCCCCCGCTCCCAGCAAATCCGTAACGACACCTTTCTGCGCTAAATCCATAAACACCGGCTGTGACGAAGGGTAGACCGCCAGCGAGAAAGCATCATTGCCGCAGGATTGACCGCGTAATGCCTGCGCTGCGGCAATCACGTTTTCATAGTTGCCCCCCGAGCATCCGGCAATGATCCCCTGCTGTACTTTTAAGCGGCCATTTTCTACTTTGTCCAACAACGAGAGGCTGGCTTTACACTGCGCGATACGTGCAGATTCAACTTCAATCTCCCGGAGAATATCCGTGAGATTCTCATTGAGAGTATCAATCTCATAGACATTACTTGGATGGAATGGCAGCGCAATCATCGGCTTAATCGCACTCAAATCGACATAAATACAACCGTCGTACCAGGCCATCGGCTGCGGACTGAGCTGGCGATAGTCTTGTTCGCGCCCATGCAATGCCATCCAACTGCGAGTTTCATCATCTGTTTGCCAGACGGAGCTCAGACAGGTGGTTTCGGTGGTCATCACATCAACGCTGTTGCGAAAATCCGTTGAGAGATGGCGAATGCCAGGGCCGACAAACTCCATGACCTTATTTTTGACGTAGCCATTTTTAAATACCGCGCCAATGATCGCTAACGCCACATCCTGTGGGCCAACGCCCGCAACAGGCTTGCCGGTCAGATAAACGGCAACCACGCCGGGATAATCAATATCCCAGGTATCGTTTAGCAGTTGTTTGACCAGTTCACCGCCCCCTTCTCCTACCGCCATCGTGCCTAACGCGCCGTAACGAGTATGGCTGTCTGAGCCAAGGATCATTTTGCCGCCACCCGCCATCATTTCACGCATATATTGATGGATGACAGCAATATGTGGCGGCACAAAGATTCCGCCATAACGCTGCGCCGCAGACAGACCAAACATATGATCGTCACCGTTAATGGTCCCCCCTACCGCACATAATGAATTATGGCAGTTAGTCAGAACATACGGCAGTGGAAACCGCTCCATACCCGATGCTTTTGCGGTCTGAATAATACCGACAAAGGTAATATCGTGTGAGGCTAATGAATCAAACTTAATTTTAAGCTTATCCATATCACCGGACGTATTATGCGCGGCGAGAATCGACCACGCGATGGTTCCTTTTTTCGCGTCCTCTTTGCAGATATGCGCAGGCAATGACTCCTCAGCTATAATTTCATTATTATCGGAGAGATAAATTCCTTTTTCATACAACGTAATCATTTGATACTCCGTAGTCCTGTGCTTACATAAGCGCACAGTCAATTAATAATTTAAATCTGGCTTATGGTTTACAGCATGTTCCAGTTAATCAACATATTCCACCACCACACGCCGAGGGTGATATGGACAATAAAGGTTAGTAAGGTCAACATGGCGCCCACCAGCCACCACGATTTAATATCGTTATATCCGACGCCAAAAATAACCGGACCCGCAGCACCGCCGTAGTGGGTGACCATTCCGCCATACGAGTTTGAGAAAAGTAGCGCCAGCGCCGTTAACATCAGTGGGGCCCCGGACACATTCGCCAACATGGCAAACACCGGCATCATTGCCACAATATATGCGCTGCCAGAGGCAAAGAAGTAACGAACGATAATGCTCAGGAACAAAATAACGAAGAATGCCACATTGCCGTGATTACCAAAGTCGAGATTGTTTTTGAACAGTTCGGCTAACCAGTCGAAGAATTTCACTTTCGATAATAGCGAACTTAAACCGATAATACCGCCGTACCAGATTAAGGTATTCCAGCCGCCCTTATTTTTGACCACATCATCCCAGGTGACGACACCAAACAACAGCATCGTACCCATAACGACTATCGCTACCGTTGATTCATCAACGCCGAGGCTTTTACTGAAGATCCATCCCAATAACGCGAGAACGAAAATGCCCAGCAGCATTTTTTCACGCCCCTTCATTGGTCCTAAATCCTGAAGCCCAGCCTTCGCAATAGTTTTGTTATCAACCTTTTTGATTTCAGGTGGATACATAAAATAGATAACGAGCGGCGTCAGCAACAGCATAACCATTCCAGGCAATCCTGCAGCAAGTGCCCATCCGCCCCAGCTCAACTGCAGGTGACAGATATCATTGATCATTTTCAACGCCAGTATGTTTCCCGCCATCGCGGTAAAAAACATATAGCTGGTTGTTTTAGTGACCATATAGACCGACATCATCAGGTAATGGCCGACACGGCGTGGACTTTTGTCAGGCTCAGAGCCCAACGCCACCGCCACGCTGTTGATGATGGGTAATACGATTCCTCCCGCTCGCGCCGTATTTGATGGTGTTGCCGGGGCTAATACCAGGTCAAGAAATACGGTCACGTAGCCCAGGCCAAGCGTAGTATTACCTATTTTACCGATCAGAATATAGGCAATACGCTTGCCCAACCCCGTCGTCACAAAAGCAGCGCTTAAGGTAAACGCTGAGAAAACCAGCCACGTCGTACCGGAAGCATAACCGCTCAGCACGCTGCTGGTTTTAAGTACGCCGCTACCTAAATTTCCTACAACCACCATAGAGGCGGCAACCGCAATCAATAAGACTACCGGTTCAGGAAACGGTTTGATCACCAGTCCGACAATCGCAGCAAGATAAATACCAAACAGCACCCATGCCAGTTCACTTAATCCCGCAGGTGCTGGAATGAGACCGATAAGACAAGGGATCGCTAATATTAAAATTAGTTTCCATAATGATTTAACGTTCATTTTTGAGTCCTGGATAATCTGTACATCAAATACAGAATATTTTTCGATTTTCCGTAATCACAGCAAATTGAGGTCAATGCTGTCAGGGAAGGTAAACGTCACCGGAAAATATCTTTCTGGCAGTACGAATAACCGAAGCTCTGATGGTTGCGGGTTCATCCCCTTTGTTGATTAAATGAATATCAAGTGCGCCGCCAGGATGTTCGATATTGATATTCCCGTAATGCGCACCAGCCGTTACCTGACGCGTAACGGTACCATTAATGACACAACTGCTGGCGATAGCTATCGCCCCGGTAATCGCCAGCGCTTTATGGCAGGAGTGCGGCATAAAATAACGAACATTAATTTCGCCACCGTGTTGAGGAGCCGAGATAAGAATTGGCTTTGGGATAACCTTATTAGTGACATCACCCAGGCCCATAGCGTCACCGGCCTGTAAACGAATAGATTCAATGCGCGACATTAATGCGCTGTCTGCATCTAAATCCTCCGCTGATTCATAGCCCGTTTTGCCCAGGTATTCTGCAGGAATAATCACAACAGGCGTCGCCATATCCATGCAGGTCACCGGAATCGAGTCGATATAATCGATCTGCTGACCTGTCGGGAAAATAAGTCCGGTTTTGGAACCCGCGGCATTGAGAAACGTCAGCGCAACAGGCGCAGATGTTCCTGGTACACCATCAATTCTCGCTGTTCCTTCATACTCAACAACGCCGTACGGAGTTTGTATATCGGCCTCGATAAACGTGCTGGTGTTTACATTGCGAATGCGGACGCGAGTAGTCGGTATTGTGGCTGCAATCAATCCCTTTTCAATAGCAAACGCGCCAACGGCGGAAAGCATATTGCCACAGTTGGGTGTGGTATCGACTCGTTGCTCATGTACCAGTACCTGAGCAAATAAATAATCGATATCAGCGTTGGGATCGTTTGAACGACTAATAATCGCTACTTTACTGGTTAACGGATTGCCACCGCCGATACCGTCTATTTCCAGCGCATTGCCGGAACCCATAATTTTAATCAATATTTCATCACGTCGTTTTACTTCTTCAGGTAGATCTTGTGCCAATAAAAATGCGCCTCTGGAAGTTCCTCCGCGCATCATAACGCAAGGTATTTTTTTCATGACAATGCTCTCAATATTATTCCCACTGAGTACATGGTTGCATGTCATGAATAGGGTGGCTAATGACTTTGTTTGTGTGATTAGTGATTTATTTTTATTAATTAAAATTTAAGAATTGCAGATACACTGGACGCTTTCATCTTAGACAGGGGCCTCCCTGATTGAGTCCGGAGTCAGAATGAAACATGAATTATCGAGCATGAAGGCATTTGTCACGCTGGCAGAGTCCGATTCTTTTAACAATGCCGCCAAGTTACTTAATATTACGCAACCTGCGTTAACGCGCAGAATTAAAAAAATGGAAGAGTATTTACACACTCAACTCTTTGAAAGAACAACTCGCAAAGTCACATTAACAAAAGCGGGAAAAATGCTATTACCAGAAGCCAGAGAATTAATTAGAGCTTTAGATGAAACCATTTTTAATATTAGTGAAATGAATATTCATCATCACGGCATGGTGACATTGTCCTGCATTCCTACCGCGGTTTTCTATTTCTTACCGTTGGCAATAGGAAAATTTAATGAGCGGTATCCCAATATCAAGGTACGAATAATTGAACAAGGTACGAATAATTGTATGGAATCCGTACTTTGCAACGAGGCTGATTTTGGAATAAACATGAACAACATCACAAATTCCTCTATCGAGTTCACTCCGCTGGTTAACGAACCGTTTGTTCTGGCCTGTCGGCGCGATCATCCGCTCGCCAATAAACAGTTAGTGGAGTGGCAGGAATTGCTGAATTACAAATTGATAGGCGTTCGCTCGTCAAGCGGTAACCGATTGTTGATTGAACAGCATTTGGCAGATAAACCATGGAAATTGAACTGGTTTTACGAAGTTCGGCATCTGTCCACCTCGCTGGGCCTGGTAGAAGCCGGACTCGGCGTTTCCGCGTTACCCGGACTGGCAATGCCGCAAACGCCACACCCAACGCTGACAGGGATCCCATTGGTTGAGCCTGTCATTAGACGTACGCTGGGGGTTATTCGGCGTAAGGATGCTATTCTTTCACCTCCCGCTGAACGCTTTTTCTCTCTACTGCTTAATTTATGGGCTGACGATAAAGATAGTCTTTGGAAATCTGTTGCTGAACGTCAGGACAATCTACCGTTCATTAAATAAACAAAAAAATCCGCAATCTGAAAAGATTGCGGATCGTTTATAACGCCTGCACGTTTTAATACGCGTTAACCACGACCCACATTGGGCCCTGACCTACTGCATAACGTCCTTTCTCTGTCAGCAGCCCTTGCTCGCCTGCAATCTCGTACACCGCGATATGGTGCGATTTTTGCCCGGCGGCAATCAGGTATTTACCACTGTGGTCGACATTAAAACCGCGCGGCTGAGTTTCGGTAGGCTGGAAACCCTCTTTGGTCAGCACGCTGCCATCTTCAGACACGCTAAAGACCGTAATCAGGCTGGCGGTGCGATCGCAGGCATACAGATGACGCCCATCCGGCGTGATGTGAATATCTGCGGCCCAACGGGTATCAGCGAAATCAGCAGGCATCATATCCAGCGTCTGCACGCACTCGATCTTACCGTACGGATCTTTCAGCTCCCAGACGTCAACGGAGCTGTTCAGTTCATTCACACAGTAGGCATATTGTTTATTCGGATGGAACGCCATATGACGTGGGCCCGCACCTTCAACGGTGTTTACTTCAGCCGGTTCCTGCGCGACCAGATGACCATCATCGCTTACCTCAAACAGGCAGATACGATCCTGCTTCAACGCAGGAACCCACAGAATACGGTTATCCGGAGAGATGTTGGCCGAGTGACAGCCATCCAGACCTTCAACCACGTCAACCAGTTCCACCGGCAGACCATCTTCCAGACGCGTGACGCTCACGCTGCCAGCGTTATAAGAGCCAACGAACACGAAACGTCCCTGATGATCGGTAGAAATATGCGTCGGGCTGCCCGGCAGCGCAGACTCCGCCGTGAAGGTCAGCGCACCGTCATCAGGCGCAATACGGTAAGCCAACACGCGAAACTCCGGGCGCACGCCTACATACAGGTAGCGCTTATCCGGGCTGACGACCATCGGCTGTACCTGACCCGGCACATCAACCACCTGCGTCAGCGTCAGAGAACCATCGTGATTCAGGCTCCAGACGTGGATTTGCTGACTTTCAGGGCTGGCGGTATAAACGGTTTGCTTCATGAATACTCCTTTGCTTTTTGGCAGGTGGCTGCAATTGCCTGACACACGCCTAAGGTAGACGCTTTTAACGGTGAATGCTTAATTAAGGCTCAGAATTTTGTCCGGCTCCCGTCTCGGTGTACCATTCCAGCAGACGAAATTCTCAACCTTAATCTGGAAAAAACTATGACCGCACGCGTGATTGCCCTGGATTTAGACGGTACCCTGTTGACCCCGAAAAAAACCTTGCTGCCATCCTCTCTGGAAGCGCTCTCGCGCGCCAGAGAAGCAGGCTACCAACTTATCATTGTCACAGGTCGCCATCACGTTGCTATTCATCCTTTTTATCAGGCACTGGCGCTGGATACACCTGCAATTTGCTGTAACGGCACCTACTTGTATGATTATCAGGCAAAAAAGGTACTGGATTCCGATCCTCTTCCGGTAGACCAGGCATTACAGCTGATCGAAATGCTGGATGAACATCAGATCCACGGGCTGATGTATGTCGATGAGGCCATGCTGTATGAGCGCCCGACCGGGCATGTAGTACGTACCGCTAACTGGGCGCAAACTCTGCCGCCGGAACAGCGCCCAACCTTCACCCAGGTGCCTTCGCTGGCACAGGCCGCACATGACGTTAACGCCGTCTGGAAATTTGCGCTGACCGACGAAGATATTCCGAAACTGCAGCAGTTTGGTCAGTACGTCGAGCAACAGTTGGGGCTGGAGTGTGAATGGTCCTGGCACGATCAGGTCGACATTGCCCGTAAAGGCAACAGCAAAGGACGACGCCTGACCCAATGGATTGAAGCACAGGGCGGGTCAATGGAAAACGTGATTGCCTTTGGTGATAACTTCAACGATATCAGCATGCTGGAAGCCGCAGGCACTGGCGTGGCGATGGGCAATGCGGATGACGCGGTCAAAGCCCGCGCCAACATCGTGATTGGTGACAACACCACCGACAGCATCGCGAAATTTATTTACTCGCACCTGCTGTAATCAGGCGGTAATCGACACGCTCTTAATTTGCGCGTACAGCCACAGGCCAGGTTTGATACCCAGTTCATCCCTGGCCCATGGGCTAATCCTCGCCCACAGCGTCCTGCCGCCCACTTCAAGCTGAACTTCCACCTGGCCGTTATCGTCATAGCACTGCGCGACTTTCGCCCGGAGAACGTTACGAATACTGGTCTGCTGCGGCGGTTGGAGCACCAGTGAAACATCAGATGCCTGAATACGAATACGCAGCGCGGTTTGCAGCGGTTGATCCAGCTTATTGACCCACAAATGCTGATCGCCAAGCGCCAGCGCGGTCATCGCGTAGTGTGGATGATGTTCCAGCACGCTGACTTTCAGAATACTGCTTTGCTGTTCCTTAGGCAGCCAGGGGTGCATCACGCTGCTGCCCCAGACATCTTCCAGCGAACCAAACGCTTTGACCTGCCCGTTTTCCAGTACCATCACTTTGTCCGCCAGGTGCAAGATTTCATCGAGCGAGTGGCTGACGTACAGCATCGGAATATTGATTTCTCGCGCCAGGCGTTGCAGATAAGGCAGCAGTTCGCGCTTACGCGGAATATCCAGCGAGGCTAACGGCTCATCAAGCAGCAACAGTTCCGGCGCGGTAAGCAACGCCCGGCCGATCGCGACGCGCTGCTTTTCGCCACCAGAAAGACCGCCGGGCAGACGGTCAAGCAGCGGCTCAATGCCCAACAGCGCCACCAGCTTGTCAAACTGTCCGGCCATGCTTTTCGCCATTCCATAACGCAGGTTACCGCGTACTTTATAATGCGGGAACAGGCGCGCATCCTGGAAAACATAGCCCACCCGGCGTTTTTCAGGCGTTAAACAGACACCGTTCTCGACGTCGTTTAAGACCCGACCGTTGAGCACGATACGCCCGGACTGCGGCTGGGTCAGACCGCTGATGGCGTTAATCAGTGAGGTTTTTCCCGCGCCGGAAACACCGAAAATAGCGGTGATCCCGCTGGCTGGCAGCGTTTCGTTGAGCGTCAGGCAATGCGTTCCCAGCGTCTGAGAGAAATTAAGTTCCAGCATGGTTATCGCCCCGTCCGTTCACGGCTAATACGCGCCAGCCATTCAGAGATCAGCAGTGAAATCAGCGCTAACACAATAGAAATAATACATAACCTTGCCGCCGCGCTTTCGCCGCCGGGGGTCTGGATCAAGGTATACATCGCCGAAGGGATAGTGCGGGTTTCGCCAGGAATATTGGAGACAAAGGTAATTGTTGCGCCGAATTCCCCGAGGGAACGCGCAAACGCCAGCACCGTACCGACAATAATGCCGGGTAGCATCAGCGGTAGCGTAATGGTCATAAATACGCGCCAGCGTCCGGCTCCCAGCGTGCGGGCCGCCTGCTCCAGTTTGACGTCAACACCTTCCAACGCCAGACGAATAGCCCTTACCATCAGAGGGAAAGACATCACCGCTGCGGCCAGCACCGCACCGCGCCAGCTAAAGGCAAAGGTGATGCCAAACCAGTCGTACAGCCATTCGCCAATGAATCCGCGCCGCCCCATAGCAATCAACAGCAGATAGCCCACCACCACCGGCGGCAGAACCAGCGGCAAATGCAGAACGCTGTCGAGCAGAGCTTTGCCCGGGAACTTGCATCGCACAAGCAGCCAGGCAAAGAAGATCCCAAACGGCAGGCTAAACAAGACGGCCAGGGAAGAAACTTTCAGGCTCAGTATGACGGCCTGCCATTCAGGATCGGTCAGTATCATTACTTGGTCGTAAATCCATAACGTTTAAAGATTTCAGCAGCCTGCGGTCCTTTCAGGTAATCATAGAACGCGCTAACCGTTGCGTTTTTGTGCCCATCAACAATCGCGATAGGATATTCCACTTTTTTGTGCGAATCTTCCGGGAAAGTCGCAACGACTTTTACGCCCTTGCTGGCGACGGCATCGGAACCATAGACGATACCCAGTGGCGCTTCGTTACGCTCTACCAGCGCCAGCGCACCGCGCACATCTTCAGCAGGTGCCAGTTTCGGGGCCAGGGTATCCCATGCACCCAGTTTTTGCAGCGCTTCTTTGGCATAAATGCCCGCCGGAACATGTTCCGGATCGCCAACGGCCAGACGTCCACCGTTCAACAGGCTGGTCCAGTTGGTTTTGCTGTCAATAGTGAAGTCTTTCTGTGCACTGGCTTTCGGCGCGACCACCACCAGGCTGTTACCTAACAGCGTTGCACGCGTTGCGGTATCAATCGACTTTTTGTCTACCGCGTAATCCATCCATTTCTGATCGGCAGAAATAAACAGATCGGCCGGTGCGCCTGCTTCAATCTGACGCGCCAGTGTGGATGAAGAGGCAAAAGAGGAGACAACATCAACGTTCTTCTCTTTTTTGTATTGCGTCGCAATGTCCTGCATCGCGTTGGTCAGTGAAGCCGCGGCAAACACCGTAATTTTGCCTTCATCCGCCAGCGCATGCCCGGCAACGGTAAGAGAAAGTGTTGCCCCTGCAAACAAGCGTAACCATGTACGTGCCATCTGTAACTCCTTTGCGTTTCGTTATGTAGGCGCAAATATAACGAGTAAATCAGGATTTTCCCAGAGGTTATTGATACCAATTAGAGGTTAGACAAAGAAAATATCGGCAGGGAAAGCAGGATCTTGAGAAACTGTAGTCAGCGAAAACGGGTTGGCAGGCGAAAAATATAAACGCCCGACTGAGCGGGCGTTTGGGGAATCAATGATTCTGTCTGGACTGGTCTTTCTGACCGATACCGGAGAAAATGTTGAACACTTCACCCAGTCCGTAAATCAGACCCAGAATGATGGCCATTACCACAGGTACCATGATTACGGCGAATACCAGACTTTTCAATAACTCTAACATGGTCAACTCCAGATATAGTCCTTAGCTGTATTCTAACCACATAACGCAGAAAAGCACTCCCCTTTTGTGCGGTCGGCTTTGCTCAGGCGCGGTTTTCCGTCACAATACCCTTTTTTGCCAGGAGCTTGTGATGCAGGCCGAAATCCTTCTTACGCTGAAACTTCAGCAAAAACTGTTTGCCGATCCCCGTCGCATTTCTCTGCTTAAGCACATTGCGCTTTCCGGCTCCATCAGTCAGGGCGCGAAGGATGCAGGTATTAGCTACAAGAGCGCCTGGGATGCGATTAATGAAATGAACCAGCTCAGCGAGCAGACGCTGGTTGAGCGCGCCACAGGCGGCAAAGGCGGCGGCGGCGCGGTGTTAACACGCTACGGCCAACGCTTAATCCAGCTGTACGATTTACTGGCGCAAATCCAACAAAAAGCCTTTGATGTTTTGAGCGATGACGATGCGCTGCCGCTCAATAGCCTGCTGGCGGCTATCTCTCGTTTTTCACTGCAAACCAGCGCCCGTAACCAGTGGTTTGGCACAATAACCGCCCGCGACCACGATCAGGTTCAACAGCATGTCGACGTCCTGTTGGCCGATGGCGAAACGCGCCTGAAAGTCGCGATCACTGCGCAAAGCGGCGAGCGTCTGGGTCTTGAGGAAGGCAAAGAAGTGTTGATTCTGCTGAAAGCACCATGGGTAGGAATTACTCAGGACGACGCTATTGCCCAGGCCGCCGATAACCAGTTGCAGGGTACGATCAGCCATATAGAACGCGGAGCGGAACAGTGTGAAGTGCTGATGACGTTACCAGACGGCCAGACGCTGTGCGCCACTGTCCCGGCCCAGGACGCCACAACGCTACAAGAAGGCGCTAACGTCACCGCATGGTTTAATGCTGACCGGGTGATTATCGCCACACTGTGCTGAGTTAATTGACATCAGCCTGAAGAACACGTATCCCTGTTATTAATCGCTGCAAATAATGGGATGCAAAATGTCATCGTTGCAAATTTCGCAAGGCACGTTTCGTCTTAGCGACACAAAAATGCTCCAGATAGATGCGTTGACGTTAAACGCGGGTGATAGCTGGGCGTTTGTTGGTTCTAACGGTAGCGGGAAATCCGCGCTGGCCCGCGCGCTGGCGGGAGAGTTGCCGCTCCTGAAAGGCGAGCGCCACTGTCAGTTCGCGCGTATTACCCGACTCTCTTTTGAGCAACTCCAAAAGCTGGTCAGCGACGAATGGCAGCGAAACAACACCGACCTTCTTAGCCCCGGCGAAGACGACACCGGGCGCACCACCGCTGAAATCATTCAGGATGAGGTCAACGATCCCGCCCGCTGCGCTGCGCTGGCGCAGCAATTTGGTATTTCGGCCCTGCTCAACAGACGTTTCAAATACCTTTCCACCGGTGAAACACGTAAGACCCTGCTCTGCCAGGCGTTAATGTCCTCGCCAGATTTACTGATCCTGGATGAACCCTTTGACGGGCTGGACGTGGCGTCTCGTCGGCAGTTAGCAGAACTGCTCGCTGAACTTCACCAGGCCGGTTTAACGCTGGTGATGGTGCTTAATCGTTTTGATGAAATTCCCGAATTCGTGCAGTTTGCTGGCGTACTTGCCGATTGCACGCTGACGGACACCGGCGCAAAAACCGACCTTCTGCAACAAGCATTAATCGCTCAGCTTGCCCATAGCGAGCGGCTGGAAGGCATTCAGTTACCCGAGCCGGATGAGCCTTCGGTGCGGCGCACATTGTCAGAAAACGAGCCGCGAATTGTGCTTAACGATGGCACCGTCTCGTATAACGATCGCCCTATCCTTCATCATCTGAGCTGGCGGGTAAATCCGCGGGAACACTGGCAAATTGTCGGCCCCAACGGTGCGGGAAAATCAACCTTGCTCAGTTTAATCACCGGCGATCATCCCCAGGGTTACAGCAACGACCTGACCCTGTTTGGCCGCCGTCGGGGCAGCGGTGAAACTATCTGGGATATCAAAAAACACATCGGTTACGTCAGCAGCAGCCTGCATCTGGATTACCGGGTAAGTACGACGGTACGCAACGTTATTCTCTCTGGTTATTTTGATTCAATCGGCATTTATCAGGCCGTCTCCGACAGGCAGCACAAGCTGGTACAGCAGTGGCTGGAAATCCTGGGCATCGATAAGCGTACCGCGGATGCGCCGTTTCATAGTCTTTCCTGGGGACAGCAGCGGCTGGCATTGATTGTTCGCGCATTAGTTAAACACCCTACGTTGTTGATTCTTGATGAGCCTTTGCAAGGCCTGGACCCGCTCAATCGCCAACTGATTCGTCGATTTGTGGATGTACTGATCGGTGAAGGCGAAACCCAGCTGCTGTTTGTCTCCCACCACGCTGAAGACGCCCCAGCCTGCATTACCCATCGACTGGAGTTTGTGCCCGAGGGCGAAATCTACGCCTATCGACAAACCTTTCTGCGTTAATTTTCATACCAGGGCGTTGAACACGCCCTTTTTCTGGCCTTTTTTTCAGACAAACGCTGAGAAAACAATCTAACGTAATGATTTAAAATATAATAACCACTACGTACACCTGAAAATGCCAGTGTGTAAACGATTCCACTAATTTATTCCATGTCACACTTTTCGCATCTTTGTTATGCTATGGTTATTGCATACCATAGGCTTAACGGAGCGAATTATGAGAGTATTGGTTACAGGTGGTAGCGGTTACATTGGAAGCCACACTTGCGTGCAGTTGCTGAAAAACGGTCACGAAGTAGTGATCCTGGATAATCTCTGCAACAGCAAGCGTAGCGTTCTGCCCGTCATCGAGCGTTTAGGCGGCAAGCATCCAACTTTCGTGGAAGGAGATATCCGTAACGAGGCGCTGATAACCGAAATTCTGCACGATCATGCCATTGACACGGTCATCCACTTTGCTGGTTTAAAAGCCGTGGGAGAATCCGTTGCCAAGCCGCTGGAGTATTATGACAACAACGTCAACGGCACTCTGCGTCTGGTGAATGCAATGCGCGCCGCCAACGTGAAAAACTTCATTTTCAGCTCCTCCGCGACCGTCTATGGCGATCAACCGCAAATTCCTTATGTTGAAAGCTTCCCCACCGGCACGCCGCAAAGTCCGTACGGCAAAAGTAAGCTGATGGTGGAACAGATCCTCACCGACCTGCAAAAAGCACAGCCCGACTGGAGCATCGCCTTGCTGCGCTACTTCAACCCGGTTGGCGCTCATCCGTCGGGAGATATGGGGGAAGATCCGCAAGGTATTCCAAACAACCTGATGCCATACATCGCACAGGTTGCCGTAGGTCGCCGCGAATCCCTTGCCATATTTGGCAACGACTACCCCACTGAAGATGGCACCGGCGTTCGCGACTACATTCACGTGATGGATCTCGCCGACGGCCACGTTGCCGCCATGGAAAAGCTGGCTGGCAGACAGGGTGTACATATTTACAACCTTGGGGCAGGCATCGGCAGCAGCGTGCTGGACGTGGTCAACGCCTTCAGCAAAGCCTGCGGTAAACCCATTAATTACCATTTCGCTCCGCGCCGTGATGGCGATCTTCCGGCCTACTGGGCTGATGCCAGCAAAGCCGATCGCGAGCTCAACTGGCGCGTGACCCGCACTCTGGATGAAATGGCACAAGACACCTGGCACTGGCAGTCACGCCACCCACAGGGATATTCGGATTAAGGACCAATCATGACGCAATTCAATCCTGTCGATCATCCACATCGTCGTTTTAACCCGCTCACCGGGCAGTGGATCCTCGTATCACCGCATCGCGCCAAACGCCCCTGGCAAGGGGCGCAGGAAACCCCGTCTAAGCAGGTACTGCCTGCGCATGACCCGGACTGCTTCCTGTGCGCTGGTAATACGCGCGTTACCGGTGACAAAAACCCGGATTACACCGGGACCTATGTCTTTACCAATGACTTTGCGGCGCTGATGTCCGATACCCCGGACGCGCCGGACAGTCACGATCCGTTGATGCGCTGCCAGAGCGCGCGCGGTACCAGCCGCGTGATTTGCTTCTCACCCGATCACAGCAAAACGCTGCCGGAACTCAGCGTCCCTGCGCTGACAGAAATCGTAAAAACGTGGCAGGAGCAGACTGAAGACTTAGGCAAAACCTATCCCTGGGTGCAGGTCTTTGAGAATAAAGGTGCAGCGATGGGGTGCTCGAACCCGCACCCACACGGACAAATTTGGGCCAACAGCTTTTTGCCTAATGAAGCCGAACGTGAAGATCGCCTGCAGAAAGCGTACTTCGCCGAACAAGGCGCGCCGATGCTCGTTGATTACGTCCAGCGTGAACTGGCGGACGGCAGCCGTACGGTCGTAGAAACCGAGCACTGGCTGGCAGTTGTACCTTACTGGGCCGCGTGGCCGTTCGAAACGCTGCTGCTGCCGAAAGCGCACGTGCTGCGTATTACTGATTTGACCGATGAACAGCGTACTGACCTGGCGCTGGCGTTGAAAAAACTGACCAGTCGTTACGACAACCTGTTCCAGTGCTCATTCCCCTATTCTATGGGCTGGCACGGCGCACCGTTTAACGGTGAAGAAAACGAACACTGGCAGTTGCACGCACACTTTTACCCGCCGCTGCTGCGTTCCGCGACCGTGCGTAAATTTATGGTCGGTTATGAAATGCTGGCGGAGACCCAGCGTGACCTGACGGCAGAACAAGCGGCTGAGCGACTGCGTGCAGTCAGCGACATCCATTTTCGCGAATCCGGAGTTTAAATAATGAGTCTGAAAGAAAAAACACAATCTCTGTTTGCAGAAACGTTTGGCTACCCTGCCACCCATATTATTCAGGCGCCGGGTCGCGTAAACCTGATCGGCGAACATACCGATTATAACGACGGCTTCGTTCTGCCCTGCGCCATCGACTATCAGACCGTCATCAGCTGTGCGGTGCGCGACGATCGAAAAGTCCGCGTAGTCGCCGCTGATTACGACAATCAGATTGATGAGTTCTCTCTCGATGCGCCGATTATCGCCCATGACACCCAGCAGTGGTCAAACTACGTGCGTGGCGTGGTGAAACATCTACAAAAGCGCAATAATGCTTTTGGCGGCGCGGATCTGGTGATTAGCGGTAACGTCCCGCAGGGTGCGGGTTTAAGCTCTTCCGCCTCGCTGGAAGTCGCTGTTGGTACGGTATTCCAGCAGCTCTATCATCTGCCGCTCGACGGCGCGCAGATTGCCCTGAATGGTCAGGAAGCTGAAAACCAGTTTGTCGGTTGTAACTGCGGCATTATGGATCAGTTGATCTCTGCGCTTGGCAAGAACGATCATGCGTTGCTGATCGACTGTCGTACGCTGGGCACTAAAGCCGTTTCGATGCCTGAGGGTGTCGCGGTGGTAATCATCAACAGCAACTTTAAACGCACATTGGTCGGCAGCGAATACAACACTCGTCGCGAACAGTGTGAAACCGGCGCGCGTTTCTTCCAGCAACCAGCGCTGCGTGATGTCAGCCTTGAAGCGTTTAACGCCGTCGCCCACGAGCTGGATCCGATTGTCGCCAAACGCGTCCGCCACGTCATCACAGAAAATGCGCGTACCGTTGAAGCCGCGCAGGCACTGGAAAAAGGCGACCTGCTGCGTATGGGCCAACTGATGGCGGAATCTCACGCCTCAATGCGCGATGACTTTGAAATTACCGTGCCGCAAATTGATACTCTGGTAGAGATTGTCAAAGCGACCATCGGCGATAAAGGCGGTGTACGTATGACTGGCGGCGGCTTCGGCGGCTGCATCGTGGCGCTGATCCCGCAAGATTTGGTACCTGCCGTTCAGCAGGCTGTCGCCGAGCAGTACGAAGCAAAAACCGGTATCAAAGAAACATTCTACGTCTGCAAACCTTCTCAAGGAGCCGGACAATGTTAAACGAAATCCCTGTGCAGGCTCCGGACGGTCAGCCGTTTCGCCTGCTCACCCTGCGCAATGACGCAGGGATGGTGGTCACGCTCATGGACTGGGGCGCAACCCTGCTCTCTGCGCGTATTCCGCTTAGCGATGGTAGCGTGCGCGAAGCCATACTCGGGTGCGCCAGCCCGGAACAATACCCGGACCAGGCTGCATTTTTGGGGGCCTCGATTGGTCGCTACGCTAACCGTATCGCCAACAGTCGTTATACCTTTGCTGGCGAAACCGTCGAATTATTACCAAGTCAGGGCGACAACCAGCTACACGGCGGGCCGGATGGTTTCGACAAACGCCGCTGGCAGATAGTCAATCAGAATGACCGTCAGGTGCTGTTCGCCTTAACGTCTGACGATGGCGATCAGGGCTTCCCTGGTAATCTTTGCGCTACCGCGCAGTATCGCCTGACTGAGGATAATCGTATTTCGATAACCTACCGCGCCACGGTCGATAAGCCCTGCCCGGTAAATCTGACAAATCACGTCTACTTTAATCTCGACGGAGATAGAACGGATGTGCGCCAGCATAAGTTGCAAATTCTGGCGGACGAGTACTTACCGGTGGACGAAATGGGCATCCCGCATGATGGACTGAAATCCGTCGCCGGTAGCACTTTCGATTTCCGCACGCCTAAAATCATCAGCAGTGAATTTCTGGCCGATGACGATCAGCGCAAGGTGAAAGGTTACGATCATGCCTTCCTGCTTCAGGCTCAGGGCAATGCACGTACACCGGTCGCTCAGCTATGGTCACAGGATGAAAAACTGCAAATGGTGGTCTACACCTCGGCCCCGGCATTGCAGTTTTACTCCGGCAACTTCCTCGGCGGTACGCCATCTCGTGGGCCAGACGCCTACGAAGACTGGCAAGGTCTGGCGCTGGAAAGTGAGTTTCTGCCTGACAGCCCGAACCATCCAGAGTGGCCACAGCCGGACTGCTTCCTGCGTCCGGGGGACGAGTATGCCAGCGTAACGGAATATCAGTTTATTCCCGTTTGAGCCTTCCCCGTCACAGGCCCGATGACGTAACGTATCGGGCCTGTTGCTTGTTTATCACAACAGACCCGCTCAAACCCCCACCACTCAAAGACAAAATCGCAACCTTGAATTCACAAGAACCTTACACTGTGGCGCTATTTTCGCTATGGTTATGCGTAAGCATTGCCGCTGACGAATTACGGCAATATAATGAGAATTATTATCATTCAATATGATTTATAGGAGTGAGTGTATGGCTGTAACTAAGCTGGTTCTGGTACGTCACGGTGAAAGTCAGTGGAACAACGAGAACCGTTTTACCGGTTGGTATGACGTTGATCTGTCCGAGAAAGGTGTAGGCGAAGCAAAAGCGGCAGGTAAACTGCTGAAAGAGGAAGGCTACAGCTTCGATTTTGCTTATACCTCTGTGCTGAAACGTGCCATCCACACCCTGTGGAACGTACTGGACGAACTGGATCAGGCGTGGCTGCCGGTTGAGAAATCCTGGAAACTGAATGAACGTCATTACGGCGCGCTGCAGGGTCTGAACAAAGCGGAAACCGCAGAAAAATACGGTGATGAGCAGGTTAAGCAATGGCGTCGCGGCTTTGCGGTTACCCCGCCAGAACTGACCAAAGACGACGAGCGTTATCCGGGTCACGATCCGCGTTATGCGAAGCTGACCGACAAAGAGTTACCGGTTACCGAAAGCCTGGCGCTGACCATCGATCGTGTTATCCCTTACTGGAATGAAACCATTCTGCCGCGCATGAAAAGCGGTGAGCGTGTGATTATTGCCGCTCACGGCAACTCTCTGCGTGCGCTGGTGAAATATCTGGATAACATGGGTGAAGATGAGATCCTTGAACTGAACATCCCGACCGGCGTACCGCTGGTGTATGAGTTCGACGAAAACTTCAAGCCGATCAAACACTACTATCTGGGTAACGCTGACGAGATCGCAGCAAAAGCCGCCGCCGTGGCGAACCAGGGTAAAGCGAAGTAACTTCTTCGCAGAATACAAAAAGCGCGGATTATCCGCGCTTTTTTTTGCCTATGAGAGAGGCATTAAAACTTAACCGCGGCGCGCTTTTACCGCATCCGCCAGTTGGCGCAGCACCGCATCGGTGTCTTCCCAGCCAATGCAGGCGTCGGTGATACTCTTACCGTAGGTCAGCGGTTCGCCGCTATCCGGGTTCTGGTTGCCTTCTACCAGATGGCTTTCGATCATCACGCCGATAATCGCTTTTTCGCCACCGGCGACTTGCCCGCAAACATCTTTCGCAACATCCATCTGCTTTTTGAACTGCTTGCTGGAGTTGGCATGGCTAAAGTCGATCATCACTTGCGCTGAGAGTCCTGCCTTGATCAGACCTTCTTTCACCTCGGCAACATGCTGAGCGCTGTAGTTCGGCTCTTTGCCGCCGCGCAGAATGATATGGCAATCGCCATTGCCACTGGTATTCACGATCGCCGAATGACCCCATTTGGTCACCGACAGGAAGCAGTGTGGCGCTCCTGCGGCGTTGATTGCATCAATCGCCACTTTGATGGTGCCATCGGTACCGTTTTTAAAACCAACCGGGCAAGACAGACCAGATGCCAGTTCACGGTGCACCTGAGATTCAGTAGTTCGTGCCCCAATCGCGCCCCAGCTCATCAGGTCGGCGAGGTATTGCGGGGTGATCATATCGAGGAATTCACCCGCAGCCGGCAATCCGCTGTCGTTGATATCCAGCAGCAGTTTACGCGCAATGCGCAGCCCGTCGTTGATCTGGAAGCTGTTGTCCATGTGCGGATCGTTGATAAGCCCTTTCCAGCCAACGGTAGTACGTGGCTTTTCAAAATAGACGCGCATGACAATTTCAAGCTCGCCTTTTAACTCTTCGCGCAGCGCCAGCAGGCGAGCGGCATACTCTTTGGCAGCGGCCGGATCATGAATTGAACACGGTCCAATCACCACAAGCAGGCGATCGTCGCTTCCTTTCAGAATTTTATGAATCGCCTTACGGGCATGAGCCACCGTATTTGCGGCATTTTCAGTAGCGGGGAATTTTTCCAGCAGTGCGACTGGCGGTAATAACTCGTTGATCTCTTTGATGCGTAAATCGTCGTTCTGATAATTCATGATTATTCCAGCGTTGCCATACTTATATAAATGAATGCAATCCCTCCAATCTATATCTTCAGTCATAAAGTGTAAACGGGGTTTTACACTTTGGACGGATTAATCCTGGAATTGGCCAAAAAAACGCAATAAAGTAGCGAAAAACGAGATCCAATCTACAATTTATAACTGTAACAGCTTTAATTTTCATAATTTTCAAGATTCTATGCTGGTTTTAATTTCAACAGCAAAACTATTAACCACATATTGATGATGTATCTGCCACATGCACTGTTGGAAGACGTTATCCGACATATCGACCTTAACAGGAGCATATTATGCATATGACAAAGCTCGCTTCACTCTTTCTTACCGCTACACTCAGCCTCGCCAGCGGCGCGGCGCTGGCTGCGGACACCAACGCTCAGTCCAATAACGGCCAGGCAAATTCCTCGGCTGACGCCGGACAAGTCGCCCCTGACGCCCGCGAAAACGTAGCGCCAAATAATGTCGACAACAGTAACGTGAATTCAGGTGGCACAATGCTTCACCCGGACGGTTCGTCAATGAACCATGAGGGGATGACCAAAGACGAGGTGCACAAAAATACCATGTGTAAAGACGGCCGCTGCCCCGATGTGAATAAGAAGGTTGAGACCGGAAACGGCATCAATAATGATGTTGATACCAAAACTGACGGCACCACCCAGTAACGCTGAAAATAAAGCTAATAACGGGAGAGCAATAGCTCTCCTTTTTAATTTTATCATCCCAAAAACGGTATCATGGCATACAGTAAAGATGAGAATAACAAAGGGATGGCATAATGGCGCACGCACATACTCATACTTCCTCTGAGCAACCGAAGGACAATAATGCCCGCCGACTGATGTTCGCATTTTGCATTACAGCCGGATTTATGTTGGTTGAAGTGGTGGGGGGAATACTCTCCGGCTCGCTGGCCTTGCTGGCCGACGCCGGGCATATGCTCACGGATGCCGCAGCGCTCCTTTTCGCGTTGCTGGCGGTCCAGTTTTCCCGCCGCCCACCCACAATCCGCCACACCTTCGGTTGGCTGAGGCTCACGACGCTGGCTGCATTTGTTAATGCCATCGCATTGGTCGTTATCACCATTTTAATCGTCTGGGAGGCGGTTGAACGCTTCCAGACGCCTCGCCCTGTGGCTGGCGGCATGATGATGGTTATAGCTGTCGCAGGCCTACTGGCCAACGTGCTCGCTTTTTGGGTTTTACATCGCGGCAGTGAAGAGAAAAACCTGAACGTCCGCGCCGCAGCGCTGCATGTGATGGGCGATTTACTCGGTTCTGTTGGGGCAATTATCGCGGCACTGATTATCATCTGGACGGGCTGGACGCCTGCGGATCCGATCCTGTCGATCCTGGTTTCCGTGCTGGTGCTGCGCAGTGCCTGGCGATTATTAAAAGATAGTGTTAATGAATTACTGGAAGGCGCCCCGCTGGCGCTGGATATCGCCGCACTACAGCGCCATCTCAGCCGGGACATCCCTGAAGTGCGCAACGTACACCATGTCCATGTCTGGATGGTGGGTGAAAAACCGGTGATGACGCTGCATGTGCAGGTGATCCCGCCGCACGATCACGATGCGCTGCTGGAGCGTATTCAACATTTCCTTATTCATCACTACCAGATTGAGCATGCGACGATCCAGATGGAGTATCAGCCGTGCAATGGGCCGGACTGCCACCTGTATCAGGGCGTGTCCGGCCATTCACATCACCACCATTAATGGGACAGCGCGTGGGAACCCCGCTCACGCGCGCTATTAATCCACATCCTGCTACCGTTCAGGGCGATAACCGTCAGGATCACATATTCCAGCGACATGGCATATACGCCTTGCAGGGCAAATATCACCACGCTGATGACGTTAATGATCACCCACAGCAGCCAGTTTTCAACGTATTTACGCGTCATCAGGATCATCGCCGCAATCGAAAGCACCATCATGCAGGAGTCCCAGAACGGGAATGCATCGGGTTGCAGTTCAGGCACAACAACCTGCAATCCCAATGCCTGCATGATGTTCACCGCGATACGGGTCAGGAACGCAAAGACCGGATCGATATAGACCGACATCAGGCCAATCACCACCACGCAAGCCACCAGCCAGCCGATCGCTTTTGGTAACGGCAGCCAGCGAATTTTCAGTTCCGCTTCATGCTGGTTGGTTTGCCGGGACCAGGCATACCAGCCGTAGATGTTGGCGGCAAAGAAGAAAACTTGCAGCAACAGGCTGGCATAGAGTTGGATCTGAAAGAAGATAATCGCAAACAACGTGACGTTTATCAGACCAAAGAAGTAATTGCTGATTTTCTCAAGACTTGCGAGGCCAATACACAGCAACCCGGCGATAGTCCCCACGGCTTCGATCCATGACAGATCGTAACCGCCCGCGCCAATCGGAATATGTACCAGAATGTTCTGCGTGCTAAAAAAGTCCATCTTTTCCCCCAGAGCAAAAAAATAAATAATTAAGCTCGAAGTGTAGCCGCAAATTCCAACATACGGTTTAACGGCAACAACGCCCCTTCTCGCAGTGCGGCATCAACATGTATCTCATGAGCCGCACCACCCTCCTCCAGGCCCTCAGCAATCGCCTTGAGGCCGTTCATCGCCATCCACGGACAATGCGCGCAGCTGCGACAAGTTGCCCCCTCACCGGCCGTCGGAGCTTCAAGTAGCTCTTTATCCGGAACGGCTTGCTGCATTTTGTAAAAAATGCCCCGGTCAGTCGCCACAATCAGCTGCTTGTGCGGTAACGATTTTGCTGCATTAATTAGCTGGCTGGTTGAGCCAACCGCATCAGCCATATCTACGATAGACTGAGGAGACTCCGGGTGCACCAGCACAGCGGCATCAGGGTAAAGCCCTTTCATGCGTGTTAAAGCCTGGGTTTTAAACTCATCGTGGACGATACAAGCTCCCTGCCAACAAAGAACGTCTGCACCGGTCTGTTTTTGCACGTAGTTGCCCAGATGCCTGTCCGGGGCCCAGATGATTTTTTGACCTAAACTATCAAGATGCTCAATAAGTTCTACTGCGATACTGGAAGTGACAACCCAGTCCGCACGTGCTTTAACGGCGGCTGAGGTATTAGCGTAAACCACCACGGTACGATCCGGATGCGCGTCGCAAAATGCGCTGAACGCGTCAATCGGACAGCCCAGATCTAATGAACATTCCGCCTGTAAGGTCGGCATCAGGATAGTCTTTTCCGGGCTGAGAATTTTGGCGGTTTCTCCCATAAACCTCACGCCGGCAACCAGCAGCGTAGAGGCAGAATGTTTTGCACCAAACCGCGCCATCTCCAGAGAATCGGAGATACAGCCGCCGGTCTCTTCTGCCAACTGCTGAATTTCAGGATCGGTGTAATAGTGCGCGACCATAACGGCATCACGCTCTTTCAGCAGGCGCTTGATTTTTTCACGATAAAATTGCTTTTCATCCACACTCAGCGGCGCTGGTTTCGGCGGAAACGGATAAATTGCTGCTTCTGGATCAAACATCACGCTCATCTTGCTTTCTCGTTTTACTGGCTTAACGAAATAACCGATTAAAAGCGTGACGCACGCCATATTCGGTTTGATTTGTTTTATATGCTAAACAAGATAGCGGATTGGCGCAGAAAAGTCACAATAATTGCGTGTGATGAGTGCCGGATGGCGACTGGCGTCTTATCCGGCCTACATTTGGCACCCGTAGGCCTGATAAGCGAAGCGCATCAGGCAAGCAGGTTCGAATCTTATAAATCGCAGATAGCAAAAAGGCGCCTTTAGGGCGCCTTTTTACACTGGTGGGGCGTGCAGGATTCGAACCTGCGACCAATTGATTAAAAGTCAACTGCTCTACCAACTGAGCTAACGCCCCCATATGGGGTGTACTACTTCAATTATTCAGGATGGTGGGTCGTGCAGGATTCGAACCTGCGACCAATTGATTAAAAGTCAACTGCTCTACCAACTGAGCTAACGACCCGCTCGGATGCAACCTGAAAAATTTTTACTCGGAACCACCAAAATAGTGGTGGGGCGTGCAGGATGACTCGACTTCGTCTCGCCCTAACGGGCCGTTGCTAAAGCAACGTTATCCTTCACGTTTAACATCTGAGTACGATGTTAAAGTTGGTGGGGCGTGCAGGATTCGAACCTGCGACCAATTGATTAAAAGTCAACTGCTCTACCAACTGAGCTAACGCCCCGAGTGGTGGGTGATGACGGGATCGAACCGCCGACCCCCTCCTTGTAAGGGAGGTGCTCTCCCAGCTGAGCTAATCACCCGATACTACGCTGGATACTGCATTAAGTGGTGGGTCGTGCAGGATTCGAACCTGCGACCAATTGATTAAAAGTCAACTGCTCTACCAACTGAGCTAACGACCCACTTTTTTTCACCGCTTTCGGGCTGTTTGATATCCCTTGGCAACGGCGGCATATATTACTGATTTCAGATTTTAGCGCAACAAAAATTTCGATGTAAATAACTCAACTGCTTAGGAATCACACGACACGACCAGAAATAACACGATTTCTGGTCGCATGGTGGTCATTACATCGCGCCAAGGCGTTTTTGCGCTTGTTTCGCGCCATCAGTGCCAGGATATTTAGTGATAACCTGCTGATAAACCGCTTTAGCTTTTGCTGTGTCACCTTTGTCCTGCATGATAACGCCGACTTTATACATCGCGTCTGCAGCCTTAGGTGATTTTGGGAAGTTTTTAACTACCGAAGCAAAATAGAACGCAGCATCATCCTTTTTACCCTTGTTGTAATTCAACTGACCCAGCCAGTAATTCGCATTTGGCAGGTAAGTAGAGTCTGGGTACTTTTTGATGAAGTTCTGGAATGCTTCAATCGCGTCATCCTGGCGGGATTTATCCTGTACCAGGGCAATTGCTGCATTGTAATCGGTATTCGCATCGCCAGTTTGCACGGGAGCCCCTGACGTTGCCGCAGCTCCCGCATCAGGTGTAGGAGTTACCGCCCCACTCTGATCGCCACTCGTAGACTGTGCCGCAGGCGCACTACCGCTGCCAAGATTATTCATCTGCAGCAATATTTGCTTCTGGCGCTCAACAACCTGATTCAGTTGATACTGATTTTCCTGAATTTGACCACGCAGGGAATCAATATCGGACTGATTATCGGAGAGTTGTTGCTGGAGTTGGGTTAAAAGCTGACTGTGAGCGTTAGAAATACGCTCGAGTTGAGTGACACGGTCTTCGACCGAGCCAGAGCCGACACTACTGATTGGCGCCTGTGCAAAAGCGGCCCAGGGGGCCGCTATGCCAACCAGTAACGACAGACTCAACAGATGATGTCTGAAGTTACTGCTCATGCAATTCTCTTAGTAAACCAGTACGGCGCGACGGTTTTTGGCGTAAGCCGCTTCGTCATGACCCAGTACTGCAGGTTTTTCTTTACCGTAAGAAACGATGGAGATCTGGTCAGCAGAAACGCCTTTACCCTGCAGGTACATCTTAACGGCGTTCGCACGACGCTCACCCAGGGAGATGTTGTACTCAGGCGTACCACGTTCGTCCGCATGACCTTCTACGGTGACTTTGTAAGACGGGTTGCTACGCAGGAAGTTAGCGTGAGCATCCAGCATTGCAGCGAAGTCAGAACGGATATCGTACTTGTCCAGATCGAAGTAAACGATGTTGTTCTGCTGCAGCTGTTGCATCTGAAGACGCGCTTGCTCTTCAGAAGACATGTTGCCGCTGCCGTTTGCATCCATACCAGTGCCGGCACCCAGCATGCCTTCGCTGCCGTCATTGCTGGCGTTCTTGTTAGAAGAACACGCTGCAATAGCCATAACAGGCAGAGCAATCATCAGCCCTTTCAGCACTTTGTTCAGTTGCATTTCAATGATTCCTTTATTAATCAATTATTTATTATCACAGATACGGCGACCAGGCAGGGAATTTAACCTGACCATCAGTTGCCGGAAGACGCGCTTTGAAACGCCCATCTGTAGAAACCAAATTCAGCACGGATCCCATCCCCTGAGAAGAGCTGTAGATTACCATAGTGCCGTTAGGTGCCAGACTTGGCGTTTCATCCAGGAACGTTGACGACAGGACTTGTACGCCACCCGCTACCAGATCTTGTTTGGCAATGTGCTGCTGACCATTGGCAGAGCTTACCATTACCATAAACTTACCGTCGCTGCTCACATCTGCATCCTGGTTTTGCGAACCTTCCCAGGTAATACGCTGCGGAGCACCGCCGTTGACGTTAACTTTATATACCTGCGGACGACCGGCCTGGTCAGAGGTAAAGGCCAGGTTTTGGCTGTCCGGGAACCAGGTAGGTTCCGTGTTGTTACTACGACCATCCGTAACCTGACGGATCTGACCGGAACCAATGTCCATAACATACAGGTTCAGGCTACCGGTTTTAGACAGGGCAAACGCCAGTTTGCTGCCATCCGGAGAAAACGCAGGTGCACCGTTGTGACGTGGGAACGACGCTACCTGACGAACCGCGCCATTAGACAACGTCTGAATAACCAGTGCAGAACGACCGCTTTCGAAAGTGACGTATGCCAGTTTTGAACCGTCCGGAGACCACGCCGGTGACATCAGCGGTTGCGGAGAACGGTGTACCACGAACTGGTTGTAACCATCGTAGTCAGACACACGTAATTCGTACGGGAACTGACCGCCGTTAGTCTGAACAACATAAGCGATACGGGTACGGAATGCACCTTTAATACCGGTCAGTTTTTCAAACACTTCGTCACTGGCAGTATGGCCCGCATAACGCAGCCACTGCTTGTTCACTTTATAAGTATTCTGCGCCAGTACGGTACCCGGCGCGCCACCGGTATCTACCAGTTGATAAGCGACGCTGTAGGAACCATCCGGATTCGGTGTAACCTGACCGACGACCACGGCATCAATACCCAGCGCAGACCATGCGGCAGGTTGAACTTCCTGCGCGGTACCCGGCTGCTGAGGCAGACGAGAGCGGTCTAACGGATTAAATTTACCGCTGTTACGCAGGTCAGCGCCTACGATGCCACCGATATCTTCAGGTGCAGCACCCGGCCCTGCCCACTGGAAGGGGACAACACCAATTGGGCGTGCCGAGTCCACCCCCTGGGTGATCTCGATACGTACTTCTGCGTGCAGCACCGCTGCCCACAGCATCAGAAAACCAAATGCTACTCGTAATGCCTGCTTCATCATATCTCCCTTATCTGGACGGAAAGCCCACGATAATTTAGCAGAATGTTAACAAACTCAAATACACAAAACTACCAGAACTCTGTCTCAACCTTAGACCGTTTCCCCTGAATTCTCAGGGGGTGTTATTACAGTTTAAAGTCCAGTTTGGCATCTTTTACTTTTTCATAAACAGCCTGACTAGGCGGTTTAGGAATTCTGGCTGTTTTCGCAGCCGTCAGCGCAGCCTGGCACAATGCCGGATCTCCGCCCTCTTCGGTCACATCCAGTAACAGACCATCGGGTGCTAACTTGATATGTAATACGCAAGATTTACCTGCATACAAATCGGCACCATACAGACGACTCTGGATCGCATTACGAATTTGAGATGCGTAAGCACTGATATCAGCGCCAGATGCACCGCCATTAGCACCACTTGTACCACTATCTTTCGCCGGTTGACCGCTTCCTTTCGCTCCACCACCCGATTTCGGTGCATTCTTACCGGAGCTTAGGTCACCCAACAAGTCGTCAACGCCAGAGGCTGCTGCGGCTTTTTCGGCCGCAGCCTTTTTCGCAGCAGCCGCTTTATCAGCCGCAGCTTTCTTATCGGCAGCGGCTTTCTCGGCTGCAGCTTTTTTATCTGCAGCTGCTTTTTCAGCCGCGGCTTTCTTATCAGCCGCCGCTTTTTCAGCAGCGGCAGCTTTCGCGGCGGCGGCTTTTTCTGCTTTCTCAGCGGCAGCTTTCTCGGCTGCAGCTTGCTTAGCGGCCTCAGCCTGCGCTTTCTTCGCAGCGTCTGCTGCTGCCTTAGCAGCTTGTGCTTCTGCAGCTTTCTTCGCATCAGCGGCGGCTTTAGCAGCTTCAGCCTCAGCTTTTTTCTGTGCGTCCGCAGCGGCTTTCTTCGCAGCATCTGCCGCTTGTTTCGCCTGAGCATCAGCTTTGGCCTTCGCATCTGCAGCAGCCTTCGCCGCAGCTTCTTCAGCCTGTTTCTGTTGCTCTTGCGCTTTCGCGGCGGCGGCTTCGGCCTGCTTTTGCTGTTCCGCCTGTTCGCGCACTTTTTCCTGCGCGGCTAAACGTTCTTTTTCCAGCTGCTTCAGTCGCTCTTGCTCAGCCGCCTGCTTCTCGCGAAGTTCCTCAGCTTGCTGCTGCGCCTGTTTTTCACGCTGTTCTTCTGCACGTTTCGCACTTGCCTGCTGCTGCTGCTGCCTGTCGTACTGTTGCACAACGGCGCCAGGATCGACCATAACGGCGTCGATGGACGAACCGCCACCGCCGCCAGCTGAAGCATCAATGTGCTCATCGAACGAACTCCAGATCAGTACTGCAAATAAAATGACATGCAGCACCGCTGAAATAATTATCGCCCTTTTGAGCTTGTCGTTTTGTTCGGTTGCCTTTGACACTCTCGGTTCCCAAAAAACTGTTCGCCTGTTACGCGCTATCTTTCAAGCCAGCAAAACGCGGTCATCAGATTGGCTGCGTCATCAAGCCAACCGATTTTACGCCTGCACTGTGTAACAAGTTCAGCGCTTTAATTATTTCATCATAAGGCACGTCTTTCGCACCACCGATTAAAAAGACCGTTTTCGGATTGGTCTGCAGGCGGCTTTTCGCTTCCGCGATAACCTGCTCCGGCGGCAGTTGATCCATCCTGTCTTTCTCAACGACCACGCTGTATTGCCCAATACCGGAAACCTCAATAATGACCGGCGGTTCGTCGTTACTGCTGACGGCTTGCGATTCGGTCGCATCCGGCAGGTCGACTTCCACACTCTGCGTAATGATCGGCGCGGTTGCCATAAAGATCAGCAACAGCACCAGCAGTACGTCGAGCAGCGGTACAATATTGATTTCGGACTTGAGTTCGCGACGACCTCGTCCACGCGTTCTGGCCATGGCTTACCCCTTGTTGCTCTCGCTAACGGTAAACGCCTGGCGGTGCAGAATCGCGGTGAACTCTTCCATAAAGTTGTCGTAATTCAGTTCCAGCTTGTTCACGCGCTGATTCAGTCGGTTGTAAGCCATAACCGCCGGGATTGCCGCAAACAGACCGATAGCCGTGGCGATCAACGCTTCCGCGATACCCGGCGCGACCATTTGCAGCGTGGCCTGTTTTACCGCGCCCAGCGCGATAAATGCGTGCATGATCCCCCAAACGGTACCGAACAGACCGATATACGGGCTGATGGAGCCGACGGTGCCGAGGAATGGAATATGCGTTTCCAGCGTTTCCAGTTCACGGTTCATCGAGATACGCATCGCACGGGATGCCCCTTCAACGACCGCTTCCGGCGCGTGGCTATTCGCCCGATGCAGACGCGCAAACTCTTTGAATCCGCTATAGAAAATTTGCTCTGAGCCCGCCAGATTATCACGACGCCCCTGGCTTTCCTGATACAGACGCGACAATTCAATACCAGACCAGAACTTGTCTTCAAATGCTTCGGCTTCACGTGAAGCAGCATTAAGAATACGGGTCCGCTGGATAATAATGGCCCAGGATGCGATTGAGAAACCAATCAAAATCAACATGATAAGTTTAACCAGAAGGCTTGCCTTCAGGAACAAATCAAGGATATTCATGTCAGTCACTGCTTAAACTCCGCGACAATAGACTTGGGAAGCGCACGAGGCTTCATTTTGAGTGGATCAACGCAAACGATCAGAACTTCGGCTTCATTCAGCACGGTATTCTCTGCGTTGACAATGCGTTGCGTGAAAACCAATGAGGTGCCACGCATTGACGTAATTTCGGTTTGAACTTCGAGCATATCGTCGAGCCGGGCAGGCGCAAAATACTCGAGGGTCATCTTGCGCACCACAAAGGCTACACGTTCGGCCAACAGGACCTGCTGACTGAAGTGATGATGACGCAGCATCTCTGTACGAGCTCTTTCATAAAAAGCGACGTAGCTGGCGTGGTAAACCACCCCACCGGCATCGGTATCTTCATAGTAGACACGAACCGGCCATCGAAACATATACTTATTCATTCCTACTGCCTCTTTGTTGGCTTCGCCCACTCACACCAGTTGCTTACCCTGGTAAGCGCCTGGTGACTCGCGTTCTTGCCGCCGCGATGCATCAAGAATGTCGTTGTATATCGCGCTGTCTTCACTGTACATCCCGGTAATGCAACAAAAGGTTAGTGCTTTCAAACTTCGCTACTATACGCGCGGGAATGGTGCTTTGGAATGGGGGAAAGTAAACGGAGAGTAAAAAATTATGGGCTTATGCAAGCCCATAAATATTTAAGGATGTTTCTTATTCAAAAGAAGAAGAAAAACAGTCCAACAATGAGGACGATATCCGCGATCAGCGGGCAGAAGATACCCTGCCAGTGTACGGCACGAGGACGGAAGCCAACGCCGTGAATAATGCCTGCGCAGACCGCCCACATCAGCAGGAAACCATGCCAGATTTCAAGCTCACTGGTTTTGGCCGCAAAACGTGACGGATCCCAGAATATGCAGCCAGCCAACACGATTGCCAGCACAAAGGAAAGCGCCCGCAGGGGGCGCTTGTCCATCGCGTTGTATACCATCGCGATAATGTTGGTCATCAGCTATCTTCTTGTCCGGCTTTGCCTGATTCAACGTGCTCAAGCGCCAGCGCTGTGATTATCCCAAATGCACAGGCAAGAAGCGTTCCCAAAATCCATGCGAAATACCACATTTTAAGCTCCTTACTTAGTACAGAGAGTGGGTGTTGCTTTCAATATCTTCTTTAGTGATGCGACCGAACATCTTCCAGTAGCACCAGCCGGTGTACAACAGAATGATCGGTACAAACACCGCCGCGACCCAGGTCATCAGGTTCAATGTAAGCTGGCTGGAGGTGGCATCCCACATAGTCAGGCTTGCGTTCATCATGGTGCTGGATGGCATCACAAACGGGAACATTGCGATACCGGCAGTCAGGATGATGCAGGCTAACGTCAGTGAGGAGAAGACGAACGCCCATGCCCCTTTCTCCATACGAGAAGTCAGGATAGTCAACAGCGGCAGAACGACGCCCAGTGCAGGAACCAGCCACAGAATAGGTGCATTGTTAAAGTTCACCATCCATGCGCCAGCCTCGCGAGCCACTTCTTTGGTCAGCGGGTTAGAGGCGGCATGGTGATCCAGTGCGGAGGTCACAACATAACCGTCAATACCGTAAATCACCCATACACCGGCCAGCGCGAAGCAGACCAGAGTCACCAGTGCCGCAACCTGCGAAGTTGCACGTGCACGCAGATGCAGCTCACCTACCGTACGCATCTGCAGATAGGTCGCGCCCTGGGTGATGATCATCCCAACACTCACGACACCCGCCAGCAGACCAAACGGATTCAGCAACTGGAAGAAGTTACCGGTGTAGTACAGACGCATGTAGTCGTCTACGTGGAACGGAACCCCTTGCAGCAGGTTGCCGAATGCCACGCCAATAACCAGCGGTGGAACGAAGCTACCAATGAAGATGCCCCAGTCCCACATGTTGCGCCAGCGCATGTCTTCAATCTTGGAGCGGTAATCAAAACCGACCGGACGGAAGAACAACGACGCCAGTACCAGAATCATCGCCACATAGAAGCCGGAGAACGCAGCGGCATACACCATCGGCCAGGCTGCGAACAGTGCGCCGCCTGCGGTGATGAGCCAAACCTGGTTACCGTCCCAGTGTGGGGCGATGGAGTTAATCATAATTCGACGCTCGGTATCATTACGACCGAGGAAACGGGTGAGCATGCCCACCCCCATGTCGAAGCCATCAGTGACCGCGAAACCAATCAGCAGAATGCCAACCAGCAGCCACCAGATAAAACGCAATACTTCATAATCGATCATTTGACGACTCCTGTCTTAGCGTGCCGGCTGAGAAGTCACAGTGGACTGCTCGTAGTGATAACGACCGGTTTTCAGGCTACTCGGCCCAAGGCGTGCGAACTTGAACATCAGATACAGTTCAGCCACCAGGAACAGGGTATACAGGCCGCAAATCAACAGCATCGAGAAGATGAGGTCGCCAGCGGTCAGCGAAGAGTTCGCTACGGCTGTTGGTAACACTTCACCAATCGCCCACGGTTGACGACCGTACTCTGCGACAAACCAACCGGATTCGATCGCAATCCACGGCAGAGGAATCGCATACAGCGCAGTGCGCAGCAGCCATTTTTTCTCACCGATACGGTTACGAAGTACGGTCCAGAAGGACACAGCGATGATTGCCAGCATCAGAATGCCGCATGCCACCATGATACGGAATGCGAAGTACAGCGGCGCAACGCGAGGAATAGAATCTTTCGTTGCCTGCTGAATTTGCGCTTCGGTCGCGTCGGTGACGTTATCCGTATAGCGTTTCAGCAGCAGACCATAACCCAGGTCTTTCTTCATGCTGTTGAACTGATCGCGAACGGCCTGATCGGTCGTACCAGCACGCAGCTCTTCCAGCAGTTGATACGCTTTCATCCCGTTACGGATGCGCTCTTCGTGCTGCACCATCAGATCTTTCAGACCAATGACCGGTGTATCAACAGAGCGGGTGGCAATGATGCCCAGCGCATAAGGAATTTGAATCGCAAAATGGTTTTCCTGCGCATCCTGGTCCGGAATACCGAACAGCGTAAAGGAAGCCGGTGCAGGCTGAGTTTCCCATTCTGCTTCAATCGCAGCGAGTTTGGTTTTCTGCACGTCGCCCATTTCGTAACCGGATTCATCACCCAGAACGATAACAGACAGAATTGCAGCCATGCCAAAGCTGGCGGCGATGGCAAAAGAACGTTTAGCGAACGCGAAGTCACGACCGCGCAGCATATAGTAGGAGCTGATCCCCAGAACGAACATCGCGCCACAGACATAACCAGATGCCACAGTGTGAACAAATTTCACCTGTGCAACCGGGTTGAGCACCAGTTCAGAGAAGCTCAGCATCTCCATACGCATGGTTTCGAAATTGAAATCCGCGGCGATTGGGTTTTGCATCCAGCCGTTCGCAACCAGAATCCACAGCGCGGACAGGTTAGAACCCAGAGCTACCAGCCAGGTGACGCACATATGCTGGACTTTACCCAAACGGTCCCAGCCGAAGAAGAACAGACCTACAAAGGTGGATTCGAGGAAGAAGGCCATCAAACCTTCGATCGCCAGCGGCGCACCGAAAATATCCCCTACATAGTGGGAGTAGTAGGACCAGTTAGTCCCGAACTGGAACTCCATGGTCAGACCGGTTGCCACACCCAGAGCGAAGTTGATACCAAACAACTTGCCCCAGAACTTGGTCATATCTTTATAAATCTGTTTGCCGGAAAGGACGTAGACCGTTTCCATGATGGCCAGCAAGAACGCCATACCGAGCGTCAGTGGCACAAACAGGAAGTGGTACATCGCGGTCAAGGCAAACTGTAAGCGCGACAGTTCGACTATATCTAACATCATGACTCCTTGCTCATCGCATGAAGACTCCGAGAGTGAACCCCGTTAGAAAGGGTCACACGCATGCCCCAATACAAATTTATCTGCTTCCCCCCGCCGCTGCCCTTTCCTCTCATTTGAAGAAAGGACAATGATGAAAGGTTACAAACATGTTAATAAAACACTCAAATTGATCCCGCAATTATATTACGCCGTAAAATCCTTACAATAAACAGGTTTTTAACGAGGTAAATTTGCATTTTTCGATAGTGATCAATTTATAGCTAATTTACCACCTTCAGACCAATTTGATCTGAAGCAATTTAACCTCTTTTGATGTCGTTTACCAAGTTTTAAACATTGATTTAAATCAATTTTCAAATTTAATGTTAATAGTGTTTAGCAGTAAGATGACTAGTGAACATCATGTTAACAACATGTTTTTCAATGAGTAATTGCCGTTACTACAAATGATAGGTTATTTATTTAAATCTACACGATCTTTTAACTCGCCTGGCTGACAAAATTGTCCGCAGATAAAGAGTCACTATTGCTGGGTAGCTCACAGTTTTTTGTTTAGCAAGTCATGGATTTGTTATTTCATACAAATTGTTCATTTAAATTTTACTTATAATTAACACCAAGATGTAACTATCTCAAATTGAAGCGAAAGCGTCGCTCATTGACAGACGCATTGCGTTTGGCCTTCTCCCGCAGAGCGCAGCCGTTCCGCTTAAATCATCACTTAAAGTTATCATTCACCTCTCTTCTTCTCTTATATGGCAATGTTTAAATATGCCACAAACAATTCATTATCATTTTTATCCTAAATTTAACAAAAAATAATTATGACATATAAGATTAAAAAATAAAAAACCGTTATCCCGTTCACAAGTTATTTAGTAAATGTGATTTTTTAAATTATTAAAAATGGTGCATAAACGAGGCGCGCAACAAAATAAGATTTCGATCACAAACATGGCAAGTTATTTATTACCCAATTTCCTAACAAATTAAAAATCATCGCAAAAACAAATCATAAGACACTGATAGTAAAGTAATTTTATAAAAAAAATAATATAACAATCATTTTGCGCAGGATATTTTGAAAATAGATCAATTGCTTCCTTTTCCGCTTCCACAGAAACTCCAACCCTATTAAGAGGTTGCCACAATCCATGTTCTAAATATTAGAAAACAATTTTCACTTATTGACCATCAGCCCTACAGAGGATTACCCATGAAGAAATCTACACTTGTTATTGGCGTCATCGGTGCTGACTGCCATGCAGTAGGTAATAAAGTTCTGGATCGCGTTTTTACAGCTCATGATTTTCACGTAATCAACCTCGGGGTGATGGTGAGCCAGGATGAATATATTGATGCCGCGATTGAAACAGGCGCCGATGCCATCGTGGTGTCCTCTATCTACGGTCACGGCGACATTGACTGCCTCGGGTTACGTGAGCGCTGCATAGAACGTGGCCTCGGCGACATTCTGCTGTACGTCGGCGGCAACCTGGTCGTCGGTAAACATGACTTCGCTGATGTGGAAGTGAAGTTTAAAGAGATGGGATTTAACCGCGTCTTCGCACCAAGCCATGACCTGGAAGATGTCTGCGCGCTTATCACTAATGATATTCACCAACACAATGGCCTTGAGCAGCGTTGCCTGGAAGAGGCTATCTGATGCAAACAGTTTCTGTCGATATCGGCTCGACATGGACCAAGGCTGCCCTCTTCGCCCATGAAGGCGAAGAATTAACCCTGGTAAACCATGTCCTGACCCCAACCACCACACATCATCTGGCAGACGGTTTTTTTGCCAGCCTGAATCAGGTGCTGAACGTTGCCGATGCTCGCCCGTTACTGAAAAGTGGTGAAGTGCAGTTGAAATACTCTTCTTCGGCCAAAGGTGGACTCGCCGTTGCAGCAATGGGGCTGGTGCCTTCCATTACGCTGGAATCGGCCAAAGTTACCGCCCATTCGGCAGGAGCGAAAATCGCGCAATATTATTCGTACAAGCTCAACCGTCATGACATTCAGGAGCTGGAATCTTCCCCCCCAGACATTCTGCTGTTTACCGGCGGTACAGACGGTGGCGAAGAAAGCTATGGCCTGGCGAATGCGCACGCGCTGGCAGGCTCAAAGCTTGATTGCGCCATTATCTACGCCGGAAACCGGGACATTCAGGACGAAATACAAACGATTCTCGGACATAAGGATCTGACCACGGTAGACAACATTCTGCCAGACCTCGATCACCCGAATCCGTTTGCCGCGCGCCAGGCGATTTGCGATGTGTTCTTGTCACGCATTGTCAAAGGCAAAGGTCTGGACGTCATTGTCGGCGAAACAGGCGAAGAGCCAATGCCGACGCCATGGACGGTATATGAGTTAGTTAAAGCCATTAGCGATTACGACAGCGCATGGAAGGAATTCATGCTGATTGATATGGGCGGAGCCACCACGGATGTCTATTCGGCCAGCGCGAATACCCTCTCCCCCGATACCGTCCTGCATGGTGTTCCTGAACCGTTCGTTAAACGTACCGTTGAAGGCGACCTGGGAATGCGCGTTTCCGCCGTCGTGGTGGGAGAAAGCACGCAGGAAATGGTGAAAGTCATCTTCGCCCAACAACCGCAGCGCGAGGAAGCGTTTTACCGCTACCTGCGTCACCTGGTTGGGCAACCGGATTACCTGCCACTCAGCGAGGAGGAGAAATATTTCGACACCCTGCTGGCAGGTTTGTGCGTGGGCTATGCCGCTGAGCGCCACGCGGGCACTAAAAAGCAGGTTTGCACCTGCGTGGGTAACGTGGATTTACAGATGGGTCGCGATCTCACCACCGTACGCAAAGTCGTCGGTTCAGGGGGATGGCTCTCTCGCGCCAGCCAGTTCGATATCCATAACTGGCTCAAATACCGTGAGCTGGACGACCAGGGCAAAAGAATTCTGTTACCGAATCAGTTTGAGTATTACCGCGATTCAAATGGCCTGCTCCCGCTACTGGCAAACGTCGCCAGGCTGTACCCGCAAGCCGCTGCTCGCACCAGCATTCAGTGTTTAACCCTATAAAACTTAAGGCAGCTACGAATGGAACTTCGAAATAAAAAATTGACCCATGACGAATTCATGACCGAAAGGCATCAGGTGTTGCAAACCTGGGAAACCGGCAAAGACGTTGAGAACTTCGAAGATGGCGTGAAGTACCAGCAATCAATTCCAGATAAAAAGCGCTTTTCCCTTGCCTTGCTGAAGGCCGATCAGGAAGGAAAAACCCTGAGCCAGCCGCGCGCAGGCGTAGCATTAATGGATGAGCATATTGCGCTGCTCAAAACACTGCAGGAAGAGTGCGACCTCCTGCCGAGCACAATCGATGCCTATACCCGTCTGAACCGCTATGAAGAAGCCGCTGTCGGGATCCAGAAATCTATCGAAGCAGGTACTTCCAAACTGAATGGTTTACCGGTCGTCAATCACGGGGTTGCTGCCTGCCGCCGGATGACTGAATCGCTGGAAAAACCGATCCAGGTTCGCCACGGTACGCCGGATGCGCGCCTGCTGGCAGAAATCGCAATGGCCAGTGGCTTTACCAGCTACGAAGGCGGCGGTATCTCCTACAACATCCCTTACGCTAAACGCGTCACCCTGGAAAAATCCATCCGCGACTGGCAGTACTGCGACCGCCTGATGGGCCTGTATGAAGAGAACGGCATTCGCATCAACCGTGAACCGTTTGGCCCGCTGACCGGCACTCTGATCCCGCCGTTTATGTCCCATTCGGTGGCCATTATCGAAGGTCTTCTGGCGCTGGAACAAGGCGTGAAGTCAATTACCGTCGGCTACGGCCAGGTCGGCAGCCTGACGCAGGATATCGCCGCTATTCAGGCGCTGCGCGAACTGTCTCACGAATACTTCCATAACCACGGCTTCGACGATTACGAACTGAGCACCGTTTTCCACCAGTGGATGGGCGGATTCCCGGAAGATGAAGCGAAAGCCTTCTCCGTTATCGCCTGGGGCGCAGCGGTTGCAGGTATGTCGGGCGCTACAAAAGTGATCACCAAAAGCCCGCACGAAGCGTTCGGTATCCCAACGGCAGCAGCTAACGCTCAGGGCCTGAAAGCGTCACGCCAGATGCTCAACATGGTCAGCGACCAGAAATTCCCGCAGTGCGCTGCCGTGGAACAGGAAGTAGATCTGATTAAGAGCGAAGTCCGCGCGGTACTGAAAAAAGTCTTCGAGCTGGGCAATGGCGACATTGCGCGCGGCACGGTGCTGGCCTTTGAAGCTGGCGTGCTGGATGTACCTTTCGCTCCTGCCGCCTGTAACGCCGGTAAGATCCTGCCTGTTCGCGATAACACAGGCGCAATCCGTATTCTTGAAGCCGGTGCCGTTCCGCTGCCGAAAGATATTCTCGCCCTGCACCACGACTATGTCGCAGAGCGCGCACATTTTGAAGGCCGCAAGCCTTCTTTCCAGATGGTCATTGATGACATCAACGCCGTATCCCACAGTAAATTAATAGGAAGACCATAATGAAAATCAAAAAGGCCCTTTTCACCGCTGGCTACTCCTCATTTTATTTTGACGATCAGCAGGCCATCAAAAATGGCGCCGGTCATGACGGGTTTATCTATACCGGCGATCCGGTAACGCCTGGATTTACCTCTGTTCGTCAGGCGGGTGAATGCGTTTCCGTGCAGCTGATTCTGGAAAATGGCGCGGTAGCGGTGGGCGATTGCGCAGCGGTGCAATATTCAGGCGCAGGCGGTCGTGACCCGCTGTTCCTGGCTGAAAACTTTATTCCGTTCCTCAACGATCACATCAAACCGCTGCTGGAAGGCCGTGACGTTGATGCGTTCCTGCCAAACGCCCGTTTCTTTGACCAACTGCGTATTGACGGTCATCTGCTGCATACCGCCGTCCGCTATGGTTTGTCTCAGGCGCTGCTCGACGCTGCGGCGCTGGCTACCGGTCGTCTGAAAACTGAAGTGGTTTGCGATGAATGGCAACTGCCGTGCGTGCCGGAAGCCATTCCATTATTTGGTCAGAGCGGCGACGACCGTTATATCGCCGTTGATAAGATGATCCTTAAAGGTGTGGACGTCCTGCCGCATGCGCTGATCAACAACGTGGAAGAGAAGCTGGGCTTTAAAGGCGAAAAACTGCGTGAGTATGTACGTTGGTTATCCGACCGCATCTTAAGCCTGCGCACCAGCGAACGTTATCACCCGACGCTGCACATTGATGTGTACGGCACGATCGGTCTGATCTTCGATATGGATCCGGTGCGCTGCGCTGAATACATCGCCAGCCTGGAAGTCGAAGCCCAGGGTCTGCCGCTGTATATCGAAGGTCCGGTTGATGCCGGTAACAAGCCGGATCAGATCCGCATGTTGACCGCCATCACCAAAGAGCTGACTCGTCTGGGTTCCGGCGTGAAAATTGTCGCCGACGAATGGTGTAACACCTATCAGGATATCGTGGACTTTACCGATGCGGGCAGCTGCCACATGGTACAGATCAAGACTCCAGATCTTGGCGGCATTCATAACATTGTTGATGCAGTGCTGTACTGCAACAAACACGCCATGGAAGCCTATCAGGGCGGTACCTGTAACGAAACGGAAATCAGTGCCCGCACCTGCGTACACGTGGCACTTGCCGCGCGTCCAATGCGCATGCTGGTTAAACCGGGTATGGGTTTCGATGAAGGTCTCAACATCGTGTTTAACGAGATGAATCGCACCATCGCGTTGTTGCAAACTAAGGATTAAGAGATGGCACGCACATTTAAGATCTTATCGCCTACGGCTATCCTGGGTTATGGCTTCCCGGAAGAAAGTTTTCGTAAAGCCATGGAAGAGTCACCGGATCTTATTGCTGTTGACGCAGGTTCCTCCGATCCAGGCCCCCACTACCTGGGGGCAGGTAAACCCTTTACCGACCGGGCCGGCGTGAAACGCGATCTGCGCTATATGATTGTGGCGGGCGTTAAGAACAACATCCCTGTCGTGATCGGCACCGCCGGTGGTTCTGGCGCAGCTCCGCATCTGGAGTGGTGTCGCCAGATAATCCATGAGATCGCACAGGAAGAAAAACTGACCTTCTCAATGGCGCTGATCCCGTCTGATGTCGACAAAGAAATCGTCCATCAGGCACTGGATAACGGCAAGATTACTGCGCTCGATTTTGTGCCTGAATTAACTCACGAGGCAATTGAAGAGAGCACCTACATTGTCGCGCAGATGGGCGTCGAGCCTTTTCAGCGTGCGCTAGAAGCTGGCGCGCAGGTGGTCCTGGGCGGACGCGCCTACGATCCCGCCTGCTTCGCCGCGCTGCCGATAATGCAGGGCTTTGATGAAGGTCTGGCGCTTCATTGCGGTAAGATCCTTGAGTGTGCTGCCATTGCTGCCACCCCAGGCTCTGGCTCAGATTGTGCGATGGGGATCATTGACGACAACGGCTTTACGCTGAAGGCGTTCAATCCCAAGCGTAAGTTCACAGAAACGTCCGCGGCGGCGCACACGCTGTATGAGAAGTCCGATCCGTACTTCCTGCCAGGACCAGGCGGCGTACTAAACCTGAAAGCGTGCACCTTTACCCAGGTTAACGAGGGTGAGGTGTATGTCAGCGGTTCACGTCATGAAGAAACACCGTATGCATTGAAACTGGAAGGCGCGCGTCAGGTTGGCTTCCGCTGCCTGACCATCGCCGGAACGCGCGACCCGATTATGATTGCCGGGATTGACACCATTCTCGAAGAGGTACAGGCAAGCGTTGCGCGTAACCTCTCACTGAATAACGACAGTATCCGCATGACGTTCCACCTGTATGGTAAGAACGGCGTGATGGGCAACCATGAACCAATGAAAACCGCCGGTCATGAACTGGGGATTTTACTGGATGTCGTTGCGCCGACGCAGGATATCGCCAACAGCGTTTGCTCGCTGGTGCGCTCTACCCTGCTGCATTACGGCTATGAAAATCGTATTGCGACTGCGGGCAACCTCGCCTTCCCGTTCTCGCCATCTGATATTCAAAGTGGACCGGTGTATGAGTTCTCGATCTATCACCTGATTGAAGCGAGCGATGCGCTGCGTTTTGATTTCCACATTGAACAGGTGACGCCAGAAGGAGTTCAGGCATGAAACACTCAATTTGTTCACTGGCGCAGGTTATTCGCTCCAAAAACGCCGGACCGTACGAACTGGTTTTAGATATTTTATTTAAAACCAGGGAAGACTATCAGCGGGTAAAAGCCTGCGAGCAATTAACGCCGCAGCTGATTGCCGGTTTATATAACGTTGAACCAGACTTTATTCATAATATCGTGTGGTTCGATCCGGCGAATGCCGTAAAAATAGTCATGCCGCGCGATATTATTTCCGGCAACGTTGGTGACAATGATGTTTATGGTGCGCAGCAACACGCCCCATTATTAAGTATTGAGTTCGACTTGTAACAAAAAACACAATAACAACCATTGGAGCACAGAATTCAGCGGTATCACAGTGCTTCGAATTATTCATGCGGTTGGTCACAACAGGCGTGCGTCTGAGCTGCTGTCCAGGCTCAGGCGCGCACCACCCTACACAATTCCAATTACCAGCCTTTATCCGATGGAGTACACATGAAGAAAATAAGTTTAACGAAGATGATCATATTAGGCCTGATACTCGGCATGATTGCCGGGGTGGCCATAAATAATATGGCCGCGGCTGAAACAGCAAAATCCTATGCAGCAGATATTTCCATTTTCACCACTATATTTTTACGCATGGTGAAAATGATTATCGCGCCATTGGTTATTTCAACTCTGGTTGTTGGTATTGCCAAAATGGGCGATGCCAAAACGCTGGGACGTATATTTTCGAAAACCTTCTTCCTGTTTATTTGCGCCTCTCTGGTGTCAATTGCACTGGGTCTGGTTATCGTTAATATTTTCCAGCCAGGCGCTGGCATCAACTTTGTTCCGCATGACGTCGGAGCTGTTGCCGCCGTTAAATCAGAGCCGTTTACGCTGAAAGTGTTCATCTCGCACGCAGTGCCGACCAGTATTGTCGACGCAATGGCGCGTAACGAAATTCTGCAGATCGTGGTGTTCTCAATTTTCCTCGGTTGCAGCCTGGCCGCAATTGGTGAAAAAGCCGAACCGATTGTGAAGGTTCTGGATTCACTGGTGCACGTCATGCTGAAACTGACTGGCTACGTCATGCTGTTTGCGCCACTGACCGTTTTTGCCGCTATTTCAGGTCTGATTGCCGAACGTGGTCTGGGCGTGATGGTCAGCGCCGGGATCTTTATGGGTGAGTTCTACCTGACGCTGGGTATGCTGTGGGCGATCCTGATTGGCCTGTCAACTATGATAGTCGGGCCTTGCATCGCACGTTTAACGAAATCAATCCTCGAGCCGGCGCTGCTGGCCTTTACGACCTCCAGTTCTGAAGCCGCCTTCCCGGGCACGCTGGACAAGCTGGAAAAATTCGGTGTTTCTTCAAAAATCGCCAGCTTCGTTCTGCCTATCGGTTACTCCTTTAACCTGGTCGGATCCATGGCGTACTGCTCCTTTGCTACCGTCTTTATTGCCCAGGCGTGCAACATCGAACTGAGCATGGGCGAGCAAATTACCATGCTGTTAATCCTGATGCTGACCTCTAAAGGGATGGCGGGCGTACCGCGTGCATCCATGGTGGTTATCGCCGCAACCCTGAATCAGTTCAATATCCCGGAAGCCGGTCTGATCCTGCTGATGGGCGTCGATCCGTTCCTCGATATGGGTCGTTCCGCCACCAACGTCATGAGTAACGCAATGGGTGCTGCCATCGTGGGCCGTTGGGAAGGTGAACACTTCGGCCAGGGTTGCCGTGGAACAGCGCCAGTGAAGACCCCGGAGCAGGAACGCCCGGTTACCGAAACAGAAGTCGCTTTGTCCTGATACTACGTTAATGCCGGATGGCGCTTGCGCTTATCCGGCCTACATAACGTTTAACTATCCGTAGGCCGGATAAGGCGGTACGCCGCCATCCGGCACCAAGATGAGCACACCAACAGGAAAGCACCATGACTAAAACTCTTCTCGGCGTGAGTATTTTTTCCTTCAGCGTTTTGTTTAGCGCAACGACTCTCGCGCAAACCACGCCGGATTACGCAAAGCTTATCGACCAGGCACATCAAAAATATAAAAGTAACAACGATGGTAAAGTCGCCGACTACATCCCTGCCCTGGCGACCTACAGCCCGAATAATTTTGCCATCACCATTGCCACGGTGGACGGCAAGATCTATCAGGTTGGCGATGTTAACAAACCCTTCCCAATGGAATCCCTGAGTAAAGTCTTCACCATGGCGCTCGCCATGGAACAGCACGGTCCTCAGGTCGTGCTGGATAAACTCGGGGCCAATGCCACCGGCATGCCTTTCAACTCCGGTTTAGCGGTTGAGCTAACCAAAGGCGCGCCAGAGAACCCGCTGGTTAACGCCGGGGCGATGAGCGCCGTAAGCCTGATTGAAGCCAAAGACAAAACCGATCGCTGGAACAAAATCCTCGACAACCTGAACGTCTGGGCCGATGCCAAACTCACGGTTAACGAGCCGGTTTTCCAATCCGAGATGGAAACCAACCAGCACAATCAGGCGCTGGCGAAGCTGATGGAATCCTATAACAGCTTCTATGGCAACACTGACGAAGCCGTCGAAATTTATACCCGCCAGTGCTCGGTAGATATCACCGTTGAGCAACTGGCCAAAATGGGTGCTGTACTGGCGAACAAAGGCAAATCTCCATTCAACGGCAAGCAGTTGTTGAATGAAAAATATGTTCCACAGGTGCTGGCAGAAATGGCGATTGCCGGACTGTACGACGGCAGCGGTAAATGGCTGTACACCGTTGGCATCCCGGCGAAAAGCGGCGTCGGCGGCGGAATGGTGGCCATTGTCCCGGGGGAATATGCGATTGCCGTCTATTCTCCGCCGCTGGATGAAGCCGGTAACAGCGTTCGCGCCCAGAAAACAATCGAATACGTTGCTGAAGCGACGCAGGCCAATGTCTTTTTAGCAAAATAACTTGATGCCGGATGACGCTTCGCTTATCCGGCCTACGAGTAGCGCATTTATTTACGCCGTGATGCGGCAAAAATGAAGAGGTGAGAAGTAAACATGTCTAAACCATTTGTCTGGCAGGAACTCTTTGTTCAGAGTAAAGATAATACAGAATATGAATTACTGAGTAACCAGCACGTAACGGTCTCGGAGTTAGACGGAGAGGAAGTGATTAAGGTTGCGCCAGAAGCGTTAACCTTATTAGCACAGCAGGCGTTTTATGAGGCTTCATTTTTCCTGCGCGCCGGACATTTAAAACAAATTGCCAGCATTCTGCACGACCCTCAGGCCAGCAGTAACGATAAGTACGTCGCATTACAACTGCTCCGCAATGCTGAAGTTTCGGCCAAAGGCGTCCTGCCCAACTGTCAGGATACCGGGACAGCAACCATTGTGGCCTGCAAAGGACAACATGTCTGGACTGGCGGCGATGACGCAGAAGCATTAAGCAAAGGCGTGTACACCACCTTCATCGAAAACAACCTGCGTTATTCGCAAAATGCCCCGCTGGACATGTATACCGAGGTCAATACCCAGACTAACCTGCCGGCACAAATCGACATTAGCGCCACGCCGGGCAACGAATACCGTTTCCTGTTCGTCAACAAAGGCGGTGGCTCTGCCAACAAAGCGGCGCTGTACCAGGAAACAAAATCCATTCTGCAGCCGGAAAAACTCACCGCGTTTCTGATCGAAAAAATGAAATCACTGGGCACAGCCGCCTGCCCGCCGTATCACATCGCTTTCGTCGTTGGCGGCTTGTCCGCCGACCAGGCGCTCAAGGTTGCCAAACTGGCTTCAACCAAATATTACGATAACCTGCCCACCAGCGGCAACGAACTGGGTCAGGCATTCCGCGATACAGCACTGGAAGCCGAGCTGCTCAATGCCAGCCGTGAATTTGGCATCGGCGCGCAGTTTGGCGGCAAATACTTTGCCCACGATATCCGGGTTATTCGCCTGCCACGTCACGGCGGATCCTGCCCTATCGCGATGGCCCTCTCCTGCTCAGCCGACCGCAACATCAAGGCCAAAATTAACAAACACGGAATCTGGCTGGAGAAACTCGAGCATAATCCGGGCAAATTCATTCCTGATTCACAGCGAGTAGAAAACGGTGCCCAGACCGTACAACTGGATCTGAATCGTCCGCTGCGCGAGATCCTGCATGATCTCTCCACCCTGCCAATAGGCACGCGTTTGTCGTTAAGCGGCCCGATTGTTGTCGCTCGCGATATCGCCCACGCTAACATCAAAGCGCGACTGGATAACGGCGAACCGATGCCGGAATACATGAAAAAGCATATCGTTTATTACGCAGGTCCCGCCAAAACCCCGGAAAATCAGGCCTGTGGCTCAATGGGTCCCACCACCGGCGGGCGTATGGATGGGTATGTCGATGCTTTCCAGGCGCAAGGCGGCAGCCTCATTATGCTCACCAAGGGTAACCGCAGCCAGCAGGTCACTGATGCCTGCCACAAACACGGTGGATTTAGCCTCGGCAGCATTGGCGGTGCCGCAGCCCTGCTGGCTCAGCAGTACGTGAAAAGCCTGCAGTGCCTTGAGTATCCAGAGCTGGGAATGGAAGCGGTGTGGATGATGGAAGTTAAAAATATGCCTGCCTTCGTATTGGTGGATGACAAAGGCAATAATTTCTTTAGCCAGTTTGAACAGCAGCATCGCTGCGCAACCTGTCCGGCAGGACATTAAGGAGTCATCATGGAAGCGCGAGCCAATAATGACAGGCACCGCCAGCGTCAGCAGAAACTGAAAGAACAAGTTGATACCCGCGTGGCGGCGGCAACGGAGAAAAAAGGGATCCTGATTGTCTTCACTGGCAACGGTAAAGGCAAATCCACCGCAGCCTTTGGCACAGCAACACGCGCGGTTGGTCACGGAAAAACCGTTGGCATCGCGCAGTTTATTAAGGGCCAGTGGGATAATGGCGAGTACAACACGCTGCAACCTCTCGGCGTCGAATTTCATATTATGGGCACCGGATTTACCTGGGAAACCCAAAATCGGCAAGCGGATATTGAGGCGGCGACGGTAGTCTGGCAGGAAAGTAAGCGCATGCTGGCTGATGCGCAGTACGATCTGGTGGTGCTGGATGAGCTCACCTACATGCTGGCTTACCACTATCTGGATACCCAGGAGGTCATCAGCGCTATCGAAAATCGCCCTGCGGAGCAAAGCGTTATCGTTACCGGGCGCGGATGCCATGCGCTGTTGCTGGAGCTGGCCGATACGGTCAGTGAAATTCGCCCGGTCAAGCACGCGTTTGACAGTGGAATTCAGGCACAGGTTGGGATCGACTGGTAGTTGTTCTTTTGCCGGAGACGATGCTAAGGCATCTTATCCGGCCTACCAATCTTGTAGGCCTGATAAGCCACCATCAGGCAGCCGATACCACGGATTTATTCAACAGCCAGTCGCGGAAGATCTGTAAATGCGCGGACTCCGATTTCTCTTCACGCCACGTCATGATGAAACGGTTCCCGGTGCGCATCGGAACATCGCAAGGAATGACCATATCACCACTATCCAGATCGTGCTGAATGGCAAAACGGGGAAGCAGCGCAACCCCAAGATTAGAACGGACCGCCGCAATCAGCATCGACAACAGATCAAATCTCGGGCCTTTATTGACCAGCGGGCTGCTGACGTCGGACAGCGCAAACCATTCCTGCCAGCCTTTGATTCGTGTGCTCTGGTGCAAGAGCGGGTATTCGTTCAGCAGCTCTTCAACAGCCAGTTTCCGTTCCGGTTCGGCCAGCAGACAGCGGCTGCATACCGGCAGAATTTCCTCTTCAAACAGATACTCAACCCCTGACCACGGCGAGTAGAAGTCTTCGCGCATAATTGCCGCGTCATACTCACGATTGAGAAAATCACCCTTATTCGCCAGCGAATGGATGTTTACGATAATATCTGGATTGAGTTTGTTAAACTCGCGCAGGTTTGGGATCAGCCAGTGCGTACTGAACGTCGGATTCACCGCCAGCTCAATAACCTGTACGGTCGGCTGCCAGGTCATTATTGTGGTCGTATCGCGCTCGAGCTTATTTAACGTTTCCTTAACGATATTTAAATAATGTTTGCCGGCCGCATTTAAAAAAATACGTTTTTTCGCATGATTAAATAGCGCGGTATTAAGAAAATCCTCCAGCGCATTCACCTGGCGGAAAACAGCACTTTGTGTTAAAGCCAACTCTTCGGCTGCCCGGGTATAACTTTCGTGACGCGCAACCACTTCAAAAGTTACCAGCAACTCCGTCTTGGGTATTTTTCCTCTCATAACCTCTTCCATATGCAGCGTACAAAAATAGTTTAATAAATAAAAAATAATTCAAGACACCCAGATAAGCATCGAGAGTTATATTTTATTTTATCCATTGATGTCATTGATCCAATCCATGATTTACTCACACTGATGGCGGATAAATATTAACCAATAATACTCAAGCACAACAATAAACACAATTTAAATAAGGTTAAACCTAAGTAAATAGTGCCAATAAGTTCTTAATAATTTTTCAAGTCATCTTGTTTATTGCAGAAAAAACTTTGCGAGATTAATCAATATTATCCATGCGATAATTCTGGATAATTTCACGTTATAACTTACGGGCAAACGACTGCTTTTAATCATTCCTTGATGTAGTTTCTGCCACTTTTTGATAGACGTGATAAAGGACACACTGTGAAAACTTTCGGAAAGGTCTGGCTCGTTGGAGCAGGTCCCGGTGATATTTCATTACTGACTCTCAAAGCGATGATGTGCATTAAACAGGCTGACGTCATTATTTACGATCGGCTGGTCAATCCTAAAATTTTGGAATGGGCATTACCTGATTGCCTGCTCGTGAATGTCGGCAAAAACCCAGGCTTCCATTGTGTTCCCCAGGATGAAATCAATGCCCTGCTGGTCCAGTATGCCCACACACATCACAACATCGTGCGCCTCAAAGGTGGTGATCCCTATGTTTTTGGCCGTGGGGCTGAAGAGGTAGAGGACCTGGTTGAGACTGGCATCCCTTTCGAAGTCGTACCGGGTATTAGTTCTACTATTGGTGGCCTGACCTATGCCGGGATCCCAGTGACACATCGCGATTTTGCCTCCGGCTTTCACGTGGTAACGGGTCATACACGGGAAGGCAATCAGCAGCAGGACTGGCGTCAACTGGCGAAGCTTAACGGTACGTTGGTCATCGTCATGGGTATCGCCAATCTGGCGTTTATCTGTGAAGAGCTGTTGATGGGTGGGAAATCAGCAGACACGCCCGCCGCGCTAATTATGTCCGCGACCCGAGAAAATCAACGCCGCCTGACCTGTACGCTCGGTTCATTACTGAGTAAAGCTCAGGAAGCGAACATCCTTCCACCGGCGCTGATTGTCATCGGTGATGTAGTGACCCTGAGCGATCGGCTCTCTTTTATACCTGAAGCCATCACACTGCCAGAAAACCTTTACTGCGAAAGTCTGGCGTGACGAAAAGACTGGGGCGACGTTTGATGCGCCGCCCGAAAAACGCGGCAAAAGTAGCTGGTTTGTGCGTATTGCAGTTTCCGCGCAATACTGTCTATAGAATGAACCGGATCGTGTAATAACTCCCCCGCTTTTTGCATTCTTTTCTGACTTACCCAGGTTTTAAAATTAACGCCCTGGCGTTTCTTGAAAAACCGGCTGAAATAGTTTGCGCTTAAGCAAACATGAGCAGCGACGGCCTCCAAAGACAATTCACCATACAGATTTTCATCAATGTAACGCAGCGCCGCCATAAGTTTTTTCTCGTGACGCGAAGGTTCAGTAAAATAATGACGAGCGTAACGGGTTGGCGGAACTGAAATCTCCTCAGTAATCAACTGTTCTTTCTCAAAATTATCAACAATAAAACTTAACAAATTTGCTGCTGCCGCCAGCGCATTATTATCCACTACCGCAGACTGGCCCCACTTAGCTTTAAGCATGGGGTTATCAACCCATGAGAATTTATTATCAATAACGATAGCTTTATATTCCTGGAACTTTACCCGCACCTGCCCGCAGATAATAAAACCGTAAAGATGCCCCTCTCGAATTAAAGGCATCGAGAACAGGCTTAGTCCCGCATGACAGGTGAGTATTCTGGGTTTAAGCTGTTTTAATGCCTCAAAAGCACAATACTTGTCGCATTTTTGGCAACCCGCTCGATAGCGTTCATCCGCACGCATTAATGAGCAAAACGAATTAAAATTATGACACTTAGACACCGCCTTACCATTAATATCAACGACGACCGTAGCTAACCCGGTTGCACGGGAGAAGAGTTCTGCGATAGAGAAAAAACGTTGTAAATAGTCATCCTGGATTTTCAGCGGCACGTTATCCTCCGGCATTAACAATATTTAAGCCGCTAATATGCAAAATTTAGTCTCAAGAAAGAATGATGCTCACCGCAAAAAATAATCTCATTTATGCAGATGATTATGATCAATTGGCAAGAGAATTATGCGACCACGATAATACTCCGTTGCACACCGCTGACTTCACTTTCTCAAAGATTAACGAATCTTCACACTCTCTTGTGAGACTCTTTTCGCAACACTCAACATCTATCTCTATTATTTTCAATAGATTACTCATTTTTACTGTGAATCAATGATGTGCTTATTTGTGATAATCATCATGTGAATGTGAAAGGCCCTCCTGAATAATATGTTCAATTAGCAAACAATCTGAACGGAGTTGATCCATGGCCGTCACCACAGGCGTTATCGCCGATGATTTCACCGGCGCAACGGACATTGCAAGCTTTATGGCGCAGCAGGGGTGGCGCGTTGCGCTATTGCCCGGAATGCCTGATCCCGCTCAATGCTGGAATGAAGAGGTTGACGCTATCGTCATCTCGCTAAAAAGCCGCTCTTTACCCGCAGAACAGGCCGTCGCACAGTCTCTGTCCTGTGCCCGCTGGCTGAAACAAAAGGCAGGCGTCCGCCAGATCTATTTTAAATATTGTTCAACGTTTGACTCCACGCCAACAGGCAACATTGGACCAGTCAGCGATGCGTTGATGAACGACCTGCAGACTCCTGTGATCGTCCACTGCCCCGCCCTGCCGCAAAACGGGCGCACGGTGGTGCACGGCCATCTTTTTGTAAACGGCGTACTGCTTAACGAGTCCGGAATGGAAAAGCATCCGCTCAATCCCATGACCGATGCCAGCCTGCCGCGCCTGCTGAGCGCGCAAACGCCAGGCGCGGTTGGCTGCATCAACCTCAGGACGCTGCATCAAGGTGTGGAAGCGGTCACTAACGCTCTGGCCCAACTTCAGGCTGAAGGTATGCGTCACATTATCGTCGATACGCTGGATGAAGCAGATCTCAACACGCTGGCGCAAGCACTCCATGCCAGTCCTCTGTTAGCCGGGGGCTCCGGGCTTGGCGGCGCGCTGGCCGCCTGCGCCAGAGGTCAGCAACCCCAGCCGTCGGACGCTTTTCCACTGCCTGCCAAAACGGTGGTGTTCTCCGGTAGTTGCTCGGCGATGAGCAATCGTCAGGTTACTCGTTATAAGACCGCGGCAGCATCTCGAGTGCTCGATGTCGCTCGCTGCCTGTCTGGTGCAGAACGCTACACCGATGAACTGTGTGCCTGGACGATGACGCATATCAACGACCCATTCGCGCCGATGATATACGCCACCCAACCGCCAGACGTACTCACACGCATTCAACAGGAGTACGGCGAACAGGCTGCCAGCCAGGCAATCGAACACGCTTTTGCCCGACTGAGCGCCAGGCTACAGGCTGCAGGTGTAAACACCTTTATTGTCGCAGGCGGAGAAACATCCGGCACCGTGGTGGAAGCCTTGCAGGTGAAGCGTCTTTCCGTTGGCAAAGCCATCGCGCCAGGCGTGCCGTGGGTCTTTTCTTCCGGTCTGGCGCTGGCGCTGAAGTCAGGCAACTTTGGTGACGAAGATTTCTTTTTTACTGCCCAGGAGTACGCATTATGAATCCGGTGAGTGAACACCAACTGCGCGAACTACTCGTCCATTATGGCCGTTCCCTGTTTATGCGCGGCTACAGTAGCGGCGGTTCCGGCAATCTCAGCGCCAAACTGCCGGATGGAGGCTATCTGGTGACCCCGACCAACTCCTGTCTGGGCGAGCTTAATCCGGCCACGCTAAGTCGGCTTGATGCCAACGGCGTTCATCTCAGCGGTGACAAACCCTCAAAAGAGGTGCCCATGCATCTGGCGTGGTATCGGCATCGCCCATCCTGCGGCGCGGTCGTGCACCTGCATTCTCCATGGCTGACCGCGCTCTCCTGTCTGCCGTGCACCACGCCGAAAAACTGTCTGCCGCCATTAACGCCGTACTACGTGATGCGCGTCGGGCAGTTGCCGCTGCTGCCTTATTTCAAGCCAGGCCATGAAGGTATTGCCAGCGCGCTGAGTGAAATTGCAGCAGACCATACGGCAGCGCTGCTGGCCAATCACGGGCCGGTAGTAAGCGGTCGCTCGCTGCGTGAGGCAGTGTTTAACGCCGAGGAGCTGGAAGACAGCGCCCGCATCTGGCTGACGTTAAAACCGCTCGGCTATGTTCCGCTCTCAGAAGAGGCGGTGGCCGAACTTGAACATTCCCGACAAGCGTGAGGTGAGATGATGATCCCCGAGCAACGACGTGATTTTATCTACCGCTACGTGCACGAAAAAAATGCCGCCTCATTTAATGAACTGGCAGATTTGATGAGCGTGTCGCATATGACCGTGCGCCGCGACATTCAATTGCTGGAAGAAGAAGGCAAAGTTATCGCCATTAACGGCGGTGTGAAGCTCAACAACCTGTTGAAATCGGAACTGCCATGGCGGGAAAAAGCCGAGTTGAATCATGACGTGAAGCGCAAAATGGGCCAGCTTGCCGCAATGCTCATTGAGCCCGGACAAACGCTGTATCTGGATGCCGGAACGTCGTTGTTTGAAGTGGCGAAAGCGGTCGCCGCCAGCCACTGTTTCAATCTGACGGTAGTCACCAACGATTTTTCCATCAGCCACTATTTGATGGATATGCCGCACATTACGCTCTATCACACCGGCGGTCTGGTGGATCAACGTAACCGCTCATGTCTTGGAAAAAGCGCCGCCAGTTTTCTGCGTACCATTAATATTGACGTGGCGTTTCTGAGCTCCTCGTCATGGGATACCGAACGCGGTATGTCGACACCGAGTGAAGGGAAAGCCTCGGTCAAAGAAGCGGTGCTCACCGTCTCCCGGCGTCGGGTGTTGGTCTGCGACAGCAGTAAGTTTGGCAAATACGGCATGTTTCACATCTGCGGTCTGCAGCAGTTGACCGACATTATTTCTGATAACCGGTTACCGGAAAACGCTCAGCAAACTATTGCCAGTCAGGGCGTTAAGCTGCATCTGGTTGATGGCCGGGAGGGTGCGCGCCATGCTGAAGTTAGCGGCTAATCTAGACTGGTTGTTTACAGATTTACCGATAGCGGCGCGATTTGCGGCGGCGCAGGCGGCCGGTTTTCGCGGCGTAGAAGGGCTGTTTCTCTGGCAGCACCCGCTGGAGCATTTGCGAGCCGCTCAGCGGGAAACATCCCTGCCGGTGGTGCTGATGAACGCCCCGGCTGGCAACTGGGCGCAAGGTGAACGAGGGCTGGCCGCACAGCCCGATCGAGACAAAGAATTTCGCCATAGCCTGAACGTAGCGCGCGATTATGCCACGGCGCTGGGCTGTCGCCGGGTTCACGTTATGGCCGGCTTGCGCTGCGACGACCTGACGCTACACGCCCAGCGCGATCTCCTGACGAACCGGCTGCGCATCGCCTGCGATGTGATGGCAGACGCGGAAATCGATGTACTGATTGAACCATTAAATTCGCAGGATATGCCCGGTTATTTTATTGACAGCTTTCCGCTGGCCGAGTCAATTATTCACGAAGTTGCCAGGAAAAATATCGGCTTACAGTTTGATATTTACCACTGTCAGAAAATTCATGGCAACGTGGCGAAAAATATCGAACGCTATTTTACCCTTATTAAACATTTTCAAATCGCTTCTGTTCCTTATCGTCATGAACCGGGAACCGGGGAATTAAATGAAACATGGTTATTTGATTTTATAAGAAAAATGAATTACCAGGACTGGATTGGCTGTGAATATCAACCGTCAACATCAGGGTCCGACTCATTAAACTGGATGACGCCTTACCTATAATTTTAATATCTCTGTACCGGAGGAAAAAATGTCGGATACTGTTATTATTTCGCTGGCACCTGTTGCCGCGGATTGCCCCAGAGTTATACCCGAAGAACTGGCGCAGGAAATACTCGCCAGCGTAGAACATGGCGCGTCCATCGTGCATTTACACGTTCGCGATAAACAAGGACGCCTGACACCAGATACTACCGACTTTCAGGCAACCATCGACCGCGTCATGCGCCATTCGGACCTGATTATTCAGGCTTCTACCGGCGGCGTCTCTTCAATGTCCATCGCCGAACGCTGCGCGCCACTGGACTGCCCCGGCGTGGAAATGGCTTCGCTGAACGTCGGTTCCGTCAACCTTGGTGATGCGGTGTACTTTAATCCCGCTCCGGATGTGGAATATTGTTCCCGGCAAATAACCGAACGCCATATTATTCCAGAGTTTGAAGTTTTTGAAATCGGCATGATTAATAACATCCTGACGCTTGAAGATAAAATTAAATTTCAAAAACCCATGCTCTTTAATATCGTTCTCGGTCACCGCGGCAGTACGCCTGCTACCGTTGACGCATTAATTGCTCTGCGTAGCATGATCCCACGAGACGCCTTATGGGGAATTACCCATTTTGGCAGAAAGAATTTCGATATTATCGCTGCTGCCGTCGCTATGGGGGCCAGTGAAGTGCGAATCGGCTTTGAAGATAGTTATTATTTAAGCACCGAAGAAAAAGCGCAGCATAATTATCAGCAGGTCGCCAAACTCGCTACGCTCATTCAGAGTATGGATAAAAAAGTCGCAACACCGGAAATTGCGCGGCGCATGTTATCTATTCCTCCCCGGCAGCAATAACAACAGCAAGGACATTTCAACATGACTATGACCACTGTTATTCACAAAACCGGACTCGGCGTCAGCGTTGCGGGCGCGGCGCTGGCGATTATCGGCGCACTCATCCAGTCCGCGGCCCTGTGGCAGCCGGGGCTGGTGATGTTCACCGCCGGATTCGCCGCCGGTGCAGGCTACTGGCCTGGTTTACGCAGCTATCAGTTTACGCTGTGGATCATCGCCGGTTTTGTTGCCGCCATGACCTGGTCTACGGATCTGATCGTCTGGGGCGGTTTCAATATCACCCATAAATGGATCGTGTTCCTCGTGATTCAGGCCACCATGTTCAGCATGGGCACTAAGCTAACGATCCAGGATTTTATTGATGTCGCCAAAATGCCGTGGGCCGTGTTTATCGGTACCTTCTGCCATTTCGTGATCATGCCCCTGCTCGGCCTGACCATCACTCTGGTATTCAATTTTCCGCCTGAAGTCGCGGTAGGCATTTTATTGATTGGCGCTTGCCCCAGCGGTCTCTCGTCGACGGTGATGGTTTACATCGCCAACGCCAACCTCGCGCTGGCGGTGTCAATCGCCGCCGTCTCAACGCTGGCGGCAACGGTGATGACGCCGCTGTGGGTTAATCTGCTGGCGGGTTCGATGATCGATATCCAGCTCACCGCGATGGTGATGGACGTGGTGAAAATCGTATTAATTCCCATCGGCGCGGCAATTCTGCATGACTATCTGAAAACCTATGCAGGCGTACGCGGTCGCCGTGTTGTGCAGGTGCTTGCCGGGATCGGCGCACTTTGGCTGCTGTATATGATTGCCGGCGGCTGGGACGCGCTGTTTGGTCACGCCAGCGCCGAAGCGCAGATGTACGCGGTAGTCCTCAACTTCATGGCAGGCGGTCTCGTCTGGGCATTGTTCTACAACTGGCTGTATGGCCGCGTGGCGGGCGTGAAGAAGGTCATGCCAACCATCTCAATGATGGGGATCATTTTCTTTACCACCACCGCAGCCGCAGCCGGACGCGACAACCTGGTACAGGTCGGCTTCCTGCTCTGCTTCGCCATGTTGATGCACAACCTCGGTGGTTTCCTGATTGGCTATCTGATGAGTCGCTGGATCTTCCGCATGGACGTGCAGTCTGCCCGTACCGTGGCCTTTGAAGTCGGACTGCAAAACGGCGGTATGGCGTCCGGGCTTGCCGCGGCGATGGGCAAACTGGCAACCGTTGGCCTCGCATCAGCGGTGATGACACCGCTGGGCAACGTTAGCGGCTCGCTGCTCGCCAACTACTGGCGCAAAAAAGACGCCAGACAGGCGCAGGCAGCTGCAGCCAAAGATCCCGTTCAACCCGCTTGCGAAAATCTGTCGAAAGGATAATCACGATGAAAACTCTCACTCTGGGACACGCCCTGCGCGCCGTAACCTGTGCGCTAGAGCTTGCCGAAACATGTTACGCAAATCGCCCATTAAGCGTGGCCGTATGCGATACCAATGGAGAACTGCTTAGCTTTGCGCGGATGGATAACGCCAAACTGTTAACCATCGAGTTAGCCCAGCGTAAAGCGCGCACCAGTAGCCGCCTGGGTTGCACAACGCAGGCATTTTTACAGCGTCTGCAGAAAGAGCAACTGGATATTGGCTATTTTGCCGACCCGCGTTTTACAGCGCTGCCGGGCGGGATCCCGATTCTGCACCAGGGGAAATGCCTCGGAGCCGTCGCGGTAGGCGGTTTATCCGCACAGGAAGATCATGATGCGGCGCTGGCCGTCGCGGAAACGTTACTCAAGGAGATTGCCCAATGAAAAAAGTCGCCATGCTGCATACCAGTGCAGCCACGCTTGCGATGATGCAACAACTGATCGCCGACATTATGCCGGACGTGGAAGTTATGCACCTGGTTGAAGAATCCATGATCAAGCAGGTAATGAAGGCCCAGGGCGTGACGCCAGATATTGCCGCTCGTATCGCCGACTATGTGCATATTGCTGAAAAGGCGGACTGCGATATCTTTATTACCGCCTGTTCCTCAATTGGTACTGCGGTGGAACAATGCCAGTTTATGACCCCACTCCAGCTCGCGCGCATTGACTGCGCGATGGTGGAAGAGGCGATTGAAAAAGGCGAGCGGATCGCCGTGCTGGCTACCGTCGCCACCACGCTGAAGCCGACGCTGGATTACGTGCAGCGCAAAGTCCAACAGAGCGGTCAGCAGCGCACTATCACGCCGATATTAATGGAAGACGCCTTCCATGCGCTGTTAGCGGGAGATATGGACACCCATGACCGTATCGTCAGTGAAGGATTACAGAGCGCCTTTAGCCAGGCGGATGTCGTGATGCTGGCGCAGGCCTCGATGGCGCGGGTGTTACAGCAGCTCCCTGCCCCGCCGGTACCGGTAATGACCTCACCGGAAAGCGGCATTCGCTGGCTGAAGGCGCTGGCGGAAAGCTGAGTTACGGGCAAAAAAAAGGCCATCATCAGATGGCCAACCATGTCGAAACGGGACCAGCCCTTGACTATGCAGAGAGTCAGGGCTGTTTTTTTTAGTTCTTACTTAATAACGGTTTTCAGCGCTTCGCCGATATCGGCCAGGCTACGAACAGTTTTCACGCCTGCGGCTTCCAGCGCAGCAAATTTCTCATCCGCCGTACCTTTACCACCTGCGATGATTGCCCCCGCGTGGCCCATACGTTTGCCTTTCGGCGCGGTAACGCCAGCGATGTAGCCCACAACCGGCTTGGTCACGTGATCTTTGATATAAGCCGCCGCTTCTTCTTCCGCGCTGCCGCCGATCTCACCGATCATGACGATCGCTTCAGTCTGCGGATCTTCCTGGAACAGCTTCAGGATGTCGATGAAGTTAGAGCCAGGGATCGGGTCGCCGCCGATGCCCACACAGGTAGACTGGCCGAAACCGTAGTCGGTGGTCTGCTTAACCGCTTCATAGGTCAGCGTACCGGAACGGGAAACGATGCCCACTTTACCCGGCTTATGAATGTGGCCCGGCATGATGCCGATTTTGCATTCGCCCGGGGTGATAACGCCTGGGCAGTTCGGGCCGATCATGCGCACGCCGGCTTCATCGAGCTTCACTTTCACGGTCAGCATATCCAGCGTCGGGATGCCTTCGGTGATGGTGATAATCAACTTAATGCCCGCATCAATCGCTTCCAGAATGGAGTCTTTGCAGAACGGTGCCGGAACGTAGATAACGGTGGCGGTGGCACCGGTCGCTTCTACCGCTTCACGTACGGTGTTAAACACCGGCAGCCCCAGGTGCGTGGTGCCGCCTTTGCCAGGCGTTACACCGCCGACCATTTGTGTACCGTAAGCAATCGCTTGTTCAGAGTGGAATGTCCCCTGGCTACCGGTGAAGCCCTGGCAGATAACCTTGGTATCTTTATTAATTAAAACTGACATTATTTCCCCTCCACTGCGGCAACAACCTGCTGAGCTGCATCCGTCAGACTTTTCGCTGCAATAATATTCAGGCCGCTATCAGCCAGTTTTTTCGCGCCGAGTTCAGCGTTGTTACCTTCCAGACGGACCACGACCGGAACGTTAACGCCCACTTCTGCTACCGCGCCGATGATACCGTCAGCGATCAGGTCGCAACGTACGATACCGCCGAAGATGTTAACCAGTACGGCTTTAACATTGTCGTCAGAGAGAATAATTTTGAACGCTTCGGTTACACGCTCTTTGGTCGCACCGCCGCCCACGTCGAGGAAGTTAGCCGGTTCGCCGCCGTGCAGCTTAACGATGTCCATGGTGCCCATTGCCAGGCCCGCGCCGTTAACCATACAACCGATGTTGCCGTCCAGCGCAACGTAGTTCAGTTCCCACTGTGCAGCCTGCGCTTCACGCGGATCTTCCTGAGACTGGTCGCGCATTTCACGCAGATCAGCCTGGCGGAACAGCGCGTTGCCGTCAGCGCCCAGTTTGCCGTCGAGGCAGATCAGGTCACCCTGTTTGGTCACCACCAGCGGGTTAATTTCGATCAGCGCCAGGTCGCGCTCCAGGAAGATAGTCGCCAGACCCATGAAGATCTTGGTGAACTGCTGAACCTGTTTACCTTCCAGGCCCAGTTTGAACGCCAGCTCACGGCCCTGGTAAGGCATAGGACCTGCCAGCGGATCGAGCGCCACTTTGTGGATCAGGTGCGGGGTTTCTTCCGCCACTTTTTCGATTTCCACGCCGCCTTCGGTGGAGGCCATGAAGACCACGCGACGGGAGCTACGGTCAACAACTGCGCCGAGGTAGAGTTCTTTACCAATGTCGGTCGCGGCTTCAACCAGAATCTGATTTACCGGTTGACCATGGGCGTCTGTCTGGTAAGTAACCAGACGTTTACCCAGCCAGTGCTCAGCAAAAGCGCGAATGTCTTCTTTGCTGTTTACCACCTTCACACCGCCCGCTTTACCACGGCCACCAGCGTGAACCTGACATTTCACTACCCACGGGCCTGCGCCAATTTTTGATGCAGCTTCTTCGGCTTCACGCGGAGTAGTACAGGCATAACCCACCGGTGCCGGTAAGCCATAGCGGGCAAAAAGTTGTTTTGCCTGATATTCATGTAAGTTCATGTGTTCTGTCCATCCTTCAGGTAATCGTTATCTTTTACCCGTAGGCCTGATAAGCGTCCAGACCTACGGGGCAGGTGATACTCTTATTAACTACACGTCCAGCAGCAGACGCGTTGGATCTTCCAGCAACTCTTTAATGGTTACCAGGAAGCCCACTGACTCACGACCATCGATCAGACGGTGGTCATAAGACAGCGCCAGATACATCATCGGCAGGATTTCAACCTTGCCGTCTACGGCCATCGGACGATCTTTGATGGCATGCATACCCAGGATGGCGCTCTGCGGTGGGTTGATGATCGGCGTAGACATCAAGGAACCGAACACGCCACCGTTAGTGATGGTGAAGTTACCGCCCGTCAGATCTTCGACCGTCAGCTTGCCGTCGCGACCTTTAACTGCCAGTTCTTTGATATTTTTCTCGATATCAGCCATACCCAGCAGATCCACATCACGCAGGACCGGCGTGACCAGGCCACGCGGCGTGGAAACCGCCATGCTGACATCAAAGTAGTTGTGGTAAACCACGTCATCGCCGTCGATGGACGCGTTCACTTCCGGATAGCGTTTCAGCGCTTCAACGACCGCTTTCACGTAGAAAGACATAAAGCCCAGACGGATACCGTGGCGTTTTTCGAACGCGTCGCCGTACTGCTTACGCAGATCCATGATTGGCTTCATGTTGACTTCGTTGAACGTGGTCAGCATGGCGGTGGAGTTTTTCGCTTCCAGCAGACGCTCGGCTACGCGTTTGCGCAGACGGGTCATCGGAACACGTTTTTCACCACGAGCGCCCAGCGCAGGCTGTGCGGCTGGTGCTGCTGCCGGTGCTTTTGCTTCTGCTTTCGCAGCCGGAGCTTTGGCCAGATGTTTTTCAACATCTTCACGGGTGATACGACCGCCAACGCCGGTGCCGTTGATAGCGCTGGCTTCGAGGTTATGCTCACCCAGCAGGCGACGGATCGCCGGGCTCAGGGCATCGTTATTCTGCTCAGCAAGAGATGCCTGCTGGCGCTGCGCCGGGGTAGAATCTTTTTCTTCAGACTTGGCACTGGTCTCTTTACCGGTGCTGTTGCCTTCACGCAGGCGACCGAGGATCTGGCGAGAAGTGACGGTCGTCCCTTCATCTTCCAGAACCGCATCAAGAATACCGTCCGCTGATGCCGGTACTTCCAGTACCACTTTGTCAGTTTCGATTTCTACCAGTACTTCATCACGACGTACTGCATCGCCCGGTTTTTTGTGCCAGGTTGCAACCGTTGCATCCGCTACGGATTCAGGCAGGTCGGGAACAAGAATATCTACGCTACTCATTATTTATCCTTTATTTAATCGACGTTCAGCGCGTCATTAACCAGATCTTGCTGCTGCTTCTGGTGAACAGACATATATCCTACTGCCGGAGAGGCAGAGGCCGGGCGACCTGCATAACGCAGAGCTGACCCAAATGGAATTACTTCACGGAAATGATGCTGGCTGCAGTACCATGCGCCCTGGTTGAGCGGCTCTTCCTGGCACCAGACAAAATCATGTACATGAGCAAACGGTTTCAGCGCTTCCTGCACCGCTTTATGCGGGAACGGATAGAGCTGTTCGATGCGCACAATGGCGACATCTTTTTGGTCGTTTTTGCGGCGTTGCTCCAGCAGGTCGTAATAAACCTTACCAGAACACATCACGACACGCTTCACGCCTTTAGGGTCAAGTTCATCGACTTCGCCAATAGCTGGCAGGAAGGCGCCATTTGCCAGTTCGTCCAGCGTAGACACCGCCAGCGGATGACGCAGCAGCGACTTCGGTGACATCACCACCAGCGGACGGCGCATACCGCGCAGCGCCTGACGACGCAGCATGTGGTAAACCTGTGCCGGGGTAGACGGGACGCAAACCTGCATGTTTTGCTCAGCGCAAAGTTGCAGATAACGTTCCAGACGCGCGGAGGAGTGCTCCGGCCCCTGACCTTCATAGCCGTGCGGCAGCAGCATAACCAGACCACACATACGGCCCCATTTCTGCTCGCCGGAAGAGATGAACTGGTCGATAACCACCTGCGCACCGTTGGCGAAGTCGCCGAACTGCGCTTCCCAGATGGTCAGCGTACGCGGTTCTGCGGTGGCATAACCGTACTCGAACGCTAACACGGCTTCTTCAGACAGTACTGAGTCCCATACGCGGAACGTGCCCTGTCCGTTATGCACATGCTGCAGCGGCGTGTAGGTTGAACCGTTCGCCTGGTTGTGAATCACCGCGTGACGGTGGAAGAAGGTTCCGCGACCGGAATCTTCACCCGACAGACGAACCGGAATGCCTTCGTCGACCAGCGTGGCGTAGGCCAGATTCTCTGCGCCGCCCCAGTCGAACAGCTTCTCGCCTGCGGCCATGGCCTGACGGTCGCCGTAAATTTTGGCAACACGCGACTGCATTTCAACCGCTTCAGGCACGGTGCTGATGCGTTTTGCCAGCTCCTGCAGACGCTTCATCTCAACTTTGTTCGGGTAGTTTTCATCCCACTCATGGTTGAGGTACGGCGACCAGGTGAAGGAGTGCATATTCATTGGACGCCACTCTTTCACCACGCATTCACCAGCATCCAGCGCGTCACGATACAGATTGACCATTTCGGTCGCATCTTCCAGTGTGGCGACGTTGTCCGCTTCCAGCTTGTCAGCGTAGATTTTACGCGGGGTCGGATGCTTTTTGATTTTCTGATACATCAGCGGCTGGGTTGCGCTCGGCTCGTCAGCTTCGTTGTGGCCGTGACGGCGGTAGCACACCAGATCGATGAAGACATCGCGTTTAAAGGTATTACGGAAATCCAGCGCCAGACGCGTCACGAAAGCGACCGCTTCCGGGTCATCCGCGTTGACGTGGAAAATAGGCGCCTGAACCATCTTACCGATGTCGGTGCAGTATGGTGTGGAACGCGCATCCAGCGGGTTAGAGGTAGTAAAGCCCACCTGGTTGTTGATGACTATGCGAACGGTACCGCCCACTTCGTAACCACGCGCTTTCGACATGTTCAGGGTTTCCTGAACTACGCCCTGCCCGGTAACTGCCGCGTCACCGTGAATGGTGATTGGCAGGACTTTATTGCTGCTCGGCTCGTCCAGCCTGTCCAGACGTGCGCGTACGGAACCGATAACCACCGGGCTAACGATTTCCAGGTGCGATGGGTTAAACGCCAGCGCCAAATGCACCAGACCGCCTTCGGTTTCGATATCCGATGAGAAGCCCATGTGGTACTTCACGTCGCCAGTGCCGAGGTGTTCTTTATGTTTGCCCGCAAATTCGTCGAACAGTTCCTGCGGGCGTTTGCCCAGTACGTTAACCAGCACGTTCAGGCGACCACGGTGCGCCATGCCCAGCACCACTTCACGGGTACCGCTGTTACCAGCGTGGCGGATCATCTCTTTGAGCATTGGGATTAACGCATCACCGCCTTCCAGCGAGAAGCGTTTTGCGCCCGGGAACTTAGCGCCCAGGTAGCGTTCCAGACCTTCTGCTGCGGTCAGTTCGCTAAGGAAGCGTTTTTTCTCTTCACTACTGAACGCGGCACGGCCAGACTCGATACGCTGCTGAAGCCAGCGTTTTTCTTCGGTGCTGGTGATGTGCATATACTCGGCGCCAATCGGGCCGCAGTAGGTTTGTTTCAGCGCGACAACCAGGTCGCTCAGCTTCATCGTGTCTTTGCCGCCGGCAAAAGAACCTACGTTAAAGCTTTCCTGGAAATCCGCATCGGTAAGATCGTGGAAGGAAGGATCCAGATCGGCCACATTTTCTTGCTGCCACAGTCCCAGCGGATCGAGATTCGCATGCTGATGACCGCGGAAACGATAGGCGTTAATGAGCTGCAGGACTTTAACCTGCTTCACATTGGCATCAGGGTCGGAAATAGAAGAAGAGTAACGTGGGGTAATCAACGCCTGTCGACGGAAATAATCACGTGTTTTTGAGTGGAGTTGATCCGGTTTGACTCCGGTACCAGGTAACTGCTGGAACGTCGAACGCCAGTTAGCATCTACCGAGTCAGGGTCGGTTAAGAAGTCTTCATAGAGCTGTTCTATCCAGCTCTGGTTAGAACCAGAGAGGTAAGAAGAGTCCAACCAGGCTTTCAAAGCGCTGTTCTGCATCGTGATCCCTTAAGCATCTTTTCTGCTTATTTAATACTCTAAATAGATCACGTTTCAGGAAGGCGGCAAGCTTGCGAATCCCCGGGAGCTTACATCCAGTAAGTGACCGGGGTGAGCAAGTGCAGCCAACGCACATGCAACGTGATCTATGACGAGTATTTCGCCGTGGATACTACCACGCACACCGATGTGCGTGCCGGGGTTCACTTGCGAGCTCTTTTTATTTGGCTCGCGAAGGAACCTTTAAAAACTGTCAGAGATAAGAGGCAGTTTTTAGAGGTTTCCTGCACTTATATTGCCTGATGGCGCTTAGCTTATCAGGCCTACGGGATTTCACCTGTAGGCCGGATAAGACGCTACGTCGCCATCCGGCAACCACTACAACAACTTACGCACTACGTTTGAGCAGCATCGACTTAATATGGCCGATGGCGCGCGTCGGGTTCAGCCCTTTCGGACATACGCTGACGCAGTTCATGATGCTATGGCAGCGGAATACGCTGAAAGCGTCACTTAAACCTTCCAGGCGGCTGTCGGTCTCGGTATCGCGGCTATCAATTAAGAAGCGATACGCTGCCAGCAGGCCTGCCGGGCCAATAAACTTGTCCGGGTTCCACCAGAATGATGGGCAGGACGTTGAGCAGCATGCACACAAAATACATTCATACAGCCCATCGAGCTTCTCACGCTGCTCAGGCATTTGTAAATGCTCACGAGCCGGCGGATTTTTCCCATTATTCAACAAGTAAGGCTTAATCTTCTCATACTGTGCGTAGAATTGCCCCATGTCTACCACCAAATCGCGCACAACCGGTAAACCTGGCAGCGGGCGAATGACAATTTTCTTGCCCGGCTGATTCAGCGCAGAAATAGGTGTGATACAGGCCAGTCCATTTTTGCCGTTCATGTTCAGACCGTCGGAGCCACAAACCCCTTCACGGCAGGAGCGACGAAACGACAGCGACGGATCTTTTTCTTTCAACTGCATCAATGCATCCAGCAGCATCATGTCGCGCCCTTCTTCCGCCTCCAGGGTGTAATCCTGCATGTGCGGAGCGTCGTCAACATCCGGGTTATAGCGATAAACTGAAAACTCGAGTTTCATTGTCCTGTCTCCGCATTAATAAGTACGAATCTTCGGCGGGAATGCCGGGCGCAGCTTCGGTTCCATATTGACTTGACGTCGCGTCATGGATTCCGACTCTGGCAGGTACAGGGAATGGCACAGCCAGTTTTCATCATCACGTTCCGGGAAGTCGAAGCGGCTATGCGCGCCACGGCTTTCGGTACGGAAGTTTGCAGATACTGCAGTGGCGTACGCGGTCTCCATCAGGTTATCCAGCTCCAGACACTCAACGCGCTGGGTGTTGAACTCGCTGGAGGTATCGTCCAGGCGGGCATTTTTCAGACGTTCGCGGATCGCTTTCAGCTCTTCCAGACCTTTCGCCATCGCATCGCCTTCGCGGAATACCGAGAAGTTGTGCTGCATACATTCCTGCAGCGCTTTGCGAATTGCCACCGGGTCTTCACCGTTGCGGTTACCGTTCCAGCGATTCAGACGCGCCAGAGAAGCATCGATTTCATCTTCGGTCGCATCCAGCAGGTCACCCTGCTCAGCGATAGATTCCTGCAGATGCAGCCCCACCGCACGACCAAATACCACCAGGTCCAGCAGCGAGTTGCCGCCCAGACGGTTGGCGCCGTGAACCGACACGCACGCGATTTCGCCGACAGCAAACAGCCCCGGGATCACCACATCTTTGCCCTGTTCGTTTACAGTCAGCGCCTGGCCAGTCACTTTGGTCGGAATACCGCCCATCATATAGTGGCAGGTTGGGATAACCGGAATCGGCTCTTTGACCGGGTCAACGTGAGCAAAGGTACGAGACAGTTCGAGAATGCCCGGCAGACGGGATTCCAGCACTTCTTTACCCAGGTGGTCGAGTTTCAATTTGGCATGCGGACCCCACGGGCCGTCGCAGCCGCGACCTTCACGGATTTCGATCATGATGGAACGCGCCACCACGTCACGACCCGCCAGGTCTTTCGCGTTCGGGGCATAACGCTCCATAAAGCGCTCGCCGTGTTTGTTCAGCAGGTAGCCACCTTCACCACGGCAGCCTTCTGTTACCAGAACGCCTGCGCCGGCGATGCCGGTTGGGTGAAACTGCCACATCTCCATATCCTGCACCGGCACGCCAGCGCGGATAGCCATACCCACGCCGTCACCGGTGTTGATGTGGGCATTGGTGGTGGACTGATAAATACGGCCAGCACCGCCGGTCGCCAGCACGGTTGCGCGGGCTTTGAAGTAAACCACTTCACCGGTTTCGATACACAGCGCGGTACAACCGACAACGGCGCCATCGGCGTTTTTCACCAGGTCCAGCGCATACCACTCGGAGAAAATTGTGGTGTGGTTTTTCAGGTTCTGCTGATACAGCGTGTGCAACAGCGCATGACCGGTACGGTCTGCCGCTGCCGCGGTACGTGCCGCCTGCTCGCCGCCGAAGTTCTTCGACTGGCCGCCAAACGGACGTTGATAAATTGTGCCATTGTCGAGGCGAGAGAACGGCAGCCCCATGTGGTCCAGCTCCAGAATCGCTTCCGGACCGGTTTTACACATATATTCAATAGCGTCCTGGTCACCAATGTAGTCCGACCCTTTAACGGTGTCGTACATGTGCCATTCCCAGTTATCTTCATGGGTATTACCGAGCGCAACGGTGATGCCACCTTGTGCGGATACGGTATGGGAACGGGTTGGGAACACTTTGGAGAGCAGCGCACAGGTCTGACCGCTCTGGGAAATTTGCAGCGCCGCGCGCATACCTGCGCCGCCGGCACCAATCACAACAGCATCAAATTCTCTGACTGGCAGTTTCATTACACACCCCACACCACAACAAATCCATAAATGACGTAAACCACCAGCGCAACGACGATAGCCAGTTGCAGAATCAGGCGCACAGCCAGAGGTTTAACGTAGTCGGTCAACACCTGCCACATGCCGATCCAGGCATGAATCAAGATGGAGAAAAGTGCCAGCAGGGTGAAGACTTTGGTGAATGCCGATGAGAAGAAACCGGTCCAGACTTCAAACGTCAGCTCGCCGCTGGTGGCGAAGAAGCCGACCATATAGATGATGTATAACGTCAGAACGATAGCGGTAGCACGGACCAGAATGAAGTCATGTACGCCGTTGCGTCCTAATGCGGAGGCGTTGCTTACCATACGAGGACTCCTGCGAGAAGTGAAAGCACGACAATGATAACGAAACAAATTTTGGCGGAGCGTGTCCCTGCTTCGAGGGTTTCTTCGATATAGCCAAAATCCATCAACAGATGGCGAATGCCCATTACGGCGTGATATGCCAGCGCAATCAGGATCCCCCACAGAATTAACTCCACAAAGAAGTTATTCATAATGGATGACGCGGTGAGGAAACCTTCAGGGGAGGAAAGGCTGGTACCCAATAACCACAACAGAATCCCGACCGCCACGAAGGTGATCACTCCGGATACGCGATGGAGAATGGACGCTATCGCCGTGATTGGGAACCGGATCGTTTGCAGATCCAGATTGACAGGTCTTTGTTTTTTCACATTTCTTATCATGAATAACGCCCACATGCTGTTCTTATTATTCCCTTTGGACTTCGGGTACAGAAGATGAAGACACCTGTAGCCTGAAAGACGACGGGATTTCCTTCCTCCGGTCTGCGTGCGGGTCAGACAGCGTCCTTACTATAACTACGCGTCATATAAAACACTGCTTCCAGATGCTAAAACGACACGATACAACGCTGGTTGGCTCGGGATTGCAGGGTATTCCGGAGACCTGGCGGCAGTATAGGACGTTCACAAAATCATTACAATTAACCTACATATAGTTTGTCGGGTTTTATCCCGAACAGTGACATAGGTCACGATAACAACATTATTTTAATTTTTAATCATCTGATTTGACAATCATTAAACAAAGTTGTTACAAACGACACCAGAAAAAGCATATAATGCGTAAAAGTTATGGGGTCACTCTTTCACCGGAGATTTAGTTATGTAACAGTGTGGAAGTATTGACCAATACCGTCAGGACAGTTATTAGTGATAGACAGGTTTAATAATTCGGATTGCTAAGTTCTTGATTTGCAGTTTATTCGCCATGAAAAGACCGTTTTACCTGCAAGCGCCCATAGCTCTGTACCCAGGTCATCCCCTCTTTCGCAGAGCGGCGAGCCAAATAACAAACTGGTAACGGTTTATTGATGTACGAAGGCAGATTTAAGTTCCGGCAGTCTTAAGCAATAAGGCGCTAAGGAGACCGTAAATGGCTGATACTAAAGCAAAACTCACTCTAAATGGTGACGCTGCTATTGAACTGGATGTGCTGAAAGGTACGCTCGGTCAAGATGTTATTGATATTCGTAGCCTTGGCTCAAAAGGGATGTTTACTTTTGACCCAGGTTTCACCTCTACCGCATCCTGCGAATCCAAAATTACTTTCATTGATGGTGACGAAGGTATTTTGCTGCATCGCGGCTTCCCGATTGATCAGTTGGCGACCGAGTCTAACTATCTGGAAGTGTGTTACATCCTGCTGTACGGTGAAAAACCGACGCAGGAAGAGTACGACGAGTTCAAAACCACAGTCACTCGCCATACCATGATCCACGAGCAGATCACCCGTCTGTTCCACGGTTTCCGCCGCGACTCTCACCCGATGGCCGTTATGTGCGGTGTTACCGGGGCGCTGGCTGCGTTCTACCACGACTCGCTGGATGTGAATAATCCACGTCACCGTGAAATCGCCGCTTTCCGTCTGCTGTCCAAAATGCCAACCATGGCAGCAATGTGTTATAAATATTCCATTGGACAGCCGTTCGTGTACCCGCGTAATGACCTCTCTTACGCCGGTAACTTCCTGAACATGATGTTCTCCACGCCGTGCGAAAAATACGAAGTCAATCCGATTCTGGAACGCGCAATGGACCGTATCTTAATCCTGCACGCTGACCACGAACAGAACGCCTCAACCTCTACCGTACGTACCGCGGGTTCTTCTGGCGCTAACCCGTTTGCCTGCATCGCGGCCGGTATTGCTTCCCTGTGGGGACCGGCACACGGCGGCGCAAACGAAGCTGCGCTGAAAATGCTGGAAGAAATCAGCTCTGTTAAACACATTCCGGAATTTGTTCGCCGCGCGAAAGACAAGAATGATTCCTTCCGCCTGATGGGCTTTGGTCACCGTGTTTACAAAAACTATGACCCACGCGCTACCGTCATGCGTGAAACCTGCCACGAAGTGCTGAAAGAATTGGGCACCAAAGACGATCTGCTGGAAGTGGCGATGGAACTTGAGCACATTGCGCTCAACGACCCGTACTTCATCGAGAAGAAACTCTACCCGAACGTAGACTTCTACTCCGGCATCATCCTGAAAGCGATGGGTATTCCGTCCTCCATGTTCACCGTTATCTTCGCCATGGCGCGTACCGTTGGCTGGATTGCGCACTGGAACGAAATGCACACCGACGGCATGAAAATCGCTCGTCCGCGTCAGCTGTACACCGGCTACGACAAGCGTGATTTTAAGTCTGATATTAAGCGTTAATTGTCTGCCGGACGGCGCCAACGCCTGTCCGGCTTTCAGCTATTAATTCTCCCGGGTCGGATAAGGCAGTAACGCCAGAATCCGACCTGTTTTTTCTTGATCCACATTATTTTATTCTCATCGCGCTTTCTCTATGATTTACTGAGATTTCCGTCATTTCACTCAGGAGCATGGGATGCCTGTTTTGCAGTGGAGCCTGTTGTTTCTGCTATCGCTCCTTCTTTCCCTGCTCTTTCTGTTTATCCATCTTCCAGGACCATTGCTGCTCGGTTCGATGATCGTCGGCATCATCTTCAGTATGCGCGGCATTTCGCTGCACCCTCCCCGCTGCACATTTCTTGGTGCGCAGGCGATTCTCGGCTGTATGATTGCCCAAAATCTAACCGGTTCAATCTTCACAACCCTTGCGGCCCACTGGCCGATGGTGATTGTTATCCTGCTGGCGACCCTTATCAGCAGTGCGGTAATCGGCTGGCTGCTGGTGCGCTACAGTAATCTACCGGGGAACACCGGCGCGTGGGGTTCTTCACCTGGCGGCGCGGCGGCGATGGTCGCGATGGCCCAGGAATTTGGCGCCGACATCCGGCTGGTGGCGTTTATGCAGTATCTGCGCGTGCTATTGGTGGTCGGGGCAGCAGCGCTGGTCACCCGATTGATGATGGGCGATCAGGCGCAGGCGGTCAGTGAACAAATCGTCTGGTTTCCGCCACTGAGCGGTAATCTGTTCAGTACCCTGGCACTGGCCGCCGTTGCCGGTATAGCCGGGCGCTTACTGCGCATCCCCTCAGGCGCGATGTTGCTGCCTATGCTGGCAGGCGCACTGCTGAATGCCAGTGGCGTAATAGTGATTGAACTGCCGGAATGGCTGCTGGCAATAGCTTATATGGCCATCGGCTGGCAAATCGGCCTTGGCTTTGACAAGCAGATTTTCTTAACGGCGTTGCGCCCCTTACCGCAGATCCTGTTGTCCATTTTTTCACTGATGGCGATCTGCGCCGCTATGGCCTGGGGGCTGGCGCATTACATGCAGATAGATTTTCTCACCGCCTATCTGGCGACTAGTCCCGGTGGGGTGGATTCTGTTGCGGTGATTGCCGCAGGGAGTCACGCCGATATGGCGTTGATCATGGCGATGCAAACCCTGCGGCTGTTCAGCATTTTATTAACCGGCCCGGCGGTGGCGCGGTTTATTTCAGTGCACGCGCCAAAGCAATTATCATCGTAAGCCGGAATTAGTTTAAGTTATATTTAAACCCTACCCTGATTTGATATTCATTTTTTGTATCATCACCATCTTTGTATTTATCAAGATAGCCTAATTCAAAAAATGGATAAAACCGCGGTGTGGCATGGAAATTAAATACAAAGTTATGCTGCAGAGTATGATTCTTGCCGTTAGCATACTCAAATTTATCGCCATGGGTTTTACTGTAATACGTTGGATTATATTGCACCCAGAAGTTTGGCGTAAAATACTTGGTTAAATAAATATCAACGCGGTGCTCTGAAGAGTCATCCCAGTCGCCTTGCAACGTTTCGCTGTCATGGTTTTGATGGTTATATCGGTAGCGTAGTACAGCCCCCAGCGTTGGGTCAAAATGATAGCCAATACCAATATAAGGGTCGACACGTGAACCTGCAGACTCCCAGTGAAACACCACGCCGGGCTCAAGCCAGAAGTCACTATCACCCAGAGCAAAAGGCTTGTTAAACTCGGCTTCCTGATAGCTGCTTTTCCACTGGTCCATATTTTTACCAAGATCGGCATCGGTTTCAAAACTCCAGTACATGCTTTTAAATATACTGTCTGAGTCCTGTACCACCCCGGTTAACATTAATCGCTGCAAAAAACCTTTGCTGGCCGTACGGTACTGCGTACGCGGTGCAAAATACACGGTAGTAAAGGGTGTCGATTTCGCCTGAGGGGCAGTAGTCGTATTATTTTCCGTGGCCATAGCGCCAGTTACAGGCATGACCAGTGCAGCCATTAATATGGCTGCATTAATATTATTGCTTTTCATTATATTTTCCTCGCCGTACAGAGATAAAATCCCCCCCTGCTAAATCAATAGCCTGAATATTTAACCGAGGGAGCGGAATATTACCAGTAACTTTTCCAGCAGGATATTGCACGGGTCATCGCTTCCATCAGGAAATAATCCCCCCACGCGCAGCACTCATCCACACCGACGTTACCTTTAAAATAATAAACAGAGTGTTTTAATAATCCTTCGCCTGCTTCATGCGCAGCATTTAGATAATCATCAAGCATTCGCGCAATCATCCTTAATGCCAACGCTTCATAACTTTCACGTTCCGGATGGGTTGCCGGTAGCTGTTTTACCAGCTCCAGCAGCGCGCAGGCGAGAATCGCGCTGGCAGAGCTATCCCTTTCACTGTTGGGATCGGTAAGCGCCAAATCCCAATAACAGATAAGATCTTCCGGCAAACGATTAATAAAGTAATTTGCCAGCGTCTGGCTCAGTTCCAGAAGCCGCTCATCTCCGGTATAGAGATAATTCAGCAGAAAGCCATAAACACCCCATGCCTGCCCGCGCGACCAGCAGGAATCATCGGAAAAACCCTGATGCGTATTGCCAAACCGCGGTTCCCCGGTGCGCACATCCATATAGTACGTATGAAACGTTGAGCCGTCCTCGCGCACAATATAACGTCGCGCCTGCTCTATATGATTTTTCGCCGCTTCAGCATAGCGTGGATCGCCGGTGCTGGCGCTTGCCTGATACAGCAAGGGCAGATTCATATTGCAGTCTATAATCATCCTGCCCTGCTGCTCCGGATTATCCAGTTCGCCCCACGCCTGAATAATGCCGCATTTCTCGTGATAGCGTTCCATCAGCACTTCTGCCGCCTGCTGCGCGATATAAGTCGCCTCGCGATTGCCGGTTAGTTTATTGGCCGCTATACATGAAAGGCTGTACAGAAAACCCAGATCGTGGTGATTGGTATGATCCCTACTGGCAATACGTTCGCCAAAAGAACGGACATGTTGTTCGGCCAACGTACGATACGCATCATTACGCGTCCATTCCCACGCCAGCCACAGCTGGCCAGTCCAGAAACTGGTGGTCCATTCCTGATTATCGATAATTGGGTAGCGACCATTTTCACATGCCGCATCCGGAAAACGCGTGCCAAAATAATCGCTGTTACGATCGATAGCAGATAAAATGACCGGTAAAGCGCGGCGAATCTTCTGCGCAATAGCAGCGCGCTCGCCGCTTCGCAGGACAACAGGAACGATCGGTTCTTTACGGATAGTCACAGACATAATTCTCTCGTTTTCTTCACTTTAATGGGTGGCTTCTTGCCCATGGACAGGGGCTGCAGTGTTTTTTTTGTGCTGATAGCAAGTAGAAAGCGTGATGGCGGAGATTCCGGTAAATACCAGAGCAACCACGCCCATAATCAGATAGGTATGCTCAAAACCAATTTTTTGGTAGGCATAGCCGGCGGGCGGTGCCACGACAATAGAACCGACGTAAATCATGGCCTGATAGCCCAACAGGTACATCGTGGCGTTAACGCGTTTGTCGAAATGTTCGGCAATGTATTTGAAGACCGACACCAGAATCAGGGCGATTTCAATCCCATACAAAGGCTTCACCAGGCAGATGATCAGCGGATCGTTAGTTACTCCGGAAATAATCAAACGCAGACTGATCACAAGACCGGTCAGGATCATCCCCTGCTTAGCGCCTATGCGGTTAATAATGGCAGGCACCAGCATCATGCCGAAAAACTCTGCGGCTGACTGCGCGGTACTCATGTAGCCAAACATGGCGTTGCCTTCTTCTTTAGTGCTAAAGAAGGTGACGAAATAGCGAGAGAACTGCTGTTCGGCAATAAACATCATCCATGCCACTCCCGCGATATACAGCGCAAAGGTCCAGAATTTCTTATTGCGCAGCAACTCGAACACATCGCCAATGACAATCTTCTCTTTCGACAGGACGTCATTCTCTTCCTGGCCAAAGTGATCAACTTTCAGCGTCAGCAGAACCGCAAACATGCACAGCGCGGAAACGCTACTGATTACAAAGTTGATTTTGGGCGAAATATTGTAGAGATACCCAGAGAATGAAGACGCCGTTGCCCATCCCAGCGCGGCCCACATGCGGATCCGGCCAAACTCCATCGCGTACAAACGGCTGAAGCGGTCAACATAGGACTCTTCCGCCGCCACCCCCGCATACCAGCCGAGGCTGAAAAAAAGCGCACCGACGATCATCCCGCTGATAAAATGCGTTTGTAATAGCGGCAGGTAACACCAGATGAAAAATGGCGCCATCAGGGCCGAAACGAGGCAGACAAAATAGAGCAGATGTTTTTTCATGCCCATTTTGTCCATGATGTAACCGTAAACAGGTTTGATAACTACCGCAAAAACGCCGTTCACGGCAAATACCGTGCCGATCTCCACACCATCCAACCCGGCTTTATCTCCCAGCCAGATAGCGTACAGGCCAAAGCTGGCCGCCCAGGTAAAGGTAAACAGAAATACAAACAGACTCAGTTTGATGTAAGCCGAGCGCGTCGACTGAACAGGGTTAGTCATTATTTTTCTCCGCACATGCGTCAGTTATATGATTTCCAGCGTTTTCACACCCAGCGTTAGCACCTGATTCTCACGGTCGAACGCCATTGCTGCCGCAGGTGACAGCGAGGAAAACGATGTGGCGTTGACGGCGCAGGCCAGCCAGTGCGTGCCCGGCGTAAGCGTGCTACGAAGACAGGGGATCTCCCCCGGTGATGCATACAGAATGTTGCTGTTGGGTGGCGTTGTGACGACCTCCGGTTGACGCTCTGCCAACAGATCGGTTATCTGGCATACGCCGGAGCTGGCACGAAGCGTGACCCCGTGCGGTGCAGTTTTGGTATCGATGAGTTGATGCCGGTTAAGCGCGAATCCCCCCTCGACACAGTCAAGCTGGCGCGCAGTTTCAACGCGATGAATGCGAATATGTCCTTGCTGAAACGGGATTAGCCAGGTCGTGACGATGACGTTTGACCACGGGTGCCAACGGCTTCGGATTAACGCATCCGTCATTTCAACAGCGTCGCACTCACGACGTCCACGCCAGTAGTTATCCTGTTCGCTGAACACCAGCATCGAATCACAGGCAGCATGGTTCAGACCATAATGACCGCGCTCCAGGGTAAAACCGAAGTGGCTGGAGTAAGCAAATTTGCCGTATTTGGCATCGAAATTGACAAAGTTATTGCGGTCGTACTGCCCGGACATCAGCATCCAGGCGTGTCGGTTTGCATCATCATGAACGATAAATTGTCCGGCTTCCTTTATCGGATGAATCGGCTCAGGTTCAGGCAACGGGGCTGACTCGGCTTGCCAGAATGCGCTCTGTTCCGGCAGCGCCAGAATCAGCAACGCCTTACATGCCCACCAGGGTGAGCATGGGCTGTTGTAGTCTTCGGTCATCACCAGATTCGGGTAGGTATATCCCAGCGTGAATAAACCATCCGGGCCAATGAAAGGCTGCGCTAACCACCAGTCGAGGTGGCGTAAAATCACGCCTTTGACGACAGGGATCGTAAAGACATCCAACCCTGTCCAGACGACGGCGCTCCAGAACGCAACCTGAACAAAACGGTAAGTCAGGCTGCGGCCAAACGGAATTGCATCCCCGTCACAGGTAAAGTAATAGATGTAATCCCTGGCAAACTGACGCGCGCGCTGGCGATAGCGCAGGCAACGTTCAGGATCAGCGTCCTGCATAAGATGGCTGTACAGCAAACTGTAAAAATGAAACCCGCTGGAGATATAGTAATCGCGCGGTTTACCTGCACCGTCGGAATACCAGCCGTTACCAAGCCAGAATGGCTCAATCGCGTTCAGATGCTTATCAATGACCATCATGTCATAGTGGCGTCCGACACATTTAAGACCGACCTGCACCAATACCGGGAAGAAGTGCCAGTTATTATCCGGGATTTGGATATCAGCACTTTGTCGTAACCAGCGCTCCAGATTATCCTGCTCATCGGCGGTTAACGCATCCCATAATCCGGTATTCGGCAGCGCCAGCGCTACGCCAAAGGCAGCCATTTCCACGCAGCGCTGATCGTTATCGACCAGATTACCCCAATAGTTTGGATGTTCGGGGTCACAGCCATGGCGAATACCGCGAATAAAAGCCTCACGATACTCACCCGCGTCTCCTGCGCTTAACAGCGGTGAAAGGATCCATAACAGACGTGCAAACCCCTCCATACCGGCGATGTCCATTGGATATTGTGCGGACGTTTCGCCCACGTCCAAACGCGTGTTATCGCATGAGAGATGAGGAATGGCTGATGCCAACCATTGCCGCGCCTTTTCTGCATACTCTTGCCTTGCTCGCATAATGAAACCTCGTTTCATTTGATGAAGTATTGGGCGCATAATAAGGATTTGAGCTGACATACAAATGTGATAATCGTCGTATTTCCACACAACGCTGGTGATGAAGTACAACATTCATCTGCATTTTGCGGAGAAAATTCGATTACAGTGATAAAAACTTAAGTATGTTCACATGAACAGGCGAGACATAAATGCAGCGGACGGAAGACAGTAGTTATCTTGAGCATATAAACCTCAACGACAAGTCGATTTACTTTAATCGTATGAAGGATATGCCAGCCAACTACTATCACTGGCACCAGTGTGTGGAGATATTGTCGGTTTCTCAGGGAGTAGGCATCGCGCTTATGGAGCACCAACAGTACACCGTCAAACCCGGGCGTATTTTTATTTTCCCGCCGGGAAAGTTGCATAAAGTGTTTGTCGAACAGGATGCACGTAATATTTATCACCGCACAACGCTGCACTTTAATGCTCCACAAATTGAGCAGTACCTGCGGGATTTTCCTCGGCAGCAAATGCTACTGCGTCAGCTGTGCGCCAGGGGAGAGAAAGCACGGGTGTTTGACGTCGGTGACGTTCAACCGGTGATTGAAACGTTGCTGAGCCGTTTTGAAGAACAGCTCAAAAGTCAGACCTTCAGCATCAGCGACAGCGCATTTCTGGTGATGCAGCTCATTAGCCTGCTGCCACATCAGGCGCAGGCCACGGGACAAAATACATTTTCGGTCAGCATTATCCGCTGGATCGAAACACACTTTCACAAGCGCTGCTCGCTGGAAGATATCGCCAGCGAGATGGGGTGCTCGCGGGGCCATGCCTCCCGCCGTTTTCACGAAGAGACCGGCGGTACCATTCAGGAATACCTGATGATGCGCCGCATTCGTCAGGCCTGCGAACTGCTGTTACATACCAATAGCTCGGTACGCGATATTGCTGCTCAGGTTGGTTTCTCCGAATACGCCTGGTTTATTACCTGTTTTCGCAAAAACATGGGTAAAACCCCGCTGCAATATCGCAAAACGTATGCTTCGGTATAGATCTACTTCTGACATCCCGGACACCAGTAAAAAGGGCGCGAAGAGAGCGTCGTTTTTTCGATGATTCCACCACAGCGCTCGCAGGCTTCACCGTCCCGGTGAAAGACCTTAAAGCGAAACAACGCGCCGTGGTGTTTGTTCTCATCCACCAGCCCGCGGGTATTATAGGACAGACGAGGAATATCAAGCAGCGCACGCGCCAGCGTATCCAACTGTTCGTCACTAAGCTGAGACACTTTATGCTGCCCGGTCAACCCTACCTGCCAAAGGATCTCTACCCGCAGGTAGTTACCTAATCCCGCCAGAAACGCCTGGTCCAGTAGCAGGCCAGAAAACTGGCGATTACGAAAACGCGGAGATAACAGACGCGCTTTAACCTCATCGGGCGTTAAACGTAAATCCAGCACATCCGGCCCAACTCGTTGCAGGAACGGATGAGTGGTAAGCTGCTCTGGCGTCAGCATTTCGATATCAGACGCGCTATAGAGCAGGATGGTTTTATCGGCTGTTTGCAGCCTGACACGCAGAACCCGCGAAGTCTGCGGGATTTTGCCAGTATCCACGACTCGCCACACGCCGTAGAGCTGATTGTGACTGTACAGCGTCAGACCATTAGAAAAATGAGTCAGCAGTGCTTTCCCTCGCGTTTCAAGCTGAGTAACACTCTGCCCAATTAGTTGAGATTGATACGGTTTTAACTGCTCAAAGGCAAACCAGACATCCGTCAGGGGTTTGCCTTTGACTGCCGCCTCCAGGTTATCCGCCGCGCGGCGGATCTCCGGGCCTTCAGGCATAATACTGTCCTTTGTTAATGTGTTGCGCCGCCCGTCACTGTGATATCGCTTTCCACCTGCAAGGCGGTGGCAATGGCGACTTCCAGCGCCCGGCGAACGGTTTCAGCCGCCATACTTGGCGCTCCGGGATGCTGTGCAGCTTGTTGCGGCAGATAAGGGATATGAATAAAACCGCCCTTCACCGCCGGCACGTCGCGTAATTTATGCAGCAGACCATACATTACGTGGTTACACACAAAGGTACCTGCGGTCTGGGAAACCGAGGCCGGAATTCCCGCGTTGCGCATAGCCACAACCATCGCTTTGATCGGCAACGTACTAAACCATGCCGCAGGACCATCGACGACAATCGGCACATCTACCGGCTGTTGTCCCTGGTTATCCGCAATACGTGCATCATCAACGTTGATCGCCACGCGCTCCACGGTGATATCCGAGCGCCCGCCCGCCTGCCCCACAGCCAGCACCAACGATGGCGACAGCGCATCAATCGCGCCATTGAGTACGGCAAGAGATTCGCCAAAGACGCACGGCAGCTGGCGGGCAACGACGCGGCATCCACCGATAATAGCATTGTCGAGTCCCGAGACCACTTCCCAGGAAGGGTTAACTGACTCGCCGCCAAAGGGTTCAAATCCCGTGATGAGTACTGTTTTCATCCTGTCACCTTACAAGAACATCAGGAAATACATCAGGAACACGTTGACCAACAGCAGCAGTATGCCGGTTGGCACCTGCGCTTTAATCACCGCGTTTTTATCCGGCAGCTCCAGCAGCGCAGCAGGGACAATGTTAAAGTTCGCCGCCATCGGCGTCATCAGTGTCCCGCAATAGCCGGAGAACATACCAATCGCCGCCATTACCGCTGGATTGCCGCCGTGTTGCAGTACGAGGATCGGAATACCAATCCCAGCGGTCACGATCGGGAAAGCAGCAAATGCATTGCCCATCACCATGGTCAGCAATGCCATGCCGATGGTGTACACCGCCACCGCGATAAAGCGACTGTCTACCGCCAGATATTCCTGCGTCAGATATGAAATGCCGCTGCCTACGCCAGCCGCCGTAAACAACAGCCCGAGCGTGGCCAGGATTTGCGGCAGGATGAACGCCCAGCCGATGGAATCCAGCAGACGGCGCGCCTCCTGAATCGGCTGATGCACCCGCTCATGGGTCATTTTTATCGCCATCGCCAGACCAATCAACGAGCCCGCTGTCATGGAAAAAAGCGTCACCAGCGTGGCGTGATTACCCGGCCCAAACAGCGCATCCTGTAAGCCCGGAATATGGTTGAACATCAGCACGCCGATCACCGTTACTACCGGAATCGCCAGCGCCGGGAAAAACAGGCGGTTGCCCAGGCGACTGGCGCTTTCTTCTCGCTGTTGCGGCGTCCGTTGATGGTAGCTTCCCAGCTTCACGCCGCCAAAACCGGCGATCAGGGCCAGAACGACCACCGCAACACCAACGGCAATATGCACCGCGCGTTTGTCGCCAAACAGCGAGTATGTCCAGTCGCCAAGCAAAAACAATACACCGTATATGCCCCAAAACAGGCCTGTAGTGAAGCGGCGAGGGTTCGCCTTGTCCTGCCACGACATCAGCGCCACAATCAGTAATACCGCTCCCGCCAGCCAATAGAGATAGCTTTGTTGAAAATTCATTTCGCTTCTCCTTTCGCTGCGGCATTCGCTTTCGCCACCTCACGTTGCAAATAGCTATCCAGACGCCACAGACGCGTGCCGTGGATCAGAAAGGCACAAATTGCCGTTGGGATCCCCCACAAGGCGATATGCAACGGTTCGGTCTGGATCCCACCAGACTCCAGCATAAAGTTGTGCATGAATATGATGGCACCGAAGGCAACAAAGATATCTTCCCCGAAAAACAGCCCAACGTTATCGGTCGCAGCTGACATTGCGCGCAGGCGATAGCGTACCGCGCCCGGTATCTCACCATGATTTTTTTCAGCAGCCCCTTCCGCCATCGGCGCCAGCAGCGGACGCACCATCTGTGGATGCCCCCCCAAACTGGTCAGTCCTAACGCGGCGGTCGCTTCGCGTATGAACAGATAGACAATAAGCAGACGGCCACTGGTGGCGCTGCGGATTTTTGCAATCCACGCCTGAGCGCGCTCTTTGAGTCCGTGACGTTCCAGCAGGCCAATAACCGCCAGCGGGATCAGCAGGATAAACGGCAGGTTGCGGGTGTTAAGAAAACCTTCACCCAGTTTCTCAAGGATGGTGGCTACCGGCATATGCGCCGCCAGTCCCGTGACGATCCCGGCAATAATGACCACCAATACCGGGTTAAAACGTAAAAGAAATCCGACCACAATGACGGCGATACCCGTCAATGGCCAGAGAGAAATAGCCTCTCCCATAATTAAATCCCTTATGTTGTTGTGTAATATATTATTGTTTTATATAAAAATTTATGCGCTAATTTGAATATTGCATGCATTAAAGGCGCTACGCAAGCGACGGGCAAAAGCGAGTGCGTGCTCGCCATCCCCATGAATGCATACCGTCTGGGCCGTCACGCTCGCCCATGTTCCACTCTGGCTTTTTACTCTGCCGGATTGCACCATTTCTAACGTTTGCGCCAGCGCCTGCTCTTCATCCTCAATCAGTGCGCCCGGCTGGTTACGCGGCACCAGACTGCCATCGGCCTGATAACCCCGATCGGCAAAAACTTCCTGACGCGTTACCAGGCCATAGTGTTCTGCGGCACGAATCAGTTCGCTTCCTGCCAGTCCTACCAGAACCAGCGATGGATCGCAGGCATGAACCGCTTTCGCAATCGCATCAGCCAACTGAGGATCTTTCGCCGCCTGGTTATAAAGCATACCGTGCGGTTTGACATGACGCATTACGCCGCCCTCCGCCTGCGTGATGGCAGCCAGCGCGCCAATTTGATACAGCGTCTGCGCATACACCGTTTGTGCGGGCAGGGTCATGGCGCTACGGCCAAAATTTTCCCGATCCGGAAAGCTCGGATGCGCGCCTATCGCCACGCCATTTTTTAGCGCCTCGCGCACGCTTAAGAGCATGGTTTGCGCATCTCCGGCGTGAAACCCACAGGCAATATTGGCTGAAGACACCAGTTGCAGCAGCGCCGCATCGTTAGCGCATCCCTCACCGAGGTCCGCGTTGAGATCAATTTTCATTGTTAAGTCGCCATGTTAATTGTTCCAGGTAACGCTGCCGTTCCTGTCGCGCCTTAAGCGCTTCCTCCAGCGAACACTGCACAAAATGAATCGGCTGGCCGAGCGGGATCTGCGCCAGATGATACATATCCGCCTCAATGATACAGGCGATGCGCGGATAGCCGCCCGTCGTCTGAGCATCATTCATCAGCACGATCGGCTGACCATTGTGCGGAACCTGTACCACGCCGGGGAGCAAACCATGTGACAGCAGTTCGCGATCGGTCATGCGCGTCAGCGGCTGCCCCTGCAGGCGGTACCCCATACGGTTACTTTGTGGGCTAAGCTGCCACGGCGAGCGCCAGAAAGAAGCCTGTGATACCTCGTCAAACTCCTGATATTCAGGTCCGGGAAGCGCACGAATATGGTTGCCCCACATGAGCTGTTTTACACCCTGCGGTCCGCTGAATTGCCGGGTAGATACGCCAATTGCCAGCCGATCGCCATCGCGCAGCAAACGCCCTTCCAGTCCGCCAATGCCAACTTTAAGATCGGTACTGCGCGAGCCCATGACTTCGGGGACATCAAAGCCGCCCGCAACCGCCAGGTAGCTGCGCATACCGTGATGCGGCCGTTTTAGCGTCAGGCGCTGGCCGGCTTTCATCGGTAGCCGCCATCCGCTCCACACGGGAGTATGATCCAGATGCGCTTCGCATCCCGCACCGGTCAGGGCAAACCAGCCATCGGTTTCAAATTCCACCACCAGTTGCCCCAGCGTAATTTCCAGCGCTGCAGCATTCGCATCATTACCCACCAGCAGGTTAGCGACGTTCAGCGCCGGTTTATCCAGTGCGCCACAGTGACTGATTCCGGATTGACGAAAACTATGGCGTCCCCCGTCCTGTACTGAGGTATACATGCCCGCACGAATAATGTTTAACATATCCCCTCCTTCTGCGGGACAAAACGCACGGTATCGCCAGCCCGTAACAGAATTGGTTCCTCTCGTTTTGGATCAAATAACGCAACGGGGGTACGACCAATCAGTTGCCATCCGCCTGGCGTGGAAAGCGGATAAACGCCCGTTTGGGATCCGCCAATACCCACTGAACCTGCCGGAACAATCAGGCGAGGTTCCGCACGCCTTGGGGTATGGAGTTGTTCAGGTAAGCTCCCAAGATAGGGAAATCCCGGCTGAAAGCCGATAAACCACACCACGTAATCAACCGATGCATGAAGTTCCACAACCTGCTTGTCGCTTAATCCGCTGTGCCGGGCGACCTCAGCCAGATCGGGGCCAAACTCACCGCCATAGGTCACGGGAATTTCTATAAAGCGCGAATCCGGTTCCAACGCCTCACTCTCTTCCCACCAGCGCTGCAGGCGTTCAATCGCATCCAGCGCCAGCGTTTGCGGGTCGCGCAAGGTCACCGTGATATTGTTCATGCCCGGAATAGCTTCAAGCACATTCGGGGCATCAACCAGACGCTGGGCCAGACGCCAGATGCGTTTCTGAGTCGCCAGCGTAATGGGCGGTTCCAGCTCAAGAACCACCGCCGTTTCACCTAACAGATAACAACGCGCTCGCTGCACTTTCGTCCCTCTTTATTAGGCTGGATTAGGAATATCGATAAATGTTACGTCCAGATCGGTGTTTTCATTCAGCCACTCGCTTAAAGCGCGAATGCCGCCGCGTTCGGTCGCATGGTGACCGGCAGCATAAAAATGCAGCCCCTGCTCGCGGGCTGAGTGAATGGTTTGCTCTGAGACTTCACCGGTGATAAAGGCATCGACGCCAAATCGGGCTGCGCTATCAATAAAACTTTGACCGCCGCCTGTACACCAGGCGACGCGCTGAACTTTCTCCGGCCCGGTATCACCACACCATAACGGTTTACGGCCTAAACGCGCTTCAATCCACGATGCCAGCTCCAGTCCCGGAACCGGCATGGAGAGTTCCCCCCATGGCACCAACGGCTCGATTTCACCCATTACGGTAATCCCTAACAGCGCGGCCAACTGCGCGTTATTCCCCAGTTCCGGGTGGGCATCCAGCGGCAGGTGCCAGCCATACAGGTTGATATCATTTTCCAACAGCGTTTTCAGACGATGCCGCTTCATGCCGCGAATTACCGGAGATTCGCCTTTCCAGAAATAACCGTGATGAACGATGACCGCATCCGCCTCAAGGCGCACTGCCTCGTCCAGCAACGCCTGACTTGCGGTCACGCCGGTCACGATTTTATGCACCGTCTCTTTGCCCTCAACCTGCAAACCATTCGGCGCGTAGTCGCTAATGGCGGCGCTGTTCAGTTTGTCGTTGATCAGTTGTTCCAGTTCGGTGTTTTTCATCATCGTCCTCGTAGTCATAAATTCTGCTTGCTCAATCAGCTACACAGCTTAGGTTAAAATAGCGTCCTCGCCTGCGTTCGTCGATAGCCATTTCACTGACACATCAAGAAACAATCACACCTGCTTTGAACGTGATTTGCTTACCACTACGCGATCTAATTCATGTATATTTATGCAATCAGACAGCATATTGCAAAAATAATCAGATCTGTATCAAAGTTACAACTTTAAGGAAACACACTCGCGCAGCACGTTAAGCCTGTCGTGAGGCATTTACTTCGAGAAAATAATGAATAAACAAGCATCTCAACCACGGGCGATTTATTACGTCGTCGCGCTACAAATTTGGGAATACTTCAGTTTTTACGGTATGCGTGCGCTACTGATCCTGTATCTCACTAACCAGCTTAAGTACGACGATAATCACGCATATGAACTGTTCAGCGCCTACTGCTCGCTGGTCTACGTCACGCCGATTCTTGGGGGATACCTGGCCGATAAAGTGCTCGGCAACCGGATGGCGGTAATGATAGGCGCATTTTTAATGGCGGTGGGGCATCTGGTATTGGGCGCCAGCGAAATGGCTCCAGCGTTCCTCTATTTGTCTCTGGCGATAATTGTCTGCGGCTATGGTCTGTTTAAATCCAACATCAGTTGCCTGTTGGGTGAGCTGTACCAGCCTGAAGATCCGCGTCGCGACGGTGGATTCTCTCTGCTCTACGCTGCCGGGAATATTGGTTCAATCATCGCGCCCATTGCCTGCGGCTACGTGCAGGAAGAGTACAGTTGGGCGATGGGTTTTGCGCTGGCCGCAATTGGTATGCTGGCGGGCCTGGTGATTTTCTTATGCGGTAATCGCCATTTCGCCCATACTACCGGTGTCAACAAGGCCGTCCTGTGTGCGAAAAAATATGTGCTGCCAAACTGGGCCTGGCTGTTAGTTCTGCTGGTTGCAGCACCGCTGCTGATTACTGTCCTGTTCTGGAAAGAGTGGTCCGTTTACGCCCTGATCGTTGCCACTGTTATTGGCCTCGCTGTTCTGGCAAAGATTTATCGCCAGGCGCAGACTCAGAAGCAGCGCAAAGAGCTGGGGCTTATCGTCACACTGACCTTCTTCAGCCTGTTGTTCTGGGCCTTTGCTCAACAGGGCGGAAGCTCGATCAGCCTGTATATCGACCGCTTCGTTAACCGCGATATTCTGGGGTATTCCGTCCCTACCGCGATGTTCCAGTCGGTTAACGCTTTTGCCGTGATGCTCTGCGGTATCGTGCTGGCCTGGGTGGTCAAAGAAAGCGTTGGCGGCAATCGTACCGTACGAATCTGGGGTAAATTTGCTCTCGGGCTCGGTTTAATGAGCGCAGGCTTCTGTATTCTGACCTTGAGCGCTCGCTGGTCCGCGGCTTACGGCCACTCTTCCATGCCGTTGATGGTACTGGGACTGGCGGTCATGGGCTTTGCCGAACTGTTTATTGACCCGGTGGCAATGTCGCAAATTACGCGTATCGAGATCCCTGGTGTAACCGGCGTGTTAACCGGCATTTATATGCTGCTTTCCGGCGCCATCGCCAACTACCTGGCAGGCGTTATCGCCGATCAGACCTCGCAAGGTTCGTTTGACGCTGCCGGAGCCATCAACTATTCCATCAATGCCTATATTGACGTCTTTAGCGAAATTACCTGGGGCGCACTGGCCTGCGTGGTGCTGGTGCTGCTGATTTGGCTGTACCAGTCGCTGAAATTCAGAAACCGTGCGTTAGCGGTAGAGTCCTGAGTTTACAGGCCCGATGATGTGATAAGATTCGGGCCTGTTTTTTCAGGTAATTATGCATGAATGGCTGCGAGTTCCTCTTCAGTAAGACCTGTAACCAGTAGCACCATTGTGCGATCTATACCTTGTTCCAGCATGGTTTGCGCTATACGTAATGCGGCTTCTTGTTTACCCTGCTGTAACCCTTCCTGTAATCCATCTAACCGTAACCGCTCTGCAATAGTCATCAGCCTCTCCTTATGTTGGGGGATCCGTTGCGCTATCTCTTGCATAAATTCATTAAAACGAGATTCGTCGCCAGATTGTAGGATGTAATTAAACATCGCCTGTAATTGCGTGTCATTAGCGCATCCAGTAAGGAGCAGCGTGGCCAGTTGCTCTACCAGCCCCAGCAAATTCCGCTGACGGATATGTTTTTGCATTAGTTCCAGCAGGGCCATTCGTCTGTGAGCCATGATCTCATCATCGGGTACCACCGTTATGTCTACCAACGGAAATGCGCTGGAATAAAGCTGTCTTGCCGCCACGGGGTCGGCAAAGGCATCCAGCCAGCACAATGAGTACGGATAGGGGCTTCGGCAGCCATGATAAAAGAGCATCGGTATCACTAGTGGCAGTTCCTTATGCCCTGCGTCCAGATGGCGCTGCATCGCCGCCATCGCATAACGCAACAGACGAAAAGCCATATGCGGCTCGGCTGAACTTTGATGCTCTATCACCACATAGACATAACCGTCGCCGTTGCGTGTGTGCAAAGACCAGAGCACGTCGGAGTAGCGCGAACGTAAATCCGCTTCAATAAAACTTTCTGACTCCAGCTTCAGCGAATTCAAATCGCAAAGCGTCCGCAGTTCAGCTGGCAGGTGAATGTCGAGAAAATCCCGCGCGGTTTCGGGATGATGTAAAAACGTTTTAAACACCGCATCGTGCGGTGTGGAGGTTGTTGGCATTGTCATCAAGTTCCATCACCTGAATGAAGATGACGGAACTTTACTGCCAGATAAAAGCATCTGCATCAGGGCATTAACAACCTTGCGCGCACGCTTCAGCGCTAAAAGCCCCAGACCGCAACACTTTCATTCTGCTGGAAGGCATTACGCAAAATCCACCATGCCTTTACTCTTTACGCGCCGCCTCATATGCCGCCAGCGTCGCCAGTCTGGCCTGTTTATGATCGACAATCTGACGAGGATAGTTAAGCGTCACCTGCGTTTTTTCAGCCCACGTCCACGGGTCATGAATAGCTTTACCCGGCACGTCGCGCAGTTCCGGCAGCCACTGGCGGATAAACTCACCGTCACGATCAAACTTTTCGCCCTGAGTTGTGGGGTTAAAGATACGGAAATACGGCGCAGCGTCGGTTCCGGTTGAGGCAGCCCACTGCCAGCCGCCGTTATTGGCCGCCAGGTCGCCATCTATCAGTTGCGACATAAAATACTGTTCGCCTTTACGCCAGTCGATCAGCAGGTCTTTCACCAAAAAACTGGCCGCAATCATGCGTAAACGATTATGCATCCAGCCCGTGGCGTTGAGCTGGCGCATCGCCGCATCCACAATCGGATACCCCGTTTTTCCCGTTTGCCAGGCCTGCAAATGCGCGGGGTTATTTTGCCATTGCACGCGTTCGGTCCAGCGGATAAAGGGTTGATGCCGACACAGCGCCGGATGGTAAGTCATCAGATGACGATAAAATTCACGCCATATAAGCTCGTTCAGCCAGACGCTGCCAGCCCCGCCCTCAAGCGCCTGAGGCTGCTCTGTAAGCAGTCGATTCAGACACTGGCGCGGCGACAATCCTCCCGTCGCCAGGCTCGCAGATAATCGACTGGTGCCCTCAACCGCCGGGAAATCACGCAACTGCTCATATTCTCCCGCAGCCTGCAGGCAAAACTGGCGTAATTGCGCGATAGCCAATTTCTCTTCCGCCGCAAACAGCTGCGCATCAAAATCTTGCTGCGGGTAGCCCAGTGTTATAGGTGTTAACGGAGCATCAAGAGCGCCTTTTTCTCTCACCGTCGGCGCGCTAACGCATTCTGGAACACCGTCTTTAATCCGCTTCAGCCAGGCATTTTTAAACGGCGTAAAAACTTTATACATCTCGTGATTGCCGGTCATGACCGCCCCCGGAGGCAGGATCACGCTGTCGTCAAACCCTTCACACACCGCATAAGGTAATGACTTCTCGACGGCAGCATCACGCTGGCGTTCGTTAATTTCGTACTGATAGTTATAAAATAATCGGCTAACGCCATGCTCTGCGCAGACGTTTTTGACGATTTCCACGCTGCCCGCAAAATCGGCGACTTCATGAAACAAAAGCGGAATGCCTTTTTCTGCCAGCGCCGTTTGCAACGCATTTAGCTGGGCGCTGATAAATGCCGCCTGACGTGGGGCCATTTCGTGTGCCTTCCACTGTTCAGGCGTCGAGATATATAGCGCCAAAACCTGTGCAGAACGATCCCGACAAGCCGCCGCCAGCGCGAGGTTGTCATGCAGACGTAAATCACGTCGAAACCAGACCAGATGCGTGGTCATAATACTCCTGAAGAAAAAGACTTAACGCCCGTAGCGCAGACCCATTACCTCTGGCCAGGGATTGAAATAGCGCAGTCCTGAAAGATAAGCACCCGGCTATTGCGCCATATAGTGTTTGAGTAATGTTAATGGTGCAAGCAGCGGTTGGACCACAGTTACTGTCGCAGACTGAAAGTCACTCCTCTTGTCGGGGGGGTATCTGTCACCCTCTTCCCATTTCAGGCAATGCAGGTTCAAAATCACCCCACGACAAACAATCCCTGATGCCAACAGGGATTGTCTCGCTCATGACAACCCTTCTCTCATTACTGAGTTAAGTGTAGCTATCATGAGCAAAAAGGGTTTTTAACGGTTATTCCCTCTCTTTCACCACCGTGGTCGCTTTCGGCGTGAAGGTGCCCATCAATTGGTTGAAATCGGCCAGATTCCAGACGATAACCTCTTTTAGTAGCAGAATAATATGGCTGGGGTGGGTGAAAAACTTATTCAGTTCGCCAAAGCTGAGCTTTGCCCGCTGGCCGTCAGGGCGCGTATAGATGACCATGCCCTCCGTCAGCACACGGCGGGTCCATTTCTCAATACGCTGACCGTCAAGAGAACCAGAAAACGCTGAAATCAATGCCATCACGTCAAAATCGCCATTTTTACCACCAGAAAAAAGCATATTCAGATCATTTGTTTCTGCATTTTTAAGCAGAGGTGCCAGGAAATCTTTTTGTAAATCAGCAATAAACGCCAGACGCTGCCAGGGCTCCAGTTGCACAACGGTAAGCGTCTTATCACCAACCATCACCTCTTTTGCTGTTGTCGTCATTTTAGTCATCCTTATATTAATATCTGCAGGTCAATTATCTTTCCCGCAAAGCTTCATTTACTTTATTGAATGGTTTAATTAAATAGCGGGCGACCGTTTTACTACCGGTAACAATGTCAACGGAAGCCACCATACCTGGAGAAATAAACAATTTCTGCTGACGTTTATTAAGAAGATGATCGCGGTCGGTTCTAATTAAAACCCGGTAGTAAACTAAATCCGGCTTGCGTTCATCCTTAATAGTATCGGGAGAAATAGTCACTACCTTGCCATCCAGACCACCATAAATGGCATAATCATAAGCGGTGATTTTAACTTTCGCCTTCTGGTCTGGATGAATAAACGCAATGTCACGCGGCAATATTTGCGCCTCAATCAGTAACGTGTCATCCAGTGGAACGATATGCATCAAAACACCGTTAGGCGGAATAACTCCACCAACAGTATTATTTTGAATATCTTTCACGATGCCACGAACGGGTGAACGCAGCGTTGATTTAGCCACTAAGTCGGAGCGACCACGCAGAGCATGCTTTAGCGAGGCAATCTCCGCTGACACTTTTGCCAGTTCTTCGCGTGACCGCAAATAATAGTTACCGCGCAGCTCTTCCTCTTTCATATTCAAATCCACCAATTGACGTTTCAAACGAATAACATCAACGGTGCTGGAAGCGCCTTCCTGAGCCAGGCGGGAATTAATCGACAACTCATTGTTAATTAATCGACGCGCATCCTGAATATTTTTAATCGCATCAGCAAACTGTGTTTTACGTGAGGTATACAAGCGAGTTTCCGCCTTCATTAACTCAGGATACAGATCCAGCTCGTCAGAAAAGACCAGTTCATTGTCATTCACTTCCGCACTCAGTCGCGCCTGCTGGGCCAGCATTGCGCGGTATTTAGCTTCAAATTCTTTCAGGCTGGAGGCGGTCCGCACGCTATCCAGTTGCGCCAATACTTCCCCCGGCTGGATAATTTGCCCCTCTTTAACATGAATGCGTTGCAGAATTCCGCCATCCAGCGACTGAATAATCTGCTCTCGAGAACTGGGAATAACTTTTCCATTGCCTTTGGTGACTTCTTCAATGCTGAAAAATGAGGCCCACAATGCAAAAAGCAGCAAAAAAAATACTACGCAAAATACTATCCACTTCGCGCCACTGAGCGTCAGTTCGTTCTCATGTCCCAGCGAGAGAGCATTGTCAATTACAGCATCCGAAGGATCTGATTTATGTTGCAGAAGAATGCGCCGGGTGAAGACAACACCGTCAGCAACCTGTCGCCACAAACCACGGATCCCCCTCTTGTTCCCCTTGTTCATGCTTCAGCCTCCTGGGAATACTCACCAAAAAACTGCTCGCGAGGGGCGTCTATTACTATGCTTCCTTGCGACATAACGATGGTGCGCTCGATCAGTTCAAGCACTCTTTTTCGATGGGTGGCGATGATAACCGTCTTCCCGGCCATCCACGGTTTCATTCGACGGATAAACTCGGCTTCGGTCTCTTCATCCATTGCGGCTGTGGGTTCATCCAATAATACGATCTGCGGATCGCGGAGAATCAGACGACTGAGCAACAGCGCCTGCTGCTGTCCTCCGGACAAACCTATTCCGCCTTCGGCTATCAGATGATCCAGCCCATCCGCAAGCTGATTGATAAAAGCGAGCGCCCCTGTTTTCTCCAGCGCCGCTTCAAGCTCTTCATCGCTGGCAAGCGGCATTCCGAGCGCCAGATTTTCCCGAATTGAACCGTGAAACAAGCGTGAGCGTTGGGACAACATACCGATGTCACGGTGTAAATCTCCGGGATCGAGGTTATCAAGCCGAATGTTGTCCAGCGTCGTTACGCCGTTAACACACAACATATTTCCTGCCAGCGCATTCAATAGTGAAGATTTTCCGGAACCATTTCGTCCCAACAGAGCAATCTTCTCGCCAGCCTTAATCTCCAGATCGTCAATAGCGATCGCGTTCTGACGACTAGTGGTGTGATGACGAAACGCCGTATCCTTTAGCACAAAATGGCCACGTAAATAGGGTTTGTGTACCCGCCTGCCGCCACGGGCGTCATCCGTTGGTAATTTCATGATACTGTCTAATCCGACAATAGCGACCTTTGTTTGCTGCCAGCGCGTCAGGATATTGGCGACCTGTGCGACAGGCGCCATCATCCGTGAACTGAGGATTAACGCGGCAACCAGCGCACCGGTAGACAATTCACCATTCATCGCCAAAGGCGTCCCCACAGCAACAACACAAACAAACACAGCGTTTTGAATCAGATAAGACCACGAGGTAAGTTTGTGCGTCAGGTGTTTGAGTTCCAGACTGCTGCTGGCCGTGGTTGCGGTATAATTCAACCATTGCTGCTGAAAACGATATTCCGCCTGCAGGGATTTCACATCATCCAGCCCTTGAATGCTTTCGACTAGCATCGCGCTACGCAGGTTTGATTCACGCATTGCACTACGCGCCAGCAATGCGAGTTTTTTCTGACATAAAAAACCCGGCAGCACCATCAGGATCATTCCAGCCAACGGGACCAGAAACAGAATGCCTCCCAACAGATAAATCACCACTAAGAACAGAAAGAAAAAGGGTAGATCGGCCATCGCAACCACGGTCGTGGAGGTAATCATCTCCCGGATCTGATCCAATTCACGCACCTGCGAAATAAATGTTCCGGTAGACTGCGGACGATGGGCGGAATGAATACGCAATACGCGACCAAATACTCGATCGGCAATACGCAGGTCTGCTCGTTTACCCACGATATCAATAATGCTATAGCGCATCAGGCGTAATATCAGATCAAAAACAAACGCTAATATAACGCCAGAAAAAAGCACCCACAGCGTAGGCCAGGACTGCGCTGGAATAATACGGTCATAGGTCTGCATTGAGTAGGTAATCCCAGCCAGACCTAGAATATTTATAAAAAGTGACCCCAGAATAACGTAATAATAGGGACGCATGTCCTGAAAAATAATCTGCCACGCCCAATGTTTTTCCACAGGGCGGGTATAGTCATCGACGCGCGGATCGGCCGAATTAGTTAACGGTCGCAGCAATATCACACGCAGGCCGGCCTCGAGAAACTCCTCACGGGTGAAGGTCGTCAACAACCCTTGTTCGTCAACGTAGGCGCAAGTAACGTTTTGGTTATCTTCAATATTTTTAACCAACGCAAAGCGTCCATCACGCATTTCGATAACCACAGGCAACAGCCAGGTGCTGAACTGGAATTGCGTCACTGGCGTGCACTTCATCATCAGTCCAGCTTGTCTGGCCATCGTTTTTAATACATCTTCTTTCTTACACTCCTGGTACCACTGCGAGGCAACTAAAATATTCTGTTCTGAAATATCAAGACGATAATGATGGGCAATCTGTACAATGGCTTCTTGCCACAACTGGAAATAATAATATTCAACGTCTTTGTCTTTACTTGTACAAGACATATCAACGGTACTGGATGATGTCATTCCATTGAGCCTCTTATTGAGAAAAATAACGCACCAGATTTCCGGAATAATAGAGACATTCAATTGACAGCGACGACACGGTAAATTGGCTGTTTAATATATCCATTCTGGTTTGATGAATTTCAGATTCGGCGCTAAGTAAATCGGAAAATGAACGATTACCCAGTTCCAGATACTGTAATTTATAGAGGTCACGCGTGCGGATAGCCTCTTTCTCCCGTACTTGCTTAGCCTTCATACTTTCATACAGGCTGGAAATCTGGCTGGTCGACTCGACAATTTTACGCCGGGCCTCCGTCTTTTCGGTATCCAGATTAAATTGTGACGCGAGCAACGCCTGTTCCGCCTGTTGAGTACGCGATATACGTGCCCCGCCTTCATACAGTGGCGCACTCACGTTAACAAAGATCCCCCACTCGCCCTTTTTAGCCCGATTCCCACGATTATCGTTCTGGTTTTCCAGCTCATATTCCCAGACTGGGTTAAGTGAAATCGTCGGATAATATTCCGCTTTAAAGGCATTAACCTGCTGTTTCGCCATCTTAATTTGCGCCTGCGCCAGTTCGATAGCAGGCGAGGTTAACTCTTCGATATCAACACGATGGCAAGCTGTGTCCATCGTCTGCGGCATGTGCATATTCAGGGCAGTAGAAACAGAAGCGTTGGTGACGATATCCAGGTTCGCATTCCAACGCCGGGCTTGCGCCTCATAATCATGTTGCAGGGCAATAGCGGCTGCCAGCCGGACCTTCGACTGGGAATAGTCAGATTCCGCGCTAGCCCCCAATGAGGCTCTTTTTTCAGCCAGACGGTTAATAAGCTGGAGACCTGCAACCTGTCCCTGGGCAATTTCAGTTAACTGCTGATAACGAATTGCCTGGGTAAAACTGGTCGCCGTCTCATAAGCAATATCATTAATACTTTTCTCAAGGTTAGACCCCGAACGCTGTGTCGTCGCATCCGCGAGATCGACTTTGCTGGCGATTCTCCCAAAATCAAACAGCGTCTGGCTGGCGTTCAGCGCTAACGTATTCGATTTGCTATCTTCTCGCCTGTAATTATCCTGCTCGAGGCCGGATTTTACTCTGGCACTAAGAGAGGGATACCACCCGGCCTTCGCTTCATTGACTGACTCTTTACTCTGCACATATTCGCGCTCTGCACGTTTAATCACCGGATGCCAGCCCATTGCCAGTTGCACCGCCTCGGCAAGCGTTATGTCATGCCCTTTAACCGGTACACCGGAAGAAGCCACTGCGTTTTTTTGTCTTTCACCACTACGTTTTTCCACGGCCCCTACCGCAGGGCGAGACAGAGGATCAGGTTGGGTTTCTGACGTAATGGGCTCTGCAGCATCCTCAAATATAACGGGCCATGTCGCCACCTGCGCACTATGACTTTTGAATACACATGACGTGACGATCGCCAACAGCAATGCCGCTCGCGGTAAATGGCGAGTTTCCATGAATGTTGTTTCCCTTATTCAGTACGAATTGAGTAACCGCAAGGTATTGCGTGTTCCATTAGTTGAAACACGCATACCTTTTATTACGCAGCGACAGGAAGTGACGAGTGCATGTCATCCATTGCTGAGGCTGTGTGATAATGAGTTACTGAAGACGAACTGGACTCTGGTGCGGACTGGATCTTATTCGTTAAAGATTCCGGGAGCAGTTTGCTTAAGTTAATGTCGCCGCTGCTGGCGTCAGATTTCAGTAATGCGCTGACAACCTTTGCAGCGTCAGATTGTTGATCGTGAAGTATCTTGTCCATTAATTTATGCAATTCACTGCCATCGCCATTTTTAACGCTATCGCCTTTAAATGAGTTATAGATATCCTTAATCAACTGGAAGGAATCCTTAAGCCACTCACCAGGTAATTTAATGATATCTTTGATAATATTAAAAGCATCCTTCGCCAGATCGGTAATCGTTGACAGCAATTTTTGAATCGACTCAACGGGATGACTGATGAATTCCTTAATTTTATCAAGGACTGGCGTGAGCAGTTTATCGATTGGATTTTTAATAAAGCCATCAAATAACGTTTTCAGAACATTAGTTATCGCTTCTTTAGCGATACTGAGTTCACTCTTAATTTTATCACTAATGATCCCGGCATATTTAGTGATGGCATCAGTAAAGAAATCAATAATTTTTGTCGGTAACGACATCACCAAATCGGCTATGCTTTTTACGATATTGCCTGCGGTCTTAGAAATCACTTCACCAACCAGAGCGTTCCATTTGAGCGGATTGACCCAATCAGTCAGGCTCATACCTTTTAAAGCATCGGCGATATTTTTACCCACATTCGAAACGAGGTTCTCGAACCCTGTTTTAATCGCCGAGACCGTTTCACCGATAGCCTCAGCAATCTTCTGCCCGGTAACTTTCAGTATATCTTTAATAAATTCAATTGGTTTATTGATGAAGATTTCGACTAAAGCTTTTTCTATTGTTTTGATCGCTTTTACGGCAGAGACAACTTTTTCACCCAGGAATTCACTAACGGTTTTAAATCCGGCGGTAATCTCAGAAATGACATTACTGAGAAATGCCAGTGATTTTGAATTCGCAATTGTCGTCCAGACGCTGTTAACCGAATCAACCAGGCTCTTGATAAAGGCCTGTACGGACTCAACAAACGTTTTGTTATCGTCAACCTGCAGGCCTTTATCAATCGGTTTCACATCAGGCATATCAAGCGGCGTAACGTTCTGCGGTTTTATCGCAGGATCAATCGCAGGATTGAGCTTATTAATATCAGCATTCGCCTTTGTCGCTGCGGCATTAGCTGCTTCTGTAGCCTGACGCGCCGCCTCCAGGCTTTTATTTGCCGCAGCGATAGCCTTATTCACTTCATCAACGCGATCAAGCTGATTGTTTTTCAGGACTTCTTCTTTCAACGCAAGGGCAGAGGCCAGTTTCTCTGCGGCCTGCGACTTCTGCGCTACAGCCTGTTTCAGCGCTTCGTTTGCCGCGTCAACGGTCATACGCGCCGCATTCAGATCCAGCAGACTTTGCTCCGCCTGAGCAACAGAGTCAGCCAGCGCTGTACTCTCCTTCCTGAACGAAGCGTATTGTTCCTGTAAATCCTTCAGACGCGCAGCGGCATTATCAACGTTAAACCCTTGCTCTTTCGCGTTCGCAATTAGCTGCGATAATTGCTCAATCTGTGTATACAGTTTACCCAGCATGGCATCGGCAGCGGTCAACTTAGCTTTCGATACTTCTATGGCGCTCTGAGCTGGCTGTTTGTTGGCAATCGTGGCTGCATCACTGGCAGATTGATAGTCAAGTTTGACCTGTCCGGCAATAGCTTGCGCACTTTCATCGATTAAGGCGATCGCCGTTTTGACCAGTTCAGCCGCTTTGTCGATGGCGTTTTTCGCACTGATCGCATCCTCTGCCGCCTGTTTTTGGATTTTTTCTGCCGCAGTAGTATCAATCCCTTTGGCTTTTGCCGCATCAACCGCCGTTTTCAGCGTTGTATTCGCCTTATTCATTGCATCCATCGCGGTTTTCACCGCCGCGCTTGCCTCCTCAACCGCTTTGATGGTTGCAGTTGATGGATTAGCCTGCATCGCTTTCACCGCTTCAGCAAGCGTCTTTTGCGCATTGATAAACGTGCTGTCTTTATTCACAACATCTTTTTGCGCATCGCTTAATGCCTGCTTTTCTTTGCTGTCACTGGATTTGTTATCGTGCGAATTACCATCATCCTTGTTATTATAAATGGCGATACCAATACCTGCGGCGGCAGCGACCAGCAGTGGCACCAGCCAGACGGCTGTATTCATTTCCCCACTATCAGTATTTTCATCTGTTGCTTGTTTTACCGGGAAGAAAGCCAGCCCGGCAAAATTTTCGGCATTGTATTTTGCTTCATACGCTTTGCCACCATCCTCAAGAATCAGCTTATTTTTTAAAGTGCCGTCCGTTTTAAAGAAATCTTCAATTGTTATCTTCGACCCGTTTTTCTCCACCAAAACAAGATTGTTACCCTCTTTCTGTGACCCGCTAATCATCTCCTTTGCCACAGTAATTTTAACCGTCGTTCCTGGTTGAATAATTTTAACGTGATTCCTCCCAGCAGGCACAGACGAACTTTTCCCAGATGCGGTAATGATTGCCATTTTCTGCATATGCAGCCTCCCTTTATCCATTTTTAATTTCGTAAAAAGCAAAAATGGCCCGATTAAAGACCGATAAAAATGGTAACGTAATAAATCGATAAATAATATACGTGAATTATTAAATAAGAAATCATTCAAAATACGAAACAAATCTCAACAGGCACCATTATCTTTCAAAGAGTTACATAAACATCCTTTTAAGACTAATCCTGGATTCACTGCAAAATCAAGCACCAAAAGTCTACGCCTGGATTATCTCAACATGCTTATCACTGGAATAATTTAGTAGGTTTATTGTAATCTGCAAATGCTGATAAAATTTATCTATGGATGGGGTAATTTATGAATAAAAAGACTACAAACACAATTATAATAGTTGGAACATGCCAGTATACATCGCTGGGCATTGCCTCGCTTCTTGACTGTTTCTTTTACAGTAAAATTGTTTTTTATCGACGTTTCAGTGAAATCAAAGAAAACAGCAATGAGTTACTCACGATTGCTGCGATAGATGAGAAAGATATCATCTATGATGACATTTTTTATCTGAAGAATAGAATGTTGAAAAGTGGCGCTAAAAACTTAATCATCCTCAGCGATCTGATAATGATGAATGTCCTTTATTCTGTGTTTAACATCTCATGCTTATACTTGCCACGAAATATAACTTTAAAGGAACTTCATCCGGTAATCGTAAACACGTTACTGCACAATAATGATGAAGAAAGCTATGGGTTGAAACCTCAGCTAACCGGACTCGAGTCGCAAATTCTGATGATGCTTTCCGAGGGCTTTACGGTTTCAGAAATCTCGAAAATTAAAAATAAAAACTGCAAAACCATCAGTAGTCACAAATGTAACCTGATGAAGAAAATGGGAATGCCTAATACCCCAAAGTCCGTCTCGGTACTTTCACTGTATCTGAAGTCCATCCGCATGCCGGACAGCAGACAACCAACGGCTTCTCCCCTCTCGCTCAGAGAACGCCGCAGCAGCTATCTCTAGTTTCAGTGCACAAAAAAGCCGCTGATATCAGCGGCTTTTTGGGCTTCGCAAACTGTCAGTAGAAATCGCAGCTAACTTTTTCAGCCTGTTCCATCCACACCGGTTTATCACTGGTTTTGGACCAGACGCGGTGCAGATAGCTGTAAAAACGGGCGCGGTCTTTCCAGAACAGCATGACCGGTAGCGCCAGCACGCCCGCCACAACGGCAAAGGTACGGCGTAAGAAAACAATGTGTGCTGGATACTCTTTATAAAGGTCCATAATCCTCTCCCATATATCTGTTCGGTGAATGGCACCGGAAAAATAAACTTGGTTAACTGATGAAAATAATACCGCCTTGTGTGTAATTTTGCTACTCATCCGACCACTTATTTTTGTCTATTGATGCTCCGTTTAGCTTAAAACCGTAATTAAGTTACATAAAAGTTAAATTAATACTAACCATTAGTTAAATAATGGTTTTTGCCATTTTTATACTTTTTTTACACCCCGCCCGCTGATTTTTGCGAAATCTTTGCAAGCAAAAATCTACGCTCTGGTTATCACATTTATGCCACTGGAGGTGCACTGTGAGTGCAGGCGTGATAACCGGCATTGTGCTGGTCATTTTCTTATTAGGTTATCTGGTGTATGCCCTGATTAATGCGGAGGCGTTCTGATGGCGGCACAAGGATTTTTACTCATTGCCAGTTTCTTGCTGGTGCTGTTTGTCATTGCCAGACCGCTGGGGTTTGGGCTGGCTCGACTCATCAATAATACGTCCCTGCCGGGCCTCGCTGGCGTGGAGAGTTGGCTCTGGCGTGGTCTGGGCATCTCGCAGCAGGAGATGAACTGGCGGCAGTATCTGCTGGCAATCCTCGCGCTCAATGTGCTGGGTCTGCTGGTCCTGTTTTCGATGCTGATGGCGCAAAATCTGCTGCCGCTCAACCCTCAGCAGCTACCGGGGCTTTCATGGGATCTGGCGCTCAACACGGCGGTGAGTTTTGTCACTAATACCAACTGGCAATCCTACGCTGGCGAAACCACCTTAAGCTATTTCAGCCAGATGGCCGGGTTGACCGTGCAGAACTTCCTGTCAGCGGCGACCGGGATAGCGGTGATTTTTGCCCTGACCCGCGCCTTTTCGCGTCAGAGTATCAACACGCTGGGCAACGCCTGGGTCGATCTGGTTCGCATTACGCTGTGGATCCTGGTCCCTGTTGCGTTACTCATTGCGCTGTTCTTCATTCAGCAAGGCACGTTGCAAAACGTATTGCCCTATCAGCCCATCACCACTCTCGAAGGGGTAAAACAACTGCTGCCGATGGGGCCTGTCGCTTCCCAGGAAGCTATTAAGATGCTTGGCACTAACGGGGGCGGTTTCTTTAATGCCAACTCATCGCATCCGTTTGAAAACCCTACCGCATTGACCAACCTGGTGCAGATGCTGGCTATTTTCTTAATTCCCACCGCGCTGTGTTTTGCCTTTGGTGATGTGGTGGGCGATCGTCGCCAGGGCCGGACCCTGCTGTGGGCTATGTCGCTGATTTTTGTGGTCTGTGTGGCCGTGGTAATGTGGGCTGAAGTTCAGGGCAACCCGCACCTGATGGCATTCGGTGCAGACAGCAATATCAACATGGAAGGCAAAGAGAGCCGCTTTGGCGTGCTGGCCACGAGTCTGTTTGCCGTCGTCACGACAGCCGCCTCCTGCGGCGCTGTCGATGCGATGCATGACTCCTTTACCGCGCTGGGCGGGATGGTGCCGATGTGGCTAATGCAGATTGGCGAAGTCGTCTTCGGCGGAGTCGGATCAGGTCTGTATGGCATGCTGCTGTTTGTGCTACTGGCGGTATTTATCGCCGGGCTGATGATTGGTCGTACGCCGGAGTATCTGGGTAAGAAAATCGACGTGCGCGAAATGAAAATGACCGCGCTGGCGATTCTGGTCACCCCTGCGCTGGTACTGCTCGGTACGGCGATCGCCATGATGAGCGATGCCGGGCGCAGCGCCATGCTTAACCCAGGTCCACACGGCTTTAGTGAAGTGTTGTATGCCGTGTCGTCTGCTTCCAACAACAACGGTAGCGCCTTTGCCGGATTAAGTGCCAATAGCCCGTTCTGGAACTGCCTGCTGGCTCTGTGCATGTTCTTCGGTCGCTTTGGCGTGATCGTTCCCGTGATGGCTATCGCCGGGTCGCTGGTCAGTAAAAAGATCCAGCCAGCAAGCCCGGGCACGCTACCTACCCACGGCGCACTGTTTGTCGGGTTGTTAATCGGTACGGTGTTACTGGTTGGCGCTCTCACCTTTGTTCCTGCCCTGGCGCTTGGCCCGGTCGCAGAATACCTGTCATTACACTGAGTGATGCGGAGCACATTACTATGAGTCGCAAGCAACTGGCGCTGTTCGAACCCTCTCTGGTCGCACAGGCGCTGATGGACGCCGTAAAAAAATTAAGCCCCCATACCCAATGGCGTAATCCGGTGATGTTTATCGTCTGGCTGGGCAGTCTGTTAACGACCTTGTTAACAGTGGCGATGGCAACGGGCCATATGCAGGGCAATCCGTGGTTTACCGGGGCGATAAGTCTGTGGCTGTGGATTACCGTTCTGTTCGCCAACTTTGCTGAGGCGCTGGCGGAAGGACGCAGTAAGGCGCAGGCTAACAGTCTGAAAGGTGTTAAAAAAACCGCCTTTGCCCGCAAACTTCGCGAACCTAAATACGGCTCGGCCATGGATCACGTTCCTGCCGATGATTTACGTAAAGGCGATATCGTGCTGGTGGAAGCGGGCGATATTATCCCGTGTGACGGCGAGGTGATCGAAGGTGGCGCGTCGGTAGATGAAAGCGCCATTACCGGTGAGTCCGCGCCGGTGATTCGTGAATCCGGTGGCGATTTCGCCTCCGTCACCGGCGGGACCCGCATCCTCTCCGACTGGCTGGTTATCGAATGCAGCGTAAACCCCGGCGAAACGTTCCTCGACCGGATGATCGCCATGGTTGAAGGCGCGCAGCGGCGTAAAACGCCCAATGAGATCGCCCTGACGATCCTGCTGATTGCCCTGACCATTATCTTTTTACTGGCGACCGCCACCCTGTGGCCGTTCTCCGCCTGGGGCGGGAGCGCGGTCAGCGTCACGGTTCTGGTTGCCCTGTTAGTGTGTTTGATTCCCACCACGATAGGCGGGCTGCTCTCTGCGATTGGTGTCGCCGGGATGAGCCGCATGCTGGGTGCGAACGTTATCGCCACCAGCGGACGCGCAGTAGAGGCCGCGGGTGACGTGGACGTACTGCTGCTGGATAAAACCGGCACCATTACGCTGGGTAATCGCCAGGCTTCGGATTTTCTGCCTGCCCACGGCGTGGATGAAAAAACGCTGGCCGACGCCGCTCAGCTTTCATCGCTGGCCGATGAAACGCCGGAAGGCCGCAGCATCGTTATCCTGGCTAAACAGCGCTTCAATCTGCGTATCCGCGACGTGCAATCGCTGCACGCTACCTTTGTTCCATTTACCGCGCAAAGTCGTATGAGCGGGATCAACATCGACAACCGAATGATCCGCAAAGGGTCGGTTGATGCCATCCGTCGTCACGTTGAAGCCAACGGCGGCCATTTCCCCGCCGACGTGGAGCAGAAGGTCGAGAACGTTGCCCGCCTTGGCGCTACGCCGCTGGTGGTGGCCGAAGGCTCCCGTGTACTGGGCGTGATTGCCCTGAAAGATATCGTTAAAGGCGGCATTAAAGAACGTTTTGCCCAACTGCGCAAAATGGGGATTAAAACGGTGATGATCACCGGCGACAACCGCCTGACCGCCGCGGCAATTGCCGCAGAAGCCGGGGTGGATGACTTCTTAGCTGAAGCCACGCCGGAAGCCAAGCTGGCGCTGATTCGTCAGTATCAATCGGAAGGTCGTCTGGTGGCGATGACCGGCGATGGAACCAACGACGCCCCGGCACTGGCGCAGGCCGACGTGGCAGTCGCCATGAACTCAGGAACCCAGGCGGCGAAAGAAGCAGGCAACATGGTGGATCTCGATTCCAACCCCACCAAACTGATTGAAGTGGTGCACATTGGTAAACAGATGCTGATGACGCGCGGTTCGCTGACCACCTTCAGTATCGCTAACGACGTGGCGAAGTATTTCGCCATTATCCCGGCCGCGTTCGCCGCCACCTACCCGCAGCTCAATGCGCTTAACGTGATGAGTCTGCATTCGCCGGACTCGGCGATCCTCAGCGCGGTTATCTTTAACGCACTGGTTATCGTCTTTCTGATCCCACTGGCGCTTAAGGGCGTGAGCTACAAACCATTATCCGCCTCGGCGATGCTGCGCCGCAATTTGTGGATCTATGGTCTGGGTGGTCTGGTTGTGCCGTTTATCGGTATCAAAGCAATTGATTTACTGCTGACCCTGCTGGGTCTGGTGTGAGGTTTCTGATGAGTGGATTACGTCCTGCATTATCAACTTTGATTTTCCTGATGCTTATCACCGGCGGGGCATACCCGCTGTTGACCACCGCGCTGGGGCAATGGTGGTTTCCCCACCAGGCTAACGGTTCGCTTCTGCGTGAAGGTCAGACAGTCCGCGGCTCTGCGCTCATTGGGCAACATTTTACCGCGGCCGGTTATTTTCAGGGACGCCCGTCTGCCACGGCAGAAATGCCCTATAATCCAATGGCTTCAGGCGGCAGTAACCTGGCAGCCAGCAACCCGGAACTGGATAAACAGCTGCAAAGCCGGATAGCCGCGCTGCGTGCCGCCAACCCGCAGGCAAATCCTGCCGTTCCGGTAGAGCTGGTAACGGCATCTTCCAGCGGGCTGGACAACAACCTGACGCCAGCCGCGGTAGCCTGGCAAATCCCCCGCGTGGCGCAGGCTCGCAACCTCAGCGTTGAAGAGGTCACGCGCCTGGTTGCACAATATACGCAAAAGCCGTTGGTCAGTTTTATCGGCCAGCCGGTGGTGAACCTGGTGGAACTTAATTTAGCGCTGGATAAGCACTGAGAAAAAGGACATGCATAGCGAACCCTTACGCCCCGATCCCGATCGCCTGCTGGAGCAGACTACCGCCCCGCACCGCGGAAAACTGAAAATTTTCTTCGGCGCCTGCGCGGGCGTCGGCAAAACCTGGGCCATGCTGGCAGAGGCCCAGCGGCTGCGGGCGCAGGGGTTAGATGTGCTGATTGGCGTGGTGGAAACCCACGGACGTAAAGAGACCGCCGCGCTACTGGACGGTCTCAGCATCCTGCCGCTAAAGCGACAGGCGCGCCATGGTCGTCATATCAGCGAGTTCGATCTCGACGCGGCGCTGGCCCGCCGTCCGGCGCTCATTTTAATGGATGAACTGGCGCACAGTAATGCGCCAGGCTCGCGTCATCCAAAACGCTGGCAGGACATTGAAGAGCTGCTGGAAGCCGGTATTGACGTTTTTACTACCGTCAACGTCCAGCATCTGGAAAGTCTCAATGATGTGGTCAGCGGCGTTACCGGCATTCAGGTGCGCGAAACCGTCCCCGATCCTTTTTTCGATGCCGCCGACGATGTCGTGCTGGTCGATCTTCCCCCCGATGATTTGCGCCAGCGCTTGAATGAAGGCAAGGTTTATATCGCCGGTCAGGCAGAAAGAGCCATCGAGCATTTCTTTCGCAAAGGTAATCTGATCGCGCTCCGTGAACTGGCCTTGCGCCGCACGGCCGATCGGGTAGACGATCAGATGCGCGCCTGGCGTGGACGTCCGGGAGAGGAGAAAGTCTGGCATACCCGCGACGCCATTTTACTGTGCATAGGACACAATACCGGCAGCGAAAAACTGGTACGTGCCGCCGCACGTCTGGCGGCGCGTCTTGGCAGCGTATGGCATGCGGTGTATGTCGAAACGCCCGCGCTGCACCGGTTGCCGGAAAAACAGCGCCGCGCAATTTTAAGCGCCCTGCGGCTGGCCCAGGAGTTAGGCGCAGAAACCGCCACCCTTTCCGACCCCGCCGAAGACAAAGCAGTGATCCGCTACGCCCGTGAGCATAATCTGGGAAAAATTGTCCTCGGACGTCCAACTACGCGTCGCTGGTGGCGCAGCGACTCTTTTGCCGACAAACTGGCCCATCGCGCACCGGATCTCGACCTGATGATTGTTGCGCTCGATGAGCCACCTTCGCGCTCTGTGCCGCAAACTGCAGATAGCCGTACATTTAAGGATAAATGGCGGGTACAAATTCAGGGTTGCGTGGTTGCCGTCGCGCTGTGCGCCATTATTACAGTGATTGCCATGCAATGGCTGATGGCCTTTGACGCCGCCAACCTGGTGATGCTCTACTTATTGGGCGTGGTGGTTATCGCCCTCTTTTACGGACGCTGGCCGTCAGTGCTGGCAACCTTTATTAACGTCGCCAGCTTCGATCTCTTCTTTATAGCGCCACGCGGAACGCTGGCCGTTTCCGACGTTCAGTATCTGCTCACTTTTGCCGTGATGCTCACGGTAGGGCTGGTTATCGGTAATCTCACCGCCGGAGTGCGTTATCAGGCACGGGTGGCGCGTTATCGTGAACAGCGTACGCGTCATTTATATGAGATGTCGAAAGCGCTGGCTGTAGGGCGGAGTCAAACAGATATCGCCGCCACCAGCGAACAGTTTATTGCGTCAACGTTTCAGGCCCGCAGCCAGGTTTTACTGCCCGGCGAGAATGGAAAGCTGGCCCCTCTCACCCACCAACAGGGCATGACGCCGTGGGATGATGCCATTGCCCAATGGAGCTTTGATAAAGGGCAACCGGCAGGCGCAGGTACTGACACCTTACCGGGCGTGCCCTATCAAATTTTACCGCTAAAAAGTGCTGATAAAACGCATGGGCTGCTGGTGGTGGAACCGGGAAATTTACGCCAGCTAATGATCCCCGAACAGCAACGCCTGCTGGAAACTTTCACCTTGCTTGTTGCCAGCGCGCTGGAGCGCCTGACGCTAACCGCCAGCGAAGAGCAGGCCCGGTTTGCCAGCGAGCGCGAAAGTATTCGCAATGCCCTGCTCGCTGCCCTCTCCCACGATTTACGCACGCCGCTGACGGTGCTGTTCGGTCAGGCAGAGATCTTAACGCTGGATCTGGCCAGCGAAGGATCGCCGCACGCACGCCAGGCCAGTGAGATTCGCCAGCACGTCCTGAATACAACCCGACTGGTTAATAACCTGCTCGATATGGCGCGAATTCAGTCTGGCGGCTTTAATCTTAAGAAAGAGTGGTTAACGTTGGAAGAAGTGGTCGGCAGCGCCCTGCAGATGCTGGAGCCTGGACTTTCTGCCCCGATTAATCTGTCGTTACCTGAACCGCTGACGCTTATCCACGTCGATGGCCCGCTCTTTGAACGGGTGCTGATTAACCTGTTGGAAAACGCCGTCAAATATGCGGGTCCACAGGCGCAAATCGGTATTGATGCCAGCGTCGATGGTGAACACCTGCAGCTGGACGTCTGGGATAATGGGCCGGGTATTCCGTCGGGTATGGAACAACAAGTTTTTGACAAGTTTTCCCGGGGAAACAAGGAGTCATCGGTACCGGGCGTTGGACTGGGACTGGCAATTTGCCAGGCGATTGTGGACGTGCACGGCGGTACGATTTCCGTCCACAATCGCGTGCAGGGAGGGGCGAGTTTTCGTGTTAAACTGCCCCAGGAAATCCCCCCTGAACTTGAAGATTTTCATGAGGATATGTGACGAACGTACTGATTGTTGAAGATGAACAGGCCATCCGCCGTTTTCTGCGCACCGCGCTGGAAGCTGATGGCCTGCGTGTATATGAAGCGGAAACGCTGCAACGTGGTCTGCTGGAAGCTGCCACGCGAAAACCCGATCTCATCATTCTCGATCTCGGCCTGCCGGACGGCGACGGTATTGATTTTATTCGCGACCTGCGACAATGGAGCGCAATCCCGGTAATTGTGCTCTCTGCCCGCAGCGAAGAGAGCGATAAAATCGCCGCCCTGGATGCCGGTGCCGATGACTATCTCAGTAAACCCTTTGGTATTGGCGAGCTACAGGCACGATTACGCGTGGCATTGCGTCGTCACGCCAGCGGCGCATCTCCCGAACCGGTGGTGCATTTTGCCAATGTAAAAGTGGATCTCGCCGCCCGCCTCGTACACCGAGATGACGAGGAAATTCATTTGACGCCGATTGAGTTTCGTCTGTTAGCGGTACTGCTGAATAATGCCGGGAAGGTACTAACGCAACGCCAGTTGTTAAATCAGGTTTGGGGGCCAAACGCCGTCGAACACAGTCATTATCTGCGAATTTACATGGGACACTTGCGCCAGAAGCTGGAACTGGATCCGGCCCGCCCGCGTCATTTTCTGACCGAAACCGGGATCGGTTATCGGTTTATGCCATGAATGATTATTCATTTTTTTTGATTAACTAACAATTATAATTTTCATAACTCTCTCTGCTGCATAATACTTATTATGCAGCCAATCAAATATTGCCAAAAATAACAAAATACAAACTTGCAACATTTAATAAACAAAAAAGAATCTTATCTCATGATATGCATAATTGACGACTAAATATTTTGGAAATGATCATTTTTTATTGATCATCTTCACGGTTTGCAGCCATTTCCTGGATAAAATACCCGCACCTTCCACTAATCCAGTAAAGGTAACTAAAATGGAAAATAATAGTCGAACAATGCCCCACATAAGGCGAACAACGCATATTATGATGTTTGCCCACCGTAATAGCTTTGACTTTCACTTCTTTAATGCCCGTTAGTCACTCGACTAAGGGCACTCCAGCATACAGGTCTTCCTGACTCTCTGTATCGCAGATATATACCCAATGGATTTCGAGTTGCATCAAGGCGGCGACGCAGCAAAGCCCGTGAGCGTACATCAGTACGTGACTGGGATAAGCGAGTAAAGCCAACACAGATGCAGCTTGAAAGACGACGGGTATAACGCCTGTATCGACAGTGCTCTCCCTGCATAACCCTGTATTACCTGTGACCGGACCGGTTAGGGTTTATTGCATCTTCAAAAAAGCAATTTACTGATTTATTTATCAGCGGTATGACTTTGCTTTTTTTCCGGAGTTATCAATTTCTCATTTGAGAAATTGAGGACCTGCTATTACCTAAAAATAAAGAGATGAAAATGTCAGAATTAAAAATTGCCGTAAGCCGTTCCTGTCCTGATTGTTTTTACACGCAACGTTCCTGCGTAAATATCGATGAAAGTAATTTTATTGATGTTGCTGCTATCGTGTTATCCATCAATGATGTTGAACGTGGAAAACTCGATGAAATTGACGCCACCGGCTACGGCATTCCTGTTTTTATCGCCACCGAAAATGAAGAACGTGTTCCACCTGAACATCTGCCGCGCATCTCTGGGGTATTCGAATGTAATGAAGCCCGTACAGCCTTTTATGGTCGGCAGTTAGAAACCGCCGCCAGCCATTATGAAACGCAGTTACGTCCGCCATTCTTTCGTGCACTTGTCGACTACGTAAATCAAGGTAACAGCGCCTTTGATTGCCCTGGTCATCAGGGTGGCGAGTTTTTCCGTCGCCATCCCGCGGGTAATCAGTTTGTCGAATATTTCGGCGAAGCGCTTTTCCGCTCCGATTTGTGTAACGCCGATGTCGCAATGGGTGACCTACTGATCCATGAAGGTGCCCCCTGCATTGCACAACAGCATGCTGCCAAAGTCTTCAACGCAGATAAGACCTACTTCGTACTAAACGGAACTTCCTCATCAAATAAAGTCGTACTTAACGCGCTGCTCACCCCTGGCGATTTGGTGTTATTCGATCGCAACAACCACAAGTCAAACCACCACGGCGCGTTGTTACAGGCTGGGGCTACGCCGATATATCTGGAAACTGCACGCAACCCGTACGGGTTTATCGGTGGGATTGACGCACACTGCTTTGAAGAAAGCTATCTACGTGAACTGGTGAGCGAAGTTGCGCCTCAACGTTCGAAAGATGTGCGTCCATTCCGTCTGGCCGTGATTCAGTTAGGTACCTACGATGGCACGATCTATAACGCCCGTCAGGTGGTCGATAAGATAGGTCATCTGTGCGACTACATCCTGTTCGACTCCGCGTGGGTTGGCTACGAGCAGTTTATCCCAATGATGGCCGATTGCTCTCCGCTGTTGCTGGATCTCAACGAAAACGACCCCGGCATTCTGGTCACCCAGTCAGTGCACAAACAACAGGCGGGTTTCTCTCAGACTTCGCAAATCCACAAAAAAGACAGCCACATCAAAGGCCAGTCTCGTTATGTGCCCCATAAACGAATGAATAATGCGTTCATGATGCACGCCTCCACCAGCCCGTTTTATCCGCTGTTTGCCGCGCTGGACATTAACGCCAAAATGCATGAAGGCGTCAGCGGACGCAACATGTGGATGGATTGCGTCGTCAACGGGATTGATACTCGTAAACTGATCCTGGAAAACTGCCACCATATCCGCCCATTTGTACCTGAGATGGTCTCGGGCAAACCGTGGCAAGCTTATCCCACGACTGAAATCGCCAGCGACCTCCGTTTCTTCCACTTTGTCCCTGGAGAACACTGGCATGCCTTTGAAGGTTATGCCGAACACCAGTACTTTGTGGATCCATGCAAATTGCTGCTTACCACACCAGGGATCAATGCACGTGATGGCGAGTATGACACCTTCGGCGTTCCGGCCACTATTCTGGCTAACTTCTTGCGCGAAAATGGTGTGGTGCCTGAAAAATGTGACCTCAACTCCATCCTGTTCCTGCTGACCCCAGCAGAAGATATGGCGAAGCTACAGCAGCTTGTCGCTCTGTTGGTGCGTTTTGAAAAACTGCTGGAAGCCGATGCTCCGTTGGCCGACGTTCTGCCTTCTCTCTACAAACAGCACGAAGCCCGCTACGCCGGTTACAGCCTGCGCCAACTGTGTCAGGAAATGCACGATTTGTACGCCCGCCACAACGTGAAGCAGTTACAGAAAGAGATGTTCCGTAAAGCACATTTCCCGCACGTCAGCATGAATCCCCAGGATGCCAACTATGCATATCTGCGTGGTGAAGTTGAACTGGTGCGTCTACCTGACGCTGAAGGTCGCATCGCGGCGGAAGGCGCGCTTCCTTATCCTCCGGGTGTGCTGTGTGTAGTTCCGGGTGAAATCTGGGGAGGTTCAGTATTACGTTACTTCAGTGCGCTGGAAGAAGGGATCAATTTGCTACCGGGTTTTGCGCCTGAACTCCAGGGGGTCTACATCGAAGAGCACGATGGTCGTAAACAGGTGTGGTGCTACGTAATTAAGCAACAAAGCGCGCAACACGCTCTGTTGAAAGGGGAAATGTTATGAGCAAAGCCAAATCCAATAAAATGGGCGTCGTCCAGCTCACCATCCTGACCATGGTTAATATGATGGGATCGGGAATAATCATGCTGCCCACCAAACTTGCGGAAGTCGGCACCATCTCGATCATATCGTGGCTGGTTACTGCTGTCGGTTCAATGGCGCTGGCCTGGGCCTTCGCAAAATGCGGTATGTTCAGTCGCAAATCCGGCGGTATGGGCGGTTACGCGGAATACGCCTTTGGCAAATCCGGTAACTTTATGGCGAACTACACCTATGGCGTTTCACTATTAATTGCCAACGTAGCCATCGCAATCTCTGCCGTGGGTTACGGTACCGAACTGTTTGGCGCCACACTGACACCTGTGCAGATTGGCCTGGCAACCATCGGCGTGCTGTGGATCTGCACCGTCGCCAACTTTGGCGGTGCGCGTATTACCGGACAAATCAGCAGCATCACCGTCTGGGGCGTAATTATTCCGGTTGTCGGTCTGTGTATCATCGGCTGGTTCTGGTTCAGTCCGACACTGTATGCTAACTCCTGGAATCCGCATCACGTACCATTCTTCACGGCGGTAGGTTCTTCCATTGCGATGACGTTGTGGGCTTTCCTGGGTCTGGAATCAGCCTGCGCCAACGCCGAAGTGGTCGAAAACCCGGAACGCAACGTGCCTATCGCAGTACTGGGCGGTACGCTAGGAGCTGCTGTGATTTATATCGTCTCAACCAACGTGATAGCGGGGATTGTGCCGAATATGGCTCTGGCTAACTCTACTGCGCCGTTCGGTTTAGCCTTTGCACAAATGTTCACCCCGGAAGTCGGTAAAGTGATCATGGCGCTGATGGTGATGTCCTGCTGCGGTTCACTGCTGGGTTGGCAGTTCACTATCGCCCAGGTATTCAAATCGTCGGCTGATGGTGGTTACTTCCCTAAAATCTTCTCCCGCGTGACCAAAGTAGACGCGCCGGTTCAGGGGATGCTGGCAATCGTAATAATCCAGAGTGGTTTATCGCTGATGACTATCAGCCCGTCGCTGAACAGTCAGTTCAACGTGCTGGTCAATCTGGCGGTCGTGACGAACATCATTCCGTATATTCTGTCGATGGCCGCACTGGTTATTATTCAGAAGATGGCGAATGTTCCGTCATCGAAAGCGAAACCGGCAAACTTTGTGGCGTTTATTGGCGCATTGTACAGCTTCTATGCGCTCTACTCCTCCGGCGAAGAAGCAATGCTTTACGGTTCTATCGTGACCTTCCTCGGCTGGACGCTGTATGGCCTGGTATCACCGCGCTTTGAACTGAAAAATAATCACAGTTAAAGCCCGATAAAAAGCCCGGTAGCGCTAGCGCTTACCGGGCCTACGATCGCTTTTGTAGGCCGGGCAAACGTAGCACCGCCCGGCACACAAATTGTACTTATGCGTTCTTCAACACTTCACTGACGATCTCAACGGCTTCTTTTTCGATCTGCTTGCGGTGCTCTTCACCCAGGAAGCTCTCGCAGTAGATTTTATAAGCGTCTTCCGTACCTGACGGACGCGCGGCAAACCAGCCGTTGTCAGTCATCACTTTCAGACCACCGATTGAAGCACCGTTGCCCGGTGCCGCCGTCAGACGCGCAGTGATAGGATCGCCCGCCAGCGTGCTGGCGCTCACCATTTCCGGAGACAGCTTAGACAGCGCCGCTTTCTGCGCGGAGGTCGCGCTCGCCTGCAGGCGGTTGTAGCTTGGCGCGCCAAAGCGAGCAGCCAGCTCATTGTAGTGCTCCTGCGGGTTCTTACCGGTCACAGCGGTAATTTCTGCCGCCAGCAGGCACATGATGATACCGTCTTTGTCGGTCGACCACGGTGTACCGTCGAAGCGCAGGAAAGAAGCCCCCGCGCTCTCTTCACCACCAAAGCCAAAGCTGCCGTCAAACAGACCATCAACGAACCATTTAAAGCCAACCGGAACTTCGACCAGTTTACGCCCTAAATCATTCACCACGCGGTCAATCATCGCCGATGACACCAGCGTCTTACCGACGGCAACGTCTTTGCCCCATTGCGGACGGTGCTGGAACAGGTAGTTGATCGCCACCGCCAGGTAGTGGTTCGGGTTCATCAGCCCTGCCGGGGTGACGATACCGTGACGGTCGTAGTCCGGATCGTTAGCAAAAGCCAAATCGAACTTGTCGCGCAGCGCCAACAGGCCCGCCATCGCGCACTCGGAGGAGCAGTCCATACGGATTGCGCCATCTTTGTCGAGATGCATGAAACGGAAAGTTTGATCAACGTGATCGTTAACGATAGTCAGATTCAGGTTGTAGTGCTTAGCAATACGTTTCCAGTATTCGATACCGGAACCGCCCAGCGGATCGACACCCAAGGTTAGGCCAGCTTTCTGGATTGCCGCCATGTCGACGATGTCAGCCAGTCCTTCAACAAACGGCTGAACCAGGTCCTGCTCTTTGACATGACCCGATGCCAGCGCAGCGTCCAGCGACATACGCTTCACGCCTTGCAGACCGTCAGCCAACAGGGCGTTAGCCCTGTCTTCCACCACTTTGGTGACGTTGGTATCTGCCGGACCACCGTTTGGCGGGTTGTATTTAATGCCGCCATCTTCCGGTGGGTTGTGGGACGGCGTAATCACAATGCCGTCCGCCAGCGGGCCGCCTTTTTTGTTGTGGACCAGGATAGCGTTCGACACGGCAGGGGTTGGCGTAAAGCCGTTATTTTCCTGCACGATGACGTCAACGCCGTTCGCCGCCAGCACTTCCAGTACAGAGATAAAAGCCGGTTCAGACAGCGCGTGGGTATCCTTGCCCACATAGCACGGGCCAGTAATCCCGTTCTTCGCACGTTCTTCAGCAATCGCCTGAGCGATAGCCAGAATATGCGGCTCGTTAAAACTATGACGACCTGCACTACCGCGATGTCCGGACGTACCGAACTTGACGGCGTGCTCAGCGTTCCCTGCCGTTGGTTTCAGTACATAGTACTGTGCCGTCAGTTGGGCGACGTTAATCAAATCACTCTGTTGCGCAGGTTGACCTGCACGGTTGTGGATTGCCATTGCCTGGTCCTTCTAATGCAAGGATTAAATTGTTCCGCAAACCTTTTCAATCAATTCCGCAGGGAATTGCATTGACTGCATGATGTGCTCAACCATGCTGCATTTACGGCCGGTATTGGTATTGGTGATCACCCAGTACGGCGTGCCTGGCACGTGTTTCGGCTTGGTTTGATTACCATTTTTCAGCAGCGTCTGTTCATCCGCTGCAAAATAAACGCGCGTACGCCCATGCAACGATTCCGTTGCTTCAGCGAACGCGTTTTGATCCAGTGAATAGAGTGTAGACAGCACCAGCATAAAGCGATTTACTGCTTTCTTCTGCTCCGCGTATTCGTCGGACAGCAGCAGTTCACGCATGGCGCGCACTTTATCTTTTACGGGGTTAACCGGCTTCGCTTCCACGACGGCTTGCACAGCGCGGACTTCTTTAACTACCGGAGTGACAGGCTGTGATGCGGCGGAAAATTTCAACATACGCCGTAAAATGTCGGATGCGCTCTCGCCGATATGCTTGGTGTGGCTGGCAATATAGCTATAGAGTTCATCATCAACTTCAATCGTTTTCATCTTAATCCAGTGCAGTGTTTAGCTGAATACAAGTTGTTGGGTTAACACGCGTAGTGTAAAGGCAAATCCCAACAGCGGATAGCGTCAAGCCTGGTGGCGGGCAAAACTCAGAGTAACCGTAGTTGTTGCAGCCATGTGGCAGAATGGTCAACATGATACCCTAACCCGTGAGTGTGAAAAAAAGAACTTTGCCATGAAATTGAATATCCGAGCGCAATCTGCGCAAAACCTGCACAATAATTCTCCCATCGTCCTGGTTCACGGCCTGTTTGGCAGTCTGGATAACCTGGGGATCCTGGCGCGCTCCCTGGTAGCCGATCACGATATCATCCAGGTTGATATGCGAAACCATGGACTCTCCCCTCGCTCGCCTGAGATGAATTATCCGGCCATGGCACAAGATCTGCTGGATACGCTGGACGATCGGCAGATAGATAAAGCGATCTTTATTGGTCACTCGATGGGGGGAAAAGCCGTCATGGCGTTAACCGCGCTGGCTCCAGAGCGTGTCGAACGGCTGGTCGCTATCGACATCGCCCCCGTTGACTATCATGTGCGCCGTCACGATGAGATTTTTGCGGCAATCAATGCTGTAACCGATGCGCAGGCCACTTCGCGTCAGCAGGCGGCGAGCGTCATGCGTCAACATCTGCAAGAAGAAGGCGTAATCCAATTTCTGCTGAAATCATTTGTCGACGGCGAGTGGCGTTTTAACGTTCCCGTGCTGTGGGATCAATATCCCCATATCGTCGGTTGGGAGACCATTCCGCCGTGGGAGCACCCGGCGCTGTTTATCCCTGGCGGCAACTCACCGTATGTTACCGAAGCGTATCGCGAACAGCTGCTGGCGCAATTCCCGCAGGCTCGGGCGCACGTTATTGCTGGCGCGGGTCATTGGGTGCATGCAGAAAAACCGGAGGCGGTGCTGCGCGCCATCCGTCGTTATCTGGACGAGCAGGCTAACTGATTAAAAACTCAGCGTCTGCGCGCGATTACGCGCGTGGGCGTTGGCGTGTCCCCCCTGCTGATGTATTATGGCGCGCTATCCATCCGGGCAGACGCCTGGCTGATTGTTTCCCCGAAGTCACCAAGATCATGGCCAAAGAACAAACGGACCGTACGACATTAGATCTGTTCGCGCAGGAGCGTCGCCCGGGACGACCCAAAACTAATCCGCTCTCGCGTGATGAACAGTTACGTATTAACAAACGTAATCAGCTTAAACGCGATAAAGTTCGCGGGCTTAAGCGTGTCGAACTGAAACTGAACGCTGATGCCGTTGACGCTCTGAACGAGCTGGCCGAGGCGCGCAATATGAGTCGCAGTGAACTCATCGAAGAGATGCTGATGGCCCAACTCAGCGCATTGCGCGGTCAGGCTTAGTCTGAATTTCTGCTCTAAATCATAAATCGTGTAGCACAGAGTGCAGTCCTGCGTGTTTGCTGTTTCCGCATGCCAGACTGTTCTGCTATGATTGCCCTTATCCGTGGGCAATGCGCCACCACCATTTCAATAAGTTTCAAGAGGTTATTTTACTCATGGCAATCACTGGCATCTTTTTCGGCAGCGACACCGGTAACACCGAAAACATCGCAAAAATGATTCAAAAACAGCTTGGTAAAGACGTTGCCGATGTTCATGACATTGCAAAAAGCAGCAAAGAAGACCTCGAAGGGTATGACATACTGCTGCTCGGCATCCCAACCTGGTACTACGGTGAAGCGCAGTGTGACTGGGACGATTTCTTCCCTACCCTCGAAGACATTGATTTTAACGGCAAACTGGTTGCATTGTTCGGCTGCGGCGACCAGGAAGATTACGCAGAATATTTCTGCGATGCGTTAGGCACAATTCGCGACATCATCGAACCGCGCGGCGCAACCATCGTTGGTCACTGGCCGACAGCGGGTTATCACTTTGAAGCGTCCAAAGGTCTGGCTGACGACGACCACTTTGTCGGTCTGGCTATCGATGAAGATCGCCAGCCTGAACTGACCGCTGAGCGCGTAGAAAAATGGGTTAAGCAGATCTCTGAAGAGCTGCACCTCGACGAAATCATCAATGCCTGATTTCGTGCGGCGCAGATTTCCATCTGCGCCGCATCAATAGATAAAACCAATCAAAATAATTGCTACAAATTTGTAACTTTTTCGTCTGACCCTGTACAATGGCTGGATGCCAATCGGGTGTTGCACAGTGTGTTTGTCGGCGATACCACGTTTTGATTAACAATATATGCCAGAGACTTGCAGTTTTCATTTAGCCATGGCAGTTCTATAATGAATCGCATTATCTCAAGTGCAATTTCTGTCACTTCTGTTAATGAAGTGAATCGTTTAGCTACAGGACAGATTCCGCATGACTGACAACAATACCGCATTAAAGAAGGCTGGCCTGAAAGTAACGCTTCCTCGTTTAAAAATTCTGGAAGTTCTTCAGGAACCGGATAACCATCACGTCAGTGCGGAAGACTTATACAAACGCCTGATCGATATGGGTGAAGAAATTGGTCTGGCGACCGTGTATCGCGTGCTGAACCAGTTTGATGATGCCGGTATCGTGACCCGCCATAATTTTGAAGGTGGTAAATCCGTCTTCGAACTGACTCAACAGCATCATCACGATCACCTCATCTGCCTTGACTGCGGCAAAGTGGTCGAGTTCAGCGATGATTCCATCGAAGCCCGCCAGCGTGAGATTGCGGCTAAACATGGCATTCGCTTAACTAACCATAGCCTCTATCTTTACGGTCACTGCGCCGAAGGCGATTGCCGCGAAGATGAGCACGCCCACGACGGCAAATAATGTAATGCTTTCTGAAAAGCCAACCCTCCGGTTGGCTTTTTTTATGGGCGTTACCTGCCCTTTTCCCCTTCCCTCCGCTCCTGTGTTGCTTTAATGTAAAAATCAATTGCCCCTTCCGGAGAGTCGAAATGGAACTTCGCCAGCTACGCTATTTTGTGCGCATTGTAGAAACCGGCAGCATGGGTAGCGCGGCGCTCGATCTCAATATCGGGGTTTCGGCACTCAGCCAGCAAATGTCGCGTCTGGAAAACGAACTCGCTATTCGCCTGCTGCAGCGCACCTCGCGAGGCGTGACGCCGACCAGCGCCGGACTGGCTTTTTATTCCCAGGCGCAGCTGGCGCTCCGTCACGCAGACGATGCGATCCTCGCCGCACGAGAGTCCCGGCTTTCCGGGCACGTCAGCGTCGGTATGGCTCCCAGTACCGCTTCCGTTCTCGGTATGCCTTTTATTCACGCCATGCGGGAAAGCTATAGCGATGTTCGCCTGCACGTGGTGGAAAGTCTCTCTGGTAATCTGGAACGGATGATTAATACCCGCCAGATTGATCTGGCTGTGGTGTTTCAAAAAGAAAAGATCCTGCGCTGGAGTGCCAGACCGATTCTCGAAGAACGGCTGTTTTTGATTGGGACCCATGCCCTACTGGCTGATATTGCCGATGACAATATTGCGCCTGCCCAACTGGCGAGTATTCCATTGATAATGCCAAGCCCAGGCCACGGTCTGCGCGGCAGGCTGGAGGCAATTAGTCAGGAACACGCGCTGAACATTGAGATCGCTACAGAAATTGATGGTCTGGCGCTGCTGATGCGCGCCGTGCGCAGTGGCATTGGCGCCACTCTTCAACCCGGAGCGGCGATTTCCCATCTCGATAAAGAGACGCTAAGAGTGATCGGCGTCCATAATCCGATACTTAGCCGCCCCAATTTTCTGGTGAGCCTATCTGACGATGAGCTCACCCCGGCGGGCCTCGCTGCCCGCGTGGTACTGACGAAAGTGATGCATCAACTGGTAGAAGCAGGAAGCTGGCCAGGTGCCATCCTTTACAATAACTAAAGCCCTCTTTAGCGCTACGTCATAGCGCCCGCACAAGCCGCACGTATACATTTCAACTACAAATTTAACAATTAGTTAAATGGTAATGGAGTATACGATGGTTGATGTTCTGGTGATTGGCGGTGGCAATGCTGCCTTATGCGCTGCCCTTACCGCCCGGGAGCAAGGCGCTTCCGTTTTACTACTCGAAGCGGCTCCCCGGGAATGGCGTGGGGGAAATTCCCAACACACGCGTAATCTGCGCTGTATGCATGATGCGCCGCAGGATGTGCTGGTGGAAAGCTATCCGGAAGAGGAGTTCTGGCAAGACCTGCAGCGCGTCACAGAAGGAAATACCAACGAAGCCCTGGCGCGTCTGGTGATCCGTACCTCATCACATTGCCGCGACTGGATGCGCCAGCACGGCGTCAATTTTCAGCCTCCACTCTCTGGCGCTTTACACGTGGCGCGAACCAACGCTTTTTTTATGGGGGGCGGTAAAGCTCTCGTGAATGCCTATTATCGCAGCGCAGAAAAGCTGGGCGTACAAATCCGCTATAACACACCGGTGCAGGAGCTTGAACTGCACAACGGCGAGTTCGTGGCGGCGCTGTCAGGCAACGAGCGTATCACAGCGAAATCCTGCGTGCTTGCCGCGGGCGGGTTTGAGTCTAACCGCGAATGGCTGCGAGAAGCGTGGGGAGAGAACGAGCGCGGCGAGTGGCCTGCGGATAACTTCCTGATTCGCGGTACGCGCTTTAACCAGGGCGTACTGCTCAAATTTATGATGGATGCCGGAGCCGACATTATCGGCGAACCCTCCCAGTCACACTGCGTAGCCATTGACGCCAGAGCGCCATTATATGACGGCGGGATTTGTACTCGCGTGGACTGTGTTTCGCTCGGCATAGTCGTCAACCGTGACGCTGAGCGTTTTTATGATGAAGGCGAAGATTTCTGGCCGAAACGCTACGCCATCTGGGGACGTCTGGTCGCTCAACAGCCAGGGCAGATTGGTTACTCCATCATCGACAGTAAAGCCATCGGCCACTTCATGCCTCCGGTCTTTCCTGGCGCACAGGCCAATACGCTGGCAGAACTGGCTCATCAGTTGGGGCTGAATGGTGAACGCTTTACCCACACCGTGACGGAGTACAACAACGCCTGCCAGCCCGGCCAGTTCGACCATACCGTTCTGGATAACTGCGCCACCAAAGATTTGCTACCCGCGAAAACGCACTGGGCACGACCGCTGGACCAACCGCCATACTACGGCTATGCCCTGCGGCCAGGGATCACCTTCACCTATCTCGGGTTAAAAGTGAACGAGCGCGCTGCCGTTCACTTTGCCGGGCAGCCAAGCCGTAACCTGTTCGTCGCCGGAGAGATGATGGCAGGCAACGTGCTGGGCAAGGGCTACACCGCAGGTGTGGGCATGTCAATCGGCACAACCTTTGGCCGTATTGCCGGAAAAGAAGCCGCGCTGGCCGCACGTAAGGAGACTCGTCATGAGGCAGCTTGAGAAACTGATTATCGAAGCGCAAATTATCACTGAACCGGAAGCGGAAGTTGAACGCGTGATGCAGGTCTGCAATGCCTGTCGCTATTGTGAAGGATTTTGCGCCGTGTTCCCGGCCATGACGCAGCGCCTGGAATTCGGTAAAGCGGATATCAATTATCTGGCAAACTTGTGCCATAACTGCGGCGCTTGCCTGCACGCGTGTCAGTATGCCCCACCTCATGAATTTGCCATCAACGTACCGAAAGCGATGGCGGAAGTCCGGCTCGAAACCTATCAGCACTACGCGCAACCCGCCTCCTTTGGCGCGCTTTATCGTCGCGCAGGCGTCACCGTGACGCTGGCGCTGGTTTTCGGTCTGATCCTGTTTTTACTCCTCGCCATCGGTTTGAAAGGTTCACTATTCCATCCTCCGCTGGGCGGGGATTTCTATCAAATTTTCCCGCATAACCTGCTGGCCTGGATGTTTGGTTCGGTCTTTATTCTGGCGATCGGTTTGCTGATGGCGGGCGTGATCCGCTTCTGGCGCGAGATCTCTCCGGGTATGCCGCGTTCCGCCGAGATTGCTGAAGCCTCACACGATGCGCTGACGCTGAAATATCTCGATGGTGGCCACGGCAAAGGTTGTAACGAAGCGGATGATGCCTTCACCCTGATGCGCCGCCGCTTCCATCACTTTACCTTCTACGGTTTTATGCTCTGCTTTGCCGCCACCGTGGTCGCAACGGGCTATCACTACTTTGCAGGCATAGAAGCGCCCTATCCGTTCTTCAGCGTTCCGGTGATGCTGGGCACGTTGGGTGGCATTGGCCTGGTTGTCGGCCCGGCTGGCTTGCTATGGCTCAATCTCAAGCGCTCACCGCTACATGGCGACGCACGGCAAAAACCGATGGATCGCGGTTTTATTTTGCTGCTGCTGCTGACCAGTCTGACCGGTCTGGCGCTGCTGGCGGGAAGAGACACTTCATGGATGGCTATTTTACTGGCCATTCATCTCGGTGTGGTCATGGCGCTTTTTCTGACCATTCCTTACGGAAAATTTGCCCATGGATTTTACCGCTGCGCAGCCTTACTCAAGTGGGCGATTGAGAAACGGCGCGGCAAACAGGCGGGGGTCACAGGCGACTAACCCGCAAACTCTTACCTCTATAAATATTATGATAAGACAGTGGAGCAAACCCAATGACACAACAACCATCGCGCGCCGGAACTTTCGGCGCAATACTGCGGGTAACCAGCGGTAATTTTCTCGAACAGTTCGACTTTTTTCTGTTCGGTTTTTACGCCACCTATATCGCCAGGACTTTCTTTCCTGCGGAGAGTGAATTTGCCGGGCTCATGTTGACCTTCGCAGTATTCGGCTCGGGTTTCTTAATGCGACCGGTTGGGGCAATCGTGCTGGGCGCTTACATCGACAGAATTGGTCGCCGCAAAGGACTGATGGTGACGCTGGCGATTATGGGCTGCGGTACCCTGCTGATTGCCCTGGTTCCCGGTTATCAAAGTATTGGCCTGCTGGCTCCTGTGCTGGTATTAGTCGGTCGATTATTACAGGGCTTCTCTGCGGGCGTGGAGCTGGGCGGCGTCTCGGTTTATCTGTCTGAAATCGCCACGCCTGGCAATAAAGGCTTTTACACAAGCTGGCAGTCCGCCAGCCAACAGGTCGCGATTGTGGTAGCTGCATTGATTGGTTACGGCCTGAACGCCACGCTGGGGCACGATGAGATCTCTGAATGGGGCTGGCGTATTCCCTTCTTTATTGGTTGCATGATTATTCCTTTGATCTTCGTCCTGCGCCGTTCGCTTCAGGAGACCGACGCATTTTTACAACGAACACATCGGCCCGACACCAGGGAAATTTTCACCACTATCATCAAAAACTGGCGCCTCATTGCTGCGGGTACGCTGCTGGTGGCGATGACCACTACGACGTTCTATTTCATTACCGTCTACACCCCGACCTACGGCAGGGCTGTACTCCACCTGAGCGCGCACGACAGCCTGGTAGTCACCATGCTGGTCGGTATTTCTAACTTTATCTGGCTGCCGATTGGCGGGGCAATTTCTGACCGAATTGGTCGTCGTCCAGTGTTGATGGGGATTACCGTACTCGCACTGATCACTACCTGGCCGGTAATGCACTGGCTCACCGCCGCGCCAGATTTTACGCGCATGACGTTGGTCCTGCTTTGGTTCTCGTTCTTTTTTGGGATGTATAACGGGGCAATGGTAGCCGCACTCACCGAGGTGATGCCGGTCTATGTGCGTACGGTGGGCTTTTCACTGGCATTCAGTCTTGCCACGGCGATTTTTGGCGGCCTAACGCCGGTCATATCCACGGCGCTGGTTCAGCTCACCGGGGATAAAAGCTCACCGGGATGGTGGCTGATGTGCGCGGCACTTTGCGGACTCGCCGCCACGGCAATGCTGTTTGTGCGGCTGAGTCGGGGTTATCAGCCGGTGGAACATAAGCTCTGAAAAGCAAACGGGCGGAAAAATTCTCCGCCCGTTGTATTTTCATTTTTCGATTTACTGCGCAGTATTCTTGCTACGAATTTCCTGCCAGACTTTGTTGCAATCAGCATTAACAGACTGATCGTTACCCGTGCGCGTGGCCTGGATACACTGCTGATAATCCAGTACGCGTACGCTTTCTTCATTGGCAAACTGCTGGTGCTGCTTTTCTTTCTTCAGCACATTCAACACGCTTTGGCAGGCTTCTATTTTCTCCGGCGATCCTTGCGCGGTATTAATACACGCGCTGTAGGCTTCTTTCAGACGGCTGTCTTCTTTCGGCGCAGGGGATTGTGCACAAGCCACCAGCCCTGATGCCATAACGGCGATGAGTATCAGTTTTTTCATAGCACTTTCCTCAACGATGCGGCAGGCGCCAGGCCTGCCGCTGTTGGCATTAGAAGATGGTGAACGGAGCAATAACGATGAATTTCACGTCACGCTCATCCTGGAAGATGTTGCCGTAACCACCGCCCCAGCTCGGAATATCTGAATGGTTGTCGTACTGGGTGAAGTGCAGTTTAAACATGGTGCCCTTCGCACGACCGTCCTGCAGGGTATAAACCGCATCCAGGCTGTAAGAAGACTCTTCGATAGTCCGGTTTTTGTCGTAGTACGCATCCGGGTTGAGCTGCCAGGTAGAAGGTTTGGCATCCCATGCGTAAACGTAGGACGCGCCCACTGCCCAGCCCGGCAGGTTCCAGTTCTTCAGGTCATACATTGCGCCGAAGAAGACTGCCTTTTCGCCGTTGGCGTTGAAGTCGGATCGGTTATCCCACCAGACATCAAGGCGACCGTTGGATGAGGCGTAGGTCGGCGTCATACGTTGCAGGAAGTAACCCTGCTGCCCGTCCGCTTTAACCCAGGTCCCTTCCAGACGCAGGTCAACCACTTCCGCCACTTTGTAGCCGAAGGTCAACGCCTGCAGCCAGGCCGTACCGTCATAAATATCGTTCACGGTGCGGTCATCAACTTTGTCACGCGCGCCATAGAACTGGTAGCTGGTGGTAAACGGGTTACCGCCTAAATCGAATTTGTAGCTGGCTTTTGCGAAGTACTGATCGACGTAGCCTTCAGACTGACCAAATGCCGCTTCCAGCAACAGGTTATTTTTGAAGTCATATTTCGCGCCGATTGAGTGCAGGTAATCTACGCTGGTCTTTTTATCAGCCTGATAGAATTTATCGACTTCGGTGTGCCACGGTGCTTTATATTCGTTGGCCCACATATAGGAGAAGCTCAGTGCACCCGCATCACCATAGTCGAAGTTGGCGCCGGCTTCAGCACCCTGATAGGTCCCTGGCATAAAGCTCCAGTGCGGAGCCAACAGAGTCTGTCCGGTTGGTTGAATGTAACCGGCACGCGCCCAGGTTGGGCCGTATTTAAATTTGGCTGCTGCTTTATAAAGACTAATTCCGCTTTTATCGCCGGAGTAATCTTCGTCATAGCCTTTATTTTTTGAAGAGAATGCGATTTCGTTTGGATGGCCGCTTTCGCTACTTTCGTTCATTTCAATAGCGGTGAATGCTGCGATATCAATACCAAACATATCGGCCGCATAACCGGACTGGAAGTCGAGGTTAGCGTTCCAGGTGGAGTGAGAAAGGTTGGTTTTGTATTTGTCATGATCGGTCACATCTTTACGGTCACGCTCACGCTGCCAGTAATAGATGCCGCCGGTTAAAGTGGAATCATCAATGAAACCTTCGGCGTGTACCTGGGGAGCAACAACAAAACCCGACATTGCTGTGATACCGGCGATAGCCAGCGCCAGCGTACTACGTTTGCCACTAAACGTACGCATATGTTAATCCTCTTTGACGTATAACCCTTCGTCTTTCAAGCCGCATCTGCGTTGGCTTTCCTCGCTCATCCCAGTCACGTACTGATGTACGCTCCCGGGAATTCGCTGCGTCGCCGCCTTGATGCAACTCGAAATCCATTGGGTATTAAATGCTGCCGATAAAAGCGGTCAGCGAAAAAACAAAAATTAAAAAAGTAGCGCTAAGAAAACCTCAGTGACTACAATGAATAGACTATTTTTCGCGACGCGAATTATCAATCTCTTTCTGTAACGAGTATGTAATAGTATGAGCAACCGCACATATTTCATTGCTTTCTGTTACATTTTCATTGGGAGATAAAAAAGCGTTGAGAAAATGAAAAAAAGGCTTGTTTTCCATGGAGATGAAATCGGTTTCAGCCCATTTCATATTGAGGTAAGTTATTTAAACGCAAAAACATTCAGCCAATCCATTATTACAGACATGTAATTAATTCGCTCCGCAAACGGAGCCTGGCGCACGGTTTTTTTGCGAAAAAAAACGCCGCATGAAGCGGCGTTTAGACAGGATATGAGGCAGCTTATTCGCCCACTTTAGCCCACGTATCACGCAGACCAACGGTGCGGTTAAACACCAGCTTGTCAGCCGTTGCATAGCGGCTGTCGAGGCAGAAGTAGCCTTCACGTTCAAACTGGAACGCCTTGCCTGCAACCGCGGCCTGCAGTGATGGCTCGCCGTAGCCGTGTTTAATGACCAGCGACTCCGGGTTGATGACGGACAGGAAATCTTCCGCCGCACCTGGATTTGGTACGCTAAACAGGCGGTCGTACAGACGGATTTCAATCGGCAGCGCATGGGACGCGCTTACCCAATGAATAACGCCTTTTACTTTACGACCATCGGCTGGATCTTTGCTCAGAGTGTCCGCATCGTAAGTGCAGAAAATGGTGGTGATATTCCCTTCCGCATCTTTCTCTACACGCTCGGCCTTGATCACGTAAGCGTTACGCAGACGTACTTCTTTGCCCATCACCAGACGCTTGTACTGCTTGTTGGCTTCTTCACGGAAGTCTGCGCGATCGATCCAAATTTCACCGCTGAACGGCACTTCACGGCTGCCCATTTCCGGTTTATTCGGATGGTTAGGCATGGTGACCAGTTCGCTCTCGCCCTGCGGGTAGTTTTCGATAACCAGTTTCACCGGATCGATAACCGCCATCGCGCGCGGGGCGTTTTCATTCAGATCTTCGCGAATACAGGATTCCAGAGAAGCGATCTCAATGGTGTTGTCCTGCTTGGTCACGCCAATACGTTTGCAAAACTCACGGATAGCGGCGGCGGTGTAACCACGACGACGCAGACCAGAGATCGTTGGCATACGCGGATCGTCCCAGCCTTCAACGTGCTTGTCAGTCACCAGCAGATTCAGCTTGCGCTTGGACATCACGGTGTATTCCAGATTCAGGCGCGAGAATTCGTACTGGCGCGGATGAACCGGAATAGTGATGTTGTCCAGCACCCAGTCGTACAGACGACGGTTATCCTGGAACTCCAGCGTACACAGTGAATGCGTAATGCCTTCCAGCGCATCGCTGATGCAGTGGGTAAAGTCGTACATCGGGTAGATGCACCACTTGTTGCCGGTCTGGTGGTGTTCGGCGAATTTAATACGATACAGCACCGGATCGCGCATTACGATAAACGGCGAAGCCATATCGATTTTCGCGCGCAGGCAGGCTTTACCTTCTTCAAAACCCCCGGTACGCATTTTTTCGAACAGCGCCAGGTTCTCTTCGACGCTACGATCGCGGTACGGGCTGTTTTTGCCAGGCTGAGTCAGCGTGCCACGGTATTCGCGGATTTCGTCCGCTGACAGTTCGTCAACATACGCCAGACCTTTATTAATAAGCTCTACCGCATAGGCGTGAAGCTGATCGAAGTAATCCGAAGAGTAGCGAATATCGCCAGTCCAGTGGAAACCTAACCATTCAACGTCGTTTTTAATCGACTCAACGTACTCGATATCTTCTTTAACCGGGTTCGTATCATCAAAACGCAGGTTGCACTGGCCCTGGTAATCTTGCGCAATGCCAAAGTTCAGACAAATGGATTTCGCGTGGCCAATGTGCAGATAGCCATTTGGCTCCGGCGGAAAACGTGTATGGATAGTGGTGTGCTTACCACTGGCCAGATCTTCATCGATGATCTGACGAATAAAGTTACTCGGGCGGGCTTCAGCCTCACTCATCGTGGATTCCTCAAAGCGTAAACAACGTATAACGGAACATGATCTTATAAGCGACGTCAGGAGACAACTATTAGTTGCACAAAAAAGGTGTTTCAACAGGATATATGAGGGTATTTGCTGCAAAAAAAAGCGGCGGAGGAAGATCCCCCGCCGCTTAAGGCACTTAACTCACTTTACTCAGGAGCAGTTATTTACCTTTAATCTCATACAGTGGTGTTTGACCAGCAACCACATGACCTTCGGCTTTAATGACCAGAGCGCCGAAATCATCGCTGTTGCTGCACACAACCGGGCTAATCATGGAACGTGCGTTGGCGTTCAGGTACTCCAGGTCCATTTCCAGAATCGGTTGGCCTGCAGTCACTTCCGCGCCTTCTTCAACCAGACGCTTAAAGCCTTTACCTTCCAGCGCGACGGTATCGATACCCATATGGACCACGATTTCCGCGCCTTTCACGGTTTCCAGACAGAACGCATGGTTAGTGTTGAAGATTTTCACGATGGTGCCCGCAGCCGGAGCAACCACGATTTTATCCGTTGGTTTTACCGCCACGCCGTCGCCTACCGCTTTGCTGGCGAAGGCTTCATCAGGAACCTGCTCCAGCGCAACGACGTCACCGGTAATCGGAGAAACCAGCGCTTCAACGGTTGCTGCGTTTGCTACAGCCTGCGGTTTTGCAACCGGAGTCGCTGCTGCTGGCGCAGTTTCGCCAGACGCTGCCGCCACCGGACCACGCGCGACAACTTTTTTCATTTCGTCGCCGATGGATTCAGCTTTCGCACCCACAATGACCTGGATAGTTTGCTTGTTCAGCTTAACCACTCCAGAAGCACCTAAACGTTTACACATCGCATCGTTTACGCGACCGGAGTCGGCAACGGTCAGACGCAGACGAGTGATACAGGCATCAATCGCTTTCAGGTTATCGGTACCGCCAACCGCTGCAATGTAGCTGGTTGCCAGTTGAGCCAAACCTTCTTCAGTGTTGCTGTTGGCTTCTTCAGTAACGATGTCGTCTTCTTTATCTTCGCGGCCCGGCGTTTTCAGGTTAAACATACGGATAACCGCGCTGAACAACACAAAGTAGATAACAAAGAACACCAGACCCATCACCACCAGCATCCAGACGTTCTGGCTTGCTGCCGGCAGGTTGTACATCAACACGTAGTCGATAGCACCTGCGGAGAAGGAGAAGCCTGCGTGGATACCCAGCAGTGTTGCAACGAACAGGCTGATACCTGTTAACAGTGCGTGCAGGAGGTACAGCAGTGGAGCCAGGAACATGAACAGGAATTCCAGCGGCTCGGTAACACCGGTCAGGAATGCAGTGATCGCAACGGACAGCAGCATACCGCCAACCATCGGACGACGTGCTTTCGGAGCCGCGAAGTACATCGCCAGCGCCGCACCCGGCAGACCAAACATCATGATCGGGAAGAAACCAGACATGAACATACCCGCAGTGCCGTCACCCGCGTAGAAGCGGTTGATGTCACCGTGGAATACGGTACCAGCGGCGTTAGTAAATTCGCCAATCTGGAACCAGGCGATGGTATTCAGAACCTGATGCAGACCGGTTGGGATCAACAGACGGTTGATGAAACCAAAGATACCGGAACCCAGTGCGCCTGCGCCCACGATCCACTCACCACCCGCATGGATGGCGTTCTGCACCGGTGGCCACACGTAGCCGAAGATAGCTGCCAGCACCAGACAGAAGAAGCCAGTGGCGATCGGCACAAAGCGTTTGCCGCCAAAGAAGCTCAGGAAGTCAGGCAGTTTGATACCAGACCAACGGTTATACACCGCACCGCCGACCAGACCGGTGATGATACCCGCCAGCACACCCATATTGATGGCCGGGTTAATGGTCACCATTGCTTTGGTCAATATGAAATAACCGACTGCACCCGCCAACGCTGCCGCGCCCGCGCTGTCTTTTGACCAGCTGGAAGCCACACCGATAGCGAAAATTAACGCGAGGTTATCAAAGATGGCCCCACCCGCTTGCGCGATGAAGGGTACGTTAAGTAAATCTGGTTGGCCGAATCGCAGCAGCAGTGCCGCGACTGGCAGCACAGCGATGGGGAGCTGTAACGCCCTACCCAGCCGCTGGAAAAAACCTAAAATATTCATTTTATTCCCCCTACGAGACCCCGATTAGGCTTCTTTGAAGCCATATTTTTATTGTGCGACCATTCCTGACAGCAAGATTCTGGAGCAACGATATTAACCATTCATCTACATTCAGAGTGTGTGAAAATTTAATTCGTATCGCAAATTAAACGCGTGTTTTTTGTGATTTCAGTCACCAAATATCGTTATTAAGCCTCCCTTCCACTGGCTAACTACGAAAACTTATTTTATCATTCAAAAAATCGAAACGGATTGATCCTTACCGATGCAAAACCAGGTTACGCTTAATACTGCACAGAGACTCAATCCGCCAACTGCTTACATTTACTTTTGAGGTGAAGAATGAGACTGATCCCCCTGAATACCGCTGAACAAGTCGGCAAATGGGCTGCTCGCCATATCGTTAACCGTATTAACGCGTTCAAACCAACGGCAGATCGTCCGTTCGTTCTGGGCCTGCCGACTGGCGGTACTCCGCTGACAGCTTATAAAGCATTGGTTGAAATGCACAAAGCGGGCCAGGTGAGCTTCAAACATGTTGTAACTTTCAATATGGATGAATATGTTGGCCTGCCGAAAGAACATCCGGAAAGCTACCATAGCTTCATGCATCGCAACTTCTTTGATCACGTTGATATTCCAGCAGAAAACATCAACCTCCTCAATGGTAACGCGCCCGATATTGATGCAGAATGCCGCCAGTATGAAGAAAAAATTCGTTCTTACGGTAAAATCCACCTGTTTATGGGCGGTGTAGGCAACGATGGTCACATCGCGTTCAACGAACCGGCCTCCTCTTTGGCTTCCCGTACTCGCATCAAAACGCTGACTCACGACACGCGTGTTGCTAACTCACGCTTCTTTGACGGCGACGTAAGCCAGGTGCCTAAATACGCCCTGACCGTTGGCGTGGGCACCCTGCTGGATGCCGAAGAAGTGATGATCCTGGTACTGGGTCACCAGAAGGCGCAGGCGCTGCAAGCTGCCGTTGAAGGCAACGTTAACCACATGTGGACCATCAGCTGTCTGCAGCTGCACCCTAAAGCCGTTGTGGTGTGCGATGAGCCTTCCACCATGGAACTGAAAGTGAAAACGCTGAAATACTTTAACGAGTTAGAAGCGGAAAATATTAAAGGTCTGTAATTGATGTCTCCGCCCTGTCGATAAGTTGCAGGGCGGCATTTTTTGAAATCGGGGGTCGGAATGTATGCTTTAACCCAGGGCCGGATCTTTACCGGTCACGAAATTCTTGATGACCATGCGATTGTTGTCGCCAATGGCCTGATTGACAGCGTTTGCCCACTGGCTGAGTTACCGTCAGGAATTGAACAGCGCTCACTGAATGGGGCCATTGTTTCCCCCGGTTTTATTGATGTACAGCTAAACGGCTGCGGCGGCGTACAGTTTAACGATACGGCAGAAGCCGTGACCGTTGAAACGCTGGAAATCATGCAGAAAGCCAATGAAAAATCCGGCTGCACCAGCTACCTGCCAACGCTTATTACCACCAGCGATGACCTGATGAAACAAGGCGTTCGCGTCATGCGTGAATACCTGGCGAAACACCCAAATCAGGCATTAGGGCTTCATCTTGAAGGTCCGTGGCTGAATCTGGTGAAAAAAGGTACTCATAATCCGGGATTTGTCCGTCAGCCGGACGCTGCGCTGGTCGATTTCCTGTGCGATAATGCCGATGTGATCACCAAAGTGACGCTGGCGCCAGAAATGGTCCCGGTCGAGGTCATCACCAAACTGGTAAATGCAGGTATTGTTGTTTCTGCAGGTCACTCAAATGCGACGGTAAAAGAAGCAAAAATCGGCTTCCGCGCAGGCATCACCTTTGCGACACATCTGTTCAACGCGATGCCGTATATTACCGGCCGTGAGCCCGGTCTGGCGGGTGCGATTCTTGATGAAGCCGATATCTATTGCGGTATCATCGCCGATGGCCTGCACGTTGACTACGTTAACATTCGTAATGCCAAACGCCTGAAAGGCGACAAGCTGTGCCTGGTCACCGATGCGACCGCGCCGGCAGGTGCAAACATTGAACAGTTCATTTTCGCTGGTAAAACAATATACTACCGGAATGGATTGTGCGTTGATGAGAACGGTACGTTGAGCGGTTCATCATTAACCATGATTGAAGGCGTACGCAATCTGGTCGAACATGCGAATATCGCTCTCGACGAAGTCTTACGCATGGCAACGCTCTACCCTGCTCGCGCCATTGGCGTCGACAAACAACTCGGCAGCATCGCGCCAGGCAAAGTAGCCAACCTGACTGCGTTCACGCACGACTTTAAAATCATCAAGACCATCGTTAATGGCAACGAGGTCGTTACTGAGTAAGAGAAAGAATGACACCAGGCGGACAAGCTCAAATAGGTAATGTTGATCTCGTAAAACAGCTTAACAGCGCGGCGGTTTATCGCCTGATTGACCAGCATGGGCCAATCTCGCGAATTCAAATTGCCGAGCAAAGCCAGCTTGCCCCCGCCAGCGTAACTAAAATTACGCGTCAGTTGATCGAACGCGGGCTGATCAAAGAAGTCGATCAGCAGGCCTCCACCGGAGGCCGCCGCGCTATCTCTATCGTCACCGAAACCCGCAACTTCCACGCCATCGGCGTACGCCTGGGCCGTCACGACACGACGCTCACGCTCTATGATATGAGCAGTAAAGTGGTCGCCGAAGAGCATTACCCTCTCCCGGAGCGCACCCAGGAAACGCTGGAGCATGCCCTGCTCAACACCATTGCAACGTTTATTGAGAGCTGCCAGCGGAAAATCCGTGAGCTGATTGCGATTTCCGTCATTCTGCCTGGCCTGGTTGATCCTGAAAGCGGCGTCATCCGCTATATGCCGCACATTCAGGTCGAAAACTGGGGGCTGGTCGAAGCGCTCGAAAAACGCTTCAAGGTTACCTGCTTTGTCGGTCACGATATCCGCAGTCTGGCGCTGGCTGAGCACTATTTCGGGGCAAGCCAGGATTGCGAAGACTCCATTTTGGTGCGAGTTCACCGCGGAACCGGGGCGGGAATTATTTCCAATGGCCGAATTTTCATCGGTCGCAATGGCAACGTGGGCGAGATTGGTCACATTCAGGTTGAACCGCTGGGTGAGCGCTGTCACTGCGGTAACTTCGGCTGTCTGGAAACCATTGCCGCCAATGCCTCCATCGAACACCGCGTGCAGAACTTATTGAAACAGGGTTATCCAAGCCGGCTAACGCTGGATGATTGCAGCATTAAAGCTATCTGTAAGGCGGCAAATAAAGGCGATAATCTGGCAGCAGAAGTCATTGAGCACGTTGGTCGCCACCTGGGTAAAACCATCGCCATCGCTATCAACCTGTTTAACCCACAAAAAATCGTCATTGCGGGCGAAATTACCGAGGCTGATAAAGTGCTGCTGCCTGCAATAGAAAGCTGTATCAACACGCAGGCGTTGAAAGCGTTTCGCCACAATTTACCGGTGGTTCGTTCCACGCTGGATCACCGCTCTGCCATTGGCGCCTTTGCGTTGGTGAAGCGTGCGATGCTCAACGGTACACTGCTGCAACGTTTGCTGGAAAACTAATACACGTCATCCTTCGAGCTGCCTCTGCGTTAGCTGCATCTGCTCACCCCGGTCACTTACTTCAGTAAGCTCCAGGGGTTCGCAGACTTGCCGCCTTGATGCAACTCGAATGATGTAGTGTATTTTGTGTATAGTAATGCCTTCTTTTTTTAATGTCGGATTGTCCATGGCCATTAAGAATGTAATTTGTGATATCGACGGCGTGCTGATGCACGACAATGTTGCCGTACCAGGTGCGGCAGAATTTCTGACTGGGATCCTGGAAAAAGGCCTGCCGTTAGTTCTGCTGACCAATTACCCTTCACAGACCGGGCAAGATCTGGCGAACCGCTTCGCCACCGCGGGTGTAAATGTCCCTGATAGCGTCTTTTATACTTCCGCCATGGCTACCGCTGACTTTCTACGCCGCCAGGAAGGGAAAAAAGCCTATGTGGTAGGTGAAGGCGCGTTAATTCACGAACTGTATAAAGCCGGATTTACCATTACCGACGTGAACCCCGATTTTGTGATTGTTGGCGAGACGCGTTCCTATAACTGGGACATGATGCATAAAGCGGCATATTTTGTGGCCAACGGCGCGCGTTTCATTGCCACAAACCCGGATACTCACGGTCGCGGCTTTTATCCCGCCTGCGGTGCGCTGTGCGCCGGTATCGAAAAAATATCTGGCCGCAAGCCGTTTTATGTCGGCAAACCCAGCCCGTGGATTATTCGCGCGGCGCTCAATAAAATGCAGGCGCACTCGGAAGAGACCGTTATCGTTGGCGACAACCTGCGTACCGACATTCTGGCGGGCTTCCAGGCCGGTCTCGAAACCATCCTGGTATTGTCTGGCGTTTCGACGCTCGACGACATTGACAGCATGCCGTTCAGACCAAGCTGGATTTACCCGTCCGTAGCTGAAATTGATGTGATTTGATTCGCAGGCCGGATAAGACATGAGTTCGTCTTGTTCGGCAAATTTGCGGCGTTATTGCCGGTTGGCAGTATCAACACCTTATCCGGCATACGGAAACCCTTCCATTTAATAAAACCGCCATAAAAATACCGATTCGTCAATAAACACGTCTATTCTGTAATCTTTTTTCACCAATCCACAATGACCATTGCGTTTTTTATTTTCTGGCCCGTAATTCGCTTGCGCCCTCTCCAGCTTTGCGGCATTTTCTTTATCAAGCAAACATAAAAAGCATCACGCAACAGGTTAACGGAGAAGGTTATGTGTTCTATTTTTGGCGTATTCGATATTAAAACTGACGCAGTTGAACTGCGTAAAAAAGCCCTGGAATTGTCTCGTCTGATGCGCCATCGCGGCCCGGACTGGTCGGGAATTTACGCCAGTGATAACGCCATTCTGGCACACGAACGTCTGTCCATCGTCGACGTCAACGCCGGTGCTCAGCCGCTGTACAACGTGAAGAAAACGCATATCCTGGCGGTTAACGGTGAAATTTATAACCACCAGGCGCTGCGCGCTGAGTACGGCGATCGCTATCAGTTCCAGACAGGTTCCGACTGCGAAGTTATCCTCGCGCTGTATCAGGAAAAAGGCCCAGAGTTTCTGGATGACCTGCAAGGCATGTTTGCTTTTGCCCTGTATGACAGCGAGCAAGACGCTTATCTGATCGGCCGCGATCATATCGGGATCATCCCACTGTATATGGGTTACGACGAGCACGGTAACTTCTACGTCGCGTCTGAAATGAAAGCCCTGGTTCCCGTGTGCCGCACAATCAAAGAATTCCCGGCCGGTAGCTATTTATGGAGTAAAGACGGCGAAATTCGTCAGTATTACCAGCGCGACTGGTTTGAATATGATGCGGTAAAAGACAACGTTACCGATAAAAACGAGCTGCGTCAGGCGCTGGAAGATGCGGTGAAAAGCCACCTGATGTCAGACGTTCCTTATGGAGTACTGCTGTCCGGCGGTCTGGATTCCTCCGTCATTTCCGCGATCACTAAAAAATACGCGGCACGCCGTGTTGAAGATCAGGAACGTAGCGAAGCCTGGTGGCCGCAGTTGCACTCCTTCGCAGTCGGCCTGGAAGGCGCACCGGATCTGAAAGCCGCGCAGGAAGTAGCGAACCATCTGGGTACCGTGCACCATGAGATCCACTTCACCGTGCAGGAAGGCCTGGATGCTATCCGCGACGTGATTTATCACATCGAAACTTACGATGTCACGACGATTCGCGCCTCGACGCCAATGTACTTAATGTCGCGTAAAATTAAAGCGATGGGCATTAAAATGGTGCTGTCGGGTGAAGGCTCTGACGAAGTATTTGGCGGCTATCTCTATTTCCACAAAGCGCCAGATGCAAAAGAACTGCACGAAGAAACCGTGCGCAAGCTGCAGGCGCTGCATATGTTCGACTGCGCCCGAGCCAACAAAGCGATGTCAGCCTGGGGGGTTGAAGCTCGCGTGCCTTTCCTGGATAAGAAATTCCTTGATGTGGCGATGCGCATCAACCCACAGGATAAAATGTGCGGCAACGGTAAAATGGAAAAACACGTTCTGCGCGAATGTTTTGAGTCCTACCTGCCGGCAAGCGTCGCATGGCGTCAGAAAGAGCAGTTCTCTGATGGTGTCGGTTACAGCTGGATTGATACCTTGAAAGAGGTGGCTGCTGAGCAAGTTTCTGACCAACAACTGGAAACCGCCAGCTTCCGCTTCCCTTACAACACGCCATCGTCGAAAGAAGCGTATTTGTACCGTGAGATTTTCGAAGAGCTGTTCCCGGTTGCGAGCGCTGCGGAATGCGTACCGGGCGGGCCGTCGGTTGCCTGTTCTTCTGCCAAAGCGATCGAATGGGATGAGGCGTTTAAAACCATGAACGATCCATCTGGTCGTGCGGTTGGCGTGCATCAGTCCGCGTATAAATAAGTCAATCCTTAGAAAAGGGCCCTGCGGGGCTCTTTTTTTATGTCTGTTTTATGTGCAAAAAAACAATTAATAACTAATAATTGCCGAATATTGCGCCATGCTGTTCGCAACCTAACCAAACAGTCACATTCCAGCTATTTTCAATGAAAAAGGGGTTGACGCTTCAAGGCTCAATACGCATAATGCGCCCCGCAACGCCGATAAGGTTACGCGAAAAAAAGATGGCTACGTAGCTCAGCTGGTTAGAGCACATCACTCATAATGATGGGGTCACAGGTTCGAATCCCGTCGTAGCCACCATCTTTTTTGCGGGAGTGGCGAAATTGGTAGACGCACCAGATTTAGGTTCTGGCGCCGCAAGGTGTGCGAGTTCAAGTCTCGCCTCCCGCACCATTCACCCGTAAGCGTTGCACGGATGGGGTATCGCCAAGCGGTAAGGCACCGGTTTTTGATACCGGCATTCCCTGGTTCGAATCCAGGTACCCCAGCCATTTTTTCTTCGATATAGCGGTTCACCGCAACGGTCATTGGGGTATCGCCAAGCGGTAAGGCACCGGTTTTTGATACCGGCATTCCCTGGTTCGAATCCAGGTACCCCAGCCATCGAAGAATATGTTAGTATTTGGCTACGTAGCTCAGCTGGTTAGAGCACATCACTCATAATGATGGGGTCACAGGTTCGAATCCCGTCGTAGCCACCATATTAAGGACGTATCGACTCGTTCGGTAAATCCAAAAAATTGTTGGGGTATCGCCAAGCGGTAAGGCTCTGGTTTCTGATACCAGCATTCCGAGGTTCGAATCCTCGTACCCCAGCCAATTTCAAAAAGTCATCCACTCAGTGGGTGCGCCCGTTGGGGTATCGCCAAGCGGTAAGGCTCTGGTTTCTGATACCAGCATTCCGAGGTTCGAATCCTCGTACCCCAGCCATATTAAAAAAGCTCGCTTCGGCGAGCTTTTTGCTTTTCTAACACCGGGTGACGGCAAGCCTTACCCGACCTACATGACTCGTAGGCCTGATAAGCGTAGCGCCATCAGGCACCACTCGAGCTACAATCCTAACGCATACTTCAGCGCCTGACGCTTCAGCACGCCTGCGCGCTCTGCGGCCATTAACCCGAGATTACGCATGATACGCAGCGGCTGCAGGTTGTTGCTAAATCCGGCGTAAAACAGATCCATGCCGCTTTGCATGATGAAATTATCAGTCATACGACGGTTCTGATAACGCTTCAGCACCGGCTGACTAGCCCAGGACTCGCCATAGCTGCGCGCATTCACCAGCACATCAATCAGCGCATCCACATCACGGAACCCCAGATTAACGCCCTGCCCCGCCAGAGGGTGAATGGTATGCGCGGCATCACCTACCAGCGCAAGGCCTGGCTGCACATATTGCAGCGCGTGACGGCGCGTAAGCGGGAATGCCCCCGCCGCCACAGGCGTAACGTTACCGAGTCGTGTAGGGAAATGTTTGGCGATCTCCGCCTGCAGTTGCGACATGCTTAACCCCTGCAACTGACGGATTCGCGCCGGTGAGTCATACCACACCAGCGAGGCCCAGTTATCGAACAGCGGTAAAAACGCGCGCGGACCGTCTGGGGTAAATTGCTGCCAGGTGCTGTCTCCCGGTGAATTCTCGCATTGCACGGTAATCAACATACAGGACTGCGCGTATTGCCAGGCATGGATACCAATCCCTGCCATTTTCCGCACCTGAGAATTTGCGCCATCCGCACCGATGACCAGCCTGGCGCTGATCTTTTCACCGCCTGCCAGTTCAAGCTCATGTCGATCGTTATGTTGATGCAAAGAGAGAAGCGACGCAGGCACGCGCAACGTGACTTTAGGGTGGGCTTCCAGCGCCTGCCAGAGTGCCTGTTGCAGAACCGTGTTTTCCACCATATAACCCAGCAAGGGTAGCTTAAGCTCGGCGGCATCAAACATCACATGGGCATTTTCCCATTCCCACGTTTCCAGACGACGATAAGGATGGCTGCGCATCCCCTGAACCGTATCCCAGACGCCCAGCCCCTTCAGCAGCGACACGGAGGCGGAACTGATGGCCGAAATTCTGACATCAGGCTGTCCGTCTGCCACAAACGGCGCAGGAACGGCATGTTCAATGACCGTTACCGCAAATCCATGCTGCGCCAGTCCCAGCGCCAGCGCGCCGCCGACCATCCCCCCGCCGACAATGGCAATTTCCGTTGGTTGATTTGTCATGGTCAATTATCCTGTTACATGTATTGCGTAAGTTTACAGGATTTTTTACCCCTTGAGGCTGACATCCGTCATACTGGTCACAACCGCGCCAAAGCAGTACACTATGCGCCCTGCATTTCAGCCACAATTTCGCAAGAGCAAGTCGATGACCAAAAAACTCCATATTAAAACCTGGGGCTGTCAGATGAACGAATACGATTCATCGAAGATGGCCGATCTGCTGGATGCCACTCATGGGTATCAACTGACCGACGTGGCCGAAGAAGCGGATGTGCTGCTGCTGAATACCTGCTCTATCCGTGAGAAGGCTCAGGAAAAAGTCTTCCATCAGTTGGGTCGCTGGAAGCTGTTAAAAGAGAAGAATCCCAAGCTCATCATCGGTGTCGGTGGTTGTGTTGCGTCTCAGGAAGGCGACCACATTCGCCAGCGCGCCCACTATGTCGATATTATTTTTGGCCCGCAAACCCTGCACCGTCTGCCGGAAATGATCAACAAAGTGCGTGGAAGCACCACCCGTAGCCCGGTGGTTGATATCAGTTTCCCGGAGATCGAAAAGTTCGACCGTCTGCCGGAGCCGCGTGCTGAAGGCCCAAGCGCGTTTGTGTCCATCATGGAAGGTTGTAATAAATATTGTACTTACTGCGTGGTGCCATACACCCGCGGTGAGGAAGTCAGCCGTCCGGCGGATGATATCCTGTTTGAAATCGCCCAGCTTGCGGCGCAAGGCGTGCGTGAAGTGAACCTGCTGGGGCAAAACGTGAACGCCTGGCGTGGTGAGAACTACGACGGCACGACAGGATCGTTTGCCGATCTGCTGCGTCTGGTCGCGGCGATCGACGGCATTGACCGCATCCGCTTCACCACCAGCCATCCGATCGAATTCACCGATGATATCGTTGAAGTTTATCGTGATACGCCGGAACTGGTGAGCTTCCTGCACCTGCCGGTACAGAGCGGTTCAGATCGCGTGCTGAATCTGATGGGGCGCACCCATACCGCGTTGGAATATAAAGCGATCATCCGCAAACTGCGCGCAGCGCGTCCGGATATCCAGATTAGCTCTGACTTCATTGTTGGTTTCCCGGGTGAAACCACGCAGGATTTCGAGCAGACCATGAAGCTTATCGCTGACGTCAACTTTGACATGAGCTACAGCTTTATCTTCTCTGCGCGTCCTGGCACCCCTGCTGCCGATATGGTTGACGACGTGCCGGAAGAAGAGAAAAAACAGCGTCTGTACATTCTGCAGGAGCGCATTAACCAGCAAGCCATGGCCTGGAGCCGTCGTATGGTCGGCACGACCCAGCGCATTCTGGTTGAAGGCACATCGCGTAAGAGCATCATGGAACTGTCAGGCCGTACCGAAAATAACCGTGTGGTGAACTTTGAAGGCACTCCGGAGATGGTCGGTAAGTTTGTTGATGTAGAAATTACCGATGTCTGGACTAACTCCCTGCGCGGTAAAGTGGTGCGCACCGAGGACGAAATGGGCCTGCGCATCGCAGAATCCCCTGAGTCGGTTATTGCGCGTACCCGCAAAGAAAACGATCTGGGCGTCGGTATTTATCAGCCTTAATCCTGCTGAAAAACGTAAACAAGGCCCGATGGCGCTATGCTTATCGGGCCAACACTCCCAGGCTCGCTGCTCCAGCGGGCCTTGTAATCAGCCCTGTCATCCCCATATTTATTGCAATGCTTGCGCCTTTCCCCCATGGCGTGAATAATTTCCTTAGATGCCGGTAAATGTTCAGCGTCCGGCGAGACATGCATAAGAGGAACAGTTTGAACATAGACACTCGCGAAATCACCCTTGAACCCGCAGACAACGCCCGCCTGTTGAGCCTTTGCGGCCCCTTTGATGACAACATCAAACAGCTGGAACGTCGTCTCGGCATCGAAATTAACCGTCGTGATAACCACTTTAAGCTGACCGGTCGCCCAATTTGCGTCACCGCAGCGGCAGATATTTTACGCAGCCTGTATGTCGATACCGCCCCAATGCGCGGTCAGACGCAGGACATTGAGCCTGAACAAATTCATCTGGCAATTAAAGAAGCGCGTGTGCTTGAGCAAAGCGCTGACAGCGTGCCGGAATTTGGCAAAGCGGTGAATATCAAAACCAAGCGCGGGGTAATCAAGCCGCGTACGCCAAACCAGGCACAGTACATTGCGAATATCCTCGACCACGACATCACCTTTGGCGTTGGCCCTGCGGGTACGGGTAAAACGTATCTCGCGGTTGCCGCTGCGGTCGATGCGCTTGAGCGTCAGGAGATCCGTCGAATTCTGCTGACCCGTCCGGCAGTTGAAGCGGGTGAAAAACTCGGTTTCCTGCCGGGAGATCTCAGCCAGAAAGTCGATCCGTATTTACGACCGCTGTATGACGCGCTGTTCGAAATGCTCGGTTTTGAGAAAGTCGAAAAACTGATTGAGCGTAACGTCATTGAGGTTGCGCCGCTGGCCTATATGCGCGGTCGTACGTTAAATGATGCGTTCATCATTCTTGATGAAAGCCAGAACACCACCATCGAACAGATGAAAATGTTCCTGACCCGTATCGGCTTTAACTCCAAAGCGGTCATCACTGGCGATATCACCCAGATTGACCTGCCGCGTAGCACCAAATCCGGTCTGCGTCATGCCATTGAAGTGCTGGCTGAAGTCGACGAAATTAGTTTCAATTTCTTCCATAGCGAAGACGTGGTTCGCCATCCGGTGGTTGCCCGTATCGTCACGGCGTATGAAGCCTGGGAAGAAGCAGAACAGAAACGCAAAGCCGAGCAGGCAGCAGAACGCAAGCGTGAAGCTCAGGAGCAGGAACAAAAATGAGTCAGGTTATTCTCGATTTACAGCTGGCATGTGAAGACGAATCCGGTTTACCAACAGAAAGTCAGTTTCAGGGCTGGCTGGATGCGGTGATCCCGCAGTTTCAGGAAGAGTCAGAGGTGACCATTCGTCTGGTCGATGACGCGGAAAGTCACGAGCTGAACCTGACCTATCGCGGGAAAGATAAATCAACCAACGTGCTCTCATTCCCATTTGAAGCACCACCGGGCATTGAGATGCCTTTGCTGGGCGATTTGATCATCTGCCGTCAGGTCGTCGAGAAAGAAGCGCAGGAGCAAGGCAAACCGCTTGAGGCCCACTGGGCGCACATGGTGGTGCACGGTAGCCTGCATTTACTCGGCTACGACCATATCGAAGACGATGAAGCGGAAGAGATGGAATCCTTAGAAACAGAGATTATGCTTGCTCTGGGCTATGAGGATCCGTACATTGCCGAGAAAGAATAAGTATTTCGAAGTCTGGTAGGCCTGAAAAGGCGCAGCCGTCATCAGGTATTGCGCCTTATACTGTCCACCTGACTCGAAGTACGTTGAAGAAACATGCCGTCAACAGCTGAGTACACGCATGACGCGCTTTGGATTAACTAACATGAGAACCCATACGACGCCATGAGCGACGACAATTCACACAGTAGTGACACCTTAACCAGCAAAAAGGGATTTTTCTCCCTGTTACTGAGCCAACTTTTCCACGGTGAACCGAAAAACCGCGACGAACTGTTGGAGCTGATCCGTGATTCCGGGCAAAACGACCTTATCGATGAAGATACGCGCGATATGCTCGAAGGGGTGATGGACATTGCGGACCAACGCGTGCGCGACATCATGATCCCTCGCTCTCAGATGATTACCCTGAAACGCAACCAGACCCTGGACGAATGTCTCGATGTCATCATCGAGTCTGCCCACTCGCGTTTCCCGGTGATCAGCGAAGACAAAGATCACATCGAAGGGATTCTGATGGCCAAAGATCTGCTGCCGTTTATGCGCAGCGATGCCGAAGCCTTCAGCATGGAGAAAGTGTTACGCCAGGCGGTTGTCGTCCCTGAAAGCAAGCGGGTTGACCGCATGCTGAAAGAGTTCCGCTCCCAGCGTTATCATATGGCTATCGTCATCGACGAATTCGGTGGTGTCTCAGGTCTGGTGACCATTGAGGACATCCTTGAACTGATCGTGGGTGAAATTGAAGATGAGTACGACGAAGAAGACGATATTGATTTCCGTCAGCTCAGCCGCCACACCTGGACTATTCGCGCACTGGCGCCGATTGAAGACTTCAACGAAGCTTTCGGCACGCATTTCAGCGATGAAGAAGTCGACACCATCGGCGGGTTGGTCATGCAGGCCTTTGGGCATCTTCCCGCGCGCGGGGAGACTATCGACATTGATGGTTACCAGTTCAAAGTGGCAATGGCCGACAGCCGTCGTATTATTCAGGTTCATGTCAGAATTCCGGACGACTCACCCCAGCCCAAACTGGACGAATAAACCCGAAACTGGATCTAAGACTACATGGCATTTGCCCCATTAATTGAACGCCAGCGCATTCGCCTGCTGCTGGCGTTATTATTCGGTGCCTGCGGGACGCTGGCTTTCTCTCCGTATGACATCTGGCCAGCCGCGATCGTTTCGCTGATGGGCCTGCAGGCTCTCACCTTCAACCGCCGCCCGCTCCAGTCTGCCGCTATCGGCTACTTTTGGGGGCTGGGGCTGTTTGGCTCCGGCATCAATTGGGTTTACGTCAGCATCGCGCAGTTTGGCGGTATGCCGGGCCCGGTTAACGTCTTCCTCGTGGTTCTGCTTGCCGCATACCTTTCCCTCTACACCGGCCTGTTTGCCGGCGTTTTGGCGCGTCTGTGGCCGAAAACCACCTGGCTACGCGTGGCGATTGCCGCGCCGGTAGTCTGGCAAATCACTGAATTCCTGCGCGGCTGGGTACTGACCGGCTTCCCATGGCTGCAGTTTGGTTACAGCCAGATCGACGGTCCGTTAAAAGGACTGGCGCCGGTAATGGGTGTTGAGGCGATTAACTTCCTGCTGATGATGGTTAGCGGTCTGCTGGCGCTGGCGCTGGTGACGCGTAACTGGCGTCCGCTGGTCGTCGGCGTCGTGCTATTCGCCCTGCCCTTTCCGCTGCGCTATATCCAGTGGTTCACGCTTGAGCCGGAAAAAACCACTCAGGTTTCGATGGTGCAGGGTGACATTCCTCAGTCGCTCAAATGGGATGAAGGTCAGTTACTCAACACTCTGAAGATTTATCTCGACGCCACCCAGCCCGAAATGGGCAAATCACAGCTAATCATCTGGCCAGAATCCGCTATTCCGGACCTGGAAATTAACCAGCAGCGTTTTCTGAGCATGATGGATGACCTGCTGAAATCGAAAAACAGCACGCTGATTACCGGTATTGTAGACGCGCGGCTGAACAAGCAGAATCGTTACGACACCTACAACACCATCATCACGTTGGGTAAAGACAGTCCGTACAGCTACGACTCCAGCAACCGCTATAACAAAAACCATTTGGTACCATTTGGCGAGTTTGTTCCACTGGAATCAATCCTGCGCCCGTTAGCGCCGTTTTTTGACCTGCCAATGTCTTCGTTCAGCCGTGGCCCTTATGTGCAGCCACAACTGCATGCGCACGGCTTTAAGCTGACGGCAGCCATCTGCTACGAAATCATTCTTGGCGAACAGGTACGTGATAACTTCCGCCCGGATACGGACTACCTGCTGACTATCTCCAACGATGCCTGGTTTGGTAAATCCATTGGCCCGTGGCAGCACTTCCAGATGGCGCGGATGCGTTCCCTCGAGCTGGCGCGTCCCCTGCTGCGTAGCACCAATAACGGTATTACGGCGGTGATTGGTCCACAGGGTGAGATTCAGGCGATGATCCCGCAGTTTACCCGCCAGGTTCTGACCACCAGCGTGACGCCAACGACGGGCTTAACCCCTTATGCCCGAACCGGTAACTGGCCGCTCTGGCTGCTTACCGCGCTGTTTGGCTTTGGTGCTGTGGTAATGAGCCTGCGCCAACGTCGTAAGTAATCCACCTCTCCTGGCCGGATAACGTCTCATTTATCCGGCCCAAAACACATCTCTCTTCCCATTCTGGCACGTCTATTGCTTTGTTCTACAAGGCAAACGCTGTTTTGGCTGAATGTGCAACCTGGTCGCACCAAAGTTGAGCGCCGGTAGCACCTGAAAAGTGCAACAAGATATTTTTGCCCCCAAATGGTGCGGCGCACTTCGCAAAAATAAACAATAACACAGCAAATTCTTTACATTCATCCAAACTAAATGTTAACAAACACATACAAGACTGCACGTTTTAGTAGCAAACAATAACAACATCACAATGGGTATCAATGCGTCACTGGCGCAGACGATAAAGGAGTTGGATATGCAATTACGTAAGCTCGCCACTGCCATGCTGGTTATGGGAATGTCCGCCGGTCTGGCGCACGCAGAAGACGCAGTACCAGCGGCAGGCAGCACGCTGGACAAGATCGCCAAAAACGGCGTGATTGTGGTCGGCCACCGTGAATCATCGGTACCGTTCTCTTACTACGATAATCAGCAAAAAGTGGTCGGTTATTCACAGGATTACTCCAACGCAATCGTTGAAGCCGTGAAGAAAAAGCTGAACAAGCCTGACCTGCAGGTGAAACTGATCCCGATTACTTCACAAAACCGTATCCCGCTGCTGCAAAACGGCACCTTTGACTTTGAATGTGGCTCCACCACCAACAACGTCGAGCGCCAAAAACAAGCGGCTTTCTCTGACACCATTTTCGTTGTCGGCACTCGTCTGCTGGCGAAAAAAGGCGGCGACGTCAAAGATTTCGCCGATCTGAAAGGTAAAGCCGTAGTCGTGACCTCGGGTACCACCTCAGAAGTGCTGCTGCACAAGCTGAACGAAGAACAAAAAATGGATATGCGCATCATCAGCGCGAAAGACCACGGTGACTCTTTCCGTACTCTGGAAAGCGGCCGCGCCGTTGCCTTTATGATGGATGACGCCCTGCTGGCTGGCGAGCGCGCGAAGGCGAAGAAACCAGACAACTGGGAGATCGTCGGCAAACCGCAGTCTCAGGAAGCCTACGGCTGTATGCTGCGCAAAGATGACCCTGAGTTCAAAAAGCTGATGGACGACACTATCGCCAAGGCGCAGACCTCAGGCGATGCTGAGAAATGGTTTGATAAGTGGTTTAAAAATCCAATTCCACCGAAGAACCTGAACATGAATTTCGAACTGTCAGACGAGATGAAAGCCCTGTTCAAAGAACCGAATGATAAAGCGCTTAACTAACTAAAATAAATGGGGCGAGTTCACCTTGCCCTCTCGATTGCTACTCGGCACGGACAGACTATAAGCCTGATGGTCGTTCCCCATCAGGCCTGAAAACCGCAAAACGCCGAATAACAATCTTCGAGGGTAGCGCTGCTACCCTCTTTTTTCTGGAGTAGATTTATGTCTATAGACTGGAACTGGGGTATTTTTTTACAACAAGCCCCGTTCGGCAACACCACCTATCTCGGCTGGCTCTGGAGTGGTTTCCAGGTCACGGTCGCGTTATCCATCACCGCCTGGATTATCGCTTTCCTCATAGGCTCTTTATTCGGCATCTTACGTACCGTTCCAAATCGTTTCCTTTCTGGGATCGGCACGCTGTACGTTGAGCTGTTTCGTAACGTTCCGCTCATCGTCCAGTTTTTTACCTGGTATCTGGTCATTCCCGAACTGCTGCCGGAAAACATTGGGATGTGGTTCAAAGCTGAGTTGGATCCCAACATCCAGTTCTTCCTCTCATCGATGCTCTGTCTGGGGCTGTTTACCGCCGCGCGCGTCTGTGAACAGGTTCGTGCCGCTATTCAGTCTCTGCCTCGTGGGCAGAAAAACGCTGCGCTGGCGATGGGGCTAACGTTGCCGCAGGCCTACCGTTATGTGCTGCTGCCAAACGCTTACCGCGTGATTGTTCCGCCAATGACCTCAGAGATGATGAACCTGGTGAAGAACTCCGCGATCGCCTCCACTATCGGCCTGGTCGATATGGCGGCGCAGGCGGGTAAGCTGCTGGATTACTCCGCCCACGCATGGGAATCGTTTACCGCCATCACTCTGGCCTACGTCCTGATTAACGCCGTCATCATGCTGGTGATGAATCTCGTTGAACGTAAAATCCGCCTGCCTGGCAATTTGGGAGGCAAATAATGTACGAATTTGACTGGAGTTCTATCGTCCCTTCCCTGCCGTATTTGCTGGATGGGCTGATTATCACGCTGAAAATCACCGTTACGGCAGTGATCATTGGTATTGTCTGGGGAACCATCCTTGCAGTGATGCGTTTGTCCAGCTTCGCACCTATTGCCTGGTTTGCGAAAGGCTACGTCAACGTGTTCCGTTCCATTCCGCTGGTAATGGTGCTGCTGTGGTTCTACCTGATTGTGCCAGGCTTCCTGCAAAACGTACTGGGTCTGTCGCCAAAAACCGATATTCGCCTGATCTCAGCAATGGTCGCGTTTTCGATGTTTGAAGCCGCATACTATTCCGAGATTATCCGTGCCGGTATCCAGAGTATTTCTCGTGGGCAATCCAGCGCTGCGCTGGCGCTGGGGATGACCCACTGGCAGTCGATGAAGCTCATCATTCTGCCGCAGGCATTCCGCGCAATGGTGCCGCTGCTGCTTACCCAGGGCATCGTACTCTTCCAGGACACCTCGCTGGTTTATGTATTAAGTCTGGCAGACTTCTTCCGTACCGCCTCCACCATTGGCGAGCGTGACGGCACGCAGGTTGAAATGATCCTGTTTGCTGGCGCCGTTTATTTTGTATTCAGTCTGAGCGCATCGTTGTTGGTCAGCTATTTGAAGAAAAGGACAGTTTAATGATTACCCTGAAAAATGTTTCTAAATGGTATGGTCACTTTCAGGTGCTGACCGACTGCTCCACGGAAGTGAAAAAAGGGGAAGTGGTGGTGGTCTGCGGCCCGTCAGGCTCAGGTAAATCAACGCTTATCAAAACGGTGAACGGGCTGGAGCCGGTACAACAGGGCGTTATCACCGTTGATGGCACCGTGGTGAATGATAAAAAAACCGATTTGGCTAAACTGCGCTCACGCGTTGGTATGGTGTTCCAGCACTTTGAACTGTTCCCCCACCTGTCGATCATTGAGAACCTGACTCTGGCGCAGGTAAAAGTGCTTAAACGCGATAAAAAGCCGGCCCGCGACAAAGCGCAAAAGTTACTGGAACGCGTTGGTCTGTCAGCGCACGCCGATAAGTTTCCGGCTCAGCTCTCCGGGGGCCAACAACAGCGTGTCGCCATTGCCAGGGCGCTGTGTATGGATCCTATCGCCATGCTGTTTGACGAACCGACATCAGCGCTTGATCCTGAAATGATCAACGAAGTGCTGGACGTCATGGTTGAACTGGCCAATGAAGGGATGACCATGATGGTAGTCACCCACGAAATGGGCTTTGCGCGTAAAGTGGCGAACCGGGTGATCTTCATGGATGAAGGGAAAATTGTTGAAGACTCGCCGAAAGAAGAGTTCTTCGCTAATCCGAAATCAGACCGCGCCAAAGACTTCCTCGCGAAAATCCTGCATTAATCTTGCTGGCGCGCACCTCCATGTGCGCGCCACCTCACGATTTATCTCTTCACTTCTCGAAACAGGTACAGCCCAGCGTTAACCTTGTCACAAAGTCCCACTTACAAGGAGCAACAATGGCACTTCCTATCCTGTTTGATTGCGATCCAGGTCATGACGACGCTATCGCAATTGTTCTCGCCCTCGCCTCACCTGAACTGGATGTGAAAGCGATAACCTCATCTGCCGGTAACCAGACGCCCGACAAAACGCTGCGTAACGTATTACGCATGTTAACGTTACTCAACCGTACGGATATCCCAGTGGCCGGTGGCGCAGTGAAACCACTGATGCGCGATCTGATTATTGCCGATAACGTCCACGGTGAGAGTGGGCTGGATGGCCCCGCGCTGCCGGAACCCGCTTTTGCGCCACTTGACTGTACCGCCGTGGAACTGATGGCAAAAACCCTGCGGGACAGCCCGGAACCGGTGACCATTGTCTCCACCGGGCCGCAAACTAACGTAGCATTGCTTCTGAATAGCCATCCTGATCTGCACGCCAAAATCGCCCGTATCGTGATTATGGGCGGTGCAATGGGCCTCGGAAACTGGACCCCTGCCGCCGAGTTCAATATTTTCGTGGATCCTGAAGCCGCTGAAATCGTATTCCAATCTGGCATTCCAGTGGTGATGGCTGGTCTGGACGTCACGCATAAAGCGCAAATACATCGCGAAGATACCGAACGATTCCGCGCGATCGGCAATCCCATTTCGACGATTGTTGCAGAACTACTCGACTTCTTCTTTGAATATCACAAAGATGAAAAGTGGGGATTCATCGGCGCACCGCTGCATGACCCATGCACCATTGCCTGGCTGCTGAAACCAGAACTGTTTACCACCGTTGATCGTTGGGTTGGCGTGGAGACTCAGGGTAAATATACCCAGGGAATGACCGTGGTGGACTACTACTTCCTGAGCGGCAATAAGCCAAACGCCACCGTGATGGTGGATGTTGATCGCCAGGGGTTTGTCGATTTGCTGGCAGAACGGTTGAAGTTTTGCGCCTAATACACGCCGGATGGCGCTAACGCTGATCCAGCCTACAAAATCGTTCAATTTGTAGGCCGGATAAGACGCTTTGCGTCGCCATCCGGCAATAAGCGATTACGGCTCAAACGGTCGGCGCTGGAACTGATCGTGTCCGCATTTCGGACATAATGGCAGCACATCCGGGGTGTAAACCGCCAAATGGAAGTGGCACTTCTCGCAGACCAGATTACCTAATCCGACCACCTCGCCGCTGTGATAAACCCCGTGATGACTGAGGTCCTGGAACACTTCGCGCCATTCGAGCTGCGTTTTATCGGTAATATCGGCCAGTTCCTGCCAGATACTCTCTTTGATAACCTGCATAAAGACGCTGTCTGTCTCCTCATCGAGACTTTCTTCATAGCTCAGAGCAAACTCTTCCAGGTCACGTCTGACGGCCCGGGTGACCTCTTCCACCTCGGTTCGCGTTAACTCCCCGGTCTGCATAACTCGTTGACGCGCCTGCTCCACCAACGCATCGATATCGCGTTCGCCATTACGCAGACGTTCGCTCAGTGAAGCCACCAGTTCACGGTAATATTGAGCAACCTTGTTCATCGCTTCGCCTCCTGGGTCGTTAACTGTCTATAATAATAGACGTTATTTACGCTACGCTTTGCAAGACTGTCCACAGAGTGTGTAAATTCGTGCAAGAATTATCCTTGCGGGAATTCAACGCTGAATGCGCGAAAGGCTGTTTTGGCGCGGGCGTTTGGGCTATGCTATGCGGATCTGAAACACCACATCTAGAGCTACGTTTGTAGCTGTATTGAAAACAGGACCACTGGCTGCCATGCAAGAGCAATACCGCCCGGAAGAGATAGAATCCAAAGTACAGCTTCACTGGGATGAGAAGCGCACATTTGAAGTTACCGAAGACGAGAGCAAAGAGAAGTATTACTGCCTGTCTATGCTTCCCTATCCTTCTGGTCGACTACACATGGGCCACGTACGTAACTACACCATCGGTGACGTGATCGCCCGCTACCAGCGTATGCTGGGCAAAAACGTACTGCAGCCAATTGGCTGGGATGCGTTCGGCCTGCCTGCGGAAGGCGCTGCGGTTAAAAATAACACCGCGCCGGCACCGTGGACGTACGACAACATCGCTTACATGAAAAACCAGCTCAAAATGCTGGGTTTCGGTTATGACTGGAGCCGTGAGCTGGCGACCTGCACCCCGGAATACTACCGCTGGGAACAGAAGTTCTTCACCGAGCTGTACAAAAAAGGCCTGGTGTACAAGAAAACCTCTGCGGTCAACTGGTGCCCGAACGACCAGACCGTTCTGGCGAACGAACAGGTTATCGACGGCTGCTGCTGGCGTTGCGATACCAAAGTTGAGCGTAAAGAGATCCCACAGTGGTTCATTAAAATCACCGCCTACGCTGACGAACTGCTGCGCGATCTGGATAACCTGGACCACTGGCCTGACACCGTTAAGACCATGCAGCGCAACTGGATTGGCCGTTCTGAAGGCGTGGAAATCACCTTTGATGTGAATGGTTATGAGAATACGCTGACCGTTTACACCACCCGCCCGGACACCTTTATGGGTGCGACCTACCTGGCCGTTGCCGCAGGTCATCCGCTGGCGCAGAAAGCCGCTGCAAATAATCCTGAACTGGCCGCCTTCATTGACGAATGCCGCAACACCAAGGTTGCAGAAGCTGAAATGGCGACCATGGAGAAAAAAGGCGTCGATACTGGCTTTAAAGCCGTTCACCCGCTGACTGGCGAAGAGATCCCCGTTTGGGCAGCAAACTTCGTCCTGATGGAATACGGTACGGGCGCAGTCATGGCCGTTCCGGGCCACGATCAGCGCGATTACGAATTTGCCACCAAATATGGCCTGACCATCAAGCCGGTAATTCTGACCGCTGAAGGCGCAGAGCCGGACCTGTCAGAACAGGCGCTGACCGAAAAAGGCGTGCTGTTTAACTCCGGTGAGTTTGACGGCCTCGACTTCGAAGCGGCCTTCAACGCCATTGCTGACAAGCTGGTAGCCAAAGGCGTGGGTGAGCGTAAAGTTAACTACCGTCTGCGTGACTGGGGTGTTTCCCGTCAACGTTACTGGGGTGCGCCGATTCCGATGGTGACGCTGGAAGACGGTACCGTACTGCCTACGCCAGAAGACCAGTTGCCGGTTATTCTGCCGGAAGACGTGGTTATGGACGGCATTACCAGCCCAATCAAAGCCGATCCGGAGTGGGCGAAAACCACCGTTAACGGTATGCCTGCCCTGCGTGAAACCGATACCTTCGATACCTTTATGGAGTCGTCCTGGTACTACGCGCGCTACACCTGCCCGCAGTATCAGGAAGGCATGCTGGATTCCGACGCCGCTAACTACTGGCTGCCGGTTGATATCTACATTGGCGGTATTGAACACGCCATCATGCACCTGCTCTACTTCCGCTTCTTCCACAAACTGATGCGCGATGCAGGCATGGTCAACTCTGATGAACCAGCTAAACAGCTGCTGTGTCAGGGGATGGTGCTGGCTGACGCGTTCTACTATGTTGGCGCAAACGGTGAACGTAACTGGGTTTCTCCGGTTGATGCCATCGTTGAGCGTGACGAAAAAGGTCGTATCGTTAAGGCGAAGGACGCAGAAGGCCATGAGCTGGTGTATACCGGCATGAGCAAAATGTCCAAGTCGAAAAATAACGGTATCGACCCGCAGGTGATGGTTGAACGCTACGGTGCTGACACCGTTCGTCTGTTCATGATGTTCGCTTCTCCGGCTGATATGACGCTCGAATGGCAGGAATCCGGCGTTGAAGGGGCAAACCGCTTCCTGAAACGTGTCTGGAAACTGGTTTACGAACATACTTCTCAGGGGGATGTTGCAGCCCTGAACGCCGATGCGCTGAGCGAAGATCAAAAAGCGCTGCGTCGCGACGTGCACAAAACTATTGCTAAAGTCACCGATGATATCGGTCGTCGTCAGACCTTTAACACCGCGATTGCGGCGATTATGGAGCTGATGAACAAGCTGGCGAAAGCACCGCAGGAAGACGAACAAGACAGAGCCCTGATGCAGGAAGCCTTGCTGGCTGTTGTACGCATGCTCAACCCGTTCACCCCGCACGTTTGCTTCACCCTGTGGCAGGCGCTGAAAGGCGAAGGCGATATCGACAACGCGCCGTGGCCGGTGGCGGACGAAGCGGCAATGGTTGAAGACTCAACGCTGGTTGTGGTCCAGGTAAACGGTAAAGTACGTGGAAAAATCACCGTTCCGGTAAACGCCACTGAAGAGCAGGTTCGTGAGCGTGCTGGCCAGGAGCATCTGGTAGCAAAATATCTTGATGGCGTTACCGTACGTAAAGTGATTTATGTACCGGGTAAACTCCTCAATCTGGTCGTTGGCTAAGCGCGGGAGGAAGCGTGCGACTTCTGACAACATTGTTGTTATCTCTGGCGGTGCTTGTCACCGCCGGGTGCGGCTGGCATCTGCGTAGTACTACGCAGGTTCCACCCTCAATGAAAACCATGATCCTGAACACTGGCGATCCGAACGGCCCGTTAAGCCGCGCGGTTCGTAATCAGCTACGTCTGAACGGCGTTACGCTGCTTGAAGACGGTACAATGCGTAAAGATGTGACGTCCTTACGCCTTGGCGCGGTCAGCATTTCGCAGGATACGGCATCGGTATTCCAGAACGGTCAAACGGCTGAATACCAGATGGTGATGTCCGTAAGCGCAACCGTGCTGATCCCAGGTCATGATATTTATCCAATCAGCGCCAAAGTTTATCGCTCGTTCTTTGACAACCCACAGGCTGCACTGGCGAAGGATAACGAGCAGGACATGATTATCAAAGAGATGTATGACAAAGCGGCTGAGCAGTTGATTCGTAAGCTGCCGAGCGTACATCTGGCCGATACTCAGTCATCCAATGCTGATGCTGAGCCTGCGGTGAATAAAGCCGCGACGCCTGCGTCATCTCCGGCGCGTGTTTCCACCACGCTGGGTAACTGATGCTCAAGTTGTACCCTGAACAACTCCGCGCACAGCTCGATGAAGGGCTGCGCGCGGCGTATTTACTCTTAGGTAACGATCCTCTCTTATTGCAGGAAAGCCAGGACGCCATCCGTCAGGCTGCAGCAACGCAAGGATTCGAAGAACACCATGCTTTCACTCTGGACAACAGCACCGACTGGGGAGAGATTTTTTCACTCTGCCAGGCGATGAGCCTGTTTGCCAGTCGTCAAACCCTGCTTTTGCAATTGCCAGAAAATGGCCCGAATGCCGCCATTAACGAACAGCTTGCTTCACTCGTCACTTTGCTACATGACGATCTGCTGTTGATTGTTCGCGGCAACAAACTCACCAGGGCGCAGGAAAACGGCGCATGGTATACCGGGCTGGCGAAAAACGCGGTTCAGGTTAGCTGCCAGACGCCGGAGCAAGCACAGCTCCCGCGCTGGGTCGCCGCCAGAGCAAAGCTTAACAATCTGCAACTGGATGACGCAGCCAATCAGCTGTTGTGCTATTGCTATGAAGGTAATCTGCTAGCACTGGCGCAAGCGCTGGAACGGCTAGCGCTGCTTTGGCCAGATGGCAAGCTAACGCTGCCTCGCGTGGAGAAAGCCGTTAATGATGCCGCGCACTTTACCCCGTTCCACTGGGTGGACGCGCTGCTGATGGGCAAAAGCAAACGCGCGCTGCACATTCTGCAGCAGCTACGCCTGGAAGGCAGTGAGCCGGTTATTTTGTTGCGTACGATACAGCGAGAGTTGCTGTTGCTGGTTAACTTAAAACGGCAGTCGGCCCATACGCCTTTGCGCTCGTTGTTTGATAAACACCGGGTGTGGCAGAATCGCCGGGGTATGATGGGCGATGCGCTAAACCGGCTGAACCCCGCGCAACTGCGTCAGGCGGTAACGCTGTTAACGCGTACGGAAATTACGCTTAAACAAGACTATGGTCAGTCAGTGTGGGCAGAACTTGAGGGACTTTCCCTTTTGCTCTGTCATAAATCGCTGGCCGATGTTTTTATTGATGGTTGATATGAAATCATTGCAGGCTCTGTTCGGTGGCACCTTTGATCCGGTGCATTATGGTCATCTTAAACCGGTTGAAATTCTGGCGAATCTGATTGGGCTTTCCCGGGTCATCATCATGCCCAATAACGTCCCGCCGCATCGTGCGCAACCTGAAGCGTCCGGTGAGCAACGTAAGCGTATGGTTGAACTGGCCATTGCTGACAAGCCGCTATTTTCCCTGGATGAACGCGAACTGAAACGCGATACCGCTTCCTACACCGCACAAACGCTAAAAGAGTGGCGCGAGGAGCAAGGCCCAAACGTGCCATTAGCGTTTATCATTGGTCAGGATTCACTGCTTACCTTCCCTTCCTGGCATGACTACCACACCATTCTGGGGAATACCCATCTTATCGTGTGCCGACGTCCGGGCTATCCGCTCGAAATGGCGCAGGAAAAACACCAGCAATGGCTGGAGGATCATCTGACCCATTCAGCAGATGACCTGCACAACCTGCCTTGCGGAAAAATTTACCTGGCCGAAACGCCGTGGTTTAACATCTCCGCCACGCTCATCCGTGAGCGTCTGGAAAAAGGCGAGCCGTGCGACGACCTGATGCCAGGCGCAGTGCTTGACTATATCAATCAGCAGGGATTGTACCGCTAAGCACCTTGCGTAAGGCCGTCAACAGGCGGTTATTCTCTTCCAGGCTGCGAACGGCTACCCGATAATAGCGCGCATCCAGCCCCGGATAATTAGCACAACTGCGAATCAGGACGTGTTGTTCCAGCAACGCGCGTTGCAAATCAATATCCGCGCAATCGCAGCGTAATAAACGATAATTTGCCCGGCCGGGATACGTCGTCAGGCCGGGCAATTCTTGCAGCTGTTGATCAAACCGCGCCCCCTCTTGTTCCAGCCACTTCCACGTTGCCTGCTGATATGCGCTATCGCGTAAGATAATCTCGCCTGCCAGGGCAGCAAACGTATTAATTGACCACGGCATTTGTCGGCTGCGCATTTGTGCAACGGCCTGCTCGTGACTGTTGACCAGATACCCCAGACGCAGCCCCGGTATCGCATAGAACTTGGTGAGAGAGCGCAGCACCCAAATATGTGGGTTATCCCGCAGCAGCGGAATAAACCCCGGCTCCCCGGCAATAAAATCGATAAAGGCTTCATCGAGGATCAGAGCGATCCCAAGCCGCTCACAACGTGCGGCAATCTCACGTAGCAGGCGGTTATCCGGTAGTAACCCGGTGGGATTGTTGGGCGTACAGAGAAACAGGCAGTCCAGCTCTGAGGTTAACGCATCGAGGATCGCATCGGTAAGCTGCCAGCCGTCGTCTTCGCGCAGCGCAAACTCATGGATCGTACAGTCTCCCCATTGCAGCGCCCGACGATATTCCGCAAACCCGGGCGTCACGATCATCGCGTGGCGTGGCTTCAGGCCATGCACCAGGGTAAAAATAGACTCGGTCTCGCCGTTTCCAGCCAGGATCCACGAGGCCGGAATCTGATGATGCTCCGCCAGCGCCGCATGCAGTTTAGCGTAATCGACATCCGGGTAACGCTCCGCGCAGTCCAGGTTGTCGATGATCCCGCGTTTTAAACTTGCCGGCATACCCAACGGGTTAATATTCGCGCTAAAATCCAGCAAATGCTCAGGCGAGATGCCCAACAATTCGGCGGCTTCTCGGGTATTACCACCATGCGCGCTCTTCAATAAAGACATCGTGCCGCTCCACGTAAAAGAGGGTATTTTAGTGAAAAATCTCTGCGCAATCAGGGCAAACATCATATTTTGTGCGAATAGCCTGATGAGGAAGACATGAGACTCTGGTTAGTACGTCATGGAGAAACCGAAGCCAATGTCGCTGGTTTATACAGCGGCCACGCCCCCACACCGCTAACGGAACGGGGGATCGCTCAGGCGCAAACGCTGGGTAGGCTGTTACGCAATGTGCCTGTCGACAACGTTTTGTGCAGCGAGCTGGAACGCGCCCGCCATACAACACAGTTGGTCTTAGGGGATCGCGAGGTTGCGGTGCGCAATATGCCTGAACTCAATGAAATGTTTTTTGGTGACTGGGAAATGCGCCATCATCGCGATCTGGAGCGCGAAGACGCCGAAAACTACGCCGTGTGGTGTAACGACTGGCAGAATGCGACGCCCACAAATGGCGAAGGTTTTCAGGCATTTTCCCTGCGTGTGGAACGCTTCATTGCGCAACTCGCTGATTACAAAGCCTGCCAGAATCTGCTGGTGGTGAGTCATCAGGGCGTACTGAGCGTATTGATCGCCCGTCTGCTATCCATGCCAGCAGCGGCAATGTGGCATTTCCGCGTCGAACAAGGCTGCTGGAGCGCAATTGATTTTTGTGACGATTTTGCGGTTCTGAAAGTGCTCAACAGCCGTGCCGTATGGCACGACGGGGAGTGAAAGCGCTGTTTTTTATCTCGAAGGGGCTCTCTCCCATTGACACCCCATGACAGGCTGTTATTCTCCGCAACCTGACTTTTCCCGCCCTTCAGAGCTTTGCAGAAATTGTTTTACAAAAATGGCGATGCATTCTGTAGCGTGGGATGGGATGATAGCGCACTTCACAAGCGCTTTCGGAGACATTTGTCCCGATATCGCCTCTGGTTCAGGTATACTAACAGACGTTTTTAACTCTTTTCACCCAGGGGGAACACTTGCAGGGTAAAGCACTCCAGGATTTTGTAATCGACAAAATTGATGACCTGAAAGGTCAAGACATCATCGCCTTAGACGTTCAGGGCAAGTCCAGCATCACTGATTGCATGATTATCTGCACCGGCACATCCAGCCGTCACGTTATGTCTATCGCAGATCACGTTGTTCAGGAGTCCCGCACTGCTGGCCTGCTGCCGCTCGGCGTGGAAGGCGAGAATGTCGCTGACTGGATCGTCGTTGACCTCGGCGATGTGATTGTCCACGTGATGCAGGAAGAGAGTCGCCGCCTGTATGAACTGGAAAAACTCTGGAGTTAATGCGTGAAGCTGCAACTTGTCGCTGTGGGAACGAAAATGCCTGACTGGGTGCAAACCGGATTTACCGAGTATCTGCGTCGGTTTCCGAAAGATATGCCCTTTGAGCTGATCGAAATCCCGGCAGGAAAACGCGGCAAGAACGCGGACATTAAACGCATTCTCGACAAAGAGGGTGAGCAGATGCTGGCCGCAGCCGGCAAAAACCGCATCGTCACCCTTGATATCCCCGGGAAACCCTGGGATACGCCGCAGCTGGCGACCGAACTGGATCGCTGGAAACTGGACGGTCGTGACGTCAGCCTGTTGATTGGCGGGCCAGAAGGGCTCTCTCCCGCCTGTAAAGCGGCAGCGGAACAAAGCTGGTCACTCTCTGCGTTAACCCTTCCTCACCCTCTTGTTCGGGTTCTGGTAGCGGAGAGTCTGTACAGGGCGTGGAGCATTACCACCAACCATCCTTATCACCGTGAGTGATCATTGATTCTTGAGTAGATTAAGCAGCGGATGAAACTACAGAATTCTTTTCGCGACTATTCGGCTGAGTCCGCGCTGTTTGTGCGCCGGGCGCTGGTCGCTTTTTTGGGGATTTTGCTGCTCACCGGCGTGCTGATCGCCAACCTTTATAATCTGCAAATCGTTCGCTTTACTGATTATCAGACTCGCTCGAACGAAAACCGTATCAAACTGGTCCCTATCGCGCCAAGTCGCGGCATCATTTATGACCGCAACGGCATTCCGCTCGCCCTTAACCGCACCATTTATCAGATAGAAATGATGCCGGAAAAGGTCGACAACATTCAGGATACGCTCGACGCGCTGCGTAACGTCGTAGACCTGACGGACGATGATATTGCCGCCTTTAAAAAAGAGCGCGCCCGTTCACACCGTTTCACCTCTATTCCGGTAAAAACCAACCTGACTGAAGTTCAGGTCGCACGGTTTGCCGTTAATCAATATCGCTTTCCGGGCGTCGAAGTTAAAGGCTATAAACGTCGCTATTACCCCTACGGCTCTGCGCTAACCCACGTGATTGGCTACGTATCGAAGATCAACGATAAAGACGTGGACCGCCTGGACAAAGACGGCAAGCTGGCTAACTACGCGGCGACGCACGACATCGGCAAGCTGGGTATTGAACGTTATTACGAAGACGTCCTTCACGGCCAGACCGGTTATGAAGAAGTTGAAGTGAACAACCGCGGCCGCGTCATTCGCCAGCTGAAAGAAGTGGCCCCGCAGGCCGGGCACGATATCTATCTCACTCTGGATTTGAAACTCCAGCAGTACATTGAAACGCTGCTGGCGGGTAGTCGTGCCGCCGTGGTGGTTACCGATCCGCGTACCGGTGGCGTTCTGGCGCTGGTATCCATGCCGAGCTACGACCCGAACCTGTTTGTGGATGGCATCTCCAGCAAAGATTACTCCGGGTTGCTCAATGACCCGAATACCCCATTAGTTAACCGCGCCACGCAGGGCGTTTACCCCCCTGCTTCGACGGTAAAACCTTACGTCGCTGTTTCTGCGTTAAGCGCAGGCGTCATTACCCGCAACACCGGCCTGTTCGATCCGGGCTGGTGGCAGCTACCGGGCTCTGAGAAACGTTACCGCGACTGGAAAAAGTGGGGGCACGGTCATCTGAACATCACCCGTTCTCTGGAAGAGTCCGCAGATACGTTTTTCTATCAAATCGCCTATGATATGGGGATAGACCGGCTTTCAGAGTGGATGAGCAAGTTTGGCTACGGCCAATACACGGGTATCGATCTTGCCGAAGAACGTTCCGGCAATATGCCAACCCGCGAGTGGAAGCAAAAACGGTTTAAAAAACCATGGTACCAGGGTGATACCATTCCGGTCGGCATCGGTCAGGGTTACTGGACTGCAACCCCTATCCAGATGAGTAAAGCGCTGATGATCCTTATCAACGACGGTTTGGTAAAAGTCCCGCATCTGCTGATGAGTACGGCAGAAGACGGCAAGCAGGTGCCGTGGGTACAGCCGCACGAACCGCCCGTTGGCGATATTCATTCCGGTTATTGGGAAATCGCGAAAGACGGTATGTATGGTGTCGCGAACCGCCCTAACGGGACTGCGCACAAGTATTTTGCTGGCGCGCCTTACAAAATTGCGGCGAAATCCGGTACCGCACAGGTCTTTGGCCTGAAAGCCAATGAAACCTATAACGCACATAAGATCGCCGAGCGTTTACGTGACCACAAGCTGATGACGGCCTTCGCCCCTTATGATAAACCCCAGGTCGCTGTCGCCATGATCCTTGAAAACGGCGGTGCGGGTCCGGCGGTGGGCACTATTATGCGCCAAATCCTTGACCACATTATGTTGGGCGACAACAACACCAATCTGCCTGCAGAAAACCCCGCGGTTGCAGCAGCGGAGGACCAATAATCGTGACGGATAATCCGAACAAAAAAACATTCTGGGACAAAATCCACATCGATCCCACCATGTTACTGATTTTGCTGGCTCTGCTGGTCTACAGCTCACTGGTCATCTGGAGCGCCAGCGGCCAGGATATTGGCATGATGGAGCGCAAGGTCGGTCAAATCGCAATGGGTCTGGTCATCATGGTCGTGATGGCGCAAATTCCGCCCCGGGTTTATGAGGGCTGGGCGCCCTATCTCTATATCTTCTGCATTATTCTGTTGGTGGCGGTAGACGCCTTCGGCGCCATTTCCAAAGGCGCGCAGCGCTGGCTGGATTTAGGTATTGTGCGTTTTCAGCCCTCAGAAATCGCCAAAATCGCCGTGCCACTGATGGTCGCGCGCTTTATTAACCGAGACGTTTGCCCGCCATCGCTAAAAAATACCGCCATTGCGCTGGTGCTGATTTTTATGCCCACGCTGCTGGTCGCAGCCCAGCCTGACCTCGGCACCTCAATTCTGGTTGCCCTTTCAGGTCTGTTTGTCCTGTTCCTTTCTGGTTTGAGCTGGCGCTTAATCGGCGTTGCGGTGGTTCTGGTCGCAGCGTTTATTCCGATACTGTGGTTCTTCCTGATGCATGATTATCAGCGTCAGCGCGTCATGATGCTGCTCGACCCGGAAACCGACCCGCTGGGCGCGGGCTATCACATCATTCAGTCTAAAATTGCTATTGGCTCTGGCGGGCTACGCGGCAAGGGCTGGCTGCATGGTACGCAGTCGCAGCTTGAGTTTTTACCGGAGCGCCACACGGACTTTATCTTCGCAGTCCTGGCGGAAGAACTGGGTCTGGTGGGGATATTGATTCTGCTGACGCTGTACATTTTGCTGATTATGCGCGGATTATGGATCGCTGCTCGCGCGCAAACCACCTTTGGTCGCGTCATGGCGGGTGGCTTAATGTTGATATTATTCGTTTATGTCTTCGTAAATATTGGTATGGTGAGCGGTATTCTGCCCGTGGTTGGGGTTCCACTCCCACTGGTCAGTTACGGAGGCTCGGCACTTATCGTGCTGATGGCCGGGTTCGGGATTGTTATGTCGATCCACACCCATAGAAAAATGTTGTCGAAAAGCGTGTAAGGGGTACGCAATGCGTAAGCAGTGGCTTGGTATCTGCATCGCAGCAGGAATGCTCGCGGCGTGTTCGAGTGATGATGGTCAGCAACAGGTTGCTGTCGCGCCGCAGCCTGCGGTGTGTAATGGTCCGATTGTTGAAATCAGCGGGGCCGATCCGCGCTTTGAACCCCTGAACCCAACGGCGAATCAGGACTACCAGCGTGATGGTAAAAGCTACAAAATCGTCCAGGATCCCTCCCGCTTTAGTCAGGCCGGGCTCGCCGCTATTTATGATGCGGAACCCGGAAGCAACTTAACCGCGTCTGGCGAAGCGTTCGACCCGATGCAACTGACCGCTGCGCATCCGACGTTGCCAGTCCCAAGCTATGCCAGAATTACCAACCTGGCAAACGGCAGGATGATCGTCGTACGCATTAACGATCGCGGCCCTTATGGCAACGATCGCGTGATTTCACTTTCGCGTGCCGCTGCCGATCGTCTGAACACCTCCAATAACACCAAAGTACGTATCGACCCGATCATCGTCGCCCAGGATGGTTCCTTGTCGGGGCCGGGAATGGCTTGTACTACGGTCGCGAAACAAACTTATGCCCTGCCGGCACGTCCAGATTTAAGCGGTGGCGGCAATATGGGAAGCATGCCTTCGCCATCGGATGCAGGTCAGCCGCAAGGTGATATTCGTCCAATCAGCAATTCCACGCTGAAAAGCGATGATCCAACCGGCGCGCCAGTCAACAGCGGTGGATTCCTCGGTGCGCCGACCACGCTCGCAGCAGGTGTGCTGGAAGGCAGCGAGCCGACCCCGGCGCCACAACCGACTACCACCGCACCGGTATCGTCAACCGCGCCGGCAGCGACACCAGCAGCCGTCGCAGCACCTGCTCCAGCGGCAACCGCTAACGGACGCTACGTGGTGCAGGTTGGCGCTGTCAGCGAGCAGTCGCGCGCACAGCAGTATCAAAAGCGTTTAAGCCAGCAGTTTGGCGTCCCTGGCCGGGTAGTACAAAACGGCGCAGTCTGGCGTATCCAGATGGGGCCGTTCGCCAGCAAAACTGAAGCTTCCGCATTGCAGCAGCGTCTTCAATCCGAGGCGCAATTACAGTCCTTCATCACCGGCGTGTAATAACGTAAATCAGGTATCTGAACTGTCAGTTTCTGTAAATGACATTAACAAAGTCACGCGGAAAGTCAGATGCCTGCCAGTTATGCATTTGCTATAGTAGGGCACTTTTTTTAATTTCATCACGGACGTCGTAGTTCAGACCATGAAGACCACTTTTTCCGCTCGTTTCGTGCAGCGTATGGCGCTCACCGCGGCTCTCTGCGCAGCCTCTCTCTCTGCTGCCCATGCCGATGACCTGAATATTAAAACCATGATCCCGGGCGTTCCGCAGATCGATGCGGAGTCGTATATCCTGATTGATTACAATTCAGGTAAAGTTCTCGCAGAACAGAACGCCGATACTCGCCGCGATCCCGCCAGCCTGACCAAAATGATGACCAGCTACGTCATCGGCCAGGCGATGAAAGCCGGGAAATTCAAAGAAACCGATCTGGTTACCGTCGGTAATGACGCATGGGCTACGGGCAACCCGGTCTTCAAAGGTTCATCGCTGATGTTCCTTAAGCCAGGCATGCAGGTTCCTGTTTCTCAGCTGATCCGTGGCATTAACCTGCAATCCGGAAACGACGCGTGCGTGGCGATGGCGGACTTCGCCGCCGGTAGCCAGGATGCTTTCGTCGGACTGATGAACAGCTATGTGAATGCGCTGGGCCTGAAAAACACCCACTTCCAGACCGTTCATGGTCTTGATGCTGACGGCCAGTACAGCTCGGCTCGCGACATGGCGATGATTGGTCAGGCGCTAATTCGTGACGTGCCTAACGAATACTCTATCTATAAAGAAAAAGAGTTCACCTTTAACGGCATTCGTCAGCTAAACCGCAACGGCCTGCTGTGGGATAACAGCCTGAATGTCGACGGTATCAAAACCGGTCACACCGATAAGGCTGGCTATAACCTCGTTGCATCCGCAACTGAAGGCCAGATGCGTCTGATCTCCGCCGTCATGGGTGGTCGCACCTATAAAGGCCGCGAAACCGAAAGTAAAAAACTGCTGACCTGGGGCTTCCGTTTCTTCGAAACCGTCAACCCGCTGAAAGTAGGTAAAGAATTTGCCTCAGAACCGGCCTGGTTTGGTAACACCGATCGTGCATCGTTAGGTGTTGATAAAGACGTCTATCTGACCATTCCACGCGGTCGCATGAAAGATCTGAAAGCAAGCTATGTGCTGAACACCACTGAACTGCACGCACCACTGCAGAAAAATCAGGTTGTCGGTACTATCAACTTCCAGTTGGATGGCAAAACCATTGAGCAGCGCCCGCTGGTGGTCCTGCAGGAAATCCCTGAAGGCAACTTCTTTGGGAAAATCATTGATTACATTAAATTAATGTTCCATCACTGGTTTGGCTAAAAATCGAACACTTGAAAGTGTGATTTACGTCCCCATATACTAGGTATCCTGATAACTCCCACGCACTGTGGGAGTTATTATTTTTTGATGTAACGCCGGAGCTGACATGAAAACCAAACTTAACGAACTGCTTGAATTCCCTACTCCATTTACTTACAAAGTAATGGGGCAGGCGTTGCCTGAGCTGGTTGATCAGGTGGTTGAAGTGGTACAGCGCCATGCGCCAGGTGATTACTCTCCGACGGTAAAACCGAGCAGCAAAGGCAACTACCACTCGGTCTCTATCACCATCACTGCTACACACATTGAGCAGGTTGAAACGCTGTACGAAGAATTAGGTAACATCGATATCGTACGCATGGTGCTGTAAAAACCTGTCGGTTACCCGCTGCATCCCCGCTCGGGTAACCCCTCCCTCCTGTGATATACTTTTCCCCTCTTTAACATTCTCTACTCTGTGTGAGTATTTACGGAGATGCCGTTTTGTATCAGGATAAAATTCTGGTCCGCCAGCTCGGTCTTCAACCTTACGAGCCAGTCTCTCTGGCCATGCACGAATTTACCGATACCCGCGATGAAAACAGCCATGATGAAATCTGGCTGGTAGAGCATTATCCTGTCTTTACCCAGGGTCAGGCAGGTAAAGCAGAACACGTACTGATGCCCGGAGATATTCCGGTGATCCAGAGCGATCGTGGCGGCCAGGTGACCTACCACGGGCCGGGCCAGCAGGTCATGTATGTGCTGTTAAACCTGAAGCGTCGTAAACTTGGCGTTCGCGAACTGGTTACGCTGTTAGAGCAAACCGTCGTCAATACCCTGGCGGAAATCGGCATTGACGCTCACCCGCGAGCCGATGCGCCTGGCGTTTACGTTGGTGAGAAGAAAATCTGCTCTTTGGGGTTACGTATTCGTAAAGGATGTTCATTTCACGGCTTAGCGCTTAACGTGGATATGGACTTGTCGCCTTTCCTGCGTATCAATCCTTGTGGCTATGCCGGAATGGAGATGGCGAAGGTATCGCAGTGGGATAGCGCCGCCACGACTGAGAGCATTCGCCCACGCCTGCTGGCCAACATTCTGACGCTGTTAGGTAACCCACCGCACGAGTACATCGTGGACTGAAAATACGCTCATACTTTGCCACGGCATATGTTGTGGCAAATGGCACAAAACAACAACTATTTTACATTTTGCCAGCCTGTCAGGCTGCTTTCTGGCCCGTTTCAATGATATACTGCGTATCACTAATTCAAAAATAGTTGATAAATGCAACATTCCCTTGAATTGAAACGCTTTCCTTCGTAATTCGCAACTGGAACACGCAAGCTATGAGTAAACCCATTGTGATGGAACGCGGTGTTAAATACCGCGATGCCGATAAGATGGCTCTTATCCCGGTAAAAAATGTGGCAACAGAGCGTGAAGCCCTGCTGCGTAAACCGGAATGGATGAAAATAAAACTGCCAGCGGACTCCACTCGCATCCAGGGCATCAAAGCGGCAATGCGCAAAAATGGCCTGCACTCTGTCTGCGAAGAAGCTTCCTGCCCTAACCTGGCTGAATGTTTCAATCACGGCACTGCAACCTTTATGATCCTCGGCGCAATCTGTACCCGCCGTTGCCCATTCTGCGACGTTGCCCATGGCCGTCCGGTTGCTCCTGATGCTAACGAGCCGTTAAAACTGGCTCAGACGATTGCGGACATGGCGCTGCGCTATGTGGTCATTACCTCCGTTGACCGCGACGATCTGCGTGACGGCGGCGCCCAGCATTTTGCTGACTGCATCACCGCTATTCGTGAGAAAAGCCCGTCGATTAAAATCGAAACGCTGGTGCCTGACTTCCGTGGTCGTATGGATCGCGCGCTGGATATCCTCACCGCCACACCGCCGGACGTGTTTAACCACAACCTCGAAAACGTACCGCGTATTTATCGCAATGTACGCCCTGGGGCTGACTATAACTGGTCGCTGAAGCTTCTGGAACGTTTCAAGGAAGCACATCCGGAGATTCCGACCAAGTCGGGTCTGATGGTGGGTCTGGGCGAAACCAATGCTGAAATCATTGAGGTCATGCGCGACCTGCGCAGCCATGGCGTGACTATGCTGACGCTGGGGCAGTATTTACAACCAAGCCGCCATCACCTGCCGGTGCAACGCTATGTAAGCCCGGATGAGTTTGATGAGATGAAAGCAGAAGCTATGGCTATGGGCTTTACCCATGCTGCGTGTGGTCCATTCGTTCGCTCTTCATACCATGCTGACATGCAGGCCAAAGGGCTGGAAGTGAAGTAATCGTGTAATAATCACTTACATATCAGCAATAAAAAAACCGGCAAATCGCCGGTTTTTTTTCATTCAGAGTTTGCAGTATGAGCATCATGCTCCTGACATTACTCTTTATGAGAAAGCTTCTCAGCCTGAACGCTACCATCAGCCTCTTTCTTGGCATCGGCATTATCGTCGTTCATCGCTTTCTTGAAGCCCTTGATTGCCGTTCCCAGGTCTCCACCCAGTGTACGTAACTTCTTGGTACCAAACAGCAGAACAACCAGTGCGGCAACCACCAGCAGTTTGGTAATACTAATCTCACCCATAGATACCTTCTTGACTTAAACCAGGCTGCATAAAGCGCCATATTAACCTGAGAATATTAACGGCCTTTCGACGCGCGCACACAATAGCAATCTGTAACAAGGTGAATCAAGCCTTGTTTAAAAAAACGTCATAATAATTGCGGTGGCGCAAAGCGTCGGTTACTTAATACCGGAAGTTGCGCCCTGACCTGCCTCACCCTCTCGCCGGAAACCTCGGCTATGATTAGCGCGGGCGTTTCTGCCGCTGCTGCAATGGTCACGCCTAAAGGATCGATAACCCGACTTTGGCCAATATTCTTGTTACCGCACTCTCCAGCCGCCACCAGATAACACGTGGCATCCAGCGCTCTTGCTGCCAAAAGTGTAGCCCAGTGATGCTCTTTTAACGATCCCCGCACCCAAGCCGCGGGTAAAACGAGGATTTCAGCCCCCTGCAGCGCGTGCGCCAGCGCCAGCTCGGGGAAGCGCAGGTCATAGCAGGTCATTAGCCCTACTTTTAATCCGTCTACGTCCAGCAGCGGCGCGATGGCGTCCCCTGCATCTACATTACGTGATTCCTGAATGGAAAAGGCGTCATAGAGATGTAATTTCGCGTAATGGGCCACAACCTGCCCTGCCCGTAATGCCACCAGCATGTTATAGGCACGACCAGGCACAGAGGGAACATGAATGGTCAGGATTGTTGTCATCTCATTTTGCGCACTTTCTCGCAACAAACGCGTCAGAAACCCACCTTCTAACAGTTGGGCTGATTTCACTGACATGTCAGGGTCAAAATCGTCACGCGCCAGCAATGCCTCCGGTAATACCAGTAGCGATGCTCCCTCGCCTGCTGCCTGAGACATCAGTAAGGCACAAGTTTCTGCATTTTTCTCCCATGAAGGACCCACGGCAAATTGCCCTGCAGCAACGAACATATTCCCTCCAGAAAACTTTGTTAAGCTCGCCAACAACGATTATTCAGCGTTACACTCACTCTCTATACAATCAAATAGCAGGATTACGCAGTGTTACAACTCCTTTTAGCGGTTTTTATTGGTGGTGGTACAGGTAGCGTAGCAAGATGGATGCTGAGCATGCGGTTTAACCCGCTGCATCAGGCCATTCCATTCGGTACGCTGGCTGCAAACTTAATTGGGGCATTTATCATTGGTATGGGCCTGGCATGGTTTAATCGCATGACAAACATTGACCCAATGTGGAAGGTACTGATTACCACTGGCTTTTGCGGGGGACTAACAACATTTTCCACTTTCTCTGCAGAAGTGGTGTTTTTGCTACAGGAAGGACGCTTTGGTTGGGCTATGGTGAATGTGCTGGTGAATCTATTGGGGTCATTCGCGATGACCGCCCTCGCATTCTGGCTGGTTTCTGCCTCGCCCGCACATTAGAGCGAAAAAAACCCGCAATTAAGCGGGTTTTGAATGCTTGCTGTCGTATGCTTACAGAGCGATTACGTTTGCAGCAGAAGGGCCTTTGGCACCGTTAGTGATTTCGAACTCTACACGCTGACCTTCAGCCAGAGTTTTAAAACCATTGGTCTGGATTGCAGAGAAGTGTACGAACACGTCTTTGCTGCCATCTTCCGGAGTAATGAAACCGAATCCTTTGGACTCATTAAACCACTTAACGTTACCTTTAATCTTAGACATCAAAATTACCTTTACATGAAAAATAGACACAAATGCTGTGTCGGGTATCAGTACAACAATTGTGGTGCACTTTGTCCAGTCGAACTTTATCAAAAAGTGATAAATGTCGCGTTATTTTTCAGTTAAACTTCGTAACAATATGTTTTTAAAAGCATTTTTAATAAACCACCTGACAATACAGGTAGTCTATCAAAACTGGAAACGCATCCAGGCAAAGTAGACGTTGCCGTTGTTATACGTTCCTGGAATGTAGGTCATCTGAAACGTTGCCGGACCATAGCCAATTGATGCCAGCGGTAACAGCACGGGTACAGGAATGTAGTTCCAGTTATCACGCGCGGTAAAACCGGCGGTAAAACCGAGACCTGTATGGAAGTTTTCATCGGCCAGCGGCCGCCAGGTTTTTTCCCAGCCATAGCCGCCGATCGGTTCCCATTTATTGTAGGAATCCTTAAAGGCCATTATATAGAGCCCGTGCCAGTTACCTTTATCATCCCAACGGGATTGGCCAAATCCAGCCCCCCATGGGCGTTCATTGTAGCGATCCGTTTTGTCTTTATCGTAGGCAAAACGTGCATGCCACGTAATAGCAGGTACATACAGATCATAATGTTCCGGCTGCTGCCAGGTCTCACTAACATTATCTTTAAAAGTAGCAAACCAGCCTTTGTCTTCAGCAGCACCCTGGGGAATGAAAGCTAACTGAATAAAAAGAAATGAAAAAATGAGAAAATATCGTTTAGCGACAATCACAACTTAATTACCATCCTGGGATTTATTATTAATTATAGCAAACCCAACCTTAATGTTAGCTTAACAAAAAAACGCAGATAAAAAATCAGAATATTCCTCAGCTTATAAATTTTAAGATAATTATCCCTTTATTTATTGAGTCATTTCATAGGAACAATTTTCTCTTTATTGCCAATAAATAGCTCTTCCCTCCACAAAAAAGTTAAAAAATAAAACAATAAAATAACAACTAATTATCAATACCACCACAAAACAGACACACCAACGCCGCGCTTCACAGTTTTTTATTGTGAGATTCTTTTTTAACCACGATGCTGAAAAAATGGCTTAGCCATCGCTTGAATCCGTATTTTTATTGATTTCAATCAGCAAGAGTTATCGTTTTATTAGGCACATTCTGTCACCACTTTTTACTTTTTTTAGTTTTTTTACTTTCTGGGCAGCAATGCGACAGGGGAAACAATGTTGACATTTATTGAACTCCTTATTGGAGTTGTGGTTATTGTGGGTGTAGCGCGCTACATCATTAAAGGTTATTCCGCGACAGGCGTACTGTTTGTTGGCGGTCTGGTTTTACTGATTATCAGTGCGCTGATGGGTCATAAAGTTTTGCCGTCCAGCGCAGCAACGACGGGCTATACTGCTACAGACATTGTTGAATATATTAAAATTTTGCTGATGAGCCGCGGTGGCGATCTCGGCATGATGATTATGATGCTGTGTGGTTTTGCCGCCTATATGACCCATATTGGCGCGAACGATATGGTAGTTAAGCTGGCCTCCAAACCGCTGCAATATATCAACTCACCTTATCTGTTGATGATTGCCGCCTATTTTGTCGCCTGCCTGATGTCGCTGGCAGTCTCGTCAGCTACCGGCCTGGGCGTATTGCTGATGGCAACGCTGTTCCCGGTGATGGTTAACGTTGGGATCAGCCGTGGCGCCGCGGCGGCCATTTGTGCCTCTCCCGCTGCAATCATCCTTTCTCCTACATCCGGTGATGTGGTGCTGGCTGCCAAAGCTGCGGAAATGCCGCTGATCGATTTCGCGTTTAAAACCACGCTGCCCATTTCCATTGCCGCCATCATTGCTATGGCGATTGCCCACTTTTTCTGGCAGCGTTATCTGGATAAAAAAGAGAACATTTCTCATGAAATGTTAGATGTGGCTGAAATCACCACTACCGCCCCTTCGTTTTACGCAATCCTGCCGTTTACCCCGATCGTTGGCGTCCTGATTTTCGATGGTAAATGGGGTCCACAGCTGCATATTATTACAATTCTGGTGCTGTGCATGCTCATCGCTGCGGTCCTGGAGTTCGTTCGCGGATTCAACACCCAGAAGGTTTTCTCTGGCCTGGAAGTCGCCTACCGTGGCATGGCGGATGCCTTTGCTAACGTGGTAATGCTGTTAGTCGCGGCGGGGGTTTTTGCCCAGGGTCTGAGCACAATCGGCTTTATCCAGAGTCTGATCTCTATCGCTACCTCGTTTGGCTCAGCAAGCATTATTCTGATGATGGTGCTGGTGATCCTGACGATGCTGGCAGCAATGACTACAGGCTCCGGTAACGCCCCGTTCTATGCCTTCGTTGAGATGATCCCTAAGCTGGCACATTCTTCCGGCATTAACCCGGCTTATCTTGTTATCCCGATGCTGCAGGCATCAAACCTTGGGCGCACAATCTCCCCGGTTTCCGGCGTGGTTGTGGCTGTCGCAGGCATGGCGAAGATTTCTCCGTTCGAAGTGGTGAAACGTACCTCGGTTCCGGTCCTGGTTGGACTACTGGTTGTGATTATCGCCACTGAAGTGATGGTACCGGGCTCTTCTTCGGCCGTCGTTGGCGGCTGACACTCAGCTAAATGTAGGCCGGATAAGGCGTTTACGCCGCATCCGGCATTTCAACCCGTTGCCGGATGGCGATGCTAAAGCATCTTATCCGGCCTACGTCAGAAATCAGCATTTAGCCGCCGTGATAAATACGCTGCGGCCTGCCTACCTTACCGTGAATAATCTCCGCAATAATCAAATGACGGCTGGCGCAGTATTCCAGGTAACGCCTGGAAGTTGTACGGCTGATAGTGAGCGCCTGAGCGATCGTTTCCGCAGTATGATGTACCGTCGGATCGGCAAATAATTTCAATACCGCATTCAGCGTTAAGGCGTCAATCCCGGTCGGCAAATCGCCCTTCGGCTCGCCGCGCGCGTAGGCATTGAACATTTCATCAATCTGCTTTTGACTGGCGCTGTCATTGCCTGCCAGCATGCGTCTGCGCTGTTGATACCGCGTAAGCGTCTGCCCCAACCGCTCGTAAGCGATAGGTTTGACCAGATAATCAAACGCGCCGCTGCGCACGGCCTCGGAGACCGTTTCCATGTCGCTGGCCGCCGTGGTAAACACCACGCCACCCGGATATCGCGCCTGGGTTAGCTCATGCAACAACGTAATTCCCTTGCCGTCCGGCAAGTAGTTGTCGAGCAGTATCAGACCGGGCTTAAAACGCTCAATCATCATCCTCGCCTGCGCAAGATTACCCGCCAGCCATATCTGGCTAAAGCCCGGTATATGGCGGATATATTCAGCATGCATTTCCGCCAGTAGCGTTTCATCCTCAACGATCAACAGCGTTAATGGTTCCGTCATTATTTTTTTTCACTTTCGGAAGAAATAAAGAAAATAAGGTGCCGCAAGGGGAGTTATCTTCGAGCGTAATCACCCCGTTACAGCGCCTCACATAACTTGCAATCAGATACAAACCGATGCCATGTTCACCGGGTTCATCGGTACGGGTGCTCACACCCTGCTCAAATATTTTTTCACGCAATGCTTCCGGTACACCGCATCCCTGATCGGCAACTTCGATGATCACGTCATCTCCTTCATCGCTTAAATAGAGCTCGACGACCTTGTTGCCTTGCTGGGTGCGCAAGCTCGCTTCAAATGCATTATCAAGCAGATTGCCAACAATTGCTGCAAACTCTGTGCTGTCCAGCCCCTCGGGAAGTTGATGCAGTTGGCTGCCTGGAACGATGGTCATGGTAAGGCCCAACTCCCGCGCGCGCTGCACCTTGCCAAATAACAGACCGGCTACCTGACGATCGGCAAACGCGCCGCGCAGGCTGTCAATCAGTTGCTGCTGTGCCTGTGACTCTCCCTGAACCATAGCCAGCACCCGGTCATACTCTTTCATTTGCAGCAGGCCGTTAATGGTCGACATCCAGTTCAGGTGCTCATGACGCAGCGTTCTCAGGCTCTCTACATACTGTTTGATCTGCGTTAATTGCGCATTAAGGGTAGCAATTTCATCTTTACTACGAAAACTGATGATTGCCCCAAGCAGTTCATCGCCGGAGCGAATCGCCTCACGGTTAGCGATAACGCTCAGGCCATTAAAGTTCACCATCGCGTCCTGTCGTTGTTCCGCAATCTGCTGGATGAAAAAGTCAGCCGGCTGAACCACCTCACTCACCGGTTTTCCCAGCCACTTTCGCCCAGGCGAAGACAGCCCCAGCATTTTCCTCGCGCTGCGGTTTATGGCGGTGATATACCCATCAGGATCCACGGCGATCAATCCTTCATACACCGAGCTAAATAGCGCTTCCTGCTGACGCACCACCCGCGCGATTTGTTTGGGCTCCATCCCCAGCATCTGCCGTCGAATATGGGCGGCAAAAAACCAGGAGAGCAGCATAAGTACCAGCAACAGCAGGATAAACACGCCTGCCATTGGGAGTAAGAAGTCAGAGCGCCAGCTATCAATTTTACTGATCAGATAGCCAATTGAGACCACGCCAATGATTTTGCCATCGTCATCAAAGATGGGCGTTTTGGCACGCATCGCCATCCCGATTGACCCTTTGCCGGTAATAAAGTAACTCTCCCCCTTTTCCAGCGCGCCGGGTTTCGTGAACTGCATCGGGTAGCCAATTTTTTCCGGATTCGGATGATAAAGACGGATAGAGTGGGTATCTCCGATAACCACATAGTCGAAGTCTGTCCCGCTCTGCAGTTTATCGGCAATGGTCGCCAGACGCTTGTAATCACGATGCTTCACCGCCGTGATGATACTGTCGTTAGAGGCGATGATTTTGGCCTGATTCATCGCCATATCGCGGACATGCGTTGCCAGATAATCTTCAAAGCTGGCGGTGAAGTATTGTGCTAACGCAGCGATAATAAAAACAGAAACGACCAAAATAAGCAGAAAGATACGCAGTGGAAACGCCAGACTGCGAAAAAAAGGAAACCGTGTTTTATTTTTTTGCTTTGCCATATATCTTCCTCAGCGACGTTATCCGAAACTTATTTTTTATTGTAGTTGTAATGAAAATGTTTTATTTACAAGTCACGGTATAAAACAGGATCGTTGCAGATTCCCCACCTTAAATCAATTAAACAAATTAAAACCACACGCTATTTCGGAGTTAAATTAATTAAAAAACTTAAAACCATAAAACACATTAAAACCTTCTAACTTATTGTGAAATAAATCAAAAATTACCTCCAAAATACTCCTTACGATGTATGCAGCAGGGGAAAAAAGAAATACGCCGTAATAAAAAAACACTCCCTTCAATTGCAAACAAAACGTTATCAGGTTGCTAAACAGGGCAACAAAAACAGAAACCCAGTAACAAATATAGCATCGGGGCTCTATTTACTATGTTCGGTAATAATATATTCACGCAAGTTAAACGCTCAGAAAATAAAAAGATGGCGGCAATCGCGCAATTTCTGAAAGAGAATGATTTGAGCGTTGATACCACCGTCGAAGTATTTATCACCGTTACCCGTGATGACCGCCTGATCGCCTGCGGCGGCATTGCCGGCAATATCATAAAATGCGTCGCCATCTGCGAATCCGTAAGGGGTGAAGGCTTAGCGCTGACGCTGGCGACCGAGTTAATCAACCTCGCCTATGAGCGCCACTGTACGCACCTCTTCATCTATACAAAAACCGAGTACGAGTCGCTGTTTAAGCAGTGTGGTTTTTCTACTCTGACCAGCGTCCCCGGCATTATGGTGCTCATGGAAAACAGCACCACACGTCTGAAACGCTATGCAGAATCACTGGCGAAACAGCGTCGTGAAGGGAAAAAAATTGGTTGTATCGTCATGAACGCCAACCCCTTCACCAACGGACACCGTTTTCTGATCCAACAGGCGGCCGCGCAATGCGACTGGCTGCATCTGTTTTTGGTGAAAGAAGATACCTCGCGTTTTCCGTATGAAGACCGACTGGATCTGGTGCTTAAAGGGACCAAAGACATTCCACGTTTAACCGTACATCGCGGTTCGGAATACATCATTTCCCGCGCCACGTTCCCGTGCTACTTCATCAAAGAGCAGAGCGTTATTAACCACTGCTACACCGAAATAGACCTGAAAATCTTCCGCCAGTATCTGGCCCCGGCTCTCGGCGTTACGCACCGCTTCGTCGGTACGGAGCCGTATTGCACCGTCACCTCCCAGTACAACAATGATATGCGCTACTGGCTGGAGACCCCAACGCTTCCCGCCCCACCGATTGAACTGGTGGAAATTGAGCGGCTGTGCTTCCAGGAGATGCCGATTTCCGCCTCCTGGGTGCGCAAGCTGCTGGTTAAAAAAGATCTCACGGCTATCGCATCCCTGGTCCCTGACGCCACGCTGCACTATCTGCAAAGCATGGTTGAGCGAGCCTCATCGGGTGCGGCAGTCCGCCAAAATACCCCCGCATTAGCAACAGGTGAAAAATGAAAATAAACCAGGCAGCCGTCGCAGGCACACTCGAGTCCGGTGATGTGATGATTCGCATCGCCCCGCTCGATTCGCAGGATATTGACCTGCAGGTTAACAGTAGCGTCGAAAAGCAGTTCGGTGATGCCATTCGGGCCACCATCCTGGACGTTCTGTCCCGCTACAACGTACGCGGCGTGCAATTAAATGTTGATGATAAAGGCGCACTGGACTGCATTTTACGTGCGCGACTGGAAGCACTACTGGCCCGCGCTGGCGGTATTCCGGCACTGCCATGGGAGGATTGCCAGTGATTAGCGAATCTTTGCAGCAACGTAAAACCCGTACCCGCCGCAGCATGCTGTTCGTACCGGGTGCCAATGCCGCCATGGTCAGCAACTCGTTCATCTACCCGGCAGATGCGCTGATGTTCGACCTCGAAGACTCCGTCGCGCTGCGCGAGAAAGATACTGCTCGTCGTATGGTGTACCACGCGCTGCAGCATCCGCTGTATCACGACGTTGAAACTATCGTGCGCGTAAACGCCCTCGACTCCGAATGGGGCATTAACGATCTCGAAGCCGTGGTACGCGGCGGCGCAGACATCGTGCGTTTACCGAAGACCGATACCGCGCAGGATGTTATCGACATCGAAAGCGAAATCCTGCGTATCGAGAAAGCCTGTGGCCGTGAACCCGGCAGCACTGGTCTGTTAGCCGCTATTGAATCGCCGTTAGGCATTACCCGTGCGGTAGAAATTGCCCACGCTTCCGAGCGCCTGATCGGTATTGCCCTGGGCGCGGAAGATTATGTGCGTAACTTGCGCACTGAACGCTCCCCGGAAGGGACTGAACTGCTGTTTGCCCGCTGCTCTATTTTGCAGGCGGCACGCTCTGCCGGCATTCAGGCGTTCGACACCGTGTATTCCGATGCCAACAACGAAGCAGGTTTCCTGCACGAAGCCTCACACATCAAGCAGTTGGGTTTTGACGGCAAGTCGCTCATCAACCCGCGCCAGATCGAACTCCTGCACAACCTGTACGCCCCGACGCGTAAAGAGCTGGCTCACGCGCGCCTGGTGGTAGAAGCCGCTGAAGCCGCCGCTCGCGAAGGCCGTGGCGTAGTTTCCCTGAACGGCAAAATGGTCGACAGCCCGGTTATCGAGCGCGCCCTTCTGGTTATCTCCCGTGCAGAACTTTCCGGCATTCGCGAAGAATAAGGCAAAAAAATGACGCAGAAAATCGAACAGTCTCAACGCCAGGATCGCGTGGCGACCTGGAGCCGTCATGCAGAAAGTGAGCTTTCCGCTTATCAGAGCACCGCAAAAGTAGAACTGCAGGCGCAAAAACCGCGCGACAAAAAGCTGTGCGCTAACCTGGAAGACGCCATTCGCCGTTCCGGTTTACAGGACGGCATGACCATCTCTTTTCACCACGCTTTCCGCGGCGGCGATCTGACGATTAACCTGGTGATGGACGCCATCGCCAGTATGGGCTTTAAAAATCTGACGCTGGCCTCCAGTTCCCTGAGCGACTGCCATGCTCCGCTGGTTGAGCACATCCGCCAGGGCGTGGTTAGCCGTATTTATACCTCCGGCCTGCGTGGTCCGCTGGCGGAAGAGATCTCACGTGGCCTGCTGGCCGAGCCGGTACAGATTCACTCCCACGGCGGCCGTGTACACCTGGTACAAAGCGGCGAACTCAGCATTGATGTGGCGTTCCTCGGCGTACCGTCCTGCGACCCGTTTGGCAACGCCAACGGTTATACCGGTAAAGCGTGCTGCGGCTCACTGGGCTATGCCCGCGTCGATGCCGAAAACGCGAAACAGGTTGTCCTGCTGACTGAACAGCTGCTGACCTATCCGCATAACCCGGCCAGCATTACACAAGATCAGGTGGATCTGATCGTGCAGATCGACCAGGTCGGCGATGCGGACAAAATCGGTGCCGATGCGACCCGCATGACCACCAACCCGCGTGAACTGTTAATCGCCCGAAGTGCGGCAGACGTCATTGCTAACTCCGGTTACTTCAATGAAGGCTTTTCACTGCAGACAGGAACCGGCGGCGCTTCTCTGGCCGTTACACGTTTCCTGGAAGACAAAATGCGCAGCCGCGATATCCGCGCTGACTTTGCGCTGGGCGGCATCACCGCGACCATCGTTGATCTGCACGAAAAAGGCCTGATCCGCAAACTGCTGGACGTACAGAGCTTTGACCGTAACGCGGCGGAGTCTCTGGCCCGCAACCCAAACCACATTGAGATCAGCGCTAACCAGTATGCCAACTGGGGCTCGAAAGGCGCATCTGTCGATCGTCTGGACGTCGTGGTGCTGAGCGCGCTGGAAGTTGATACCAGCTTCAACGTGAACGTACTGACCGGTTCTGACGGCGTACTGCGCGGCGCATCCGGTGGTCACTGCGATACCGCGGTTGCGGCTGCGCTTTCCATCATCGTCGCTCCGCTGGTTCGTGGGCGCATCCCGACGCTGGTTGATAACGTGCTGACCTGCGTAACGCCAGGCTCCAGCGTAGACATTCTGGTCACTGACCACGGTATCGCCGTTAACCCTGCGCGTCCGGAACTGGCAGAACGTCTGAAAGAAGCCGGTATGAAAGTGGTTTCCATTGAGTGGCTGCGCGAACGCGCACAGCAACTCACCGGTCAGCCACGCGCTATCGACTTTACCGACCGCGTGATTGCCGTTGTGCGTTACCGCGATGGCTCGGTGATTGACGTTGTGCATCAGGTGAAGGAATAAGCCATGCACCTGCTCCCTGAACACGCCACCCAACACGCGGTTTCTATTCCCGAGCTGCTCGCCAGCCGTGATGAGAGGCAAGCAAGGCAACATGCCTGGCTGACCCGCCACCACGCGGCGCTGGTCTCGTTTACCGTGGTCGCACCGGGTCCGATTAAAGACAGCGAATTAACTCGTCGCATCTTTAATCACGGCGTCACCGCCCTGCTCGCGCTGGCGGAAAAATCCGCCTGGATTATCAGGGAGCAAACGGCGCTGGTTTCTGCCAGCGGTCCGGAAGGTCTTTTGTCTGTTGAGGCTCCGGCCCACGACCTCAAGCTCGCCACGATTGAACTTGAGCATTCACACCCGCTGGGACGGTTATGGGACATCGATGTCCTGACCCCTGAGGGGGAAATTCTGTCCCGGCGTCATTTCGCACTCCCTGCCCGCCGCTGTCTGTTGTGCGAGCAAAGTGCTGCCGACTGTGCGCGGGGTAAAACCCACGCGCTTTCCGACTTACTTTCTCAGATGGAGGCACTGCTGCATGATGCCGATTCCCGCAACATCAACCAATAACGCTGTCCTTCCTCTGGATCTGCCTGATGCTTACGCAACGCTTGCGTGGCGGGCTATGTTGACTGAAGTCAACCTGTCGCCCAAACCCGGTCTGGTGGATCGTATTAACAACGGCGCGCATAAAGATATGGCGCTGGAAGATTTTCATCGCAGTGCTGAAGCGATTCAGGCATGGCTACCACGTTTTATTGAATATGGGGCGTTTAGCGCGCAGCTGTCGCCTGAAGATGTGCTGAAAGGACTGCGTCCGCTGGGCATGGCCTGCGAAGCCGATATGTTTCGCGCCACCGCCGGGGTAAACACCCATAAAGGGAGCATCTTTTCACTGGGGCTGCTGTGCGCCGCCATTGGCCGCCTACACCAGCTCCAACTGACTGTCACCGCTGAAACCATTTGCTCTACGGCAGCAACATTTTGCCGTGGCCTGACCGAGCGCGAACTGCGCCAGAACAATCAACAACTCACGGCTGGCCAACGTCTTTATCAGCAATTGGGATTAACCGGCGCACGGGGCGAAGCCGAAGCGGGGTACCCGCTAGTCATCCAGCATGCCCTGCCGCACTACCGCGCACTGCTGACTCAGGGCCGCGACCCTGAACTGGCGTTACTCGACACATTATTGCTGCTGATGTCTATCAACGGCGACACCAACGTGGCTTCACGTGGCGGCGCAGAAGGTCTGCGTTGGCTACAGCAGCAGGCCACCTCCCTGTTGCAGCAAGGGGGAGTTCGCACCCCTGCCGATCTCGAATACCTGCGCCAGTTCGACCAACAGTGCATTGAACGCAACCTCAGTCCTGGAGGCTGCGCCGATCTGCTGATCGTCACCTGGTTCTTAGCTCAGATTTCACAAGTTCATCATTATCACAATTAAAGATCCTTTCCGGAGAATCACACACATGTCTTTAGCAAAAGATAAAATATGGAAGTTATTGGCCCCGCTGGTTGTAATGGGCGTCATGTTTCTTATCCCTGTACCCGATGGAATGCCCCCACAGGCCTGGCACTACTTTGCTGTATTTGTGGCGATGATCGTCGGTATGATCCTTGAGCCAATTCCGGCAACAGCGATCAGCTTTATCGCCGTCACGATCTGCGTTATCGGCAGCAACTATCTGCTGTTTGATGCTTCCGAACTGGCCGACCCGGCGTTTAAAGCGGGTAAGCAAGCGCTGAAATGGGGTCTGGCAGGCTTCTCCAGCACCACCGTGTGGTTGGTGTTCGGTGCGTTTATCTTCGCACTGGGTTATGAAGTCACCGGTCTGGGTCGTCGTATCGCACTGTTCCTGGTGAAATTCATGGGTAAACGTACCCTGACGCTGGGCTATGCGATTGTTATCATCGACATTCTGCTGGCGCCGTTTACACCGTCCAACACCGCGCGTACCGGTGGCACCGTATTCCCGGTAATTAAAAACCTGCCGCCGCTGTTTAAGTCATTCCCGAACGATCCTTCCGCGCGCCGTATCGGCGGATATCTGATGTGGATGATGGTCATCAGTACCAGCCTGAGCTCCTCTATGTTCGTTACCGGCGCTGCGCCTAACGTGCTGGGTCTGGAATTCGTCAACAAAATTGCCGGTATTCAAATCAGCTGGCTGCAATGGTTCCTCAGCTTCCTGCCAGTGGGTATTATTTTGCTGATCGTTGCTCCGTGGCTGTCCTATGTTCTGTACAAGCCAGAAGTCACTCACAGTGCTGAAGTTGCCGCATGGGCCGGTGATGAACTGAAAACCATGGGTAAACTGACGCGCAAAGAGCTGACCCTGATCGGTCTGGTTCTGCTCAGCCTGGGTCTGTGGGTCTTCGGTGGTAAACTGATTGATGCAACCGCAGTAGGCCTGCTCGCCGTTTCCCTGATGCTGGCGCTGCACGTGGTACCGTGGAAAGACATTACCCGCTATAACAGCGCATGGAACACCCTGGTCAACCTCGCCACGCTGGTCGTTATGGCGAATGGTTTAACCCGTTCAGGCTTCATCGACTGGTTCGCCAACACCATGAGCACGCACCTGGAAGGCTTCTCGCCTAACGCGACCGTGATCGTTCTGGTGCTGGTGTTCTATTTTGCTCACTACCTGTTTGCCAGCCTTTCTGCACACACTGCCACCATGCTGCCGGTTATTCTGGCCGTCGGTAAAGGCATCCCGGGCGTTCCAATGGAACACCTGTGTATCCTGCTGGTACTGTCTATCGGTATCATGGGCTGTCTGACTCCGTATGCAACGGGCCCTGGCGTTATCATCTACGGCTGTGGTTATGTGAAGTCCAAAGACTACTGGCGTCTGGGTGCTATCTTCGGCGTTATCTACATCTCTATGCTTCTGCTGGTCGGCTGGCCGATTCTGGCAATGTGGAGCTAATCATCCTGGTTCACGCCTGATGAAAATGATGCCAGTCAGCTAAACCTGACTGGCATTTTTTATGATTAAATAGATGATATTCAGAATTTATATAAGTATCCGAAATCATCATGACATCAACATGGCGTTATTCTTCGTTGCTGGCAGCACTCCTGCTGCCCGTTTCTGCGGCTCAGGCCGATGAACTTCTGGCAAAACAGTACGCTGATTTTGACAGCTACGTGCTGGCCCTCTCCTGGCAAACCGGATTTTGTCAGAGTCAACACGAGCGTAATCGTCAGGAGCCTGACGAATGTCGTCTGCAAAAAGAGAGCGCGAACAAAGCAGATTTCCTGACCGTTCACGGTTTATGGCCCAGCCTGCCAAAATCCATCGCCGCCCGTGGAGTAGACAACCGCCGCTGGATGCGCTTTGGCTGCGCGACTCGCCCTATTCCCAACCTGCCTGAAGCACGCGCCAGCCGTAAATGCGCGGCCCCCGAAACCGGGCTGTCGCTGGAAAGCGCGGCAAAACTCAGCGCCGTAATGCCCGGCGCAGGCGGGAGAACTTGTCTGGAACGTTACGAGTATGCCAAACATGGCGCCTGTTTCGGCTTTGATCCCGACGAGTATTTCGGCACGATGGTACGGCTAAATAACGAGGTTAAGAACAGTGACGCGGGCAAATTCCTGGCGGAAAACTACGGCAAAACCGTCAGCCGTAGCGCATTTGACGCCGCCATCGCCAAAAGCTGGGGCCAAGAGAGCATCAAAGCCGTGAAGCTAAGCTGCCACGGCAATCCGGCGTATCTCACCGAGATCCAGTTGTCCCTGAAGGCAGACACCATCAACCAGACGTTATCCCCACAGTCATTCTTACCGCAGCCGCATCCGGGTAACTGCGGTAAACAGTTTATTATCGATAAAGTGGGATACTGAAACTCGCGACCGGGCATAACGCTGACCCCCATCGGGCGGATCAGCGTTATACGTTCTCAAAAGATTACGATTGAATAAAGTTGAGCAGATCGCCGTTGATCTGTTGTTTATGGGTGGTGCAAATACCATGCGAGCCGCCGACATACACCTTCAGCTGCGAGTCCGGCAGTATTTCCGCCGCGACCTTTCCGCAGGTTTCAAACGGGACAATCTGATCGTCATCACCGTGGATAACCAGCGTCGGAATGGTCATTTTTTTGAGGTCCTCACGCAGGTCGGTTTCTGAAAACGCGTGAATACAGTCGTACAACGCTTTGATGGAACCTTGTAAGCCCTGTTCAACAAAGCTTTCGCGAACGGCTTTTGACTCGTTCGCACCCGGGCGGTTGTAGCCATAGAATGCTGCGGTCAGTTCATAGAAAAAGGCAGCGCGATCGTTTATCACCCCTTCACGGATGCCATCAAACACCTCTTTCGGCACGCCATTTGGATTAAAGTCGGTCTTGATCATAATGGGCGTCACCGCGCCGATTAACACCGCTTTTGCCACCCGCTGCGTTCCATGGCGACCTATGTAGCGCGCCACTTCCCCACCGCCGGTAGAGTGTCCGACATGAACAGCATCTTTAAGATTGAGATGCGCGGTCAGTTCAGCCAGATCGTCAGCATACTGATCCATATTGTGGCCATCCCAGGGTTGGGCCGAACGCCCATGGCCGCGCCTGTCATGGGCGATTACACGAAATCCTTTCGACCCGAGGAACAGCATCTGATCTTCAAACGCATCTGCCGTCAACGGCCAACCATGGCTGAAGACGATAGGCTGTCCACTTCCCCAGTCTTTAAAATGCAAATAGCTGCCGTCTTTCAAGGTAAGTTTGTCGTACTCGCTCATGAGATCTCCTGTCGCGGAACACTGAGTTGTTTGACGCGCCCGTAGCGAGCGCTTAAAAAGCATAATGCAAATTGGAGAACGATCACGTTTTTCGGCTAAAATCACACTATATGCGACAAAATTGATGATTTACCTGAATGTGAACTAAATCACTTCAAACATGGGGTAAGTCTCAGTATCATCATAAAAGCTAAACCCTTGCCGCCTGACGGTGAGGGTTTTCTTTTGGGATTATTTACCTGCGCACCCGCAGTTTCGACGACATGGAGTAATAAATGTCCAGACCAACTATCATCATTAACGACCTCGATGCGGAACGCATTGACCGCCTGTTGGAGCAACCTGCGTTTGCTGGTTTACCGATTGCCGACGCCCTGAACGCCGAGCTGGATCGTGCCCAAATGTGTTCTCCAGAAACCATGCCGCACGATGTCGTAACCATGAACAGCCGCGTGAAATTCCGCAATCTGAGTGATGGCGAAGTCCGTGTGCGTACCCTGGTGTATCCGGCCAATATGACTGACAGCAGCACACAGCTTTCGGTAATGGCACCTGTCGGCGCTGCACTTCTGGGCCTGCGCGTTGGCGACACTATTCACTGGGAACTGCCTGGCGGGACCTCAACGCACCTCGAAGTCATCGAGCTTGAGTACCAGCCTGAAGCTGCAGGCGACTACCTGCGCTAACTCTGTCTTATCAAAGCCACGCGCTTTATCTTACAGGGGATGCATCCGCATCCTCTTTCCGGTTAGATTTCCCTGCTCCTCGCTTTCTTTCCTGTGCGCAAAACATAAATCTGTGTCGTGACTGACAGAATCATTTTTAATACTATGCTGTTATGTGTTCATGTAATGACAAGGAGAATGTTTATGTACAACACAATCATAATGCCTGTTGATGTATTCGAAATGGAACTGAGCGACAAGGCTATTCGCCATGCAGAATTTCTGGCCCAGGATAAAGGGGTTATCCATCTGCTGCATGTGCTGCCAGGCTCAGCGAGCTTAAGCCTGCACCGCTTTGCGGCCGATGTCCGTCGTTTTGAAGAGCATCTGCAACACGAAGCGGAAACCCGTCTGCAAACAATGGTCGGTCACTTCAGCATCGATCCTTCCCGTATTAAACAACACGTCCGCTTTGGCAGCGTCCGTGACGTGGTCAACGAGTTGGGTGAAGAGTTGAATGCGGATGTGGTCGTCATTGGATCGCGTAACCCATCAATCAGCACCCATCTGCTCGGCTCAAATGCTTCCAGCGTAGTTCGCCACGCGACGCTGCCGGTGCTGGTCGTGCGTTAACAGCCTCACCGTTACTAAAGAAAACCCCTGCCAGGTTAATGCCTGACAGGGGTTTTTATTACCTCACGATCAGTACAAATGACCGATATTGACGATAGTGCTGACCGTATCGCCAAAGAACGTCAGACGACTCAGGAATACGCCAACAAACAGCAGGACAAAGAGCGCTTTTGCACGACGCTCGCCCTGGCGGCTGAGCGCAAAGGCCACCACCAGACACACCAGGCTTGCGAGATAAAGCGGCGACGTCAGCCAGGCATGCGCCGTCATCTGCATGATAGTGCCGCCGCTTAGCCAGATAACAGGCGCGGCAATCATGACCGCCATACAAACAATAATTCCCTGGCGCAATGCGGCAACGGCAGGCGCGAGGTTAAGCAGCGGAATCGCCGCGCAGCCCATCACCCACACCGTAATGAAAAACAGCAGCATTGTCAGACCGTTGGCGATCGCCACCATTGCCGGGGCGGCATAGGTCATCCCCTGAACCGCCACCAGTGCGATCCCGAGAACAGAAGCCAGAACCGCCGGCACTTTATGTCCTTTTGCCAAAAACGTCACGCCCACCGCCGCGCCGTATAACGTTGCGCCGAGAATTTCACGGCTGAGCCAGGCGTGCTGCAGGTTGATCAGGGCGTTGTAGGCGCGATCCGGATGCGCAAGGTGCAATACCGCCGCCACGGAAGCCGCTGCCAGAATCAGCCCGCTAACCAACCAGTACAGGCGTTTGCTTTCCAGTTTTCCTTGCAACGCGCGCAGCGTCAGAATGAGCGTTATACCGACCGACATCTGGCTCAAGACGGTAAAAATAACCAGAGGAAGTTCATACTTTTCCATTACTTGCCCTCCGGTTGCTTCGGTTGACGCGCGAGGATAAAACGCGTGCCAGGATTAAGCTGCGGCATACGCGGGAATCCCGGCGGATACTGCACCGCATTGTCAGGTATCGGATCGGCATCGAGGTCAATAAGCGTCAGCGCACCTACCGGACAGGCATTCACGCACGCCGGCTGCATGCCAACATCAAGACGCTCGTAGCACATGCTGCATTTTTCCGCTTTTTTCGTTTCTTCATTAAAGCGCGGCGCACCGTATGGACAGTTGCGGATACAGTTTTTGCATCCGATACAACGTTCCGGGTTATGCACGACAACGCCATCCTCACGTTTGGTGTACGCCTCTACCGGACAAGCTGCCAGGCAGGCCGGATTTTCGCAGTGGTTACAGGCCAGCGAGTAGAACGCTCGCTCCTCATGCGGATAAATTTCTTTATCCAGCGGGTAGACATAGCGCCAGAAACGTTCTGGCTCCAGCTGGTTAAAACTTTTACACGCCATCGCACAGCCACGGCAGCCGATGCACTTATCGCTATTAACTAAAAACGCGCGTCTCATGCCGCTGCTCCTTCATTTCCTGACAGAGTAATATCTACAAATTGACTGTGAATGGCCGCACCAGGTGCGCCTGTCGCCATTTTCCCCATATCGGCTGGCGTATCTTTAACCACATTCTGTACGTTGTAACTAAGCTTATTGAACCAGGACTCGTACATCACAAGAAAATCTTCCGGCACGTTGGTGGTGATTTTGGCGCGCAGCTCAACATGACCCGCCTCGTTGAAAACTTTGACGTGAGCGCCCTCTGTGATGCCCTTTTTCTGCGCAGCAAGCGGGTGGATATAGACAAAGGGTTCTGGCCAGAAAACCTGCATCCAGTCCAGATTGACAAACTGCGAGTGCAGACCGTACTGCAGGTGAGGTGTAAACAGGTGGAACGGCAGCGCTCCCTGCGCACCCACTTTATATTCAGGCAAAGCCGTGTGACCGTTTTCCGCGCAGCGTTCTGATTTAAACTCATACTTGCCTGACGGCGTTTTGAATTTGCGATCGAACCAGGCCGCGCTGCTGACCATTTTTGCTTTGCGGGGTCCTTCCAGCAGGTCATTCCAGCCCGCTATGCCGAACTGTTTGCCCATTCCCTCATTGAATTCCTGATCCAACCAACGTTTAGCATCAAACTCCTGCGGGAAGGTACATGAACCGGGTTCCAGTTTATTGATGGTTTTGGACAACAGCGCCGCTATTTCAGGATCGCTCTTGCACTCATACAGCGGTTTAATAGCCGGTTCGTTGACGGATAACCAATAGTGCCAATAGGACGAAGAGACATCCCATTGCTCAAAAGTTGTTGTGACGGGCAGCACGATATCCGCATGCTGGACGGTTTCGTTGAAGAACTGGTCGACACAAACCACCATTTCCAGTTTATCAAACGCTTTGATCATCTTGTTGCGGTCGAAATCCTGAGCAAATGGGTTTTTAGAGGCCACCCACAGCATACGTACCGGCGGTTCACTGGCGTCGAGGATCCCCTGCGCCGTTTGGTTGATGTTCAGTGCACGATCGGAGTATTCGCTCTTCTCACCGCTATCGCTAACAAACTCGCCCACCGGACCACCAGCGCCTTTCATGCCGACAGAACCTGCAGGCTTTTGCATCATTCCGTGGTAGTTATAGCCCCATGTCTGCAGATGGCCGTAGCGAGCGCCGCCGCCCTCAATACCAATATTGCCGGTCATCGCCACAAAGGCATCGATCGCACGTACGTTAGCGCCGCCGTTAACATGGCGCTGCATGCCGTAGCCAATCCACACGGTGGCAGGATTAACCGCCGTAAACTCTTCCGCCAACTGGCGAATCACATCCGCCGACAGACCGCAAATTTCAGCAGCCCACTCTACGGTCACACTGTTGCGTAGATACGCTTCGAATTCCGGGTATCCGTGGGAATAGTGAGTGACGAAATTCTGATCCACCAAACCTTTATCCACCAGGTGGCGCGCCATGCCCAGCGCCAGGGCGCCATCAGAGCCTGGACGAACACGTAAATAGAGATCGGCTTTCGCGGCGGTTTGCGTTAACAGCGGATCGATAACGACCACTTTTGCGCCTTTCTCCCGCGCCTGATAGATGTACTTCATGGTGTGCATAGAGCACCATGCCGGGTTAGCGCCCCAGATGATGATGTATTTTGCTTTAACAAAATCTTCCGGGTCGTTACACCACATGTCGCCCATGTCGTAGTTCTGGGCATCGATACCCGCTGGCCAGCAAGGCGTCCCGGCAAAACGGGTGGTGTAACCCAGCGAAGACATCATCCCTTCAACGGCATAGCCCATCACGCCAAGATTGCCTGAGTATTTTGATAGCGCCAACCCAAGCATTGAGCCGTCTTTCTTTTTGATCTCCAGCATCTTGGTTGCAATGCGCTGCATTGCTTCGTCCCAGGAGATACGACGCCAGTTACCGCTGCCACGAACATCCTGAATCATCGGATATTTAATGCGATCCGGGCTATATACCCGGCGAGGATAAGTCAGACCTTTTACACACGGTGTTCCGTGCGTAAACGTTGACTCAGGCGCGCCTTCCACAAAGGTGATAACGTCATCCTTGACCCAGGTTTTCAGGCTACAGGTGTCATAGCAGTTACGCGGACAGGCGTTGCGAGAAATTTTGTAGGTTTTGGGGTTAAACGGAATGGGCGGTTGCGCCAATGCGCAGCGTGAAGTCAGCAATCCCCCTGGCAGGGCAGCCACTGTTCCAAGGGCAATTAAGCCTTTCAAAAATGAACGTCTGTTCAGAATTCCCGGTTCATTACTCATATTGATACTCTCGTGTTTAATTCATCAAGCCAAGAAGACAACCTTTCCGCGACGGTTTTCAGCGTGGCGGTCTGTGCATTTATATTTATTTTTTCTATATACTCGGGCACCCACATCGCTATATACTCAATTACATATCGAGTAAGGGCGACCTGGTATTCTGCTGATGTTCTGGCATTAGCCGATAATAAAACCGCTAATTCCAATACACAGGAAATATGATCATCCGGAATGTTATTTACATGGCTTATAGACAAACCTATGTTTGCCATAAATTCCCGCATGCTCAGCGTTGATTTACCCATTACGAGGGCATCTTCTTCGAGATAAACCGAAGCGAATGGCGCGGCCTTTAGCGTTTGTGGCCCGACAAATAGCGCATTGAAGTCGTACTCTGCTTCCAGCCACTCCTGCTCTGTTAGCGTCGAGGCATTTGTATCCAAAGCTGAATAAGCCGCTTTCAGCGTGTGACTATCGTGAGAAATAAAAAAATCACGCAACAACAACCCTGTCGATTCAAAGATCGTCAGGGTTTCATATATTTCACCCATGAATTAACCAACCATTTATTCATACAACAAATGAAAACATAATGCAGGTTAATATAATAAAGAAAACGTCTAATCTTTCTTTGATAAAACTAATGATCAGACTAATTAAGTGAATGTTTTATGCGGTTAATTGTTTCAAGAATTGACAATATGAGAGCGTGGAAATAAAAAACCGCCAGCGGATGACTGGCGGTTTTGGCATTGCAGGTGAGTCTTACTTTTTTTATGCTACTGTCGTGCGAATCAGATAATCAAACGAACTCAACGAGGCCTTCGCGCCTTCACCGGTCGCGATGATGATCTGCTTATACGGTACGGTGGTGCAGTCACCGGCGGCGAAAACGCCCTTCACGCTGGTTTCACATTTGGCATCGATGATGATTTCACCCATGCGATTACGTTCAACGGCACCTTCCAGCCAGTTGGTGTTTGGCAACAGACCAATCTGTACAAAGATACCTGCCAGTTCCACGCTGTGAACATCGCCACTCACGCGGTCGCGATACTCCAGACCAGTGACTTTGCTGCCATCGCCTTTCACTTCTGTCGTTTGCGCATTCAGAATGATGTCGACGTTTTTCAGGCTGCGAAGCTTATTCTGCAGCACCTGATCGGCCTTCATTTCAGGAGCAAACTCCAGCAGCGTCACATGTTCAACAATGCCTGCGAGGTCAATAGCTGCTTCAACACCAGAGTTACCGCCGCCAATCACCGCCACGCGCTTACCCTTAAACAGCGGGCCGTCGCAGTGCGGGCAGTAAGTTACGCCTTTGGTGCGATACTGATCTTCGCCCGGAACGTTCATGTTGCGCCATTTCGCGCCGGTGGCGATGATAATGCTGCGCGCTTTCAGCACCGCGCCGGATGCCGTTTCAATCTGGTGCAAACCGCCTTCCTGCGCCGCCGGAACCAGTTTGCTTGCGCTCTGGCTGTCGATCACATCAACATCATAATCATCAACGTGTGCTTTCAGCGCGCCCGCCAGTTTCTGGCCTTCGGTTTTCGGTACCGAGATGTAGTTTTCAATATCAACGGTATCAAGAACCTGACCGCCAAAGCGTTCGCCCATCAGACCGGTGCGAATACCTTTACGTGCAGAGTACACCGCCGCCGCCGCTCCCGCAGGACCGGAGCCAACAATCAGCACATCATAGGCATCGCGCTTATTCAGCTCTTCGGCCGCACGTTTTTCTGCGCCAGTATCCACTTTCGCGACAATCTCAGTCAGCGTCATACGACCCTGGCCAAACTCTTTGCCGTTCATATATACCGCCGGAACGCCCATCACATTGCGATCGGTGATTTCGTTCTGGAATGTACCGCCGTCAATCGCCGTATGCTTGATGCGTGGGTTCAATACCGACATCAGGTTCAGCGCCTGTACCACATCCGGACAGTTATGGCAGGAGAGCGAATAATAGGTTTCAAATTCAAAATCACCGTCGAGATCGCGGATCTGCTCCAGCAGCGCCTGCGCCTCTTTTGACGGATGACCGCCAGTCCACAATAGCGCCAGTACCAGAGAGGTAAACTCATGGCCCAGCGGAGAACCGGCAAAGCGCGGCCCCTGGTGAGAACCGGGATTGGTAATCAGGAACGATGGCTTACGTACCGCCAGAGTATTGTCTTCTTTAAAGGTGACTTTTTCTGACAGTTCAGCAATTTCAGTCAGCAGTTCCTTGATTTCTGCCGATTTAGCGCTGTCATCCAGCGTAGCAATCAGCTCAACAGGTTTGGTCAGTTTCTCAAGGTAAGCCCTGAGCTGGGTTTTCATATTTGTGTCGAGCATTCTTCTTCCCTCTCTGAAAACATCATCATGCAAGCGGCCTCGTTCAGGCAGTCTGAATACGTTTGCATCATGGTGTTGGAATAAAACGGGCACGACGCACCCGCTTAAGGATTAATTCGCAAGAATTTCGTGTTACAGGCAGGCGGCAAGCTTATGAATCCCCGGGAGCTTACATAAGTAAGTGACCGGGGTGATTAAGCGTAGCCAAGGCACCTGTAGCGCGAAAGGCGTAGCGAATTTTAGATTTTACCGACCAGGTCCAGAGACGGAGCTAATGTGGCTTCACCTTCTTTCCATTTTGCCGGGCAAACTTCACCTGGGTGAGAAGCGACGTACTGAGCCGCTTTGATTTTACGCAGCAGGTCAGACGCATCACGGCCGATACCTTCAGCGGTAACTTCGATTGCCTGGATGATACCCTGCGGGTCAACAACGAAGGTTGCGCGGTCAGCCAGACCTTCATCTTCACGCATGTTGTCGAAGTTACGGGTCAGAGCGCCAGTCGGGTCGCCGATCATCGCGTATTTGATTTTCGCGATAGTGTCAGAGCTGCTGTGCCATGCTTTGTGGGTGAAGTGGGTGTCAGTAGATACGGAATACACGTCTACACCCAGTTTCTGCAGTTCTTCGTAATGGTCTGCAACGTCGCCCAGTTCGGTCGGGCATACGAAAGTGAAGTCAGCCGGGTAGAAGAAGAAGACGCTCCAGCGACCTTCGGTATCTTTCTCGGTTACTTCGATGAACTCACCGTTTTTGAACGCCTGGTTTTTGAAAGGTTTAATTTTGGTATTAATCAAAGACATCTGTACTTCCTCCGTGTTTTCGTTGAGAGATAAGTTAACGAAAATCTCTTCGCAGGGCTAATGCGTTTCCTTTATCAAATCAATAAGCGATAACTAACAACCCACTCAAACACATGTTGTGAACCTAAAGATAAAAGTAAAAAAGGCCCCCTTTGCAGGGAGCCTCATTACCCGAGCTACCCGCAGGTAACGTCAGTGCCAGCAGGGCTGGCTATGTGTTGCGCTCTACATTACCTTAACAAAGGTCGTAACAGCGATTGGGATTACATCACCCAACTCAAGAAAGGGCAATCGACGGACGGTCGATCTTACCTATGGCTGCGATAGGTTTTGCAACTAAGTCCCCTTTCCTTCTGATTTTATAAGGAAAATCAATGTTTAAACGTACCTTACTGTTAACCCTGCTCCCTGCCGTGGTGCATGCCGAAGAACTGCCTGCTCCCGTTAAAGCTATTGAGAAACAGGGTATTACTATCCTGAAACCCTTCGACGCGCCGGGAGGAATGAAAGGCTATCTGGGAAAATACCAGGACATGGGGGTCACTATCTATGTCACGCCTGACGGTAAACATGCCATCTCCGGCTACATGTATAACGAAAAAGGCGAAAATCTCAGCAATGCGCTAATCGAAAAAGAGATCTATGCTCCTGCCGGACGAGAGATGTGGCAGCGAATGGAAAAAGCAGCATGGATTCTGGACGGGAAAAAAGAGGCCCCGGTCATCGTCTACGTGTTTGCCGATCCTTTCTGTCCCTATTGCAAACAGTTCTGGCAGCAGGCGCGTCCGTGGGTGGACGCCGGTAAAGTTCAGTTGCGTACATTATTGGTTGGCGTAATTAAACCTGAAAGTCCGGCCACCGCCGCTGCAATTCTGGCAGCCAAAGATCCGGCCAAAACCTGGCATGACTATGAGGCATCCGGTGGGAAAATGAAGCTGGAAATCCCGGCTTCGGTCCCTGCGGAGCAAATGAAGGTACTGAATATCAACCAAAAGTTGATGGATGATTTGGGAGCCAACGTAACGCCGGCAATCTATTACATGAGTAAAGACGATACGTTACAACAGGAAGTAGGCTTACCGGATAAAGAAAAATTAAACATTATCATGGGAAATAAATAAAGGTAACAAGATGAGTGATTGTTATCGTTCTCATTTCAATCACTCATTAGAATTAACTTTCTGGTGAAAATTACGCAATCTGTGCTATTTTAGCTAAAGTTAATTATTCATTAAGCACAGAAACATAAATTTCAAGAATAACTAGCATTTAAACTATTCCATAATTGAATTTTTCAATACATTACCATCACAGGAAGGTATGCATGGCTAACCTCTATGACCTCAAAAAGTTCGATCTCAACCTGCTGGTTATATTTGAATGCATATATCAACATTTGAGCATCAGCAAAGCTGCAGAAACGTTGTACATCACACCATCAGCCGTAAGCCAGTCATTACAACGACTACGTACGCAGTTTAACGACCCTTTGTTTATTCGCTCCGGCAAAGGCATCACGCCTACGGTGACAGGAGCCAATCTTCATCAGCACCTTGAGCAGAATCTAAATAAACTGGAACAAACCATTAATATTATGCACGGTTCCAGCCTGAAAAATAAATTCGTAATCTACAGTCCACAAATCACCACCACGCTGGGCGTAACGGAATTAATAAACTCATTAAGAAAAAACTCCGATGTTGAAATTGAACACCACGATATATTAATGTCGACAGAAACTGCAGAAAATATTCTGGCGTACCGCAAGGCTGATCTGATCATCTCGACAGTACCTGTGCACAACCGCTCTATCGTATGCACCCTGTTTAAAACAGTTGAAAGTGTATTAGTATGCAGCAGGAATCATCCCAGAATGGTTGAACACAGTACGCTTGAAGACATCATGCGCGAGCAGTTTACACTGTTTATCACGACACAACCCGGGGTCCAGGAACAACAGTCAGCAGCTAATAATCTCTTTCTCAACCGCAAAATAGGTTTTAGTAGTGATTCGTTGACTTCTATTACCAATATTATTGCCAGCACAGATATTATTGGTCTCCTTCCCAAAATAATATATGAGCAAAACGCGGTAGCGCTTAACCTGAAAGAGATCAGTGTTGATTTCAAATTACCGTCAGTTAAACTATTTTTAATGTATAATCGCTCCTCACTTAATAACAAATCATTTGCTGAGTACATTAAAACAATCACCCCATAGGCTCTGTAAATAACAACACAACAATATATATTTCTTATAAATTAGACAGCAATATTTAAACCGTGAATATGTTTAAGTATTGCATCCTGGTGAAATTAGCATATCTTATTGAAAGTATTTACTATAGCTGTAAATAATAAAATCTGGATATGGACTTGATATGTCTGTTTATAAAATACCACTGAATCAAAACGTTCTCGAAGCCGCACAGGAACGTATTGCCTGGACGCTTGAGGCTCTGCCACGCATTTGCGTTTCTTTCTCTGGGGGTAAAGATTCTGGGTTGATGTTACATCTGACGGCCATAAGTGCCCGCCAGTCAGGTAAAAAAATTGACGTGTTATTTATCGACTGGGAAGCCCAGTTTTCCTGCACTATCGACTATGTACAGGCGCTTCGCGAACGTTATTCTGATGTCATCGAACGCTTTTATTGGGTCGCATTACCGCTCACTACGCAAAATTCCCTCTCCCAATTTCAACCTGAATGGCAGTGTTGGGAACCGGGCACGCCGTGGGTTCGCCAGCCTCCGGAAGATGCCATAACCGATCCTGAGTATTTCTCTTTTTACCAGCCCGGCATGACGTTTGAACAATTTGTTCGCGAGTTCGCTGACTGGTATTCAGAGAAACGACCAGCCGCGATGATGGTCGGGATCCGCGCCGATGAGTCCTATAATCGTTTTGTCGCCATTGCTAATTCGCAAAAGCAACGCTTTGCCGATGATAAACCCTGGACCACCAGCGCCCCCGGCGGACATACCTGGTATATTTACCCACTTTATGACTGGAAAACCGCCGACATCTGGACCTGGTTTGCTAAAACCCAGTTGCCATGCAACCCCTTGTATAACCTGATGTATCAGGCCGGTGTTCCTACACGATATATGCGCATCTGCGAACCCTTTGGACCAGAGCAGCGTCAGGGACTGTGGCTCTACCATGTTATTGAGCCTGAACGCTGGGCGACAATGTGCGCGCGCGTCAGCGGCGTAAAAAGCGGCGGGATTTATGCAGGTCTCGATAACCATTTTTATGGTCATCGCAAAATATTGAAACCCGAACATTTAAGCTGGCAGGAATATGCCATGCTGCTGCTCAACAGCATGCCGGAAACGACCGCCGAACATTATCGCAATAAAATCGCCGTCTATTTGCAGTGGTATAAGAAAAAGGGCATGGAAAATATTCCGCAAACTCAGGAACGAGATATTGGCTCAGCGGATATTCCGTCGTGGCGGCGTATCTGTAAAGTCCTGCTGAATAACGACTACTGGTGTCGGGCGCTGTCATTCAGCCCAACAAAACCCAAAAACTACCAACGTTATAACGAACGCATGAAAACCAAACGCCAGGAATGGGGGATCTTATGCAACAACGATTAACTCAGGAACTCGTTGGCTTTCTTTCTGATCTGTCAGAAAAAGAGAGAATTGAGGCCATCAATGAATTCAGACAGGCGATACACAGCGTCAGTCCTTTTCGCGAAGAGCCTGTAGACTGCGTGCTGTGGGTTAAAAATGATCACATCTCACCCAATGACTACAATCCCAACAACGTTGCGCCACCGGAGAAAAAGCTGCTGCTGAAATCTCTGGAGGCTGACGGATTCACGCAACCCATCGTGGTGGTCCATTCCACGGCTGAAGAATACGAAATTGTCGATGGTTTCCACCGCCATGAACTAGGGAAAGCCAAAGCCTCGCTGCGCACAAGGCTAAAAGGATATTTGCCGGTCTCCTGTTTAGAGCGTGAGCGTCATGAGCGTATGGCTGCGACCATCCGCCATAACCGCGCTCGCGGACGTCACCAAATTCATGCCATGTCCGAAATCGTCCGTGAATTATCATTGCTGGGCTGGAGTGAAGAAAAAATTGGCAAAGATCTCGGCATGGATAGTGACGAGGTTTTACGCCTGAAACAAATTAACGGCCTGCAAGAATTATTTGCCGACCGTCGCTTCTCCAAAGCCTGGACGGTTAAATAGCTACAGCGAAACCAGACGTTCGGCTGCCGCTATCAGCGTCGATTCCTGCTTGGCAAAACATAGGCGAATCAGCTTATGCGGGAAAGGATCGGCGCAGAAAACCGATAGCGGGATCGCCGCGACGCCCACTTCTTTGGTCAGCCACTGGCAAAACTCAACGTCGCCAAGCGTGGAGACGGCGCTGTAATCGACCAGCAGAAAATACGTGCCTTCACACGGCAGAATTTCCAGTCGGCTTTCACGCAGCGCATTTACCAGTACATCGCGTTTTTTCTGATAAAAGGCTGGCAACTCACGATAATGCGTGGGATCTTCGCGCAGCATATCCGCCAGAGCCAGCTGTGCCGGCGTATTGACGGAAAACGTCAGATACTGGTGTACCTTGCGCAATTCCGTGCTAATGGCGGCAGGCGCTACGCAGTAGCCGACTTTCCAGCCGGTCATATGATAAGTCTTACCAAACGATGAAACGGCAACGGCACGTTCACGCAGCTGTGGATGCGCCAGCACGCTGGCATGTCCCTGTCCGGCGAAGCAGATATGTTCATACACTTCATCGCTGATGACAAAAATATCGCGTTCTTTAATCGCCTGCCACAGGGCATCGAAATCGGCGTGATGCCACACGCTGGCGGAAGGGTTGTGCGGAGTGTTAAGGATCACCAGCCGGGTCCGTTCGCTAAGTAAAGCGCTAAATTCCTGCCAGTCGACGCGAAAAGACGGCGGTTGCAGCGCGATGCGTTTGACCACGCCGCCGGATAATTCGATCGCGGGCGCATAGCTGTCGTAGCTCGGGTCAAAACAAATCACCTCATCGCCAGGCCGTACCAGTGCCGTAATCGCGGCGTACAATGCTTCTGTAGCCCCCGCAGTGACGGTCACTTCGCTATTCGCATCAGGTTTATAGCCGTACAGCTGCGCGGTTTTATCCGCAATAGCTTCGCGCAGCGGCTGTACGCCCGTCATCGGCGCATACTGGTTTGCGCCATGCGCGACGTGAAACGCCAGACGTTCTTGTAAAAAGAGCGGACCATCAAAATCAGGGAATCCCTGCGAGAGGTTAATGGCCTGGTACTGCTGCGCCAGCGCGCTCATTTGCGTGAAAATAGTGGTGCCCAGATTAGGCAGTTTGCTTTGCGGAATCAGCGGGTTATTACTCATTATAGTTATCCCAGCGTGTGATGTTGTGGTTGAAGCCACTATAGCACGATGCTAGTATTTGGCAATCAAGACGTTCAGACGTCTATATAAAAATAACCTGCCTGGACAGGACAGCCAAAAGGACAACACAACATGAGTAATACCGAGATTCGCGTCGTCACCGGCCCGGCCAACTATTTTTCCCATCCCGGCAGCCTGTCGAGACTCAACGATTTTTTCACCAGGGATCAACTCTCACGCGCCGTCTGGGTATATGGTCAGCGCGCCATCGATGCAGCCCGACCTTATCTGCCAGAGGACTTTCATCTTGCCGGGGCTAAACGCCTGCTGTTTACGGGCCATTGCAGTGAAACAGATGTCGCTCAACTGGCAAAAGAGTCAGGAGAGAATCGCAGCGTGGTGATTGGCGTGGGCGGCGGGACATTGCTCGACACGGCCAAAGCGCTGGCCCGTCGTCTGGGTCTGCCTTTTGTCGGTATTCCTACTATCGCGGCGACCTGCGCCGCCTGGACACCGCTCTCCGTCTGGTATAACGATGCAGGACAGGCGCTGCATTTTGAAATTTTCACGGATGCCAACTTCCTCGTACTGGTAGAACCCGAGATCGTTTTCCATGCGCCAGAAGAATACTTACTGGCGGGGATTGGCGACACGCTGGCGAAATGGTACGAGGCCGTCGTGCTCGCACCTCAACCGGAAACCCTACCGCTTACCGTGCGTCTGGGTATTGATGCGGCGCAGACGATTCGCGACGTCCTGCTGGAAAGCAGCGAGCAGGCGCTGGCAGACAAACAGCAAGGCACGCTAAGCCGCACGTTTTGTGATGTGGTGGATGCGATTATAGCCGGAGGCGGCATGGTCGGCGGTCTGGGCGAGCGCTATACCCGCGTGGCGGCCGCGCATTCGGTACACAATGGCCTGACCGTCCTCCCGCAAACGGAGAAGTTTTTACACGGCACCAAAGTGGCGTACGGCATACTGGTGCAGAGCGCGCTGCTGGGACAAGATGATGTGCTGGCGCAGTTGATTACCGCTTATCAGCGCTTCAACCTGCCAACCCGATTAGCTCAACTGGAAGTGAACATCAATAACCGCGTCGAACTCGATAAGGTTATCGCGCACACTCTGCGCCCTGTGGAGTCCATTCACGCGCTGCCGGTAACGTTAACGCCACAGACCCTGCGCGCAGCGTTCGAAAAGGTAGAGTCGTTTACGGTGTGACTATGGTGCAGGTTGCCTGATGACGGCTTCGCCTTATCAGGCCTACGGTCAAAGCATTGTTGTAGGCCGGATAAGCGTCAGCGCATCCGGCAAAAAATTAACAGCACTTCGCGCCGCCTTTCCCCCCATAGCGCGCATCCTGACGCTCGCGGAAAAATTCTTCATAGGTCATTGGCATCTGGTCCGGATGCGTGACGCGCATATGTTCAACATAGTTGTCGTAATCCGGCACACCTATCATTAATCGGGCGGTTTGACCTAAATATTTCCCGGCTTTGGAGAGCGTTTCAAACATAGTGTTTCCCTGTCGTACAAACGCCCTCCCCGTTCAGGAGAGGGCTCGTTGGTTAAGAGAATATTAGTGCGCGCCTTTCGCCTGCGCCACGATCTCTTCGACATTTTCAGGCATCGGTTCGTACGGCGTTTCTTTCGACGTCGGTTTGTCCTCTTTCAGCGCTGCCAGCGCAGTTCTGATGGAGAACAGACCCAGCACCACAACGACCACCATGAAAAAGATGGTCAGTCCCGCATCCAGTCGGTTATTAAATACCAGTTGCGTCAGCTGCGACTGGGTGTACTGCGCAGGAATGTTACCGCTGTCGATCATCGCCTGGAACTTGTTGGCGATAGCCAGGAAGCCGATTTTCGCATCCGGGCTAAACGCTTTCTGCCAGCCAGCGGTCAGGGTACAAATCAGCAGCCATGCCGTTGGCACCAGCGCCACCCATGCGTAGCGCTGACGTTTCATCTTGAACAACACCACCGCACAGAGCATCAGCGCCATACCGGCCAGCATTTGGTTGGCGATACCAAACAGCGGCCACAGAGTATTAATACCGCCCAGTGGATCCACCACCCCCTGGTGCAAGAAGTAACCCCAGGCCAACACGCACAGCGCTGTAGCCAGCAGGTTCGCAGGCAGCGAATCGGTACGTTTCAGACTCGGTGACACCACGCCCAGCAGATCCTGCAGCATAAAGCGCGCGGCACGTGTACCGGCATCTACCGCCGTCAGAATAAACAGCGCTTCAAACAGAATGGCGAAGTGATACCAGAACGCCACATCCATCATACCGCCCAGCGCACCGTGCAGAATGTACGCCATCCCTACAGCCAGCGTCGGCGCTCCGCCTGCGCGGGAGATAATGGATTGTTCACCGACTTCATTGGCGATTTGATGCAGGGTGTCCGGCGTAATGGCAAAGCCCCAACTGCTGACCACCTGCGCCGCAGAAGCGACTACGTCAACCGTCCCCGCCGGAGCCAGCACCGCCATCGGGCTGTTCATCGCAAAGTACACGCCCGGATCGATGATACACGCAGAAACCAGCGCCATGATGGCGACAAAGGATTCCATCAGCATCCCGCCGTAGCCGATAAAGCAGGCCTGCCCTTCATTCGCCAGCATCTTCGGCGTGGTACCGGAAGCGATCAGCGCATGGAAGCCCGATACCGCGCCACAGGCAATGGTAATAAACAGGAACGGGAACAGGTTACCGGTCCAGACCGGGCCAGTACCATCAACAAACTTTGTCAGCGCAGGCATGGTCAGCGTCGGACGCATGATCAGAATCCCTACCGCCAGACCAACAATGGTGCCGATTTTCAGGAAAGTAGAAAGATAATCACGCGGCGCCAGCAGCAGCCACACCGGCAGCACGGCAGCGACAAAGCCGTAGCCCACCAGCATCCACGTCAGCTGTACTCCGGTAAAGTCAAAGTACGGCGCCCAGGTCGGGCTTTCAGCGACCCAGCCGCCGGAAATAATAGCAAACACCAGGAATACAAGACCGATGACCGACACTTCACCAATGCGGCCCGGGCGCAGATAACGCAGGTAAATCCCCATGAAGATCGCCAGCGGGATGGTAAACGCGACGGTGTAAGTGCCCCACGGGCTGTGGGTCAGCGCTTTCACGACGATCATCGCCAGTACCGCAAGGATAATCACCATGATCATAAAACAGGCCACCAGCGCAATGACGCCCGCCGTAGGGCCCATCTCTTCTTTCACCAGTTCGCCAAGGGAACGACCATCGCGACGGGTAGAAACAAACAGCACCATGAAATCCTGCACCGCCCCCGCCAGCACTACCCCGGCGAGCAGCCAGATCATACCTGGCAGATAGCCCATTTGCGCCGCCAGCACAGGTCCAACTAACGGACCTGCTCCGGCAATCGCCGCAAAATGGTGACCAAACAGCACTTTTTTATCGGTAGGAACATAGTCCAGACCATCGTTATGACGCACGGCTGGCGTCATACGCGTCGGGTCCAGCGCCAGTACATTTTTCGCAATGTACAGGCCATAAAAACGGTAAGCGATTAGGTAAACACAGACCGACGCCACGACTATCCACAACGCGTTGATCTGTTCACCACGGTTTAATGCGATATAGCCGAGGGCAAATGCTCCCACTACGGAGAGCAATGTCCAGACGAGGTACTTCCCTGATTTGTTCATAGTTGTATCCGTTATCCTGGTCAGAGAGATGTTACATTTTGTTTCTATAACATCTTTTCTTGATTTAACAACCTGACAACCATGTAAAGCGGATATATCACTGATTTTTTACATTGTATTGTTAACTTGATCACTATCAACGCAGAGACAACTGAAAAAATTGCGCGCTATGTGCCAACCCCTCAATGTTTTGTCCACATCTCCTCCCGGCATGATGCAGAGCGAGTCACTTAATATTTTTATTATCAATAAGGATATTTATTAACAATATTAACCTGAACTTCTCAATTTATACGGTTAATACATTTATGGATTCAGACTATCCTGATTTTGTATGCAGTTAGTGCTTTATTTCATTTTAATCACCGATTTCAAAGCAAAGAATATACCCGCATCACCAGTTTTAATGACAAAATCATCCATATAAAAAATAAAATTAATTAAGCAGAATTTTTTCAGCGCCAGGTTGTTCAGGATGGCCGTATAAGGATATAAATTATGAATAAATGCTATCGCATCGTCTGGAATATCGCCAGAAATATGTTTGTGGTGACGTCAGAACTCTCGCAGGGCGATCATCGGGTCCGCGCAACCGTCGCGGGCCTGGTGTTATCGGTGGTTGGATTAACGGCAAACTGCGTTCATGCCAGCGACTACGGTCCGCTTAGCGGTGAAACCATCAGTTTAAATGATGGCGATACAGTGACGTCTGTTGATGGCACCACGGGTATCGAAAGCCTGTCCTCAGGGGGGCAAGGCGTACAAATTAATGGTAAAGCCACCATTAACGTTACTGGTGATAGTGGCTCTGTTGGGGTAAAGCTTGATAACAGCGCCAGTAATAATTTAGGTAACGGCACACAGATTAACGTTACGGACACAGGAACGGCGAAAACAGCATCAACCACAGGTCTTTATATTAACAACACCAGTCCAGGCACAAATATAGACGCCGAGAATATATCAATTAATACCATTAGTAAAAAAGATGCTTACGGAATTAACGTTCATACAGAAAACGCCACGCTGAACTTCGGCAACAAGAGTAAAATTGTCACCGAATCCCAAAATGGTAATGCGACGGGCGTCTATTTCTATGACGACAATAATACGTTAACCATGAATGCTGGAATAATCCAGGTTAACACCGAAGCAACCGGTAAGGCTGTCGGTATCGACACATACTGGGCAAACGGTACCACGCTCAATTTTGGGGATGACAGCCGCATAGAATTAACCAGCGGCACAGCCGGCGGCAGCGCGCTCTATCTTGGAAAAAACACCCAGGTTAACGCGAATGGGCTGAACATTGATTTCACCGTATCAGAGGCAGGAACAGGCACCACGATTTATGGTATCCAGGAGGGGCAATACAGCCAAGTTAATCTGGGCAAGAACAGCGCAATTACGCTCTCAATGCCTGGAGGTACGGCATATGGACTCGTTTCTGGTTCACAAAGTTATTTTACGGCAGATAGCCTTGATATCACCCTTTCCACAACCTCTACCGAGCGCGCAAAAGGTACGGGCGCGGACATCAGCGGCAACGTGGATTTTGGCAATGATTCCACCATTACCGTGCACGGTTTCTCCGAAGGATACGGGATGATTGTTGATGATTATTCAGCAACCAGCAAAGATGATGCCATCGGGACAGTAAAGGCCAACAATCTCACCATTGATGTCACCGGCCAGAAGACGGAAGGGCTTCGAATAGAAGGCGGCGTGGTTGATTTAGGGTCAGACAGCGCCATTAGCGCAAACGGGACTGCATCAACAATTTACCTGACCGGCCGAGGATACAGTGAATTCAATGCCAAAAATCTGACCGTCACGACCGCGCAGTCCACCGCCCTTACACTAATGAGCAGCATGCATGCCGCCGTCGCCAACATTGGCGAAGGCAGCACTATTGATGGAAGAAATTCCACAGGCCACACAACCAACGGTATTGTGGCCAACACCCCCTACAGCGCCCCGACAACCATAAATTTCAACGGTTCAGCAGAGCAGCGAAACACTATCTACGCGGTGAACGGCTATGGCGCATCAGCCCAATACAGCGGCGCGACGATCAATATATCCAATACGGATATCATCATGAGCGGTAACGATCCTTACGGTCTTTGGGCTATCGGCGATGGGGATTTTACCCATGCAGGCATCATCAATGGTGATAACCTGACTATTGATATGACCGGCGCTAACGGCAGTGGTTACGGCGTGATAGTGCAAGAAGGCGGTATCGTGAATCTGACGGGCGATACCACCATTATCGCCGACGGCGGCGTTGCCATCTGGAATCCGAAAGTTTCTTCGGGCGGGAATGTTCTACCTGGCGGGACGGTAAATGGCTCAGGGAAAATGACCATAACCGGCGACATCGTTAACAGCGGCTGGGGATATATCAACCTCAATATGGACGCGGATTCTTATTTCGCCGGGGCAACCTCGGTTAATGAAAGCTTCAACGACCAGGGTATTGATTCAATCCTCAACCTTAACCTTGCCGACCAGAGCCTGTGGCGGGTTACCGATGATTCCACGCTCACGACGCTGACTAACGCAGGAACCCTTGAGCTGGCGGCAGACCACGCAGCCGGAACTTACAGCACCGTGCATGCTGACGAGGTCACGCTGAAAGAAAGCAGTATTCTCAGCGTCGATTTAAGCGCCGCGGCGCTGGCCAGTCGGTCCGCTAACCCGCTAATTACCGGCGGACAGGTTAATCCCGGCGGCGATCTACACATCAGCAATTCGGGTAATGCGCTGGATCTCAACGCGCTGACCTCAGACAATCAACTGGCAGACATCGACACGGTTACGCTAATTGATGCCGACTCCGCAATCGTGAGCGATTTCGCTTCGATCTCAACCGATCCGGATACCCTGCCCGACTATATCGCGATTTCTGGTCAGGTTAACGCCCTTGATAATACCCAATATGAATTGGGCGTGGGGCTCAGTTGGTACGCCGGAGACTCCGCCGCGGTCTCTACGCCTGCACACGGTACGTTTACCCTTGACGCGGGCCAGACATTTACCGTCAATGGGTTGCTGGCAGATACCTCACCCAACGCCACCACTGGATGGGACGGTAAAAGTCTGACCAAAAAAGGAGACGGCACGCTCACCCTTACCGCAAAGAATACCTGGAGCGGAATCACAGACATTCAGCAGGGAACGCTGTGGTTGACTGAATCGGGCGCTATCGGCGCTGAAGGCAGCAAGCAGAGCGTCAATGTCAAAGCCGGAGCCACCCTCGGCGGCAACGGGGTAATCAACGGCGCGGTAAATAACCTCGGCCTGCTAAGTTTTGGCGATAGCACAACGCCAGACAGCCAGTTGATCGTTAATGGCAATGTGACCAACCAGGGCGTAATCCGCAGCAGTGGTTCGACTCCCGGGAATGCGTTAATCATCAACGGCGACTACACGGGCAACGGCGGTCAGCTCTCACTTAACGCCAGTTTGGGCGATGATAATTCACCAACCGACCAGCTCATTGTCTCGGGTAATGTAAACGGCAGCACCACGCTCTACATCAATAATGTGGATGGCGTGGGGGCATATACCGATCAAGGTATCGAGATTGTTGACGTCGGGGGGGTGTCATCGGATAACGCGTTTTCTCTTGGCAATCAGATTCAAATCGGCCTGTATGAGTATCGTCTGTATGAAGATAACGAAAGCTGGTATTTGCGTTCCAAAGCAGAAACACCCGACGATCCTGACGACAGCGACGTGACACCGGTTGATCCTGATGACGGCGACAGCGACGTCACACCGGTTGACCCTGATGACGGCGGCAGCGACGTCACACCGGTCGATCCTGATGACGGCGGCAGCGACGTCACACCGGTCGATCCTGATGACGGCGGTAGCGACGTTACCCCGACAAATCCACAATATCGCGCCGATATAGGCGCTTATCTGGGCAACCAATGGCTGGCGCGTAGCCTGCAGATGCAAACGCTGTTCGATCGTGAAGGGAGCCAGTACCGCTCGGCCGAAGGAAGCGTCTGGGCGCGAATGAAAGGCGGAAAAACGGACACATCGGCTGTAAACGGCAATATCGACATGGACAGCGATTACACCCAGTTTCAGCTTGGCAGCGACCTTGCAACCTGGCGCGATGATCAGCAAAGCATCACGTTTGGCCTGATGGCCAGTTACCTTGACGGCAGTACCGACAGCACCGGAAATCGTGGCGCGGATGGCAGTCAGTTTACAGCCACAGGCGATATCGACGGTTACAATCTTGGCGCGTATGCCACCTGGTTCTCTGATGCCCGGCAACATCGCGGCTGGTATGTTGATACGTGGTATCAGTATGGCTTCTACAATAACAGCGTCGAGAATGGCAATGCCGGTTCAACGCATTACGACTCCCTGGCTCACGCGATTTCGCTGGAAAGCGGTTATCGCTACGACATGAATATGAGCAGCGCTAACACAGTAAGCCTGACGCCACAGGCGCAGGTTATCTGGCAACGCTACGAGGTAGATAGCGTTGAGACAAATGGTACACGCATAGACGGGCAAAATAGCGATAGCTGGACCACACGTCTTGGTCTGCGAATTGATAGCCAGCTTTCATTCGTCGATGCAACCGTCCGGCCATTCGCAGAGATTAACTGGCTACACTCCACCGACGATCTGGCCGTATCATTTGATAACGCAACGGTAAAACAGGATCTTCCTGCCGATCGCAGCGAGCTAAAAGTGGGAATTCAGGCGAATCTCAATAGCCAGTGGAAAGTCAGCGTCCAGGCGGCAGGTCAGAAAGGTAATAACGACTACCGCGATCTCAACGGGAGTTTTAATCTGCGCTATAGCTGGTAACTGGTGTCACGAAGCGCGTCTAAACGACGCGCTTATCTTCACCCCATCACTGCAGTGCCTAAACGACAGGTGCAACAGCGTCGTCCCTGTTCATCAAAGATAACGATTTCCCAGCTTTGACTCTGACGCCCGAGGTGCAGCGGCTGGCAGACACCGCGCACTTTCCCCTGCGCAACCGCCCGATGATGGGTAGCGTTCAGTTCCGTCCCCACCACGCACTGCCCGTCGCGCGTCATCAGATAACCCGCCATCGAACCCAGTGTTTCCGCCAGAGCCGCCGACGCGCCGCCGTGCAGCAGGCCAAACGGCTGATGCGTGCGGCTATCCACCGGCATTTCGGCTTCCAGCACATCATCCCCCAGTCGGGTATAAACCATGCCAAGATGCGCCACCATCGTGTTCTGACTGGTAGCATTCAGTTCATCCAGCGTTAAATGACGTTTCCAGATCATGGTCATGCCCCCAGCGTAGAGCCGCCGTCCACCACGATATCCTGCAGCGTAATGTGGCTGGCAAGGTCAGAGGCGAGAAATAAAATGGTGTTGGTGATTTCCTGCGGCCGGGCGATTTTCCCCAGCGGAATACCGAGCTTGAACTGCTCGCCAAACCCACGAATGCGCTGTTGCTCCGCGTCATCACTGACCCACAACGTACGCTGCATGTCAGTGTCGGTCGAGCCTGGTGAAACCACATTACAACGCACACCGCTACCCGCCAGCTCAAGTCCGACGGTCAGCGCCAGGCTTTTCAACGCGGCTTTTGACGCGCCGTAGGCGCTCATGCCGATACGCGGTGTGTGCGCCGCATCCGACGCGACGGTCACGATCGCCCCGCCCTGCTGGCGACGAAACTGCGCCATCGTCTGCTGAAACAGATTGAACGCCCCGCCAACGTTTACCGCAAACGTCTGCTGCCACTCCTCAGCGCTCAGCGCATCGGTAGCCCCCATACGCAAAATACCTGCGGCATTGACCAACACATCCAAACGCTCGCGCGCTTTAAGGACGCGCTGGCACACCTCAGCCACCTGTCCGGCATTCGCCACATCCAGCACTTCGGTCGTAAATGGGTAGTTATCCTGAGGAAACTCGCGATCGAATCCTGTCACCTCAGCGCCAGCATGCGCAAATGCCAGCGCCGTGGTATAGCCAATCCCTTTTCCCGCCCCGGTTACCCAGACGGTTTTCCCTGCAAAATCAAATCCGGCCATTACTTCACCTCGCGGGAGAGCAGCGTCCACCAGGCGTCAATGGTCGGATTTTTCGCCAACATCACGAAATCAATGTCGCCATGAACTTTACGCCAGCGCGCCGCCAACGCCATCATGCGCACAGAATCCAGCCCGTAGTCGATCAGGTTTTCATCATCCATCGGCTCTTCAGACTCGTCCAGCAGCGGCAGAATAACGCTGCGCAACGCATCCTTAGTGGCCGGGACCGGGGTCGGTAATAATTCCTGAGTCATCACTACGCGCCCGGAACGCCCTGCCACGTATTTCAGCGACATCAGGTGCTCGTCACGGCTAAAGTCCGCCAGCGCATCGGCAACCATAAACGGCTTGATATCACGCATAAAGGCGTCCGTTGCGGTGGTCATACAGCCGATATGCGCATACACCCCGGTAATGATCAGTTGATTACGACCGGTTTCCTTGAGCATCTGTTCCAGCGGGGAGCGATGAAATGCGCTGTAACGCCATTTCACCAGAATGGTATCCGCTTCATCCGGGGCCAGCGCCTCAACAATCTTTTGCTGTTCTGGTGAACGCGTCAGACCCGGTCCCCACATATCATTGAGCAGAGCGCGGTCTTCATCACTCTGTTCTTTCGGCTGAGCGGTGTAATACACCGGAATGTTATGCTCTTTACAGTACTGACGCAGTGCGGCGATGTTAGCGACAACCTGCTCCATCATCGGGCAGTTATCACCCCAAAAGCCGATAAAATAATCCTGCATGTCGTGGATCAGCAGCGCGGCGCGTTCAGGGTCAAACGCCCAGTCGACCTTGTTCACCGGAACATCAAGCGCCGTGGGTAGCGCATAAGCCTGCAGTTTAGGAATTGCCATCTCTTTTTCTCCTTCAGGCCAGTGAACGTGCTGCCAGCCACTGACGTAATTGTTTTTTATCCACTTTCCCAACCGGGGTCAGCGGTAATGACTCAACGCATTCAACGCGGTCAGGTAATTTGAATTCCGCCACGCCCTGTTCACGTAGAAAACGACGCACCTGCACCGCGCGCAGCGGCTCTTTTACCACCAGCCAGGCACAGCTTTTCTCGCCCATCAGTTCGTCATCCATACTGACCAACGCGGCATGGATCACCGATGGATGGCGCAGCAGCAGGTTTTCAATCTCTTCAGCAGCGATCTTCTCCCCACCACGGTTGATCTGATCCTTCTCGCGTCCCTGAACGGTGATATAACCATCCGGATCGATAGCGATCAGATCGCCGGAACAATAAAAACCGTTGGCGTCAAAGGCGCTGGCATTGTGCTCTGGACTTTTGAAGTAGCCGCGGAAGGTGTAAGGGCCACGCGTCATCAGGCGTCCGGTTTCACCCTGGGCTAATGGATTGCCATCAGCGTCCGCCACCCAGACTTCATCATCGGGACACATTGGGCGACCCTGGGTATTGATGATGCGCTCCGGGCTATCATCCAGACGGGTGTAGTTCACCAGCCCTTCCGCCATGCCGAAGACCTGCTGCAGCTGGCAGCCAATCTCTGCAGGAATACGCGCCGCAAGCGTGGCGGAAAGACGTGCCCCACCAACCTGCAACAGCGTCAGCGAAGCCAATTGCGCATTGCTGCCCCATTCAGCAATGGCCTGCAACCACAGGCTCACCGCAGGCGGTACCAGCGCCGTGACGTTAACCTGATGCCGTTCTATTAGCGGGAAACACAGGGTTGCGCTCGGGTCATCCGCCAGCACCACGGTGCCGCCGGCCAGGAATACGCCCAGTGCGCCAGGCGAACTCATGGCGTAGTTATGCGCCGCCGGGATCGCGCACAGATAACGCGTTTCCCCGGTGAAGCGGCAAATCTCATTGCTGCGACGCACACTGTAGTAGTAATCGTTATGGGTACGAGGTATTAGCTTTGGCGTCCCGGTCGTCCCGCCGGAAAGCTGGAAGTACGCCACCTCATCAGCGGGCGACGGCGTGGCGGTAAAATCAGTCGCAGGTTGGCTTATCGCCGTTTGTAGATTGTGTTCACCTTCATCATTACGCAGTTGCACCACGCGCACTGAATTGTGTTCAGCCACAAAAGCGTTTAGAAAATCGTCCCCGCTAAACAGCGCATGCTGGCGATCGGCAATCAGCAGCGCCGGTTCAATCTGTTTGGCATAGGCGTTTAGTTCGTTACGCTGATGGCTGAATAACGCCAGCACCGGTGCTACGCCCAGCTTGAGCAGCGCAAAGAAGGTGATATACAGCTCAGCCACATTGCCCAGTTGTACCAGCGCGGTTTCACCGGGTTTGATCCCCTGACGGCGCAGGCTGCAGGCGAGATTGTCAGCGGCCTGATTTAGCTGGCGATAGCTCAGATGGCGTTCACCATCAATTACCGCCGTATGATCGCTTTCTGCGTGACGGGTCAGAATGTCGGTCAGCGGCAAATCCTGCCAGTAACCTTTTTCACGATAGCGGCGGGCAAACTCCTCCGGCCAGCGGGTGAAAGGAATACTCATTATCGCTCCTCAGAAGCCTGGTCAATAAGGCTCTTAATGCAGTCCAAAAACATTCAACATCGTGGAGAGCTTGGCCCCCGTTTCACGCCATTCCGCAACCGGAGAAGAGGCAGGAACAATCCCGGCGCCAGCAAAGAAACGAACCTGATTACGCAGCAGCTTCGCGCAGCGGATCGTCACCACCCATTCACCGTTACCTTCGGCATCGCACCAGCCAACAATGCCGCCGAACAGTTCGCGATCGAACGGCTCCAGCTCGGCGATAATGTTGCGTGCAACCTGATGTGGGAAACCGCTCAGCGCTGGCGTCGGATGCAGCAGACACGCCAGCGTCAGGGCGTTTTCCTGCGCGTTGGCTTTACCTTCAAACGGTGTGCCAAGGTGCCAGAGCGTTGGCGTGGTAACCAGTTGCGGTGAAGAAGGCAATTGCAGTTCACGGCTGCGATCGCGCAGGACGGTTTTCATCGCCTGCGTCACCAGTTCGTGCTCATGGCGATCCTTCTCGGAGGCCAGCAGGCGGATCCCCGCCTCTCGATCCAGCACATCATCTGGCTGACGACGTGCCGAGCCTGCCAGCGGCAATGAGCTAAAACGATCGCCTTCTTTGCGCAACAGCAGTTCCGGGCTGGCGCCAATCAATACGCCGCCGTCTTCCAGAGGCACATGGAAGTTGTAGCTCGCCGGATTTTGCGCCACCAGGCGCTCCAGCAGCGCGCCACTGTCAATGCTGGCATCGGTGGTGATATCGATCAGGCGTGACAACACCACTTTGTCGACTTCCGGGGTTGCCGTCAGCGCAGCCGCCCGGCTGACCATATCTTCAAAGAAATCCTGTTCCGGGATCGATTGACGTTCAACAACGTTCAGCGACTGATGCGCGTTAAAGTAACGTGATGACTGCTGCTTAGCCGTTCGGGAGAACGTCTGCCACGAGCGGGGAATAAACAGCGATGACGGCTGGCGGGTATCAAAAGGAATCGCCCCTACCATGATGGGGTTCGCGATACCCTGCGATTTGGCATCCGCAAACAGTGCATGCATTTTTTGTTGGAATGGGCTGTCTGGCGAATCGCCATCAATTGCCGGTTCCGCGTAGCGGGCGAAGCATCCTGACGTCGTAAAACTACGATACGGCGACATAAAGAAAAAACTGTCGGGAGCGAGCGTCGGCATAGTCTGCGTTTTTTCCTCGGCCAGTGACGTATCCATATCATCCTCCAAAAATGATAAAGGCTCTAATAATGATTATCATTTATATTTTCGGTCGCTAACCTAAAAGCAAAGCGCCGGTATGTCAACTCTTGTGGTAGCACAATGTGCGACTTTGGCTTGCATCCTTGCCCGCTAACAATGAAAATGAGAAGCATTACTTATACTGATAACAGGATGCTGATACGTGAGTCTCCCCTCTTTTTGTCGCACCGTGCTCTTACTGGCTGGTTTATCTATTTCAGGAATTTCTTCAGGTCATGCCGCCGACTGGCCGCGTCAGGTTACCGACAGTCGCGGCACGCATACGCTGGAGCATAAGCCACAGCGAATTGTCTCCACCAGCGTCACCCTCACCGGCTCGCTGCTGGCGATTGATGCCCCGGTCATCGCCAGCGGTGCCACTACGCCGAACAACCGCATCGGCGATGCACAGGGCTTTTTACGCCAGTGGAGCGAAGTGGCAAAGGCGCGCAAACTGAGCCGTTTGTACATCGGGGAACCGAGCGCTGAGGCCGTAGCGGCACAAATGCCGGATCTGATTCTGATAAGCGCCACTGGGGGCGATTCAGCCCTCGCGCTTTACGATCAGCTGTCCACCATTGCGCCAACGCTCATCATTAATTACGACGATAAAAGCTGGCAGTCGTTGCTGACCCAGTTAGGTGAAATTACCGGTCAGGAACAACAGGCGGCATCCCGTATTGCCGAGTTTGATAAGCAACTGCAGGCGGTTAAGCAACGTATCACCCTGCCGCCACAACCGGTCAGCGCGCTGGTGTATACCGCCGCGGCGCACAGCGCCAACCTGTGGACCCCTGAGTCGGCGCAGGGCAAACTGATGGAGCAATTAGGTTTCACGCTGGCCCCGCTGCCTGCCGGTTTGCACACCAGCCAGAGTCAGGGCAAACGCCACGATATCATCCAGCTTGGCGGTGAGAACCTGGCGGCTGGCCTGAACGGCAAAGCGCTGTTCCTGTTTGCTGGCGACAGCAAAGATGCCGATGCCATTTATGCCAATCCGCTTCTGGCGCATCTGCCAGCCGTGCAGAATAAACGTGTTTATGCTCTGGGTACGGAAACCTTCCGTCTCGACTACTACAGCGCGACATTGCTGCTGCAGCGTCTGTCGGCTCTGTTTTAATCGCCCGCGCCGGATACGGCTAATGCCTTATCCGGCCTCCCCTGGGCATAACGTTAGCTGGCATTCACGGGCATTTGTCGGAATCGGCGCACTTCACCCAACAGCAGCAGCAGTAGCAGACCGATAATCACCAGCCCAAAGCCACTCACGCTTGCCGAAGCGACCGGCGTCATTATCGCGCCCAGACCACCTAACAGCGCCGCGCCAATCGCATCGCCGGTAACGTTCTGCGCCGTCCACAAACCGTTAATTCGCCCAAGCATTGCTTCCGGCGTCTGCGTCTGTAACAGGGTGTATTGCAACAAAGAGCTGACCGCACTCAACCAGCCGAACAGCGCCAGGCAGACAACCCCAAGCTGCCAGACCGGCATCAGGCCAAACAGACCAATTGCCAGGAACGACGCTACGGTTGATGCCAGCATGATCAGTCCCGGACGAACGCTGTGCGCCAACTGTCCGCTGGTCAATGCCCCCACTGCCGCGCCAAGAGGAATGGCGGCATACAGCAGACCAATTTGCGCGCTCGACATGTGCCAGTTAATTGCCAACGCCGGATACAGCACGCGCACGGCGCTCGCCATAGTCAGCAGACCGCCGAGCAGCGCAATGCCGCCAATTAACGGGCTGGCAAGCAGAAAGCGAAATGCTGCCAGCAGCGATTTCAGCGGATGCTCACGCGGCTGTGGCGGAGGCGGCAACGCGGGAAGACTCAACAACGGCAGCAAGGTAATGAAAGTACCCGCCGCCGCCAGCCCGTAGTTCCAGGCCACGCCGCCGGTCGCGAGCAGCACCCCGCCAAGCATCGGCGAAATTACCGAACCCAGGCGTACCGTCAGCATGGTAATTGCCCCGGCCTGCATCAAATTCTCGCGCCCGACCAGCGCCGGCGTTGCCGCCAGCAAAGCGGTTACGCCCAACGAGGCAAAGAAACCGTCCCATAAGCCAAGCAGATAAATGGCCAGTAACGATGGTTCGGGCAGCAGCGCATTCAGACACAGACCAATAAAGCCGACGCCGCAGGTTCCACGCGCCAGCAGGATCACTTTTTTACGCTCATAGCGATCGGCCAGCACCCCGCCCACCATCAGGCCAATAAACATTGCGCTGCCGGTCAGCGTCACCGATAAACCTACCTGCCAGGTCGACTGAGTCATCATCTGGATCTGTACCGGAACCGCCACGCCGAGTAGCCCCAGAGAGACAATGGAAATAAAACGGGCGAGGAAGACGGCGCGAAATGCAGGGTGGGTCTTTAACAGGCTGAGATTGAGCAGCCAGGATTGTCGATTCATTACAGAGCCTTACCAGGTACTTTTTCAATATCCATTCGATGGCTGCACATGCTAACATATCCAAATAAGATCGATAACGATAATTACTATCATTATCAGGGAAGTTGATATGTCATGCTCTGTTTCCGCGACACGCGCCTTCGCCGTGCCCGGACTATTGTTATTACTCGTTCTCACCACGGTATTAAGTCTGGTTATTGGCGCCAAGTCGCTACCTGCCTCCGTGGTGCTGGATGCGCTCACCGGCAGTTGTCAAAGCGCTGATTGCACCATCGTGCTGGACGCGCGCCTGCCGCGCACGCTGGCGGGGCTGCTCGCGGGTGGCGCGCTGGGCCTGGCTGGCGCATTAATGCAAACGCTCACGCGTAACCCTCTCGCCGATCCCGGTATTCTGGGCGTCAACTCTGGCGCCAGCTTCGCTATTGTGCTGGGAGCCGCGCTTTTCGGCTTTTCCTCTGCGCAAGAGCAACTGCTGATGGCCTTTTGCGGGGCGCTGGCCGCATCACTGATCGTTGCATTTACCGGTAGCCAGGGCGGCGGACAGTTAAGCCCGGTACGTCTGACGCTGGCGGGCGTAGCGCTGGGCGCAGTGCTGGAAGGATTATCTACCGGCATCGCCCTGCTCAATCCGGACGTCTACGACCAGTTGCGTTTCTGGCAGGCCGGTTCACTGGATATCCGTAGCCTGCAAACGCTAAAGGTTGTTCTGGTACCGGTACTGATTGCTGCGGCTGTCGCGTTGTTCCTCAGCCGGGCACTGAATAGTCTGAGCCTTGGCAGCGACACCGCTACCGCGCTTGGCAGTAAAGTCGCTCGCACGCAGTTTATTGGCCTGCTGGTGATTACCGTATTGTGCGGCAGTGCAACCGCGATTGTCGGTCCTATCGCCTTTATTGGCCTGATGATGCCGCATATGGCGCGCTGGTTGGTGGGGGCGGATCACCGCTGGTCACTACCCGTAACCCTGCTGGCAACCCCTTCTCTGTTACTGATTGCCGATATCATCGGTCGCCTGATTGTCCCCGGTGAGCTGCGCGTTTCGGTGGTCAGCGCCTTCATCGGCGCGCCAGTGCTTATCTTTCTGGTACGGCGGAAACCGCGTGGAGGTGGCGCATGATGCACCTCCCTCGCCGCCTGATAATCAGCAGCCTGCTGCTGGTTGTAGGATGTCTCGCCGTTGGCTTGTGGAGCCTGCGTAGCGGCGTCGTTACGCTGGAAACCCAGCAAATTATTGCTGCCCTGCTCGGCGATGCGCCGCGTAGCATTACACTGGTGGTGACCGAATGGCGTTTGCCACGCGTGCTCATGGCGCTATTGATTGGCGCGGCGCTCGGCGTGAGCGGCGCAATATTTCAGTCGCTGATGCGCAACCCGCTGGGTAGCCCGGATGTGATGGGTTTCAATACCGGGGCCTGGAGCGGTGTGCTGGTGGCAATGGTACTGTTCGGACAGCATCTTACCGCTATCGCGCTGGCAGCCATGCTGGGTGGGGTCCTGACCTCTCTGGTAGTCTGGGCGCTCGCCTGGCGCAATGGTATCGACACCTTCCGGCTGATTATTATTGGTATCGGCATACGCGCTATGCTGGTCGCGTTCAACACCTGGCTATTGCTGAAAGCATCATTAGAAACCGCGCTGACGGCCGGGCTGTGGAACGCCGGTTCGCTCAATGGCCTGACCTGGGCCAAGACCTGGCCTTCTGCCCCACTGATTATCATCATGCTGGTGTGCGCCACGCTGCTGGTACGCCGGATGCGTTTGCTGGAAATGGGTGATGACAGCGCCTGCGCGCTTGGCGTCAGTGTAGAACGCTCACGTCTGATGATGATGCTGGTAGCGGTTGTACTGACCGCTTCCGCCACCGCGCTGGCAGGTCCAATCTCGTTTATTGCCCTTGTCGCCCCGCATATCGCGCGGCGGATTAGCGGCACATCGCGCTGGGGATTAACCCTGTCGGCGTTGTGCGGCGCGTTGCTGCTGCTGATGGCTGATTTATGCGCCCAACAGCTCTTTATGCCTTATCAGCTTCCGGTGGGCGTTGTCACCGTAAGCCTCGGCGGTATTTATCTTATCGTCTTGTTAATTCAGGAGTCCCGCAAAAAATGATCGAATCAGTAGCCCGTTTGCGTGGCGACCAGTTAACGCTGGGTTATGGCAAGTTTACCGTGGCGGAAAACCTCAATGTGTCGATTCCCGACGGTCACTTCACCGCAATCATCGGGCCAAACGGCTGCGGAAAATCAACGCTACTGCGCACGCTGAGTCGTTTGATGACGCCCGCGCATGGCAAGGTCTGGCTCGACGGCGAGCATATTCAGCACTATGCCAGCAAAGAGGTTGCCCGCAGAATAGGTTTGCTGGCGCAAAACGCCACCACGCCGGGTGATATTACGGTACAGGAACTGGTTGCCCGCGGGCGCTACCCGCACCAGCCATTGTTTACCCGCTGGCGCAATGAAGATGAAATCGCGGTCTCCAACGCAATGCAGGCGACAGGTATCACACATCTTGCATCACAAAGTGTGGATACCCTTTCCGGTGGACAACGCCAGCGCGCATGGATTGCGATGGTGCTGGCGCAGGAAACGTCGATTATGCTGCTTGATGAACCCACCACCTGGCTGGATATCAGCCATCAGATCGATCTGCTGGAGCTGCTGAGTGAGCTCAATCGGGAGAAAGGTTATACGCTGGCCGCCGTTCTGCACGACCTCAATCAGGCCTGTCGCTATGCGACGCATCTGATTGCGCTGCGTGACGGAAAGATTATTGCCGAGGGTGCGCCAAAGGAGATAGTCACCGCACAGCTTATTGAAAAAATCTACGGTCTGCGCTGTATGATTATCGACGATCCGGTTGCCGGAACGCCGTTAGTGGTGCCGTTAGGACGTACGGCGAACAGGTAAACACCGCCACCTCCGCAGAGGTGGCGAGACCATTTACTGAATGTCTTTGAGCAGGTCACACATGACTGGCCCAATCTTCTCAAACGCCTCAGGGGTTATGATATCAACGTGCGCGCAGTCCTGACGATAGACATCCAGACTGGATATCCACGGCGACCAACTGCGCTCCGGACTGACTCCCGGCACTAAGGTACGCTCAGCGACGAACAGCGTGGCGTGACCAGCAAACGGCACGCTGTGTGCCGTGGTGAGCAGGCGAACCGCATCGGCGTAGTTACCTTCGATTGCGTTAAATAAGGTCTCTGACGCATTACCCTGCTGCGCAGCCAGAAACGCTTCACGCTCGCGCGCGATCTCCGCCAGTACCGCTGGATCTAACCCATTGGCCTCTTTATCCTGCCAGTTTTGCGTTTCCGGCGGCCAGGTATCGAGCAGTCCCAGGAATGCAACTGTCTCTCCTCTGGCATGTAAGCGCGCGGCAATCCCCTGCGCCAGCGTGCCTCCCAGCGAGTAACCTAATAAATAGTAGGGACCATGAGGCTGCTGGCTGAGCAGCGTTGCCAAATGATGTTCACATACCGCATCAAGGTTCTCCGCCGTTTGCATAGGGCCATCCGGCCTTGGAGACTGAATGCCGGTAATCGACCATTGCGGGCTGAGGTAGCGCGACAGCACGCTAAACTGCCAGGCAAAACCCGACGCCGGATGGAAGCAAAACAGCGTTGGCCCGTGACTTTGGCGCAGCGGCAGTAGCGTCTCAAATCCCAGACGCTGCGACTGCTCATCATCATTGCTCTCCAGCAGTGCGCTCAGTTGTTCAACGGTAGAAGCCACCATTATCTGCCCAGGCGTCACCTGACGCTCAAAAGCCAGGCTCAACTGCGCTGCCAGCTTCATCGCCAGCAACGAATGACCACCAAGCGCAAAGAAGTCCGCCTCCACGTCATTCACCTCGCAACTCAGCAAAGCCGCAAAAGACTGTGCGATGGTAGTTTCAGTCCCTGTACGCGGCGCGCGCCCGGAAGTACGCGACGTCAACTGCGGCATCGGCAGCGCTTTACGATCCAGTTTACCGTTCGCGCTAAGCGGTAGCTCCGCCAGTTGCAACAATACCGTTGGCACCATATGCGCAGGCAGTTTTTCACGCAGACTGTCCCGCAATGCGGACGTATCCAGCGGTAACCCCGATTGCGACACCAGATACCCCACCAGTTGACGCGCATCGCCGCCTGTCGCCGCCGCCTGGTTGAATACGCAGGCATGGGCAACGGCATGCTCGACATCAGGCAACTGCTGCATCACCCGATCAATCTCACCAAGCTCAATGCGTTGTCCGCGAATTTTAAGCTGGTCATCGCTGCGCCCAAGGTATTCCACCGCGCCATTTTCCAGCCAGCGCGCCACATCCCCGGTACGGTACATGCGTTCGCCGGCGTTAAACGGATCGGCGATAAAGCGGCTTGCGGTCAGATCCGCTCGCCCCAGGTATCCTTGCGCCAGTTGGATCCCCGTCAGATACAGGTCACCCGCCACGCCGAAAGGCACCGGGCGCATCATGGCATCCAGGATGCGTAAACCTGTATTCCATACCGGATAACCAATCGGCACGCTGTTGCCGGTTACGGCGGCAAGTTCATCCCCACAGGCCGGATACCAGCTCACATCGACCGCCGCTTCCGTTGGCCCGTATAAATTGTGCAGTGGCGCACGAGTCAACTGCTCCCACTCGCGACATAAATCTGCAGGCAAGGCTTCACCGCTGCAGAATACCCGTTTCAGCGAGGCGCAACTCTCCCGCGCGGTTTCCGGCGTCAGTGAAGCGACAAAAGCGGCCAGCATCGAAGGAACGAAGTGCGTGGTCGTCACCCCGTATTGGGCAAAGAATTGCTGCATCGCCAGCGGATCGCGGTGCGCCTCAGGTTCCGCCATTACCAGTTTAGCCCCGGCAATAAACGGCCAGAAAAACTCCCATACCGAGACGTCAAAACTGCACGGCGTTTTTTGCGCCACCACATCATCTGCGGCCAGCGGGTAGTGATTTTGCATCCACAGCAAACGGTTAACGATGGCGGTTTGCCCAACCATTACCCCTTTTGGTCTGCCGGTAGAACCGGAAGTAAAAATGATATAGGCCGTATGATTGGGTTGAGATAGCGCCAGCGGAGCTGCATCTTCTGCTGGCAGCGGCGCGTTGTAGCACAGACTTTCCAGCGCCGGAATATCGCTAAAGCGCGCCAGTTGCTCTTCGATCGCGATCAGCAATTTCGGTTTTGCGTCTTCGAGCATCATCCGCAGGCGATCGTCCGGGTATCCGGTATCCAATGGCAGCCAGGCGGCTCCTGCCTCAACAATACCGTGCAATGCCAGCGTCAGGAACACGGAACGCGGTAATGCCACGGCTACGCTGTCGCCAGGGCGGACGCCACGCTCGCGCAGAAGCTGCGCCAGCGCCACGACCTGCTGGCGCATTTCGCGATAGCTAAACTGATAACGGGCATCGGCCAGCGCCGGGGCATCCGGCGTTTTATCAGCCTGCTGCGCCACTAACGCGCTCAGCGTAGTGGACGGGATCTCCACGGTGGTGTCGTTAATCTTCGTCAGCCGCTCATGTTCTATTGGCAACAGCATCCCGGCGTCGCCGCAGCATAGCGCCGGATTGTCGGCAAACTGCTCGATAAGCCCAATTAAACGTGATGCATGCTGCGCCAGCGTCTCGGCTTCATAACGTTGTTTATTGGCCAGGATTTCAATACTCAAACCGCCGTTTTCATCCGGGAACAGCGCCAGCTCAAGATCGTTCACCGGCCCCGTCGCCAGCGTATGAGTTCGCGCCTGCACGCCGGGAATATTGAGCTGATAGTCGAATATTTTCACGTTCAGCACCGGGCCAAACAGAGGTTCAGCACCGGCTGCGCGCCCGCTGTCGCGAACAATTTGCTCGGCATCATAACGCTGATGTCGGCGCATTTTCTTTAACTGTCCGGCCAGTCGTTGTGCAAGCGCAGGCAAGCTTTCTGCCGCATCCAGTTGCACACCAAATGGCAAAACGTTTAAAACGGGTCCGCTGGACGTCAGCGCCGCCGATCCCATGCGCCGCATAAAGATAAACCCGGCTGCATAATCCATTCGGCTGCACAAACGTCCCAGCCACAACGCCACCAGCGCGAGGGCCAGATCCGCACGCTGAACGTCAGGCATACGTGCCGCAAGCCGGCGAAACTCCCCTTCAGGCGCGGTTAACTTCAGACGAATGATATCCGCGCTGGCTGACCGCCCCGGCAGTGGTTTATCAGATAGCGATGCCGGAGGTGGGAGTTGCTTTCGTTGCTCGCTCCAGAAGGCGCCGTCGCGTTGCCAGGCATCACTCTGACGATACTGTTGATACTCTTCCACCACCTCAGCAAATGGCGTAAAAGGTGATTCTGGCGTGGACTCGCCATGCAGCCATGCGCGGTAAATCGCGGCTATCTGGCGGGTAATGGCCGGAAAACTGAAGCCATCAACCAGCAGATGATGATAACGCTGATACCAATACCAACGCTTGTCTCCCACCTGAATGAGCAGGTGAAAAACCAGCGGTTTGCCGCTATCAGCACGTATGTCCTGCTGCAGGTCTGCCTGCATCAACGCTCGTGCCGCCTCATGGGGATTGGATTTTTCACGCAGGTCAATAACGTCGGGTTGCGCAAAGGCGAGCGCGGGGTCTACCCATTGCCAGACCTCGCCGTTATCTTCGCTAAACCGCATCCGTAGGGTATCTGCCTGCTCCAGACCCGCCACAACCGCTTTTGCCAGTAACGGCGCGTCCAGTTCGCCGGTTAATTCTACGTAGTGCGCCACGCTCCATGCCGAGGGCAATGTGGAGAGTTTTTCCGCCATCCAGATCCCCGGCTGAGCCGCGACTAATGGTAAACGCTGAGTCATGGAGCCTCCTGCACATCGACGTAATTTGCTGGCGTCAGCGTGGTCCAGTTTGCATCCAGCCATTGCTGGCAGGCTTCCTGGGATTGGGGTTCGCACGCGACCGTCCAACCAGCAGGAAGTGAGCATTGTCGCGGCCAAAGGCTAAACTGACGTTGGGGATTTTGCAGAATGTAAAACTGGCCCTGCGGATTATCGAAGGGGTTACTGAATTCCATACTCAACTCCTGTCGTGGAACGTCGTCCGGTTAAATCGTGTCGGTAAGCGGTTGCCAGAGCGTTATAAGCCCTTGCATCAAACCGCCGCGCCAGCAAAGCGCATCGTGTCCGCCATCAACCTGACGCCAGAAAATAGACTGTGGTGCAGAGGGTAACTGGGCATATAGCGCCTGATTAGCGCGAAAAATAATGGGCTCGCGGATCCCGGCTTCCAGGACAATACGCAGCCCCTGAGCACTGACCTTCCCGCTCTTCAGTTGCTCAACGATCGTCCCATCCTGATAACCACCGCGATGCGGCCACCAGTAAGAGCCCGACTGGCTGAGTACGCAGCCAAAGCGCGCGGGCCAGTTTAGCCCGGCATACAGCGATGACAATCCGCCAAAACTTTGTCCGGCGACCACCGTGCGCTGCGGGTCATCACTGAACGCGGTTGTCGTCTTCACCAGCGGCAACAGCTCCTCTTGTACCGCCAACCAAAAATCCGCGTTACACGGCAGTTCGCGGCTACGGTGAGCCGTGTCGATGGCATCAATCAGGAGATAAACGGCAGGAGGAAGGTGCCCACGATGCGTAAGTGAAGTTAGCGCAGGCCAGACCGGCATACTCTGCGCCCAAAACTGTCCGTCCAGCAGGATAGCCAACGGACGCGTTTCGGGTTGAGCATCACCGGTGGTAAACACCCATACGCGACGCGTATTGCCGAGCCTGGCGCTACGCCATTGCAGACACACTGTGGGTGAATCGGGGTTTTCAGGTCGATCCCATCCTGGCTGTACGGGTGCCTCCGGCATTTCCAGCGCAGACACCGCGTGGCCACGACCGCCCTGCCAGCTCTGCGAATTAAGGGGGTCAGCAATAGCCTGCGGCAGTAATTGCCGCCAGCCTTCACGCAGCGCGGTTCGGTCAGGGGTGTCGCCCAGCGCCTGCGGTGCAAAAATATCGTTGCGCGCTGTTGGGATAAAACAGTAACTGCCACGCCAGTTGGCGCTGAGGGAAACACTCCAGCACCAAATATTCGTTCCATCAATGCGTCGCATCGACTGAGGGGTAGCATTTTGATGGTGGTCGGTGACGCCGGTGATATAAACCCAAACGTGATGAATGGCTGACTCTTTCTCCGTTCCCTGCGGGTCACGCCACCAGAAGGTTACCCGATAATTTCCGTTGTCTTCACGCTCCCACTCCGGGCCTTTTTTTGACTGCCACCACGCCTCGCTTCCCATCTTTAACGTCGTCACCGCCATAACCCCATGTTTATCGTGAAATTTTATGATCTAGCGTGAAATATATTGATAATATTATTGATAACTATTTGCATTTGCAATAGCGTATTGTCGCGCTGTGGGAAGCGCGCACAGTTTTTCACCACTTATAAACCGACCTGGCACTGCGTACTTTTTCTGGAATGGAGGGTTTACGCGGATGCGGGCGACATCAGGCCAAATGCCGCAACACGGCACATTGGAACTCGTGGCTAAAAGAACAGCAGGACATACAATGAACAACAAGATTCATTCACTGGCCTTATTGGTCAATTTAGGGATTTACGGGGTAGCCCTGCCAGCAATGGCAGAAGATCAAACCGATAGCGCCGCAGTCTCTCATGAAGACACCATCGTCGTTACCGCTGCCCAGCAGAACCTGCAAGCGCCGGGCGTTTCAACCATTACCGCTGATGAGATTCGTAAGAATCCTCCCGCTCGCGATGTGTCGGAAATCATCCGTACCATGCCAGGCGTTAACCTGACCGGTAACTCAACCAGCGGACAGCGCGGCAACAACCGTCAGATCGATATCCGCGGCATGGGGCCAGAAAACACCCTGATTCTGATCGACGGTAAACCGGTTACCAGCCGTAACTCCGTACGCCAGGGCTGGCGCGGCGAGCGTGATACCCGCGGCGATACCGCCTGGGTCCCACCGGAAATGATCGAACGTATTGAAGTGCTGCGCGGTCCTGCCGCGGCACGCTATGGCAACGGTGCGGCTGGCGGCGTGGTGAATATCATCACCAAAAAAGGCAGCAATGAATGGCACGGCTCCTGGGATACCTATTTCAACGCCCCGGAACACAAAGATGAAGGTTCGACCAAGCGGACCAACTTTAGCCTGAATGGCCCATTGGGCGGGGATTTCAGCTTCCGTCTGTACGGTAATCTCGATAAAACTCAGGCCGACGCGTGGGACATCAACCAGGGCCATCAGTCTGAACGTACCGGCACCTACTCCAACACCTTACCCGCCGGTCGTGAAGGGGTAATCAACAAAGACATTAACGGCGTGGTTCGCTGGGATTTCGCCCCGCTCCAGTCACTGGAACTGGAAGCTGGCTATAGCCGTCAGGGCAACCTGTATGCGGGTGACACCCAAAACACCAACACCAACCAACTGGTGAAAGATAACTACGGGAAAGAGACCAACCGTCTTTACCGCCAGAACTACTCTCTGACCTGGAACGGCGGCTGGGATAACGGCGTCACCACCAGCAACTGGGTGCAGTACGAACACACGCGTAACTCCCGTACACCGGAAGGCCTGGCAGGTGGTACTGAAGGGATTTTCGACCCGAATGCGTCACAAAAATATCTCGACGCCGACCTGAGTGACGTCATGCTGCACAGTGAGGTCAGCATTCCGTTAGATCTGCTGGTCAACCAAAATCTGACGCTTGGTACCGAATGGAACCAGCAGCGCATGAAAGACATGTTATCTAATTCACAGACCTTTATGGGCGGTGATATTCCAGGGGCCAGCAGCACTAACCGTAGCCCGTACTCAGATGCAGAGATTTTCTCTCTGTTTGCTGAAAATAACATGGAGCTGACCGACAGCACGATGCTGACGCCAGGTCTGCGTTTCGACCATCACAGCATCGTCGGCGACAACTGGAGTCCGTCCCTGAACCTGTCCCAGGGTCTGGGTGACGACTTTACGCTGAAAATGGGCATCGCGCGCGCCTATAAAGCGCCAAGCCTGTATCAACTTAACCCGAACTACATTCTGTACAGCAAGGGGCAGGGTTGCTACGCCACCGGTTCCGCGACCGGTATTGGTTGCTATATGATGGGCAACGACGATCTGAAGGCCGAAACCAGTATCAACAAAGAGATTGGTCTTGAGTTCAAGCGCGACGGCTGGCTGGCTGGGGTAACCTGGTTCCGCAACGATTATCGCAACAAAATTGAAGCAGGTACGGTACCGTTCGACAGAACGTCTATCACCAACAAAGGGAAGACGACTTACACCGATATCTACCAGTGGGAAAACATTCCTAAAGCGGTGGTTGAGGGCCTGGAAGGTACGTTGAACGTGCCGGTTAGCGAAACCGTTAACTGGACCAACAACATCACTTACATGCTGCAAAGTAAGAATAAAGAGACCGGCGAACGCCTGTCGATTATTCCTGAGTACACGCTGAACTCGACTCTAAGCTGGCAGGCACGCGAAGATTTGTCGCTGCAGTCCACCTTCACCTGGTACGGCAAACAGCAGCCGAAGAAGTACGATTACCAGGGTAAACCGGTAACCGGTAGTTCGGCGAATGAAGTCAGCCCGTACAGCATCGTCGGCCTGAGCGCGACCTGGGATGTGACGAAAAACGTCAGCCTGACTGGCGGCGTGGATAACGTCTTCGACAAACGTCTGTGGCGTGAAGGTAATGCCCAGACCACGGGCGATATTGTAACCGGGAACTATATGGCGGGCGCTGGCGCATACACCTATAACGAACCGGGCCGGACGTGGTTCATGAGCGTTAACACGCACTTCTGATAACGTTTTCCCTCTCCTCGCTGCGGGGAGAGGGAAATTATAACTATCATGCACATCACGCACACACCGCTCACTTTCGCAGACCACACGCTGCACATTGTCGAGTTCGATCCCGCCAGCTTCCATGAGCACGACCTGCTCTGGCTCCCCCACCACACTCAGCTTCAGTCCTGTGGACGTAAGCGTAAAGCTGAGCACTTAGCTGGGCGTATTGCCGCAGTACACGCGCTGCGTGAGTTTAGTCACAAAACCGTACCCGGCATCGGCGCGCAACGCCAACCGTTGTGGCCGCAAAATCTGTTTGGCAGCATCAGTCATAGCGGAACAATCGCCCTGGCCGCGGTATCAACGCATCCCGTCGGGCTGGATATAGAAACTATTTTTACGCAGCAAATGGCGAACGAACTGGTAAGTAGTATTGTCACCAATACAGAAAAAGCGTGGTTGGCTAATAGCGGTCTGTCTGTGGAGCAGGCTCTCACGCTGGCATTTTCCGCCAAAGAAAGTGCCTTTAAAGCAACCCAGGCGTCACAACAATCAGTCGCCGAATTTACGCAGTATCAAATCGTTGAGTTGCAACACAACCAAATGATACTACGTGCTCACAGCCAGGCGTATCGCGTGCAATGGCGGTTCTCGGGTAATGATGTAATCACACTGGCAACAGTGTGAACGTCACAGCAGTTCTCGCGCCTGAGCAGCGATAGCTGCGGCGTCAAAACCATGATGCTGACGTAGCCAGCCACGATCCGCTGCCGCTGCATACTCTCCATCCGGAATGCCTAAACGCTTTAACACCGCCCCGACTCCGCCCTCAGCCAGCACTTCTGCCACCAGGCTTCCCAACCCACCATTAATGTTGTGCTCTTCTACGGTAATCACCGCTTTGCTGCCCTGTAGTGCTGACAACAGGGCTTTGGTATCACATGGTCGAATTGAAGGTACACTGACCACCTTCGCCTGAATACCGGCATCAGCCAACAGCGCAGCGGCATCAACAATTTCATGAACTGTCGAGCCCGTTGCCACCAGCGCCACATGCTCCCCTTCACGCAGCGTCAACACCGCCCCCGGAACAAAACGGTAACTCTCGTCATGAAGTTCCGGCAGTGCTTTTCCATCAAGACGAATATATACCGGTCCCTGATAGCCAATCGCATAATCGATAATCTGTCGGCACTCTCGTGGCGAAGATGGGGCGAAAATCTGGATATTGCCGAAGCCTCGCATAATGGCAATATCATCGATCGAATGGTGAGTGCTCGCCAGCGGACCATAGCTGGCACCGGCATTAAGACCGAATAGCTTCACATTGGTATTGTTGTAGCAAACATCGACTTTAATTTGCTCATTGGCACGGGAGATAAGAAATGGCGCAGCGTTACAGGTGACGGCGACCTTACCGCCAAGTGCAAGTCCTGCCGCCGTTCCAACCATGCTTTGTTCGGCAATACCTACGTTGACCAGGCGACCGGGAAACTGCTTTATAAAAGGAGCAATTTTCGCGGTTGATGTCGAGTCCGCTACGACCGGCACCAGGTCAACACCCTGTTCCACTGCATCAATGAACGCCTGAACCATGACGTTCGCGAGGTGTTCTGCATTACTCATCTTTTAACTCCTCCAGAGCCAGTTCGATCTCTTCACCTTTTGGCACCCGATGGTGCCATTCAGGGCGCCCCTGGATAAACGATATACCCGCGCCTTTCGTGGTATTGGCAATGATGACGTTAGGTTTGCCATCCTGCTTAAGTCCTTCCAGCGTGGCGACAACCGACGCCATATCATTCCCCTGACACTCAGTCACCGTCATACCAAATGCCTGCCATTTTGCGGCAAGCGGATCGGTATTCATGATTTCGCGAGTCGGTCCGGCTAATTGAAGATTGTTCTTGTCATTAATAATGATCAGGTTATCGAGGCCATAATGAGCAGCAGCCAGCGCCGCTTCCCAGTTACTTCCTTCGGCCAGTTCGCCATCGCCTGTGATTAAAAAGATGCGGCGTGAACTGTTACTTTTCTTCGCAGCCAGAGCCAGTCCCACCGCAACAGGTAAACCGTGGCCCAGAGCACCGGTATTCAGTTCAATACCCGGCGTTTTCTGGCGCACCGGGTGTCCGGGAAGATGGGAATTGGCATGTTGATAGGTTTCCAGCCAGTCAACGGGAAAAAAACCCGCCTCCGCCAGAACGCAGTAGTAACAGCCTACCGCGTGACCTTTAGACTGGATGTAGATATCCCGAGCCTCATCAGCGATACGCTCCGGAGCGACATTGAGTATACGAAAATAGAGTGCCGTCAACAGCTCAACTTGGGACAAGTCCGCACCAGTATGCCCACCCGCAGGGCTGTTAGCATTTAATCTAACGATGTGACGGCGAACCGCCCGCGCTTTGCGCTCAAGAGTCTGGATATCATAGTTCCAGGGATTCATTTAGCACCTCTGAATTTATTTTCAATATGGAATATTTATTCCGCGTGGGACTAAAAAAACCAGAATTTCCCATACGTCACATCTTCAGGCTTACGCCGTTGTATCATGCTCAGGAACATTCTGCCTCCTTACCGCGACCACACTGACGCTGGTAATAATAAGTTGACCTGTAACCACCATGAATATATATTCACAAATGATTCTTTATTCAATTATGCAACCTAATTTTCGTATTTGTCCATAGCTGTTTTGGAGGATTGGTTAAAGTTAGAGCTTTATCACACTTACCTGTCTTCAATTTTCGCGTATGATAAAACGCATTAAGATAATGGCGGTACGTAAATGATTTTCGAGGAAATATATGGCTAAGCAGGACGAACAACGGCTATTGGTTAAAATCGCTACCCTTTACTATCTTGAAGGACGCAAACAGTCCGATATTGCTCAACTTCTCTCGCTTTCTCAGTCGTTTATCTCCCGCGCCATCACCCGCTGTCAGAAAGAAGGGGTGGTGAAAATCAGCGTTGTCCAGCCCTCAAATATCTTCCTGAATCTTGAAAAAGGGATCGAGGAACGTTACGGCATTAAGCAGGCCATTGTGGTCGATACCGAAGAGGATGCCAGCGACCACACCATCAAACGCGCCATTGGTTCTGCCGCAGCCCACTATCTGGAAACCCGACTGCGCCCCAAAGATCTGGTGGGCGTTTCCTCATGGAGTTCGACGATCCGAGCGATGGTGGATGAAGTCCATACGCAGAACCTGAAAGCCGGCGGCGTAATTCAATTGTTGGGCGGCGTGGGTCCTAACGGCAACGTACAGGCCACAATTCTGACGCAGACGCTGGCACAACATCTGAATTGTGAAGCCTGGCTGCTGCCTTCGCAGAGTATCGAAGGCTCGGTTGAAGAGAAAAATCGTCTCGTTGCCAGCAAAGATGTCGCCGATGTGATTTCACGCTTTGATAACGTAGACATCGCCATTGTTGGCGTCGGGATCCTCGAACCGTCCCAATTGCTGAAAACATCAGGCAACTACTACCACGAAGATATGTTGCAGGTACTGGCTGATCGCGGCGCGGTCGGAGACATTTGCCTGCATTACTACGACAACAAGGGCCAGCCGGTATTGCAAGATGACGAAGATCCCGTAATTGGCATGGCCCTGGACAAGGTAAAAAAATGCCCGAATGTCGTGGCCCTTGCTGGCGGTACAGACAAAGTCGCGGCAATTAAAGGGGCGTTGAACGGAGGTTATATCGACGTGCTTATTACCGACTATCCTACCGCCCGGATGCTGGTCACCTCCTGATCCTCGATTCGCTGATAGCCTTTGCACGAAAGATAAAAAGCAAAGGCTGTGACTAAAATCTATATATTTCAATGAACTGAAAGGTTTCACCTCGCCTTAATTTATTCTTCTTTCTGTTATTATCCCGTCTATGTAAGTGTGATTCTCAGCACAATTGATGATTTTTTCTGTAGCCCAACGGAAAGATTGTAGCTAAGGTATTAAATAAATAATCAACACCGAATATATATTCAATAATTAAAAAAACGATGTCACAGCCAGGCCTGATGTAGTAATGACGCGACAATGAGGGGGGCTTTATCCTCCAAACCGGGACGCAATGTGACTCAGGAGATAATCTATGTGTGCAGCGAAGAAAGAGTTCATTATTGCGCTGGATGAAGGCACAACTAACGCCAAAGCAGTCGCGCTTGATGCACAGGGCAATGTGGTCGCAAAGTTTTCTCAGCCACTGGCGATTCAGACCCCTCGGGATGGCTGGGTTGAACAATCTGGCGAGGTGTTGATTGATGCTTCTATTGGCGTCATTGCCAAAGCTGTGAATCATGTTGGTGCTGAAAACGTCGCGGCACTGGCTATTAGTAATCAGCGTGAAACCGCCATAGGCTGGTATCGTCAGACTGGCAGACCGCTAAATTCCGCAATCACCTGGCAATGTACGCGCAGCGCGGCTTACTGCGAGGAGCTGCGGCATGAAAATAAAGAACAACTGATAAAATCAACCACAGGTCTGCCAATCGCCCCCCTTTTTTCCGCATCAAAAATGCGCTGGCTACTGGAATCCGTGACCGATGGGCCACAGCTGGCTGCGCAGGGACAAATTTGCCTGGGAACGATCGACAGTTGGTTGCTATGGAATTTAACCGCTGGTGAAGCCTTCTGCTGTGACTTTTCCAACGCCGCCCGCACACAGTTGCTAAACCTGCACTCTGGAGAGTGGGATGACGCCATGCTGGCACTCTTCCACATTCCACGCGCCGCCTTACCGGAAATAAAACCCTCCAGTGGATTATTTGGTCATACACGTGGACTGAATGGCATTCCAGACGGCATTCCTGTGATGTCGATGGTGGGTGACTCACATGCCGCTCTGTTTGGCCATGCTCTTGGCGAAATGGGATGCGTTAAAGCAACTTACGGTACCGGGTCATCGGTGATGGCGCCGGTCAAATCAGCCCAATGTGATATTGACGCACTGGCTACCACCATCGCCTGGCACGATGGAAACAGCATCATATACGGACTGGAAGGCAATATCCCGCACACGGGTGATGCGGTGGCATGGATGGCAGACAGTACGGGTCTGAGCGAACTTTCGGATGCCGAACTGACCTACGAACTCAACACCCTTCCCGCCTCCGTTGATTCAACCCTCGGCGTTTATTTTGTGCCAGCACTGACCGGCCTTGGCGCGCCATGGTGGGATGACAGTGCCCGTGGAGTCATCTGCGGACTCAGCCGGGGAGTTAAACGAGCACATCTCATTCGTGCCGCACTTGAGTCGATTACCTATCAAATCGCCGATGTTGTAGTTGCCATGCAGCAGCACGATGATTTCAAGTTAACTGCATTAATGGTTGACGGTGGCCCCACCAAAAACGACTGGCTAATGCAATATCAGGCAGACTTGCTTGGTTATCCGGTTATGCGTAGCGATGTGCCAGAACTTTCCGCCATTGGCGCGGCATTACTGGCGCGTAAAGCGCTTTACCCTGGCTCACTGACTGATTTAAAAGCTTTTTTAACCGTACATAGCACATTTCAACCCGACATGGATCGCCATCATCGGTTGCAAAAAAGATGGCAGGAATGGCGCCATGCGGTAAACAGAACATTATGGAAACCGGCCTCGTCCGCCTGACGCCTCACCAGGGAAAAAGCGCGACGTTATTTACCACATATACAGGAGGATACCGGACCATAAAAAATTCAAGCTTTACGTTGTTTCACCGTACCCGACAATAACAACACAGAGAGAACATTGTCATGAAATTACGTTTAACGCTGTTAACTGCTGCAACCCTGACTGCTTTGTCTTTTACTGCTCATGCAGCGGAAAAAGGGACAATCATGATTATGGTGAATTCACTGGATAATCCTTATTACGCCTCAGAAGCAAAAGGTGCCAGTGAAAAAGCCCAGGAACTGGGCTACAAAACCACAATTTTGTCGCACAGTGAAGATGTGAAAAAACAGAATGAATTGATTGATACGGCAATCGGCAAAAAAGTCCAGGGTATCGTTCTGGATAATGCAGATTCAACGGCCAGCGTCGCGGCAATTGAAAAAGCGAAAAAAGCTGGAATTCCCGTCATATTAATCAACCGTGAAATTCCCGTTGATGATGTTGCACTGGTGCAAATTACCCATAATAACTTCCAGGCGGGTTCCGAAGTTGCAAATATTTTCGTCGAGAAGATGGGCGAAAAAGGTAAATATGCTGAACTGACGTGTAACCTTGCCGATAATAATTGTGTTACGCGCTCCAAATCCTTCCACCAGGTTATCGATCAGTTCCCGGATATGGTTAGTGTTGCCAGACAGGATGCCAAAGGTACGCTTATCGACGGTAAACGTATTATGGACAGCATCCTACAAGCTCACCCGGACGTGAAAGGTATTATCTGCGGTAACGGTCCAGTAGCACTGGGCGCTATTGCTGCATTAAAAGCGGCGAACCGCAGCGACGTGGTCGTGGTCGGTATCGACGGCAGCAACGACGAACGTGATGCGGTGAAGGCTGGCACTCTACAGGCAACCGTCATGCTCCAGGCACAGGCTATCGCAGCACAAGGGGTTACCGATCTCGATAACTACCTGCAAAAAGGCATAAAACCAGAAAAACAACGCGTCATGTTCCGCGGAATTCTTATCACTAAAGAAAACGCAGATAAAGTACAGGATTTCAATATCAAGTCCTGATCCCGGGTTGTTGCGCCTCTCAGGAGGCGCAGAGGAGAATATTATGTCTAAAAAAGCCTGGCTTGCGCTGGTCGTGTTGACCGTGGGAGGATGCCGCATCGTCTCGCAGCAGGAACTTGCGGACCTCAAGTCGCCACCGAATCCACACATGGCCAATATAGATCAAACGTGGCAAAACAAAATTGTCCCGCAAATTGTCGGGCAGGCTCGTCCGGTGGCTGATTTACTGATGGCCTTGCAAGCTGAAAAAGATTTTGATAGCGCCTGTAAAAACCTCGGCTATCGTTCCCAGGAAGAGAATCCCTGCATCTTTTACGTAAAAGTTGAGGGAAAAATTAGCAATCTGGATACCGCCTCTCGCAATGGGAAAATGACTATCGCCGATAAAAGCGGCAACAACATTATTGTACAGATTGGTCCGACGCTACGCGGCACACAATTACGAGATGCCTTTAAAGGCGCAAGTTATAGTGATTTCAATGACCAGGTATTATTTGGTGAATATGGTCGGGGAATTAACGAACAAGCAATAAAGATGATCCAATCTGCGCAGCTTAAAACCGGCGAGTCAGTACACGTTTATGGTGTTTTTTCTGAGTGGGAGATTCCAGGATCCATCCCGGATATTACACCAGCGAAAATTGAATCTGTAGGAGGACAATAACATGCAGCAGCAAGATATCGTCACTCCTCATTCCGTCGAATCTGAAGTTATTATCGAAACACACGATTTATCGCGTGTTTACCCTGGGGTAGTGGCGTTAGATAGCGTCAACTATCGGGTATATCGGAATAAAGTAAACGTGCTGATCGGAGAAAATGGTGCGGGTAAGTCCACCATGATGAAAATGCTTGCTGGTGTCGAAAGTCCTTCTTCCGGGCACATTATTATGGATGGCACCCCCGTTACATTAAATTCGACCCATCAGGCCGAAAAACTGGGTATCAGTATTATTTTTCAGGAGTTGAATTTATTCCCAAACATGAATGTCATGGATAATATTTTCATGGCAAACGAGTTTTTTCAGAAAGGGAAAATCAACGAAAAATACCAATACGCTCTGGCAAAATCCTTACTGGAAAGACTCGAACTGGATGTTGATCCGTATACGCCACTGGAAGAACTAGGGATCGGTCATCAGCAACTGGTCGAGATTGCGCGTGCGCTCTCCAAAGATACCCGTGTTTTAATCATGGATGAACCGACCTCCGCCCTCAGCCAGTCTGAGGTGAAAGTGTTGTTTAACGTCATTGAGCAACTCAAGCGACGCGGCGTCACCATCATCTATATATCCCACCGTCTGGAAGAGTTGATGGAAATTGGCGATTACATCACGATTTTCCGCGACGGCCGTTTTATCAGTGAACGTCCAGTCAATGATGCCAGTATTCCGTGGATCATTGAACAAATGGTGGGTGATAAGAAAAAACATTTTGATTATCAACCCGCACCAAAAGGTGAAACGGTTCTATCCGTACAGGGTCTCACAGCCCTTCATCCGAGCGGCGGCTATAAGCTTAATGACGTGACGTTTAGCCTCAGTAAAGGCGAAGTCATCGGAATCTATGGTCTGCTGGGCGCAGGGCGAACTGAACTGTTCAAAGGACTGGTGGGACTCATGCCCTGCCAGAGTGGGAGCGTGCAGCTTAACGGCGAATGCATTGATAAAGCCCATTTTCAGTCACGTCTTAAAAAGGGGCTGGCGCTGGTGCCTGAGGACCGACAGGGTGAAGGCGTTGTTCAGATGATGTCGATTCAGTCCAACATGACGCTGTCTGACTTCAGCCTGCAAGGCTTTCGCCGTGCCTGGAAATGGCTGAACCCGCACAAAGAGCAGGCCAGTGTGAAGGCAATGATCCAGCAACTGGCTATCAAAGTGAGCGATCCCGAATTGCCTATCACCTCATTAAGCGGCGGTAATCAGCAAAAAGTGGTGCTGGGTAAGGCATTGATGACACAACCGCAGGTGGTTTTCCTTGACGAACCTACCCGAGGCATTGATGTGGGTGCGAAAACCGACGTGTATCACCTTATTGGCAAAATGGCGCAGCAAGGGCTGGCGGTGATGTTCTCTTCATCAGAGCTGGACGAAGTGATGGCGCTGGCGGACCGTATTCTGGTGATGGCCGATGGCCGAATCACCGCTGATGTCCCCCGTCATGCGGTCACCCGCGAGGCATTAATCGCGGCTTCTACACCTCAAGATTAATCAGGCTGGAATCCATCATGAACCAGAAATATATGATTTATATGTACCTGCTGAAGGCCAGAACGTTTATCGCACTGCTGCTGGTTATCGCATTCTTTAGCGTGATGGTACCTAATTTCCTGACCACCTCTAACCTGTTGATCATGACCCAGCACGTCGCCATCACAGGCTTACTGGCAATTGGTATGACGCTGGTGATACTGACTGGCGGTATCGATCTGTCCGTCGGGGCGGTAGCGGGTATTTGCGGTATGGTTGCAGGCGCCTTGCTTACCAACGGTCTGCCCATCTGGGGTGGCAACATCATCTTCTTCAACGTACCAGAGGTCATAATCTGTGTTGCCCTCTTCGGCGTTGTCGTTGGTTTTGTCAACGGTGCCGTCATCACCCGTTTCGGCGTTGCACCGTTTATCTGTACGCTCGGCATGATGTACGTTGCCAGAGGGTCTGCTCTTCTGTTTAACGACGGCAGCACTTACCCAAATCTGAACGGCATGGACGCGCTGGGCAATACCGGTTTTGCCACGCTGGGGTCAGGTACTTTGTTGGGGATTTATCTCCCTATCTGGCTGATGATTGCCTTCCTGCTGCTGGGCTACTGGGTAACCACCAAAACCCCATTAGGCCGCTACATCTACGCGATTGGAGGGAACGAATCCGCCGCACGTCTGGCGGGTGTCCCTATCGTAAAAGCGAAGATCTTTGTCTACGCCTTCTCCGGTCTGTGTGCCGCTTTTGTTGGGCTGATTGTGGCTTCACAACTGCAAACCGCACATCCGATGACCGGCAACATGTTTGAGATGGATGCCATTGGCGCAACTGTGCTGGGTGGAACGGCCCTCGCGGGAGGACGTGGACGTGTCTCCGGCTCCATTATCGGTGCCTTCGTAATTGTCTTCCTCGCCGATGGCATGGTGATGATGGGCGTCAGCGACTTCTGGCAAATGGTCATCAAAGGTGTGGTTATCGTCACCGCCGTTGTTGTCGATCAGTTCCAGCAAAAGCTGCAGAACAAAGTCATTCTGATGCGTCGCCACGACGAAAAGCTGGCGGCAGCACCCTCAGTAAATACCGTATCCAGTTAAGCAGCAACATTCCGCCGGGCATCTTTTGCCCGGCCCATACAGGGGATAAAAATATGCAACGTGATTTTCATGGTAAGACAATTGTCATCACTGGTGCTTGTCGAGGGATTGGCGCAGGTATCGCCGAACGTTTTGCCCGCGACGGCGCAAATCTGGTGATGGTATCTAATGCAGAGCGCGTCCACGAAACAGCGGAACAGCTTCGTCAGCGCTATCAGGCAGATATTTTATCTTTGCAGGTGGATGTCACCAATGAAGCGCAGGTGCAATCTCTGTACGAGCAGGCCGCAGCGCGCTTTGGCACCATTGATGTCTCAATTCAAAACGCGGGTGTTATCACCATCGACTATTTCGACCGCATGCCGAAAGCAGATTTCGAAAAAGTCCTCGCCGTAAATACCACTGGCGTATGGCTCTGCTGCCGGGAAGCCGCAAAATATATGGTTAAGCAAAACCAGGGCTGCCTGATTAATACCTCTTCCGGTCAGGGACGTCAGGGTTTCATCTATACCCCACACTACGCCGCCAGCAAGATGGGCGTAATTGGCATTACGCAAAGTTTGGCCCATGAGTTAGCGCCATGGAATATCACCGTCAACGCCTTTTGCCCGGGGATAATCGAAAGCGAAATGTGGGATTACAACGATCGTGTCTGGGGCGAGATTCTCAGTACAGATGAAAAACGCTATGGCAAAGGTGAACTGATGGCTGAATGGGTTAAAGGCATCCCAATGAAACGCGCGGGCAAACCTGAAGATGTCGCCGGGCTGGTCGCTTTTCTCGCCTCTGACGATGCGCGTTATCTCACCGGACAAACCATCAACATCGATGGCGGCCTGATTATGTCTTAATGCCCGCCAGGGTATCTGTTAAGAGAGTCATCACTATGATTGCAAAAGATTTTGCTCAACAACTGTTTAATCTTGAGGGGCGCGTCGCTTTTGTTACTGGCGCAGGCAGCGGCATCGGTCAGACTATCGCCTGCGCACTCGCCAGCGCGGGCGCACACGTAGTCTGTTTTGATTTGCGCGAAGACGGCGGGCTGAACACGACCGTTGATACTATTACCGCTATTGGCGCCCAGGCTGCGCTCTATACGGGTGATGTCCGTCAGCTTAGCGACCTTCGCGCCGCGGTAGCCCTGGCGAAGGAACGCTTTGGTCGTCTGGATATTGCGGTCAATGCCGCAGGCATTGCCAACGCCAACCCAGCGCTGGAAATGGAAAGCGAGCAGTGGCAACGCGTTATCGACATTAACCTCACTGGCGTGTGGAATTCCTGTAAAGCCGAAGCGGAACTGATGCTGGAATCCGGTGGTGGCTCGATTATTAACATCGCATCCATGTCCGGAATTATTGTTAACCGAGGTCTTGAACAAGCCCATTACAATAGCGCTAAGGCTGGAGTCATTCATCTGTCAAAAAGCCTGGCGATGGAGTGGATTGGAAAAGGGATCCGCGTGAATTCTATCAGCCCTGGATATACCGCCACGCCGATGAACACTCGACCGGAAATGGTTCATCAGACGCGGGAGTTTGAAAGCCAGACGCCGATTCAGCGCATGGCAAAAGTGGAAGAGATGGCGGGCCCGGCACTCTTTCTGGCCAGCGATGCTGCTTCATTTTGCACCGGTGTAGACCTGGTTGTAGATGGTGGATTTATCTGTTGGTAAACAGCATTACGCCCGCAGCCATGGTTAGCTGCGGGCATTAATTTATTCTCCGCTACAGGCAGCCAGCGTTTTTCGTTGCCGGCCGTTTTCATCAAAGTTGTCGGCAGCCAGCCAGCGCTGTAACACGGCGTCACACTGGGGCCATTCGCCGTCAATCATCGATAACCAGTCGCTGTCGCGATTACGCCCCTTGCGCACAATCTTCTGGCGAAAGCGTCCTTCGAAGATAAACCCAAGGCGCTCAGCCGCCCGACGGGAAGCCGTGTTCAGGGAATCACATTTCCACTCCACGCGACGATAGCCCAACGCAAACGCCTGGCGCAGCAGCAGCCAGATACTTTCGGTGCCGAGTACCGTATTTTTCATGCGCGGTGACCAGGTCACATGACCTATTTCGACCGAACCGTGCTCTCGTTCAATCGCCATAAAGCACACTAGTCCAACGGCACGTCCGGAACGCTGCTCAATGACGGCATAGGGAACCAGAGATGCATCAGCAGCTTTCCCCTGAACCCAGCAAGCTGCGGCCTCAACGCTTGTGGGGCGAGAGCTGGCAAGCCAGGTCCAGTCGCGATCGTCCGGTGCCTGCGCATAGGCATCAAACAGATCGGCAGCATGGCTGTCGGCATCCAGAGGAACCAGTCGACAATATTGCCCTGTAAGCGTTTCCCGTGGCAGCACGGCGGCGCCATTCCAGCCCGGCACAACATCGCCGACGGTCTGTCCATAAAGATTTAGTTCCGGCAACTTTCAACCCCTTTTGCGAAGTAAAAAATAGTTTTAACACCGGCCATTTCGCCTTCAAAGCGTCGCCAGAAGATTTTGACAACGAACAGAAAATCAGCAGCGCTTCTATACTCTAAGGATTCAATCAACGCTGAAGAGAACCCTATGCCACTACCCGATTTTCATGTTTCTGACCCTTTCACGTTAGGCATTGAGCTGGAAATGCAGGTAGTCAATCCTCCGGGCTACGACCTGAGCCAGGATTCTTCCCGGTTGATTGACGCCGTAAAGCCGCTGCTTACCGCCGGAGAAGTAAAGCACGATATAACGGAAAGTATGCTGGAGATGGCGACCGGGGTTTGTCGCGATATCGACCAGGCGAGTGCTGAATTATCCGCCATGCAGCAGGTAATCTCGCGGGTTGCTGCAAAGCATCACCTCGCCATCTGTGGTGGTGGTACGCATCCATTTCAAAAATGGCAACGTCAGGAAGTGTGCGATGACGAACGCTATCGACGCAACCTGGAAAATTTTGGCTATCTTATCCAGCAGGCGACAGTGTTCGGCCAGCATGTGCATATCGGCTGCGCAAACGGCGATGATGCCATTTATCTCCTGCACGGGCTGTCGCGGTTTGTTCCCCATTTTATTGCGCTCTCCGCCGCCTCACCTTATATGCAGACGTCCGACACGCGGTTTGCCTGCGCGCGACTAAATATATTCTCCGGATTTCCCGATAATGGCCCGATGCCATGGGTGAATAACTGGCAGGAATTCGAGGGGCTATTCCGTCGGCTGGCTTACACCAGCATGATTGACAGCATTAAAGATTTACACTGGGATATCCGCCCCAGCCCGCACTTTGGCACAGTAGAGGTTCGGGTAATGGATACGCCGCTGACCCTTGATCATGCAGTCAATATGGCAGGGCTTATTCAGGCTACCGCCCACTGGTTACTCACCAAACGCCCGTTCAAACACCAGGAGCGTGATTACCTGCTGTATAAATTCAACCGTTTCCAGGCTTGCCGCTTTGGTATGGCGGGAATCGTCACCGACGTCAACACCGGCGACGGCTGCCGCTTGTCAGATGACACATTGCGGCTACTGGAGAATATCGCTACCTCTGCAGATAAAGTGGGCGCGACCAGCGCGATTGAAGCTATAGGCCTGCAGGTTAAAAATGGTCATGATGAAGCACAAAATATGCGTGATTTCGTCGCCGACGGCGGGTCGTTGAGTGGTCTGGTGAAAAAGCATTGTGAGATTTGGGCAGGGTTATAAGCGTGGGAATTTGCGTTGCCCGCAGAGATCCCGGACAATGGCTTTTTAACTCAAGTTTAACAATGCTATGAAACATCCGCTTGAATCACTGATGACCGTCGCAGGGATCCTGCTGCTGGCTTTTTTGTCCTGCCTGCTGCTACCCGCCCCCTCGCTTGGCCTGCTGTTGGCGCAAAAGGTCGTCACCACCTTTCATCTGATGGATCTCAACCAGTTTTATACTTTGCTGTATTGCCTGTGGTTTTTACTGCTGGGGATGCTTGAGTATTTGCTGTTGCGCTTCATCTGGCGGCGCTGGTTCTCGCTGGCGGATTAGGCCCGCGAGAACTCTTCGTCGTTAATGCGTTCGGCTATGATTTTCTTTGCGATAAGCACCCGGCGGCTGGCTGAACGTTCGGGTGAAAATACGCGTAAAGGTCTGCTGCGAATCAAATCCGTACTTCAAACAAATGTCGTACACTTTCTGGTCGGTATCGCGTAGATCGCGCGCCGCCAGCAGCAGCTTACGCTCACGGATGTAACGCCCGAGGCTTTCACCTTTGTACTGCATAAAGAGACGCTGCAGGTGCCATTTGGAATATCCCGCATGGCGCGCAATATCATCAATGCGCAATGGCTGATTCAAATTATCATCAATCCATTCAACAATCGTATCAATTACCTGAGCAGAAATCGTCATCATGCTCTCCCCTGTATTCATTGAGTCGCCTGTTGCCACCAGGCCGTAAACGGTTGGTCCGGTTCGGACAGTACTACCGGTTCACCCAGCATGGGCGTCAGCAGGCGGTAATCCTGATGACGGCTGGCAAGCGCCAGTCGTTTGTAAGGATCATCCCAGGTATGTTTCGCCAGAACGAAACGGCCGGCATGCCCTGGCAACACGGCTTTCGCATGCAAATCTGCCGCGGCCTGTGCCGTCTCTTCCGGCATCATGTGAATAAACTTCCAGTCCTGGTCATACTGACCGTTCTCCATAATCGCCAGGTCAACCGAGCCAAACTGCTCGCCAATGGCTTTGAAATGCGGTCCATAGCCGGAATCGCCACTGTAATAAACGTTCTGCTCCGGCGTTTCGAACATGAAGCTCGCCCATAGCGTTTGGTTGCGCTTGATACCGCGTCCCGAGAAATGACGAGCAGGCAGCACATGAACGATCAGCGAATCCGTCACTCTGACAGACTGATTCCAGTCGCGCTCTTCGATTATCTCGCTGCGCATCCCCCAGTAACGCAGATGCGATCCGACGCCGAGCGGCGTAATCACCCGCTTAATTTTCGGCATTAGCGCCTTGATAGTGGCGAGATCCAGATGGTCATAGTGATCGTGCGAGATGATGAGCAGATCGATCTCCGGCATCGTCTGCGCACTCCACGGATAATCTCCGGCGAAGGCTTTATTCAGGAATGAAAACGGTGCGGCATAATTGCTAAACACCGGATCAATCAGGATACGCTGACCCGCCAGCTGTAAATACCACGAGGAGTGGCCGAGCCAGACCAGCGTATCCTGCAGCGGCGCAAGCCCGGCGAGATCGGTCGCCACCAGCGGTAACGGCTGCGCCGGACGCGCATTTTCACGCTTAGCGACCAGAAACTCCCACCAGGCCGCCAGCATACCTTTGTTGCCGGTATAGCCCGGTGTCGGCACCTGGTTATGAAACTGTCCATCACGATAGTGTGGTGACTGTTCAACCTGACTCAGTTGTGCCCCTTGCGGTGCCTGACCAAACCCGGCATTGAGTACAAACGGTAAACTTGCAGCTGCGGCAATAAGCATAATAACAACCACACAAACTGTGAGACGCTTCATATCCTGACCTTAAACGCGCCCCCTTTCCGCTGGTTTGCGCGACTGACTCTTGATTATGAGTGAGTAAGCACTCATTATAGAAATCGAAAGTTCGCCGTCAAGATGATTTTCAATCTTTGACATTCGCCGTTGCGGTGCAGCAAAGGCCGTGATTCAATCATGTTTTTTACAGACTTAAGGGTAAAGTGTAGTGGCTCGTCCGAAGAGTGAAGACAAAAAACTGGCATTACTGGAAGCTGCAACCACAGCATTTGCACAATCAGGTATTGCGGCCTCTACCGCCGTGATAGCACGCAATGCAGGGGTTGCGGAGGGAACCTTGTTTCGCTATTTCGCGACCAAAGATGATTTGATCAACGAGCTTTACCTCTTTTTGAAGCAAGATCTTTGTCAGTCGATGATGGCAAATCTGGATCGCTCAGTGACCGATGCCAAAACCATGACTCACTACATCTGGAACAGCTACATTAGCTGGGGTCTGAACCACACCTGCGGGCATCGCACGATTCGCCAGTTGGCCGTCAGCGAGAAAATCAGCAAAGAAACAGAACAACAGGCTGACGATATGTTCCCGGAATTACGCGATCTTTGTCATCGCTCCGTACGACCCGAGTTTATGTCTGACGAGTATCGCGCCTTTGGCGACGCGTTGTTTCTTTCTCTGGCGGAGACCACCATGGAGTTCGCCGCCCGCGACGCTGCTCGCGCAAAAGACTATATTTCGATGGGGTTTGAAGCCATGTGGCGCGCACTGACCCGCGAGGAAAAATAATGGACGACCAGACCCTGCATGCCTGTGCGAAGCGCCTGGCGCTCGAACAGCCTTTTACCGAACACTGCTGGCCATTCGGCCCGGAATACGACGTCTTCAAAGTCGGCGGCAAAATTTTTATGCTGGTCACTGAGCTTCGCGGACGCCCGCTGGTTAACCTAAAATCAGACCCGCAGAAGTCACTGTTAAACCAGCAGATCTACCCCAGCATTAAACCCGGCTATCACATGAATAAAAAACACTGGATCTCGGTCTACCCTGGCGACGACATTACCGAATCATTACTGGCAGAGCTGGTGAATGATTCATGGCACCGCGTCGTAGACGGTCTGGCGAAGCGGGATCAAAAACGTCTACGTCCAGGTTGATTTATCGTTAACCCCGATAAGTGTTTTTGCATTTTCCTGTCTTATCTTTTTCCCGCTAACCCTGTACCCTGCTGAAACAAAACGCACCCGCAGGGTATGAAAAATCACCAGGAGTAGTTATGGATATTGTTTCTGTCGCCTTAAAACGTTACTCCACTAAGGCATTCGATCCGAATAAAAAACTGACCGCTGAGCAGGCCAAAAAATTAAAAACGCTGCTGCAGTTTAGCCCGTCCAGTACCAACTCTCAGCCATGGCACTTTATTGTCGCCAGCACTGACGAAGGTAAAGCGCGTGTAGCTAAATCCGCAGCCGGCGGTTTTGTATTCAACGAACGCAAAATGCTGGATGCTTCCCACGTTGTGGTGTTCTGCGCCAAAACGGCGATGGACGATGCGTGGCTGGAGCGCGTGGTGGATCAAGAAGAGAGCGATGGTCGTTTCGCTACGCCTGAAGCTAAAGCCGCAAACCATAAAAGCCGTACCTTCTTTGCCGACATGCATCGCAAAGAGCTGAAGGATGACAACCACTGGATGGCAAAACAGGTGTACCTCAACGTCGGTAACTTCCTGCTGGGCGTTGCGGCTATGGGCCTGGATGCTGTGCCGATCGAAGGCTTTGATTCAGCGGTCATGGATGCAGAATTTGGCCTGAAAGAGAAAGGTTTCACCAGCGTAGTGGTGGTTCCGGTGGGTCATCACAGCGTAGAAGATTTCAACGCCGCACTGCCGAAATCTCGTCTGCCGCTGGAAACGACGCTGACGGAAGTCTAATCCTCCGCATTTGCATAAGCTCCGCACAGCGGTCATCATAGACCGCTGTTTATTAAGGAGACGTTATGCAGGAATTGATATCTCAGGTAGAAGAACTCGGCATTGAAATAAATCACACCACCTCATTGGTGATGATTTTTGGCATTATTTTTATCACCGCCATTATTGTTCACGTTATTTTGCACTGGGTGGTATTACGCGCATTTGAAAAGCGTGCCAGCGCCAGCTCCCGCCTGTGGCTACAAATCATCACGCAGAACAAGTTATTTCACCGGCTGGCATTCACCCTGCAGGGTATCATTGTCAATATACAGGCCGCACTCTGGCTACAGAAAGGCAGCGAAGCAGCAGAAATATTAGTGACCTGCGCTCAGTTGTGGATCATGATGTACGCCCTGCTGTCCCTGTTTTCCCTGCTGGACGTTATTCTCAATCTGTCGCAAAAACTCCCTGCAGCATCGCAATTACCGCTAAAAGGCATATTCCAGGGCATCAAACTCATCAGCGCAATTCTCGTCGGAATATTGATGATTTCCCTGCTGATTGGTCAGTCACCGACAATACTGATAAGCGGTCTGGGCGCCATGGCCGCCGTGTTAATGCTGGTGTTTAAAGATCCAATCCTCGGACTGGTTGCCGGAATACAACTTTCAGCCAACGATATGTTGAAGTTGGGTGACTGGCTGGAAATGCCGAAATATGGTGCCGATGGCGCGGTTATTGATATTGGCTTAACCACCGTGAAAGTGCGCAACTGGGATAACACCATCACCACTATCCCAACCTGGTCACTGGTCTCAGACTCTTTTAAAAACTGGAGTGGAATGTCGGCTTCCGGTGGGCGGAGAATAAAACGCAGCATCAGCATCGATGCCACCAGCATCCATTTTCTTGATGAGGATGAGCGCCAGCGTCTGCATAAAGCCCACCTGCTGAAACCGTATTTAACAACACGTCACCAGGAAATTGACGAGTGGAATCAGCAATTAGATGCGCCTGAATCGGTATTGAATCACCGCCAGATGACGAATATTGGCACCTTCCGCGCTTATCTGAACGAATATTTGCGTCATCATCCACGTATTCGCAAAGATATGACGTTAATGGTACGCCAGCTTGCGCCGGACGATCACGGTTTACCGATCGAAATTTATGCCTTTACTAATACGGTAGTCTGGCTGGAATATGAAAGTATTCAGGCTGATATCTTCGACCATATCTTTGCCGTGGTCGAAGAGTTTGGTTTACGCATTCATCAGTCGCCTACCGGAAACGATATTCGCGCACTGTCTGGCGCGTTTCAGCGATAAACCGGACAGAGAGAAAATGGCCGATCCCATTATTAATATGAGATCGGCCATAGCTTAGCGAGGTTTACGACGCAACAGTTTGAAGGCAACAAACAGGAACAGGATCCACACCGGCAGCAGGATAGCTGACAGGCGCATTTCATCCATCGTACACATCAGCACCAGAATCATGCCAAGGAAAGCAATACACAGGTAGTTCCCTGCCGGGTACAGCAGTGCTTTAAACTGCGTGTCACGTCCCTTACGTCGCATCGCCGCCCGGAACCGCAGATGCGCCAGGCAGATCATAATCCAGTTCAGCAGTAACGTCGCCACCACCAGCGCCATCAGCAGGCTAAAGGCCTTTTGCGGCAGAACATAGTTGATCAGGACCACCAGTGACGTAATAGCGCCGGAGAGGATCAGTGAGTTCACCGGTACGCCACGACGGCTGACGCGGGTTAAGAACTTCGGCGCGTTCCCCTGAACCGAGAGACCAAATAGCATACGACTGTTAGAGTAAACACCACTGTTATACACCGACAGCGAAGCCACAAGAATGACAAAGTTCAGCGCAGAAGCCACCACGTTGCTGTCAAGATTATGGAAAATCATCACGAACGGGCTGCTGTTGGATTTCACCTCTACCCACGGGTAGAGCGCTAACAGCACCACCAGAGAACCGATGTAAAACAGCAGAATACGGTACACCACCTGGTTTACCGCCTTTGGAATGCTTTTCTGCGGGTCCTGCGCTTCTGCGGCAGTAATCCCGATAAGCTCCAGTCCGCCAAAGGAGAACATAATCACCGCCAGCGACAGAATTAATCCGTTCCAGCCGGTAGCAAAAAAGCCGTTGTAACGCCACAGGTTATCGATGCTTGCATGTTCCCCGCCGTTACCGGAAAACAGCATCCACACGCCAAAACCAATCATGCCGATAATGGCCAGCACTTTAATCAGCGCGAACCAGAATTCCGTTTCGCCATATAGACGTACGTTGACCAGGTTGACGGCATTGATGATCACGAAAAATGCCGCGGCCCAAATCCAGGTCGGGACATCGGGCAACCAGTACTGCATATAGATCCCGGCCGCGGTCAGTTCCGCCATACCGACCAGCACAAACATCACCCAGTAGTTCCAGCCGGACAGAAAACCCGCGAACGGTCCCCAATATTTATAGGCAAAATGAGCGAAGGATCCGGAAACGGGTTCTTCCACTACCATTTCGCCCAGTTGACGCATAATCAAAAAAGCGATGATCCCGGCAACGCCGTAACCCAGTAACACCGCAGGTCCCGCCATCTGAATAGCCGGACCAATGCCCAAAAACAGGCCCGTACCAATTGCACCGCCCAGCGCAATTAACTGAATATGGCGGTTTTGCAACCCTCGTTGAAGCGTCGGCTCGTTCGTCGACGCGGCATCAGACACGCTGGTGTCAGATGCAGTTGACGCGTTTTTCACGCCCTTCCCCTGTGTCGTTTTTATTGAAGGGGCTTCTTTTAACATTTCAACCTGGTTGTCGCAAGGCGCAATCGATTGGATGCGCCGGGCTTCCTTGCCCAACGCACCGAGGCTCGGGAGAAAAACAATAAAAAGAAGGCGAGTTGTTATTGTTTATTCAAGTCAATACGTACCACGTTATCTGGCGCAGACGTAGAGTGGTCTTTATTAAATTTTTGCTTCACCGTCACAAACAGCGTTTGTCCATCCGCCGAGAGCAGCAGGCTGTTTGGGTTAGGGGGTAAATCCCAACTTTTCTTCACGCTGTAATCAGTCGCATTCAGGCTGAGCAATTTCCCTGAATCACGCTGCGTAATATAGATTTCGTTGCGTTTTGCGTTGAATTTCACCGCCAGCGAATCACCCACATCCAGTTTTTTCAGCAGGTTACCCGTATGAATATCCAGAACCAGAGTGGTTTTCGCTTTTGAGTTGTCGGTGACAAACAGACGACCCGTTTGTGCGTCCTCCGCCATATTCAGCAGCAGCGCAGGTTGTTCACCCAGCGGCTGCCAGCGTTTCTCAACACGCTGATTACGCGGGTTGATGACGAGAATTTCACCGCCGCCGTTAGCTGCATAAATTCGCTGCGTCACCGCTGAATAATGCAGTCCGGTCATCCATTTACCCGTGTTTTTAATGCGGGTTTTCAGCTTCAGGGTTTCGGCGTCAACCACCCAAATCACCGCCGGATCCGCCACGGCGCCAATATAGAGCAAACCGTTATGCAACAGCACCTGACGGGCGCCATACGGGAAACCTTCTGAGTTACGTTCCGGGAACAGTACGCGATTTTTCACCTTGCCGTCAGCGGTATTCAGCGCGCTCAGGCCACCGTCCAGTGAGTTGGTGACATACACCGTTTTACCGTCCGGCGAGATAGCCATACCAAAGTTTTTCATATCGGTATGACTCAATCCAAGCGTTTTGAGCGTTTTCGGATCCAACTTGTAAACCACGCCGCCCTGCACATCTTTAAATCCTTCGGCGCTGGCAACGTACAACGCATCCCCTGCCGGGCTAAGCGCCATTTCATATAACCCATCCGCCAGCGCGCGTTGCTGTACATCGGTAACGGCAGGTTGTGCTGTTTTTTCCGTAACGCTGACGTTGCTGGCTGGCGTGGAGTGCGCCGCACAACCGCTTAACGCCGCAGCAATCAGCAATGCCAGCGCGGATGTTGTTTTTTTCATTGTCGGGATCCTTACCAGAAGTAATACAGAGAGTTAATAACAAAAGAGAATGAGAACTATACGCATTATCTTTTTTGAATCAAGAATAATTACCCGATAATAAAAAACATGAAACAGAGGTTTGAAGATGCAAACAGGTGCGCGCGACTTCCGGTTTTTCATAATTACAGTGAATTATTCTGGACGAAAAGGCATCGCAGGCCACAGAATGCGCTTTACTGTTTTTCTAACATTTTCAAACGGGTGAACCGGCTGTGTTTTAGTCACTCGTTTTTGAGCCAGGCCAGGCAACGACTGTCATGAATAAGATCATTAAACGACTGGAAATCGTCAAAAGCGCTATTGAACTGGAAGATGAGGAAATTATTTTCCAGCAGGTAGAACATCTGAAAAATGAGCCTTTATCCGTCGTGCTAGGCACCATTGTGCAGGCGATCGAAGAACGACGCTTTCGTGATGCCCTGCGTGAAATCTCAGCCTGGCTGCAATCTCAACGGGCAGTCTCTACGTGGCAGGATCCCGCCATTGCCGCCAGTAAACTGGAACTCAAAGCGCTCGAAACACAGCTGCGTGACCTGATCGATAAGCGCAACACGCGCATTCAAATCCTCGATGATTTCAACGATCTGTATCATCTTCGCCTTGGACCGCTAATGAGCCGGATCCTCGAGTTACGTAAACAGCTCGCCGCCAGCGCCCAGCGTAAACAGGAAGCGGAGCGAAAACGTCGGGAAAAAGACTATCAGTCCTGTCAGCACTATATTTCCCAGGCTGTTGATCAACTTGCCAGGCTCAAGCAGCACTGGATGAACCTTAATTCAGATTCGCGCGAATCGGTGGAAACACGCCAACGTATTCAGCAACAAACGGAACTGATTACCGCCCTGCTGGCGGAGATTCGTGAGTTGGAAAACGACTTTTCTCGCCAGGACGACAGCGCAACCCGCCAGGCTCAGGAAGAGGCCAGCCATGAATATGATGAATTTCAGGAGCAGCAGCAGGATGCGCAGCATCGTTTTAACCGTGACCAGCGACTTTCATCTGATGAACGTAATGAGTTAAAACGCCTGTGGCGTCAGGCCAGCCGTCTTTGTCATCCGGATGTGGTGGCAGATTGTCTGAAAGAGAAAGCGCATCAGATGATGGTTCAGCTTAACCAGGCGCGCCAAAATGCCGATCTTGCCGCCGTTCGGGCGCTACTGACTCAATTACAAAGTGGCCTCGAACCGATGATGGCGAGTGACCGATTGAACGATCTGCAGCATTTACGCAGCAAAATACAGCAGCTCAGAGAACAAATTAATGCGCTGCTCAAAGAAATTACCGAACTGGAAGCTGAGAACGCCTGGCGGCTTGCCACCTCCGTCACAGATAAAGAGGCCTACTTCTCCGATCAACAACGGGCGCTTACGGAAATCCGCAATACCCTGGAACAACAGGTGCATCAGGTTGAACAGGAGCTGTTGGCGGGCTAAGCGCTATCAGCAATGCAATCAGAAAAAATAACCTCTTCAGGTGAGATTTTAAAATTAAGCACAAAAAGCCCAAAATAGGATAATTCCCTAAAAACTTAACACCACTAAGAATTATCGACCTGAAAATTCTAATTTCAGGTCGATAACTGCAAATTGAGCGATATTTCTCTCTTCCCCCTGGCTCCCCTTCTCTTTGTCCTGGTCTTGATTAAGAATTCTCCTGGTCACCAATCATCTCATCAAGAAAAACAGGTATCTGTATGAAATATAAAGTTTTCCATATAAATCCCCTCCACAATGAATAGGAATACCCTGTCTTTATAGAAATCACTCAATCATTATTAGCGTGATCCATAAGCGAAATCTATCAATCATTTACGCAGAGCTGAAATAAACGATTTATCTTAAATTTTAACAAAGTGTAATATCTACTTTAAGAATAGTTAATGATTCGAATTAATACAGAAATATCTGTGGAATCTGTAATAAATAAGGATGCGTTCACACCAGAGAACGTTATACGAGATTTAATTAACATTTCATGCGTCGCAAGAAACTCTTTTTCTTCTTAAAAAAAGAGGCGGTCGCCTGCATCAAAATTTCAAGGAGATCGTTATGTCTAAGGCTATTTTTTTGGGTGACTCAATTTACCCCTGGCTAGGCATGCGAGAAATCCTACGTGGTTCATCATTATATATTGATATCGCGTATTACTCATCTCAGACGCTTTCTGCCGTCAACATAATCCCTTATGAAACGGATTGCATCATTATTAATCCTGACAACACAGATTTTTTAAAATATGCCAGGATTATCCGCAACATGGCTTTACGCCCTGCCACAAGAATCATTGTATTGGCAGATGAAGCTACTTTTTCTATTTTTCAAACCGTTTGCGGGAAGAACATGCTGTTTCTCGATCAAGACGCCAGCCTTGATCGGTTACTGCATGCCGTAACGCGTATTACACAAAACAAAAAACCAAGCAATAACAAAGAACTACAAAATAAAATTACAGCAAACGAATTCAGCGTAATGATGATGCTGGCCCGGGGTTGGTCACTGACGCAAATCGCCGGAGCATCACAAAAAAGTGAAAAAACCATCGGGGCGTACAAAAGCAACATTGCCAGAAAACTCGGCAAAAATAACTCGCGACTCAAGTACACCATTTCCCACTATAGCCAGCCATAACTGACTTATTTAAGGACAATTATCACGCTTACCATTTAAAAGGTTTTCTTTCTACTCAAATTTTAAATTCCGCATCGCACGGAAGGGAACCCTATTTTCCGAAATCTATTACCGGGTAGCACATCCGCGTGCCAACCATAGCCAACAACTCAACGTATTAACACATACATAACAGGAATGTAGACGAGGGTTATATATGAACAAAGTTTACAGCATTATTTGGAACGCGGTACTCGGTATCTGGGTGGTCGTTTCCGAATTAACTAAAGGAAAGAAAAAAAGCAGCTCGCGTAAAACTGTCGCCGTACTGGCGGCCGGCGCATTAAGCGCTGCTTCAATGCCGGCTTCCGCTGATCCGATTATCGATATCGGTGAGCACAATATTTTCACCGACTACCAGGCAGGTATTTCCGTTGGAGATTATGAGGGTATCCACGACTACGGATTCTTATATAAAGATATCACTGCTGGTCAGGCGCTCAATATCAGCGGCGCGATCCCAACGATTGCCCCAGGCCAAAGTGGTGTTGTTGAATCAACGACCATCAGAGAGCTACTGCAAACCGGCAAAATCACCCTGCAGGCCACCAGCCCTGACCAGGGCGTAAAAACGATTACTACCGCTGAAGAACTGGCGGAATACCTGACGTATAACCAATCGTCGACGCCATCACAAAGCACAGAATTTGATATTAACGACCCGGCCTTCCCTGGCGAACCTACAACTATTAAAGTCTTTAACACCAATGACTTAAATAATTTCCTTACCGAATCGCAGATTGGCGATTCGGCATTAAACACCTACGATCCAACGTTGTCTAAAATCTATAAACAATTTGGCATCGCGCTGGCGACAAATGGCTCCATAGCCAATCTGGATATTGGCAACGACACGCTCAATGTCCGCGACAAAGCCAATACTATCGAGTTGCTGGCCAAAGACTCCTCCTTACTGGAGGCTCAGGACGCTGGTAGCCAGGTTAACTGGCAATCCGATAACTACATAAAATTTAACGCTGCTCCGGTTATTCCTGAAAAAACGTTCGCCGGCTCGGCGCAAACCTCTGTGTTTGGCGATGATGTGAAGCTCATGACCTACGGTTATGATACAGACGGCAATGTCGTCGAAACGGGTGAGCGCACATTTAGCATTACCAACACGCAGGATCTGGCCGATTTTAACGACTGGCTGTTGGGCAACAGCAGCGATGCAGCAGAAAACCCGGAAGGCGAAAAAGTCAGCCAAATCCAGCTGTGGCTGGATGCAAATGTCGTCACTACCTCCACCGCCGCACAAACGAAATATGCCGAGCTGATTGATGATCTTATCAACTCCAGCAAGCCCTCAGACGTGCTCACCTGGGATTACGACGTCTGGACCGACGGCTTGTCACATAGCAATAACGCGACCGCTGGCCGCGGTGAGCTGCATGCTATTTACGCCAACGGTGCAGGCACCACCGGCACCCTGAACCAAGATGCGATTATTGCCGTTGACGGCAGTATCAATGGCGTCATGAAAGCCATTGATGGCGGGGTTATCACCAACCTCGGCCAACTGAACGCATTACGCACATCTACCGGACAGAGTCTGGCGATTGGCATGCTGGCAAAAGACGCGACGGCAACCAACAACGGGATCATCAATTCCGGGCTGTTTATCGACAAAGACGGCAACCAAAACGTCAACAGCTATGGCGCATTTGGCATGCAGGGGCAAGGTACCAGCCAGATGACTAACGATGGCACGATTAACCAGGCCATCACCACCGATAACTTCGGTACCGCGTCGGCAGCCGATCCCTGGAGCAAAGACGTACCCGACTCTTCGCTGACGTTGGCTATTGGGATGCAGCTGTCTGACGATTCGCAAGGCATCAACAACGGCGATATCAACGTCGTAGATGGGCGTAAAAGCGGTGCATCCTTTGCCAAAGGCACCGCTTATGGCGTAGAAGTCGCCGGGAATGCCACCTTTACCAACGCTCAGGATGCCTCAATTTATCTTGGTCGCGACGCAAGCGATCCGTCTAAAGATGTCACCATGGCGGGCGGTTCCAGCCTGAGCGCTGGTATTATGACCAAGAGTGCTAAAGAAGTTATTAACAACGGCCTTATCACGCTGGGAACCGGCATACGTAACGCCGCGGGGATTTTGGTCGGGAATGCCACGGGCAACGTCCTCAATACCGGCAACATCGTGATCAATGGCGGTTCTGAAGGAGGTAGCAGTAAGAACTACGGCATCTCCGTACGGGACAGCGGCGCGGAAAATAATCAGGAAATCCGCAACGACGGCAAGATTAACGTAAATGGCACCAACAACGTGGGGATCCACGTTAGCGCCAATAACAAAAATGCCGAAGTCACCACCAGCGCGGCAGGCTCTATCGTGGTGGACGGAGAAGGCGGCGTCGGTAACCGTAACTACGCCATCTGGGCGGAAGGCGGCGCTAACGGCCAGGCAGTGGTCAACGTTTACTCCAACATCACGCTGGATAAGGCCGGTAACATCGGCGTGCACGTGCGTGATAACGCCATCGCTAACGTAGACAGCCTGAGTAGCCCGTCATTCAACAGCACCGATCAGATTGGTTATTACCTGTATGGCAAAGGCGCTACCGCCAATATTGGTCAGGCGGTGATGAATGACAACGGTCAGGATCGCACCACCATTTTCCGTATCGCCAATGGCGCATTGCTGGCCGGTAATACCACTAACCCGAAAGATCAGTCCACTTCCAACTTGAATCTGACTCTCAGCGGTAACAATTCTGTTGGCGTTCTCGCCACCGGGGCTGGCAGTAGCGTAGATACTGGTGAAGCAACGTTCACCGTTCAGGGTACCGACTCCGCGGCACTGGTTATAGAGGGCGGCGCGAAAGGAACTATCAGCGATAAAACCACCATTAATCTGACCGGTGAAAGAACAGTTGCCGGGGTTGTGGATGGTCAGGCGCATCAATTGAATGGCAATACGCAGGGTAATGCCACGAGCACCACCCTCACCTCGGACGCGAAGATCACCTCTGAAGTCAGCGGCAACAAGGTTATCGCCTATGTGGCGAGAAATCTGGGCAACCTGATCCTCGATACCAAAGCGATTATCGATCTGGCCAGCGTCGACAGCATCGGTGTTGATGTTCAAAAAGGCGGGAGTTTAACCAATAACGCCTCCAGCGCCCTGCACGTCAGCAACGGTATCGGCGTACGGGCTTCAGGTGCCAGCGCTCAGATTAAAAAACTGGGCCAGGTAACCGTTGATGACGGAACCGCAGGGGTTCTGCTGACCAATGGTGCAAGCCTGAGTATTACCGGTAATGCCGGCGATGCCATCACGACCAATGGTTCAGCAGACGGCATTCGTCTCGAGACGGGAGCGGGTAAGCTGGCTGCAAAAGGTGTGACTATCAGCGCTAAAGGGACGGGTGCCGGTATTCAAAACGATGCCAACAATACCGATATCACGCTCAATGACGTGACCATCAATGCCAACGATGGCCCGGGGATCCGTACCAGCGTGGCGCTGAACATGAAAGATGGGCTGAACAACATCCTTAACGTCAATGGTAAAGGTACCGGCTTCGCTTTTGAACAACGCAATGGCGATGCGGTGACGGGCGACCTTACTATCGGCAAAGGCTACACCATTGAAGTACAAAACAGCGAAGGGAGCGGGATTCGCGCCAATACGGACGGTCGTGTCACCACCAATGCTGACATCAACGTGCATGATAGCGCAGGCGGTTCGGCGATCATCGCGAAAAACGTCAGCGCATTAACCAACAGCGGCAAGATTATCTCGGCCAGCACCACATCACCGGTGATCGACGCCAGCGGCGACAGCAGCAAAACCATTACCAACACGGGAACCCTGCAGGCTATCAACGACACGGCGGTAGCCATTCAGTCTGGTAAAGGTAACGACACCATTGATATCAGCGGCGGTGTGACCAGTGGTGTAATCAACACCGGCGAAGGTACGGACACCTTCAACTGGCGCAGTGGCTCCTATGCCGGCGAAGTGAATTTCGCGGGTACCGGTGGTAACAATAAGGCCAACATTGGCAATGTGACGCTGGATAAAACGCGCCACATCATGACCGCTGCGGGTACAGGCAACGCCCTCACCTTCACCGATACGAAAGATGCGAAGATTGGTACGCTGGCCAGCGACAACCTAAATACCGGCACCAACATTGGCACCGGCTGGGATTCACTGACCATTAGCGGGTCAAATGCGGATGTGCGCGTAGTTGAAAACCTTAATCTGGCGAGCAAAACCATCGCCGTAAACAATGGCGCAACGCTGCGCACCGGCGACCACGTCGAGCCAACCAGTACTGCCGCAAGCATTGGCGATTACGATATCACCACCCAGGGCGCAGGCAGCAAGGTTATCTTCGATACCCAGGGGGATACGTCAGCAGCACAGATCTATCGCGGCATCATCAGCGGCGACGGGAACTTCGAACGTGCGGCGGGCGGTACTACGGTATTTACCGCTAACAACAGCTACACCGGCTCTACCACCATTGATCAAACTGGTACGCTGCAGTTAGGTGACGGCGGAAATGAAGGCGAAGTCAGCGCCGTGTCTGACATTATCGACAACGGCGTTCTGGCGATTAATCGCGCCAACACCGTGCTGCTCAATGGTGTGATCTCCGGCATCGGGGCGCTACAGCAAATCGGTAGCGGCATTACCCGACTGAACGGCAACAACACCTATACCGGTGAGACCACTGTCACTAACGGTACGCTGCTGGTCAATGGCGATCAAAGCGCGGCGCGCGGCGCCACCACCGTCAGCGGCACATCCACACTTGGCGGCAATGGCGTTATCGGCGGCAACGTGCTGATGAACGATGCCACGACCCTCAGCGCCGGTGACGGCGGTGCGGGTACGTTATCCATCAACGGTAATCTGCAGCTCGGCAGCAAAACGACCTCCGCTTTTGAACTGGGCAAGGCATATACGCCAGGCGGTGCGCTAAACGATCTGATTAACGTCGCAGGCGATCTGCAACTGGACGGAACCCTGGATGTGACGACTTCACAGGGCGGCAACTTCGGACCGGGTGTGTACCGTATTTATAACTACGGCGGCACGCTGAATAACCAGACGCTGGAATTAGGCGCGATACCGGATAGCCAGGATAAGAGCAATATTTTTGTCCAGACCTCCATCGACAAACAGGTCAACCTGGTGAACGCCAACGGCGTTACCCTGCAGTTCTGGGACGGCGCAACCATCAATCAGAGCCACGGCGCGTCGGGCATTGAAGGCGACAACAAAATTGACGGTGGCGATGGCAAATGGATGGCGATCGGCAGCCAGGGTGATAACAACTGGACCACAGCAACCGGTGAAGGTAACGCCCCTTGGGCGCAGAAGTCCTTTGCTGTCTTCACCACCAAAGGCGGAACCGTTACCGTTGATAACGCCGTGGGAGAAGTTAACTTCTCCGGGGCACAGTTTGACGCCGATGGCTATGTCGTTAAAGGCGATGCGCTTAACGCTTATGCCACCACGGAAAACGCGACCCACGCAGGCCAGACGCCTGGAACCGGTGAACTGCTGCTGCGCGTTGGCGCCGGTGGCGCGGGGCAAAACTACACCGCGACCATTGAGTCCGTTATCCGCGAAGCCAGCACGACTGACAAGCTGACGCTGGTGAAAACCGACCTTGGTCGTCTGATCCTCAGCGGCGATAACGAGTATCGTGGCGGCACGCGCATTGATGGCGGTACGTTGCAGATTTCCTCCGACAGCAACCTCGGCCAGAGCGGAACCGACTTAGCTATCAATAACGGCTCCACGCTGCAAATGGGCGCGGACCTGACCAGCAATCGCACCATTGAGCTGGGAGCACATGATAACGCGGCGGTGTTCGACCTCAATTCACACCACTTCACGCCAACAGGTGAGATTACCGGCGACGGTAAACTGAAAGTCACCAGCAGTTCAAGCGATGCGGGCAGCACCCTGTCGCTCGACCGCGCGAACAGCTACAAAGGCGATACCGAAATTGCCGGTACCGGAAATACCAACAATGTAACGGTCAACGTCAGCAAAACCGGGGCCTTTGGTAGCAATGAAAGCAGCACTGTGAACGTCAATAAGGGGGCGACACTCAATGTCAGGGGAACGGATACCAGTCTGCAGTCCCTGACCATGAACATTGCCGACAGCCTGTTAACGCTGGCAGATAACGTCACCGCTGCGAGCGCAAAACTGAACCTGACGGGCGCAGCAAAAGCGGTGTTAACCAACAACGCTACCGCGGGCAACGCGAAGGTTAACGTGTCACAAGACAGCACCCTGGCGCTGGAAGAAAACGCCAGCGGCGGCAATGCTACGGTGAATAACAGCGGACTGATGACCTTAGCCGACCAGGCGATGGCTGAAGATACCGTCGTTAAAAACCTGGCGGGTGGCAAGGTCGATATCAGCGCAGTCGACAGCGCTACGTCTATCGGTTCGTTGTCCGGTGCGGGTAACGTTGAACTGGGTAATAAAGAACTGTCGCTGGGTAATCTGCATCTTGATGACACCATTAGCGGCATTATCAGCGGCAACGACGGCAGTCTGGTGAAAATCGGCGACGGCACATTAACGCTGACCGGCGATAATACCTGGACCGGCGCCACGGACGTCAATGAAGGTGTGCTGCTGGTCAACGGTAATCAGTCTGCCGCAACCGGTCAGGTGACAGTGAAATCCGGGGCAACGCTCGGCGGTAACGGTATCATCGGCGGCGCGGTTGATGTGCTGGACGACGGCCATATTACCGCAGGTGCCGCCATCAACAGCGTGGGTAAACTCACTACCGGTTCACTGACGCTCAGCGATAACGCACAGCTTGATTACCAGTTTGGTCAGGCCTATACCCCTGGCGGAGCTTTCAACGACCTGATTGATGTGAATGGCGATCTGACGCTCGACGGTAAGCTCAATATCGAGACCTCTCCGGGCGGTAGTTTTGACGTTGGCGTTTATCGTGTCATTAACTACACCGGCACCTTAACCAACAATGTGATGGACATTGCCAACGCGCCGGAAGCCGCAGACAGCCTGTACGTTCAAACCTCGGTTAAAAACCAGGTTAACCTGGTCAACCATGCCGGACTGACGCTGCGCTTCTGGGACGGCACTGGCGGTGAGAATGGCGAGTTGAAAAACAACGGCGTCATCAACGGCGGCGACGGTATCTGGCAATCAAGCCAGGGTAACGACAACTGGACTACGGATGAATCAACGCCAGAAGGCGCGCTGAACGCACCGTTTACCGATGCCGCGTTTGCCGTCTTCCAGGGTGAAGCGGGCAACGTCACCGTCGATAACAGCAAAGGCGACGTTATCATTAGCGGCGCACAGTTCGCTACCGATGGTTATCGCGTAGGCGGTGAGGCCATTACCACCGATACGGCCAACACGCTGATTCGCGTCGGCGATGGCACAGTAGACGGCGCTAACTACACCGCCACTATCGACAGCGTGATCCGCGGTACCGGCGGCCTGAATAAAGGCGATCTTGGTACGCTCATCCTCACTGGCGACAATACCTATAGCGGTGGAACCACCATCACTTCAGGGACGCTGCAGGTGGCGGGCGATACCAACCTTGGCGCGCCAGAAACGGGAATTACTTTTAATGGCGGTACGCTGAAATATGGCGAAGCGTTTGATACTGCCCGTCAGGTGACGCTGGAATCCGGCGGCGGGACATTCGATACCAACGGACATAACGTTTCCCTGCTAACGGAAGTCGAAGGTAACGGTCAGTTGACCAAAACCGGTAAAGGCTCCCTGACTCTGACGCTGGATAACACCTATACCGGTGGCACCACCATCGAACAAGGCGTTTTACAGCTGGGTAACGGCGGTAATATCGGTAGCATTCAGGGGGATATCGTTGATAACGGCGTACTCAATGTTAATCGTGGCGATACCCTGGCGCTGACCGGTAATATCAGCGGCGAAGGCCAGTTGCATCAGACCGGTAGCGGTGTGACGGAGCTACAAGGTGAAAACAGCTACAGCGGCGCAACGCTGATTGCCAACGGCGTGCTGCAGGCGGGTAATACCAACACCCTTAGTAGCGCTTCGCACCACTACGTTGTCGCTGACACCACCCTGAACACGCAGGGTTACAACCAGACGGTAGCGGGCCTGAGCAACGGCGGCGATGTTTCACTCATCGGCCAGCAGACTGGCACAACGTTAACCGTCAAAGGGGATTACACCGGCGAAAAAGGGACTATCAACATGGCGGCAATCCAGAATGGTAGCGGCGCAGGCATTGCTGACCGTCTGATTATCGATGGCGGTAAAGCCAGCGGTAGTACGCTGCTGGATGTCGACGGCTCTGGTCTCGGCGCGCCGACCATTGGCGATGGCATCGAAGTGGTGACGGCGCTCAATGGCGCGACCACCACGGCCCAAACGTCGCGTGACGCCTTCCATCTTGCCGCCGACCGTATGGCTGCTGGCGCATTTGAGTATCAACTGCATGCGGGTAATGCTCAAGGTCAGGGTGAAAACTGGTACCTGAGAAGCGAATATCGTCCAGAAACTATGCTGTATTCTGGTCTCGCCAGCGTCGTTCGTCAGGGCGACATCAGCCTGCTAGGCAACATGCACCAGCGTATGGGCGACGAAGTTAAACCGGGTATTGATGAAGATAATCGCGCCTGGGCAAGAATGATTGGTTACTCCGGAAAAACCAAACTGGATGATGCGGCCGGGACACAAACCAGCTCCCATACCATGGGTATTCAGGTCGGCGTTGACATGTATGCTAACGACAGTTGGAAAGCCGGACTGTATACCAGCATTCTTGACATCGACAGCAACGTGAAAGGCACGAAGACAGGCAGCGACGGCAAAGGCGGTAACATCGACGACAACGCGTTTTATGTCGGCGGCTATGCCACCTGGTTCTCGGGCGACGGAATGTATGTTGATAACGTCCTGCAATACGGTAACCATAAATCCCGCCTGGCGGCGACCGGCAATAACGGATCGTATACCGTCAGAGGCAACACGCTGACGGCGTCGACAGAAGTGGGTAAATCATTCCGTTTGGGCGCCAGCGCATGGAGTCTGGAACCTCAGGCGCAGTTGATCTATCAATACAGCGACTTCGATAACGGGCATCTCGATGGTGTGACCCAAACGAAAGTGAAAATGGATACCGCTGATTCCTTTACCGCTCGTCTGGGCGTGCGCCTGGTCGCAGACTATGACACCAACCATGGCAAATTCCAGCCGTACGGTAGGGTCAACGTCTGGCAGGGACTGGGGTCAAAAGACAAAACGCACTTTAGCAATGCGGTCGCCACCACCACGCTGGAATCTTCACAACAGTACTCCAGCACTGAAGTTGCCACCGGTCTGTCATGGTCTATCGACAGAAACCTGCAGGTCTACGGTGAATTGGGTACGCAATTCAGCAACGGCGGCAGTAAGTCGCAGGTTGAAGCGCCGGTCAATGCCTCTATCGGCTTTAAGAAATCGTTCTAAGCAGATATAAACTTACCCGCCCTCTGTTCTACAGGGGGCTTTTTTTTGTCTTTCAGGACGGCCTGATGCGCTACGCTTTTAGGTCTACGGACTTACCGCAACGCGGCACAATCAAGGGTTTGGGAAACGTAAAAAGGAGGGATTAATGATTATATTGTACTAAGAGTGTAGGGATCTCTTCTGCCAACACCGGAGGAGAAATGAAAAAGCCTTGAATTTTGTCACAACCAATCTGCATCAGGCGGTCCAGTTCGGACTGGGTTTCCACCCCTTCGGCCAGAACTTCAATCCCAAAATTATGCGCCAGTGAAATGATACCCTCCACAATCTTTGTTGAGCGGGTGTCGGGTTCAATGCCGGTGACAAATTCCTTGTCAATTTTTAAGGTATCAAAAGGATATTTCAACAGATAGTTAAGATTAGCGTGGCCGGTTCCAAAATCATCAAGGGCAAGTTTGACCCCTATCGCCTTCAACTCCGTCATATTTTTAGCCGCTACCTGACTGTCGCACAGCGGCGACGTTTCCGTGACCTCTATCTGGCATCGATGGGGCGGCAGTCCGCAGGCGGTAAGGTTTTTTCTGACACGTTGGGGTAACAGAGGATCGCAAAATTCAAGCGCGGAAATATTGACTGATAGTACAAGGGGGTCTGGCCAACAGGTTGCCACATCCCAGGGAGTGAGGATAACCATATCTTCAATTGAAATGATATTGCCGCTGTCTTCCAGTAATGTAATAAAAACATCGGGAGAGATCATACCCATCTGAGGGCTATTCCAACGCATTAATGCTTCAAACCCACTAATACTCTGAGTACGCAAGTTAAAAATAGGCTGATAAACCATATAAAGCTGACTGGTATTCAATGCCTTTTCAAGCGCAGTTAGCACCTCACTGGAATTAAACATTCCGCTCCCCCTCAATAAATCATAGAAATTAAAAACCAGTCAACATCACTCCCGAATTGTATCTACTATTAGGTGTGTTACATCAGAAAAGAATGGCCAACTTAGGGTAAAAAAGACATACGATGGGTAAATCTGACAATTAATTTATTTAACTCAGAGGTATTGGTCAGTCCCAGCTTGGCGACGACCCGCATCTTATGCGCCTGAATAGTTTTATAGTTCAGACTAACTAACTCTGAAATTTCTTTAGCGGAATAACCGCTTACCAACAAATTCAGGATCTGCTGTTCTCTCTCGGTTAATCTTTTCTGCGAACGATATAGTCGGGGATTCCATTTCCCGACCGTTAACGACGCCAGTTGACCGAAATCACGCAGCGAAGATTTCTCAGTCAAAACTATTGTTTTTTCAACATATAACAACTCGACGCATAATTTTGCCACCAGGCTATCAGCAACAATTACCACGACATTATTATAAAACTTAAAGCGGTTTTTATTCAGAAACTGCACGATCGCTGAACACGGTTGTTCATTATCAATGATATTAAAAACCATGGTTTGATGCTGGCATAATGATGTCTGATGCAACATATCCTCAAACGGGAATGTTTGTATCGGTACATGTTTGCTTGTCAGGTAGGTAAACAGACCGTTGCCTACAAAATTATCACTGCCACACATCAACATCCTGTTCACCGCTCCTTATAAGCTTCTAATCTTGTTACTCATTAAAAATTTAATAATAATTTTCTCGACCTCAGTCTCTTCGCGACGGTTTTTAAAATCGAACCCGCATGAGATCTGATGACAGGAATACAATTGATTATCATCATCAAATTCATTGATCATGACGACATCGATCACTTTTAAATCCAGTTGTAAACTGCCAAACGTATCAAAATCCAGTGTGGCATTTTTAATCACCGCATCTTTATAAAGAAAACGGGAGTTCACATCTTTAACAATTAATGCACAACCGCCCTGCGAGATGTTTTTAATCTTCAGAGAGTAGTTTTCTCCGTTTTTGTAACGACCAAAACAGAAAAAGTCGTAACCCTTCAGGAAGGAAAAACGCTGATTTTGTCGCTGCTGGGCAAAGAAAATCATATCCGGGATGAGGTAGGATAATCCTGCTTCCGCACCTGCTGATGAGGTTTGTTCGAATCTGGCACTAAATTTCACAATCCCGCTTTCGCTGTGCAGGATAAAGTATTGGACCTTTTCAGGAACAATGTCTTCGTGCCCGGAGATCACAAACCGCTCGAAATCGACCTTCTCTAACTGCGTGATAACGCTACTGTTTTCGCATAAGACTTCCAGTTTCGTTTTCTTGTGCAGCTCTTCTCGAAGGGTAGCTATGATTTCAAACTTGTTTTCCTTTGCTAATCCAAAGCTCATTCTAAAACCCTTATTTCCATATTTAAGATATGTCTCGCTTTTGGTTACTCACAAAACGCGAGATCAGCATCCACCCCTGGTGCTTAATTACCATAGTGGATTCCATGTCAAACAGTTGGTTAAAAATTAAGTTTTTAACTATCTTTAGTCATTTATTGATACGTAAAAACGTTTAATCAGGATTAATTCTAGCTTAAGACATGCCTAAAACCACACGAACTTGTTGATTAACTATAACAAAAGTGAATAACAATCTTTTTTGAAGTGTGGTTTTGAGATAACAAATAGCAAGAATTGCATAGATAAAATTTGAGAAAAATGGAGCTATCCTGGCGGGAGGGCTATGCCGTACGCGGGGTGGCACGCTTTTACAAGAAGAAAGAAAAAATACTTACGACACTGTATCATTAGTCAAAAATATAGCTCTGACTCGTTATTCTTATAAACTGAATAATTGCAACTCATACATATTAAATAAATTTCCCTTAAGGCAGAAAAAAAGCCAGCATCCTGCTGGCCCGGTAATTACCGAATCTAACTATAGTGGCTTACTATCTTACAGAGGGTACAACGTTAAAAATTCAATATCGCTGCTTAATTATTGAACGGGATGAGTCTGCGATGATCATCACTGCTCCCGCCAACATTAACGTATCTTTTAACACCAACCGCCCGGCGCCTGACAAGTATGGAAATCCGTGGTGTAAATCACCCAGCGGCATTACCCATGCTTCAGGCGTGGTTATTAAAAATGATAAGGTTACAATTGGTGTAGCAAATGCCAGAACGCCGCCAATTAATCCCAACCAACGGCTAACAGGATTAGCCAGCACCAGCAAAGCGATAAGCACCTCGACTACGCCCAGACCATTGGAAAACGTATACGTATTATTCGCAGTCTGCCACTCACGTTCCTGCGGCTTAAACTCACCTTCGTGGGTTAAATGCTGCTTATACTCTTCTGGATGTTCATAAAAAAATGACATTACCGGGCTATTGGCGACAAACGGCGTAATGCTGTCGGCCTCGTAAGGTACAAACTTTAATAAGCCAATCCAGATAAAAACAATTGCAATGCTCAGGCGAATTAGGGTTAATCCAATTCTATCGCCCTTACTGAGTAAATGCAGATATTTTTCCATTCAGACTCTCCTCACTTGTACAAAATTGCCGTTGCGTGAGTACTGCTATCAATGCGCATTGAGGTTATTTTCCAGGAAGTTGCATTATTTTCCTGAGCCAGTTTCGCAATAGCATCCTCTATCACGGAAGGTGAATCCGCTATGCCAGACACGCTAACGTGAGCAACCTCGGTTTGCGCCAATGCGGAAAATGTCACCGGCGCAGTCAATAACGCGGTCATTAGTAAGGTACTTTTAAACATGTTCATGTGTATTTCCATTAACCAGCAGTTTCAGTAGCAATATGATAAAATACGTCGACTTATTTCATTTCATCCATCACGCCAGAATAACTGTCAATTAGTATCCAGCCGATAAATAGATAAAAAAAGCCCCACACGGGCGGGGCAAACATGCAGACTACGCTTTTATTATTTAACGAGAGAAAAGAGATCGTTCAGTGATTCACTCATGCTCGGATGCGTAAATATTTGATCGCGCAATGTGGTATACGGTAAACCCGCGTCCATTACGGTTTTAATGATATTAATCATCTCATGGGAATCCACGCACAGCAGCGATACGCCTAATATTTGTTTCGTTTCGCTATCCACCACCGCTTTAAGGACACCACGCGTGTCATCCATCACCCGTGCACGCGGGATAGCCGCAACAGGTAGTGTAACTACCTGCATCGCCGCGCCGCTGGCGCGAGCCTGTTCTTCGGTCATCCCCACGCGGGAAAGCGGTGGCGTCATAAAGACGGAATACGGTACGTTTTGGCGATCGCCGGTATGACGTAATCCCTCGCCTAACAGGTTGTCACGCACAATGCGAAAATCATCCAGCGAGATATAGGTAAATTGTAATCCCCCCGAGACATCGCCCATTGCCCAAATATGGTCTGCCGAGGTACGCAGGTATTTATTCACAATAATGGCGCCACGGTCATTTACATCCACACCCGCGTTCTGCAACTGTAGATTTTCAGTTGCAGGTTTGCGACCCGATGCCACCAGCAGCGCATCCACTGTGTGTGCGCCTTCCGGCATTTGCAGCCGTACCTCGCCGTCCTCGGATGAAACCGCCTGAACCCTGGCATTGAGGATAATCTCAACCCCTTTGTCGCGTAGAATATTAGCGATAGCGTCAGCAATATCCCGATCTTCGCGGGGTAAAAACTGCGGGGCCGCTTCATAAATAGTGACCTTACTGCCGAAGTTGGCAAACATCGATGCGAATTCAACGCCAATATAACCGCCGCCCAAAATACCTAAACGCTCAGGACGTTGCGTCAAATTCAACAGACCAGTGCTGTCAAACACACCCGGTGTAGTCGTTAATCCTTCTACGTCCGGAATCGTTGACTGCGCGCCGGTATTAATAAAGATCTTCTCACCGCTTAGCTCAATCGCGCCGGTTGACTGCATGACCCGCACGGTATGGTTATCAACGAATTCGGCCCGCCCTTCAATCACATCCACGTTTTCCAGATCGGCAAGATTATGGAAGTTTTTATCACGCAAAAAGCTGACAACGGAGGCCTTGCGCTGCATCGCCGCAGCAAAGTCATGCTGAAGTTCAGCATCATGTACCAGGGTTTTGGTTGGAATGCAGCCGATATTGATGCATGTCCCACCATACATGGTGTTTGACTGTTCAATAATCGCCACACGCCAGCCCGTTTTCGCCAGGGTAGCCGCCAGCGTTTTCCCTGCTTTGCCAAATCCGATAATAATCGCCTGATACTGATTCATGCTGTCTCTCCGCCAGGTCACTGTTCGTTTGATGAACTGAAGTATAGGTTGAGCCCTGACAAAACAACGTATCCATAACGCGCGATTAACTGTCAAATCGTCTAAATCATCATTAAAGATGACTAACGTTTATAGAATGAAAAAACACACTAACACTTTGAAGGTATTAAAATAATAACTAATTAAAGAGATAATGCCGTTTCAACAAACAATAAATAAAACTGTTCAGGAGTCTTCATGGATACCCTTAGCCGATTACTGATGCTTAACGACCCGCAAGGCTCGATCGACCAGAACTGTCTACTGAGCAGAGACTGGCAGTTGCCACACGCGGCGGGAGAGTTGTCCGTTATCCGCTGGCATACGGTTACTCAGGGAGCGGTCCTACTGGAGATGCCCGACGGGACATCATTCACCCTGCGGCCAGGCATTCTTGTTATCCTACCGCAAAACTCCGCGCACCGGTTGTGCCAGTCCGGCGATGAACAAACGCATATCGTATGCGGTAGCCTGCGACTGCATGCTTCCTCTCGTTACTTTTTAACTGCGCTGCCGGAAGTTCTGGTTCTGGCGCCTGATGAAAACAGCCCCGTCAGCCACTGGCTCAAGGCTATGATCGCACTGATGCAACAGGAATCCATGAGTGCGCTGCCGGGCTCCAGTGTAGTATGTAGCCAACAATGCGCCACACTGTTCACACTCGCCGTTCGCGAGTGGCTAACCCAAGCGACGCCCGCACAGAACGTGTTGAATTTATTGCTGCATCCCAAACTGGGGGCCGTGGTATTCCTGATGCTGGAGTCACCGGCTTTTGCCTGGACCGTTGAAGAGCTGGCAAAACGGGCACATATGTCGCGGGCCAGCTTCGCACAGCTATTCCGTGAAGTGTCAAATTCCACACCGCTGGCGGTGTTAACCACCTTACGTCTGCAATTCGCCGCCCAGATGTTGTCACGCGGGTCGCAGCCTTTGATTGTCGTCGCCGAGTCGGTAGGCTACGCCAGCGAATCGTCGTTCCATAAAGTCTTTTTACGGGAATTTGGCTGCACGCCGGGCGAGTACCGCAAACGCGTGAAAGCCCTGGAATCATAAAGCTACGCCTGCTTCGGCGACCAAACCGACGCAGGCGAGCGCTTCAGAGCATTACTTTTGGCTGCGATGCCTGTGCAGCCACATCAGCTTATAAGCTGCCGGGATAATGAACAGCGACAGCAATGGCGCAGTGATCATACCGCCAATCATCGGTGCGGCTATACGGCTCATGACTTCTGAGCCTGCCCCCGTCCCCCACAAGATAGGTAGCAAACCCGCGATAATTACCGCCACGGTCATCGCTTTCGGACGCACACGCAGCACCGCGCCGTGATACAACGCCTCATCCAGCTTATCAGCGGTAAAGGTTTGCGGATTTTCCAGTGCAGGTTCAGCTTCAATGGCGTGACGCAGATACATCAGCATCACCACGCCAAATTCTGCGGCAACGCCGGCGAGCGCAATAAACCCGGTTCCGGTTGCAACCGACATATGAAACCCCATCCAGTAGAGAAACCAGATGCCGCCCACCAGCGCAAAGGGGACGCTGGTGATAATCAGCAGCGCCTCGCCAAAGCGACGGAAAGCTAGATAAAGCAGAACGAGGATAATCATCAGCGTCATCGGCACCATCAGTTTGAGCTTATGGCTGGCGCGTTCAAGCAGCTCGAACTGCCCGGAAAAAGCCACGCTGGTCCCCGGTTTTAACTGTACGTTTTCAGCAATAGCCTTTTTCAGATCGTTCACCACCGAAACCATGTCACGGTCGCGGGCGTCGATATAAATCCAGCTGGTTGGTCGCGCATCTTCAGTTTTTAACATTGACGGACCAGAAACTACCGTCACATCTGCAACATCTGCCAGCGTAATTTGCTGCTTCATGGGCGTCAGAATCGGCAGATTACGCAGCGCTTCTGGGCTATCGCGATAGCTCTGCGCATAGCGCAGATTGATAGGATAACGAGCAATCCCTTCCACCGTTTCGCCCACCATCGCGCCCCCCACCGCTGAGGTGACAAACAGCTGCACTGCGCCTACGGTCATACCATAACGCGCTGCTTTCTCCCGATTGATGTCTACGTTGATATAGCGCCCTCCCACCAGACGCTCAGCCAGCGCCGAAGAGACGCCCGGTACGGTTCTGGCCACCTCTTCGATTTGTTCCGCCGTGGCGTCGATATCAGTCAGAACGTTACCTGACACCTTAATGCCAATTGGGCTTTTGATACCGGTAGAGAGCATGTCGATACGGTTACGGATAGGCGGAACCCACAGGTTCGCCAACCCCGGCAAGCGCACGGTTTTGTCCAGCTCGGCGATGATTTTGTCCATCGTCATTCCCGGACGCCACTGATCCTGCGGCTTCAGTTGGATTGTCGTTTCAACCATTTCCAGCGGCGCGGAATCCGTTGCGGTTTCCGCCTTACCGGTTTTACCAAACACGCGTGCGACTTCCGGAACGGTCATGATCAGCTTATCGGTTTTTTGCAGCATATCCGCCGCCTGCGCCGCCGAAATTCCTGGCAAGGTTGAAGGCATATACAGTAAATCGCCTTCGTTAATCTGCGGCAGGAATTCTCCACCAACTTTATTCAGCGGGTAGATAACCGTCAGTATTGAAAGCACCGCAACCAGGAGGGTAGTTTTAGGCCAGTGCAGCACCTTCAACAGCAGCGGATGGTAAATACGGATCAGGAAGCGGTTTAGCGGGTTGCTGCTTTCCGCCGGAATCTTGCCACGGATCCAGAATCCCATCAGGATTGGAATTACCACAATGGCCAGAAACGCCGCGCCTGCCATGGCATATGTTTTGGTGAACGCCAGCGGGCCAAACAGTCGCCCCTCTTGCCCCTCAAGCGTGAAAATAGGGATAAATGACAGGGTGATAATCAGCAGGCTGATGAACAACGCCGGGCCGACTTCTACCGAGGCGTCGGTAATGACCTTCCAGCGCGTTGCGTTATCCAGTTTTTCATCCGGATGCTGATGCCCCCACTCTTCCAGCCGCTTATGGGCGTTTTCAATCATCACGATCGCGGCATCGACCATCGCCCCGACGGCAATGGCGATTCCCCCAAGCGACATGATATTGGCGTTCAGTCCCTGGAAATGCATCACAATAAACGCGATACACAACCCCAGCGGCAGGGAAATAATCGCCACCAGCGCCGAACGCAAATGCCACAGAAACAGAGCGCACACCAGTGCAACAACGATAAACTCTTCCAGCAGCTTATAGCTCAGGTTATCAATGGCGCGATCGATGAGCTGACTGCGATCGTATGTTGTAACTACCTCCACGCCTTCCGGCAGGCTACTTTTTAACGTGTCGAGTTTGGCTTTAACAGCGGAGATAACTTCACGCGCATTTTTACCGGAACGCAGGATAACCACCCCGCCCGCCACTTCGCCTTCACCATTGAGCTCGGCGATCCCACGGCGCATTTCCGGCCCAATCTGCACGCGCGCGACATCGTGCAGGTAAACAGGCACACCGTCGGCCCCTGTTTTCAGGACGATGTTATTGAAATCATCAAGCGTTTGCAGATAGCCACTGGCGCGAACCATGTATTCCGCTTCAGCCATCTCAACTGACGAACCGCCCGCTTCCTGATTCGACGTGTCCAGCGCAGATTTCACCTCCGCCAGGCTAATGCCATATTGCGTGAGCTTCATCGGGTCGATGACGACCTGGTACTGTTTAACCACGCCGCCTACCGAGGCTACTTCAGCCACGTTCGGAATCGTTTTTAACTCATACTTTAAAAACCAGTCCTGCAGAGAACGTAACTCCGCGAGGTCATGTTTCCCGCTGCGATCGACCAGCGCGTATTCAAAAATCCAGCCGACGCCCGTGGCGTCCGGCCCCATTTCCGCGCTAACGCCTGCCGGTAATTTGCCCTGAACCTGGTTGAGATACTCCAGCACGCGCGAGCGCGCCCAGTAAGGATCGGTGCCATCCTCGAAAATGACGTATACATAGGAATCGCCAAACTGTGAGAAGCCGCGCACCGTCTTCGCGCCCGGAACTGACAGCATGGTGGTGGTTAACGGGTAGGTCACCTGATTCTCAACGATTTGCGGCGCCTGCCCCGGATAACTGGTTTTGACGATCACCTGAACATCAGAGAGATCGGGCAGCGCATCAACCGGGGTATTGATGATGGTCCAGGTTCCCCAGATACTGAGAAACAGCGCCCCCATCATTACCAGAAAACGGTTTGCTACTGAGCGGCGGATAATCCATTCAATCATTTATCATATCCTCAGTGTGAATGGGCCGCTGGGGCTGGGCTATCGACTGCGTCTTGTGCACCGCTATTCTGGGCGCGCATACGATCCAGCGCGCCGGAGATATTCGCCTCGGAGTCGATCAGGAACAGACCGCTGGACACCACCTTCTCGCCTTCCGTCAGGCCGGAGCGGATAGCCGTTAGTCCCTGTGATTCATGGAATACCGCAACCTGCTTCGGCACAAATCGACCTTCATGATCAACGGTAATCACCCGCTGTTCGGTACCCGTATCAATTAACGCTTTAGACGGGATCAGCAACATCGGCTTACTTTGCGTTTTCAGTTGCAGGTAGGCATTCATCCCCGGTTTGAGCGCCTCGTCGCGGTTTTCGACCTGTAAACGGATCTGCAACGTCCGCGTGGTGGCATCGACGCTGGGTAAGATATTCCATTTGCTGATGGTGAAAGTCTTGTCCGGCCAGGCTGGCACAGTGATGCTAAATTGCGAGGCGTCTTTAATCAGCCAGGCAATAGATTCCGGGATCGACGCGCTGACCCATACCGGGTCCATACCCTGAATTTTCGCGACCACGTTGTCTTTGGAAATGTTCATGCCGGTACGCAAATCAAATGCAGTGATCACCCCATCAATGGGGGCTTTCAGGGTGAAGCGGGTTTGAATTTTACGCGTCGATTTTAAGCGCTGAATATCCGCTTCAGGCATACCGGCCAGGCGTAACCTCTCCAGAATGCCTTCCACCTGTGTCGCGCTACCGCCGGTCTCACGCAGCAATAAATATTCGCTCTGCGCCTCAACCCAGTCGGGAATCGTCAGGTCGATAAGCGGCGCGCCTTGCTTAATTTTGTCGCCCACGGTGAGCGGGTAAACCTTTTCGATAAAGCCTGCGGAGCGTGCCTGGACAATAACGAACTGGTATTCGTTATAGCTAACGTTAGCCGGGAAAGTTTGCGCGTAGTGCAGCGGCCCACGGCGCACAGGTTCTGTTTTTAGCCCCAAATTCTGGGTCTGGGTGGGATCGATTCGTACGCCAGGCGCTGACGCGCTCGCGGTCTCTTCATCGGCATATTTCGGGATAAGATCCATATCCATAAATGGCGATTTACCCGGCTTATCAAAGCGCGTGTTCGGGTACATGGGGTCGTACCAAAACAAAACTTTTCTGGCTTCTTTTGGCGCAGCCTGCCCGGTTTCAGCCGTTGCTTTTGCGGATGAATAATAAGTATAAATACCGACAGAAATAACCCCACCGGCAATCATGCCTGCGAGAATAAGCGCGGTAGTTTTAATATTTAAAGACGCCATAGTGATTTCCATTGCGCGATAGTCTCACCCGCATTACGAATAATCCGGGTAAGAATAAAAGAGACCAGCGAGAACGTTATTTACTGATGTGAATATCACGTAATACAGAGAGATTTCCCTGCTGAACAAACGTAAACGCAACCTTATCGCCGGGTTTAATATCATCAGCCTTCGTGTCGGCAACCAACGTAAAACGCATCGTCATGGCAGGCCAGTTCACCGCAGGAATAGGGTCATGCTTAATCGTGATTTTTTTACTGTCCCTATCAACAGCTTCAATCACTCCCGTGGCGCTAATGAGTTGTTCCTGTTGAGCCGCTGGCTGCATATCCATCATTTCGCCATGCTGATGCTCATTGGCCTGAGCGTTAAACATGACCAGAGAAAAAAGGCTAAACAGCACGGCTTTGGCGGTAATATTCATAATTGATGCTCCTGAAAAGTTAATATTAAGGATTACTCCACCCAACCGCCGCCTAAGGCAGCAAACAGCTTAATTTCATTAACCTGCTGGGCGTAATTAAGATCGAGCAGTGATTGCTGCGTGGCGAATAAGGAACGTTCGGCATCCAGAACTTCGATATAGCTAACCGCGCCATTTTGATAAAGCGCTCTGGCGCGCTGTAAGGTGATTTGCAATGAGGTCAGATAACGCTGCTGACCGCGAATTTGATCGGCAATGCTTTGGCGCAATACCAGCGCATCCGCCACCTCTTTAAAGGCGTTCTGAATTTTTTGTTCGTAATTCACCACCGACTGCTGCTGGCGTATTTCGGCGAGGTCGAGATTCGACTGATTACGCCCGGCATTGAAAATTGGAATATCTATTTTGGGAACAAAATTCCACATTCCGCTGGCGGCATTAAATAAGCTGGAGAGATCGCTGCTGCTACTGGAAACTGAACTGGTCAGGGTAATCGACGGGAAAAATGCCGCCCGCGCGGCGCCGATATTGGCATTCGCCGCCATTAATCCGTGCTCAGCTTCCAAAATATCCGGGCGCTGCAACAGTATTTGCGATGACAACGATGGCGGCAGCGTTACCGGTTTAATATCCCCGCCGCTGCGCATCTGGTCGTTGGGTAATTTCCCGTACGTACCCAGCAACAGCTGCAGCGCATTGTTTGCTTGCGCCAGTTCACCTTTACGCTTCGCGATTTCGCTGCGCGTGCTTTCAATTACGCCGCGCGCCTGTTCCAGCGCCAGTACGTTGGTGCTGCCGGTCAGCAACTGTTTCTCAACAAAAGCGTATGAGCGCTGATAGTTTTGCAGCGTTTCTTCGGCAATTTGCAATTGCGCATAAGCCAGACGCTGATTGAAGTAACTTTGTGACACGCTGGAGATTAATGAGATATGCACCGCCCGACGCGCCTCTTCGCTGGCAAAGAAGTTCTGTCGCTCGGCTTCACTCATATTCTTCAGCCTGCCAAAGAAATCCAGATCAAAACTGAGATTCAGCCCGGCTTCGAATTCGCGGTTGGTGCTGCTATCGCCTTTCAATTTACCGCTGTAGGTGCCGCTGGAGCCTGCCGTGAGTTGCGGATAGCGGTCAGCGTCGGTGACGCCATATTGCGCTCTCGCCTCCTGAACTTTCAGCACGGCCATACGTAAATCGCGGTTATTAATCAGCGCCTCGCCGATCAGCGCCTTTACCTGGGGGTCAACGAAGAAAGTCCGCCAGCCCGTATCCTGATATCCCATCGGCGCAGAAACCAACGCATTCTGGCTTAAGGAGAATTGCTGCGGCACCGGCAATGCCGGACGCTGATAGTCCGGCGCCAATGAACAACCGGCGAGAACGAATACAGCGCTGAGGGTAAGAAGCTTAAATTTGCTCATAGTTCTTCTCGTCCTGACCGGACTGATGACCCTAAAATGTGTAGGAATTTATAGTGTTGTACTTTAACCAAGTGACTCTGTTTAACCGGTGACAGGAAAATGACAAAACTGTCATTTTCCCAATAACCGATTGCTATCCGATCCCGCTTCCCTAGAATTGAAAGTCCGCACAACCAGTGCGAGAAGGAGAATGCGATGAAGCTCTTGATAGTCGAAGATGAGAAAAAAACCGGTGAATACCTGACGAAAGGCCTGACGGAAGCGGGTTTTGTCGTGGATTTAGCGGATAACGGCCTGAACGGGTATCACCTGGCGATGACCAGTGATTACGACCTGCTCATACTCGACATCATGCTGCCGGATGTAAACGGCTGGGATATCGTGCGGATGCTGCGATCCGCGAACAAAGGGATGCCAATTCTTCTTCTCACTGCGCTGGGCACCATTGAACATCGGGTTAAAGGTCTGGAATTAGGCGCGGATGACTACCTGGTTAAACCGTTCGCCTTCGCCGAGCTGCTGGCACGGGTCAGAACGCTGCTACGCCGGGGTGCGGCGGTGATTGTCGAGAGCCAGTTTCAGGTCGCGGATTTAATGGTCGATCTGGTCAGCAGAAAAGTCACCCGCAGCGGTACGCGCATCACCCTGACCAGCAAAGAGTTTACGTTGCTTGAGTTTTTCCTGCGCCATCAGGGGGAAGTTTTACCCCGCTCGCTGATCGCGTCTCAGGTCTGGGATATGAATTTTGACAGCGATACCAATGCTATCGACGTGGCCGTGAAACGTCTGCGCGCCAAAATCGATAACGACTTTGAGCCGAAACTGATCCAGACCGTGCGCGGCGTGGGATATATGCTTGAGGTTCCTGATGGCCAGTAAACGATGGCGACGCCCTTTTTCGCTGGCGACACGGCTGACATTTTTTATCAGTCTGGCGACGATCGCGTCATTTTTCGCCTTTGCCTGGATAATGATCCACTCTGTAAAGGTCCATTTCGCCGAGCAGGACATCAATGATTTACAAGAGATCAGCGCCACGCTGGAGCGGATTATTAACCAACCTAACGAGCCAGAATCACGCCGTCTGGAAACGCTAAAAAACGTGGTAGCGGGTTACTCGAACGTCATTATTTCTCTGGAAGATAGTAATCAGAAAGCCATTTTTCATTCGCCCAATGCACCGGATCTCCGGCAATTTATTTCCAGCGCAAGACCGGATAAAAATGCCCATGCCAGCGATGTTTTTATTATCTCCGGCCCAACGCTACAAACGCCCAGACATGTCCACGGGCAGAAAACGTCGTCTAACTGGCGAATGATTCGCCTGCCTGTAGGGCAGCTTACCGATGGAAAACCGGCATATACGCTGTATCTGGCATTATCGATCGATTTTCATCTGCACTATATTAACGACCTGAAAAACAAACTGATTATGACGGCATCACTGATTAGCATGATGATTGTTTTTATCGTGCTATTCGCTGTCTATAAAGGCCATGAACCGATCCGTAACGTCAGTCGCCGCATCCAAAATATCACCTCAAAAGATTTGGATGTGCGCCTCGATCCGCAAGCTGTTCCTATTGAACTGGAACAGCTGGTAAGTTCGTTTAATCACATGATCGAGCGCATTGAGGACGTATTTAAACGTCAGTCGAACTTCTCGGCGGATATTGCCCATGAGATCCGCACGCCAATAACTAACCTCGTCACGCAAACGGAAATTGCGCTCAGCCAGACCCGCAGCCAAAAAGAGCTGGAAGATGTGCTGTATTCCAATCTCGAAGAGTTTAGTCGTATGTCGAAAATGGTCAGCGACATGCTGTTTCTGGCGCAGGCGGATAACAATCAGCTCATCCCGGAAAAGACAGCGCTTAATCTGGCTGATGAGGTGGGTAAAGTGTTCGACTTCTTCGAGGCCTGGGCAGAAGAGCGCGAGGTCGGCTTACGTTTTGAAGGACGCGCGTGCTGGGTTTCGGGCGATCCGTTAATGCTACGCCGGGCGGTGAGCAATCTTCTATCAAATGCTATGCGCTATACGCCAAAAGGCGAGTCGGTAACCGTACGGGTGAAAGAGGCGGACAGTCAGGTGCAGATAATCGTGGAAAATCCTGGCCCCCCCATTCCCCCACAGCATCTCCCCCGGCTCTTTGACCGATTTTATCGGGTAGACCCTTCGCGACAGCGCAAAGGCGAAGGCAGCGGTATTGGCCTGGCGATAGTGAAATCAATCGTCATCGCCCATCAGGGAAAAGTCTCGGTTTCATCCGATCAGCTTGCTACCCGATTTATTCTGACGCTGCCCAAGCACGCGAAATAATTCCGGGTGATGACAGATATATGTCATCACCTGTTGTCTGACACAACCGTCATAATTCAGTCACGCCGCTGACCGACCTCGCCAATTATAATTTCTTCCGTAAACCCATACAGGAGAAATATGATGAATAAGATGTCCTCTTTTTTAGCTATCGCGTTTTTTATTTCAGCTGGCGTTAATGCGGCAGAGACGTCACCCCATGCACAATCATTTTCACAAATGAATGAACATGAAAAGGCAATGGTAGTACATCAGTCGACAAATAATGCTCATTCCTATGCCCATGAGCAGCAGGCGGAAAAACACCGTGCGCAGGCAAGCTCTACACGATAACGGATAACGCCAAAGGGCGCTGCGATCACAGCGCTCTCAAAAGCCATGCATTACAGTATGCCGTTTGAATACTGGAGACAGGTATGGCTTTAACCCTCACGGTATTGCTTGAAAACCGGCGTGCGGCGGGCGCGGATAAATCATTACGGGCAAAGCCTGGGTTAAGTCTGTTAGTTCAGGATGAAACCACCAGCATACTGTTTGATACCGGGCCGGACGACAGCTACATACTTAACGCCGCGCAAATGGGCGTAGACCTGACGCAATTGACCGCCGTGGTACTGTCGCACGGTCATTACGATCACTGCGGCGGCGTGCCGTGGCTTGCGGATAACAGCCGTATCATTTGCCATCCCCAAATAGCCTGCGAGCGGTACGCTTCAATAACCCTGGCAAGAACGACAAGGAAAATAAAAAAACTCTCGCGTGATAACGACTACTCTCGGCTCATCATGGAATACACCCGCGAGCCGCTGACTATCAGCGAGCGCTTTTTGTGGTCCGGGGAAATCAGTGTCCCCACTCCGCAGGCCTATGGTGTTATTAGTAAGGAGACGCCCCAACCGGATTACATCAGCGATGAAGGCGTATTGATATATAAATCGGAGCGCGGGTTAGTCATCATTACCGGATGCGGGCATCGGGGAATAGAGAATATCGTACGCCATTGCCAGAACATTACCGGCATTAATCAAATTTACGCCCTCGTCGGTGGATTTCATTTACGTGCCGCCTCCCCCGCTAAGCTATGGCGAACCCGACAATTTATTAAGCAACAGCAACCCGAAAAACTACTCGGCTGTCATTGCACCGGTTCGTGGGGGCGATTATGGCTACCGGGAACTGACGCCCCGGCAACGGGAGATGTAATTGTGCTGGCAGAGTAACGACAGTAAACATTGCCAAAACAGCAATAAAAAACGGGAACCTCGCGGCTCCCGTTTATCAGCCTTCGTTACATAGTGACAATGGCTGGCTCATCAAAGACGGTGAGTTTTGGCGCTTCACCGGTGAATTTTTCTGCGTATACCAGGCTGGTATTCCCCGCACAGCCATTAGCCAGCCTCGAAGTCGGGATATCTGCCGTCAGTACGTTCGCGCCGCCATTTTTACAGATACCGTTTTCAATATCCGGCCATGCACCTTCATGGATACAGATAATTCCCGGTTTAATGCCGTCACTAACGTGCGCCCCCACCAGCACCTGCCCACGCGCATTCCATACGCGGACCAGATCGCCTTCGGCAATCCCTCTGGCTTTCGCGTCATCCGGGTGAATGGTGACCGGCTCGCGATTGGCAATAGCGTACTCTTTGCGCAGCGACGCGTAGTTCAGCTGGCTATGCAGACGATGCGCAGGGTGCGCAGTCAGCAGTTGCAGTTGATCTTTATCCGCAGTTCCTTTCCATTCATCGGGTTCAATCCATGACGCATGCGGCGGACAATCTTTATATTGATAGCCTTCAATCGTTTTCGAGTAGATTTCTATCTTACCGCTCGGCGTTCCCAGCGCATTCATCACCGGATCGCTGCGAAAATCCGCGTAGCGCACATATTTGTTATTCTTTTCATTCTCACGCATTTCGATCAGTTTATTCTGCTGCCAGAACGCGTTGAACTGAGGCATAGCGACACGTTGGGCGCGGGCGGCTTTTTGCGCGGCATCATAGAACTGCTTCAGCCACGCCATTTCGTCTTTGCCTTCGGTGTAGACCGCCTTACCTCCCGGCTTGAGCATCTCAGCCAGATCGGCAAATACGTCAAAATCGCTGCGGGATTCAAACTGCGGCGCGATGACCTGCTTCATCGGCACCAGGTGTTGGTTACTGTAATCACCGGTCATGGTCAGATCGTTACGCTCAAACGAGGTGGTGATCGGCAGGACTATATCAGCGTGTTTAGCCGCTGCGGTCCAGTAGCACTCAGAGATGACAACCAGTTCAGGCTTCTGCCAGGCTGTAATTAAGCGGTTAGTATCCTGATGATGGGTAAAGTTAGCACCGCCTGCCCACCAGATCATTTTGATATCCGGGAAGGTTTGCTCTTTACCATTATGCTGATATTTACCGCCTGGGTTTTCCAGCGCTTCAACAATTCGCGCTACCGGCAGGCTGGTTACCGCATCGGAAACCGCCCAGTCGTTACCCGCTGATGACCCCCCCTCAATTTTGGCGGAAATTGCTGGCAATACCCCACCCGTGCGCGTTGGGTTACCGCCGTTGGAATAATGATACGAGAATCCAAAGCCGCCGCCTTCGGTACCAATTTGCCCCAGCATCGCCGCCAGAGTCACCAGCATCCAGTGTTTTTGCTCACCGTATTGCTGGCGCTGAATCCCCCAACCTGCCATGAGCATGGTTTTATTGCTGGAGAAAATTTCCGCCAGTTTTTCCAGTTGCTCAGCAGGCACGCCGCACACGCCGGAAGCCCACTCGGCGGTTTTCTCTATTTTATCACTCTTGCCGAGCAAGTATTCCTCAAACTGCGGATAACCGGTGGTGTATTTTTCCAGGAAGGCTTTGTCATGGAGATTTTTCTTCACCAGCGTATGGGCGATCCCTAACATCATCGCCACATCGGTCCCCATATGTGGCGCAATCCAGGTGGCATTATCACCAAAGAACTCAATGGTTTCAGAACGCATTGGATCGATGGCGATAACGCTTTTTCCTGATTTTTTCAGCAGATTAAAGTATTCAATCCCCTGTTCATCCGTGCTGCTCCAGGCAATTTTGAGGGTGTTGAGCGGGTTCATCCCCCACAGCACCACGACCTGACTGTGCTCAAGCACCATCGGCCAGGTGGTTTGCTGCTCATAGACCTCAACCGATCCCACGACATAAGGCATGATCACCTGCGCCGCCCCAGTTGAATAATCTCCGGTATGACCGGCGTAGCCACCGGCCATGCTCATATAGCGTTGCAGTAAGGTTTGCGCCTTATGCAGAACGCCGCTGGAGCGCCAGCCATAGGAACCGGCAAATATTGAGGACGGCCCATAGCTGCTACGGATCCGGCTATGCTGCTCATGAATGAGCTTCAGCGCCTGCTCCCAGCTCACTCGCACGAAAGGATCGTTGCCACGTTTACCATCCGCTTTACCCGGGTTTTCCAGATAGCTTTTGCGCACCATCGGATATTTAACGCGGATATTGGTATGAACCTGATCCGGCGCGGTTTGCTGTAACGAGTTCGGCACCGTTTTCGGCAATGCCCCTTTTGAGGAAACCACTTTGCCGTCTTTTACTTCCACGTATACCGCACCCCAACGTGCAGCCGTCAGAATCGCTCCGCCATTTTGGCCTTCGGCCCAGGCTGGCATTGGGATCACCGAAGAAATCGCCATTGTCCCGGTTGCCGCGCCAGCCGTCTTGATAAAGTCACGTCTTGTGAGTTTCATGATTTCTCCTGATTTATCGCTTATTTGTTCATGTCTTTAGCGTTGTACTGGAAGTAACGGCTCAGGATATCCAGTTCGGTTTCACTGATATTGGTGCGAGCGCCCATCCCTTTCGCTACTGAAGGCCAGGCGTTGAGCGTAAAATGATTCGCCGGAATTGGCGCATGGCAGCCCGCGCAATACACATTGTCGAGTTTGCGTGCGTAATCCCACATGGGTTCGCGGCTGGCGAGAGCGGAACCGCTCCATTCACCCTGCAGTACCACATCTCGCCACGCATTGCCGTAATCATCTTTTTTCCAGTCGGAGAGGATTTTCAGCGACTGCTGACCTTTTTCACTCAGGCTGGCAAGAATCAAACGCTGTCCTGCCGCGTAGTAAATGACCTGTTCACTTCCCTGCATCTGGCTCCCGCGAATCTCGACCTGTCGCGTATTGTCCGTTGATTTCAGGACTTGCATTTTTGTTGCCGGGTAAACGGTTCCCAAATCGCCAAGCGCGGTGTTGCTTACGGCATAAAGCTCAGTTGCCGAGGCAGGAGTGGAGGCTGACTGTGCTTCAAGCCCTTTGAGCGCGCTGTCATCCATTTTTACTTCAGGTGGGAAATGGGCGACGCCTTTGTGGCAATCAATACAGGTTTGCTTTTCCGCGATGCCCATTTTGTGCATTTTCTGCGCATCTGCGCTTTGTGCGGCAAGATCCATCGCGTCCATGCTGTGACAGCTACGGCAGGTCGCAGAATCACTCGCCTTGAGCTGTGCCCAGACGGTTTGCGCCATCTCCAGACGGTGTTCTTCAAATTTTTCCGGGGTATCGATTTTTTTGGTTATGAACTGATGATAAACATCTTTTGAGGCCCGCAGTTTAGCCACCAGATAATCCAGTCCGCCTTGCGGGATATGACAATCCGCGCACTCTGCACGAATCCCTTTCTGATTCTGAAAGTGAACCGAACCGGTATATTCCTCATAGGGGGCCTGCATTGTATGGCACGATAAACAGAATTCCGTGCTTGACGTTTTGTGCAAGGTCCATTGCCCTGCCAAAACGATAACAGCCCCAAGAACAATGGACAGCAGCATCGTCCAGAGGATGGTTTTATTTATTTTTCTCATCTTTTATTCCCACAAGACGAATACTCTTTAATGGGTAGACAATAATTATCCTAACGCGGCTACTTATTGATATTCATCAAACACAGAGGGAAATGAGAATCAGCATGCGGGTAAGTTTGAAGGGGCTCGCATAATTAATGAGAACGAAATGTAAATATCGAATTTCGTTTAAAATCAGAATTTTAAACCAAGTATAAGGTTGGATTAACTATTAATTTAATAAACATCAGAATAAAAGTTTGATAAATGTTAAAAGCTGCTGAAATTAACCCTTTGGTGACACTCGTTATATAATTAAATATATAATGAAAACACATAAAAAAGAACCCTTTTCTGTTTTTTGATTACACGTATTAATGAAGATATCTGTCTTGCAGTGTTGCTCAGATATATATTTATGAGCAGACTTGCGACACACGCCTTTCATTGACGCGCATTTATGCACGTAACCTTGATCTGGTCACTTATTATACAGAGCCAGCTTTCGCTACACTCAGGGTAGAGGTAAACAAACAGGAGGTAGTGAATATGTATCGCTCAATTCTGGTGCCCATTGATATCTCTGAAACCGATTTAACCCGCCATGTTGTTCCCCAGGTCCAGGCGCATGCCAAAACCGCTAAGGTCCACTTTTTAGCCGTTATTCCTACCGTTCCGTTTTATGCCTCGCTGGGGCTGGCCTACTCTACCGAATTTCCGGACAGAAGTGGTCTGCAGGCCAAGGCCAGCGAAAAACTCGAAGAAATTATTAAGCAGTTCAATATTCCTGCTGGCAGGAGTCAGACTCATGTCGTTTATGGCCCGCCGAAGGACCAGATCCTCAAGCTGGCGGAAGCGGTTGACGCCGAGCTTATTGTCATCGCCTCACATAAGCCCGGTTTTAGCACATATCTGCTGGGGTCAACGGCGGCAGCCGTCGTACGCCACGCGAAATGCCCGGTGCTGGTTGTGCGGTGATAGGGTTAAAATGGGAGCGAATTTGCTCCCGTTTTTTGTGGCTTAGGCCATCACTCAGTTCTGATTATCCAGTCTGACCAACGCCAGCAACAGCTGACTCAGCGCGCCGTAGAAACCAAAGTCATCATAGCGGCGGCATTTGGCGGTGAACGTCGGTAACCAGCGTAACAGCCCCTCCAGCGTTTCTCTGCGCAGTGCATCAATACGCTGGCGGCTAAGCCCGGACTCTCCGAGAGAAAAATGCAGATGGCTTAACAGTTCGATAAAAATCGCCAGATGATCGGCTGACTCGCTAAACGTATCGCTTACCTGCATGCCCGCATCAGATAACAATTGTTTAATAACCCCGTAATTCTGCCCGCCTTCCAGATGAGCCGACGCATAGGGTAACGCCGCATGTTTGTCCGACATCAGAAACAGGCTGCAAAAATCAGCCGCCAGTTCCAGGGTAGCGTCTTCGCGCACCTGAAGCGCAGCAATTTTCGCCTCCAGCAAAAGAACTTCCGCCTCAAGCGACGGTTCACCTTTTAGCACCGCGAACCACTCAGCCATTTCGCTGGACTGTAAAAGCGCCAGGCTTTGGTCGTCACGCTCCCGGGAAAACAACTGCGCCAGCCAGGCGTAAACGCAGGCCATCTGTTCTGTGGTCAGGGAAGAGCGTTTCATCATGACGTCACCTTCTCTGCCGGGACATATTCGCACTGCGCCACCATTTTTATCGGGCCGCTGAACGCCGTCACGTTATCCACTTTGCCGGTATATTTCTCAATATCCACCAGCGTAGTATGGGCGCTGGTTGCCTGCGCCAGTTGAGACGTGCCGATATCTAACGTTAACACGTTCGGATTGCCGTATTTACACAGCGCCCCTGTTTCTCCACCGTTGTCAGGATCGTACCAGGCACCTTCGTGAATACGCGCCACGCCCGGAGTGTAAAGATCGGAGACAACCGCTCCGGCCAGTACTTGTCCACGTGCGTTAAACACACGGACAATATCACCGTTGCGAATCCCCCTTGCGCTGGCATCCTGCGGGTTGATAAATACCGGCTCTTTACCACTTACCGCATAATGTTTACGTAGCGCTTCAGATTCACAAAGCTGCGAGTGCAGACGGAAATCCGGGTGAACCGATTGCAGATGCAGCGGCCAACGCTGCGACCCCGGCCCACCGTGGGAACGTTCGATTTTCTCAAACCACATCGGATGCCCCTGGCAGTCGTCATACTGCATATCGGCAATCGTTTTTGAGAAAATCTCGATCAAACCACTCGGCGTACCCAACGGCTCAAGATCGGGATCTTCGCGGAAGGCCTGATGACGAACAAACATCTGTGGATGTTCGAATTCAACATACTCCTGCTGATTCCAGAAAACGTCAAAAGCCGGGAGATGAACCCCGCGCCCTTTCCCCTGCTGGCTACCTTCCTGCCAGATCCGTTTCAACCAACCCATCTCATCCAGCCCTTCGGTGAAGGCTTCTTCACGATTAAAGCGGCGGCAAAGATCGCGGAAAATATCGAAATCATTACGCGCTTCAAACTGCGGCTGCACCAGCTGTTTCATAGCGATAATGCCGCGGTTAGAGTGGTTGCCATACTGGTCGAGATCGTTACGCTCAAACTGGGTCGTTGCGGGCAAGACGATATCGGCGAATCGACAGGTCGACGTCCACTGATTATCGATGGCGATAACGGTTTCCAGCTTACGCCAGCCTTCAATAATACGGTTGATCTGCTGGTGACGATGGAAAGGGTTAGTCCCGGCAAAAACGCACATCTTTAACGGCGGCAGCTTGACGGTTTTTCCGTTCCAGTTAATTTTTTTGCCCGGTTCCAGAATCGCATCGATAAAACGTGCGATCGGAATAGTGCTGCTGTAGCCCTTAAAATCGGTGCTGTCATGTACAGGCGCAACGGTAGTGGAGCCAGAAAATCCGCTCAGGATAACGCCTTTACGCCCCGGGGTGCCTGCGCCGTTGTAGTGCCAGCCAAAGCCAAACCCACCGCCGGGTAAGCCGATTTGTCCAAGCATTGAGGCCAGCACCACAATCATCCATGCCCACTGCTCCCCGTGCTGCATACGCTGCACGCACCAGCCGGCAATAATCTGCGTTCTGCCGCCCGCCATCTGCCGCGCCAGTTCACGAATCGTATCGGCATCAATCCCGCATATTTTTTCCGCCCACTGCGCATCTTTAGGCTGTCCGTCACTTTCGCCCAGCAAATAAGGCAGAAATTGCTCAAACCCAACGCAGTAGTTATCAAGAAAATGCTTATCGTAGAGCTTCTCGGTAAAGAGCGTGTGCGCCAGCGCCAGCTGTAGCGGCACATCAGCCTGCGGGTTCACGGCGATGTGCTTAACCTTGTCGCGGCCCAGATAGTCGTGAGTCGAGGTGATGACCGGATCAACGCTGATAACCGAGATCTCGCCGCGCGCCACTTTGTCCTTCAGTTGCTCGTAGTATTCATAGACATCATGATCCGGACACCACCAGTTCGCCTGCTGATTTTTAATCAGGTCGGAACCCCACAGCACAATCGTTTTGCTATTTTTCAGTACCAGCGGCCAGGAAGTCTGCTGTTCATATACCTCCATTGACCCGACCACGCGCGGCAGGATCACCTGAGCAGCACCGGTGGAATAGTCGCCCCCGGTACCCACGCTGTTGCCATGCAGCGCAATGGCGCGCGCCAGCATCCCGGAAGCATTATGGAACATGCCGGTTGATTGCCAGCCGCTGGCCGTCAGCAGCGCGCTCGGACCATAGGTCTTCTGAATGCGCTCCAGCTCCTGATAGAAGAAGTCCAGCGCTTCATCCCACGAAACGCGCACAAAGCGGTTATCTCCACGCTGTGTGGTATCGCTCTGATGGCGTTTACGCAACCAGTCGACGCGGACCATGGGATAGCGAATACGCGTGCCGCCATGTACGTGATCCGGCAGTCCGGCGATCATTTTTGACGGGTATTTATCATGCTCAAACGGTTTGGCCTCAATAAAACGGCCATCAACAACAGTGGCACGGATTGCCCCCCAGTGAGAACCGGTCAGGATCCCCTCTTTGACGCCAGCCCCCTGCACCTCTGCAGCATTGGCGCTACGGGGCGTAAGCAGAGAAGGTCCCAACATACCGGCTACGGTCAAACCGCCCAACTGCAGTAGAAAACGTCGGCGAGATGCCTGAAAGAGATCGTTATTTTTCATTGCTTTCTCCCTTATCGCCATGCGGCTTATCCGTAGTGTCAGAGGCATTCATCTGCAAATATTTCAGCAAGGTACGTTCTTCACGTTTATCCAGACTGGTAAATCCAATCATGCCGTTCAACGTGCCAATCCAGCCGTTAGCGTCAAAGTGTTCTTTCTCTGGCGCGCCGTGGCATTGGTTACAGGTTCCGTTATAGAGCGAGTCGGCATAGGCCCAGATAGGTTTGATGTCGTTGACCATATCGCCCTTTTGCATCCAGGCGGTGGCCTGCAGCTTGCTCCACTGCGTATTCGTTTCCGCGACGGTAGTTTGCTCCAGGTTTTTCACGTGCTGCTGGATGTCACCACGAATGGAGGCCACAAAAATGCGCTTGCCTGGCAGTTGCGCCAACACGCGCTGGCGTCCGTTACTCTCGGTCCAGCCCACAATTTCAATTTGCAGCCAATCGCCATCACGCTTTAACACTTTTACTTCAGAGGCGGGTAGCAGTGAGCCAGCAGGTTCTTTATCACCCTTAGCGGCATAAATAGGCTTGATGTCCAGAGAGTAGAGCGTATCGCCATCGTCGTTCGCCCTGGCGCGTAACTCGTCAAACTGTTTGCGGAAACCACTGCTCATATCGGGAAGCTGGTGCGCGATACCTTTATGGCAGTCGATACAGGATTGGTTGTCCTTGGCCGCAATCTTCATCTGGCGTGCGGCTTCAGGATGCTGCTTAGCATGATCCATCGCATCATAGTTATGACAGGAGCGGCAGGTAGCAGAGTTGTTCTCTTTCATCCGTGTCCATTCTCGCTCCGCCAGCTCGGCGCGTTTGGCCTCGAATTTTTCAGGCGTATCTATAGAGTGGGCAACAAAGGTCTGATAAATATCGTTGCTTGCTTCCAGCTTACGCTTCACCATGCCCGGAATATCTGAAGGAATGTGACAGTCATGGCATTCTGCGCGCACTCCAGAGGCATTCTGAAAATGCGCGGACTGTTTATATTCTTCATAAACCGGCTGCATGCTGTGGCAGCTCACGCAAAACTCGGTAGAGCTGGTTAATTTGATGCCAACGTGCGGCAAAACGATCAGCGCGATACCGACCACAATCCCGATGACGACCAGCGCCAACACTGACCAACGTGCGCTCGGTCTGAGTAGCGCCCTCCAAAGTTTCCGCATAATAGCCCCTGTAATTATATGGTTTAGTTACAGAGGATCTTATTTCTCAAATGTGAACAGCAACACTGGTCAGGATGAATGGCTTACGGCACAATGTGAACAGATATGAACAGAAAGAGACAGCAACCAGGATGCCGCATCACATTGTAATTGTTGAAGATGAACCCGTGACCCAGGCACGGTTACAGGCTTATTTTGAACAGGAAGGTTATCATGTCTCTGTCACCGCCAGCGGAGCCGGCCTGCGTGAAATCCTGTCGCAGCACCCTGTGGATCTTATTCTGTTGGATATTAACCTCCCGGATGAAAATGGCTTAATGCTGACCCGTGCCCTGCGAGAACGTTCAACGGTAGGGATCATTCTGGTAACGGGCCGTAGTGACCAAATTGACCGTATCGTTGGCCTGGAAATGGGCGCTGATGATTATGTCACCAAGCCGCTGGAGCTACGTGAACTGGTGGTACGGGTGAAAAACTTGCTCTGGCGGATCGACCTTGCCCGTCAGGCGCAGCCGGAGGCCAAAGACAACTGCTATCAGTTTGCCGGGTATTGTCTGAATGTCTCTCGTCATACCCTGGAACTGGGTGAAGAGGCGATCAAACTCACCCGCGCCGAATATGAAATGCTGGTCGCTTTTGTCACCAATCCGGGGGAGATTCTCAGCCGCGAACGTTTACTGCGCATGCTTTCGGCACGACGGGTGGACAATCCAGACTTACGCACCGTAGATGTGCTGATCCGCCGTTTACGCCACAAGCTACGAGCGGATTTACTGGTGACGCAGCATGGGGAAGGCTATTTTTTAGCGGCTGATGTGTACTGATACAGATAAACAGGACGGAATCCGCCGGGTGACAGCGAGCACTTAACATGCTGGCTGTCGGCATTTTTCGGGGTGAGCACCAGGATCGGTGGACTGATATTTTCCGACACCGGTTGCCCTTGTAATACCCTGATAGCCTGCTGAATCGCCAGTTCACCTTGCCAGACCATCTGATCGCTGGCAGCCATTATGATTCTTTCGCGTTTAAGCCCGCGATACACCTGGTGCGACAGATAAAAAGAGACTACGGTTAGCGGCGTGCCCTGATTCCGCGTCTCCCCCATGGCGGCTTCCGCAGCAATTGCCGTACCGGCCACTACGTCAACATCCGGGTGACGCTCAAGCATCTCCTGCAACAGGTTGCGCTGAACTTCAATATCATTATCCCCTAACGCCACATCCACAATGTGCACCTGACTGCCGGCAATCGCCTGGCGGAATCCTTCCACCATCTCACGACTGCCTCCGGCGTCGTCAGGCCCGGGCAATAATAAGACCTTTAGCGGTTTACCGCCGCTCCACTTAACCAGATAGCGGCCTGGCTGATACCCCATCTGAAACCACGGAACCCCAACCCGCGCCTTTACCGTCGCGTCATGGATCGCATTCACCACCTCAATAACAGGCAGCGATCCAACCTGGGTCTGCAAATCTGGAAAAGTCGTCGTGCTGCTGCCTAACAAAATGGCATCCGCGCCCCATTGCTGGCACTGAGCGATTTGAGATTTTTGCATGTTTAACTGACGATACCCTCCCGCTTCAAGCACCTTCAGGCTCACTCCGTATTTTTTCGCCGCCTCAAGCATGCCGTAATTTACGGAAAGCCAGTAAGAATCCTTCAGGCTGGGATACAGCGCGCACAGTTTCCAGATTTTGTTTGCAGTAACGTCCGTTTGCGGCGCCGGGACAGCCTGCTGGCTATCCTGCCAGCGCAGTAGTGCGGGCACGGTCGCGTGACCCAGACCGGGAAAAAGCGTGATAAGCAGGAAAACCAATACGCGCATGATAGCCTCATCATTGATAAGGCTTTATCCTAGTTGCTTTCCTCTTTTCGACTCAACCTTTTTAATCTGTGGCGACCAGACAGTGAATTTATCTCTGACCAAACGACTGTGGATAGGCTTTGCGCTGATGGCGGCGCTGACCCTCATGAGTACGCTGGTAGGCTGGTATAACCTGCGTTTTGTCAGCCAGGTTGAGCAGGCCAATACCCAGGCGCTGATCCCGACCATGGACATGGCGCGCCAGCTCAGCGAAGCCAGCGCCTGGGAACTGTTTTCCGCGCAGAATCTGACCACCGCAGATAATGAAAATATGTGGCTGGCTCAGGGGCGTATGTTAACCGCCCAAAGTCTGAAAATAACCGCATTACTGAAAACTCTTCGCGAACAGGGCTTTGATACTTCGGCCATTGAACAACAGGAAAAAGAGATCGCCCAGTCGTTAAGCCATCAGGGGGAAATGGTTGGCGAACGGCTGAAACTGCGCGAGCAACAGCAACAACTCAGCCAACAACTTGTTGAGGCTACCGCCAACGTTGCCGAAATGGCGCGCGGGCAGGCCAGTAATGCCGCCACCTCGGCGGGCGCTACGCAGGCAAGCATTTATGATTTAATTGAAAGCCATCAGGGGCAGGCGGCTGAACACGCTCTCGACAGGCTTATCGATATTGATCTGGAATATTATAACCAGATGAATGAGCTGCGCCTGAGCGCGCTACGCGTGCAGCAAATGGTGATGAATCTGGGGAATAACCAGGCGCAGAATAACCTGGCGGCGCTGGAAAACCAGCTGAATGCCGCCGTCAGAGTGCTTCACCGCCGACAAATACGCATTGAAGATCCGGTGGTACGCGCTCAGGTTGCCGACGCAATAAATTCAATTAGCCGTTATGTCGATCTGCTGGCCCTGTATCGTCAGGACAATGACATTACTACCCGCTTACAGATCTTATCGCAAAACAATATCGAGCAATTTACCCGTTTCAGTAGCCAAGTCAGTCAGTTGGTGGAAATCATCGGCCAACGCAATCAGACCGGGCTGGCGCATCTCAAACAGGCCAGCCAGCGCGGGCAAACGCTGCTGCTGCTGTTAGGTGCGGTATCATTGTGCTTGTTAATTCTCATTCTTTGGCGCGTGGTTTACCGCTCGGTCACGCGTCCGTTGGCGCAGCAAACCCAGGCGTTACAGCGTCTGCTTGAAGGTGATATCGACTCCCCATTTCCGGAAACCGCAGGCGTTCGCGAACTGGACACCATTGGGCGGTTGATGGATGCCTTTCGCGCCAGCGTTCACGCCCTGAATAGCCACCGCGAACATTTGGCCGCTCAGGTTAAAGCACGCACCGCCGAGCTGCGGTCGATGGTGTCTGAACATCGGCTGGCGCGTGCGGAAGCCGAAAAAGCTAACCAGGCAAAATCGGCGTTTCTTGCCGCCATGAGCCATGAAATACGCACCCCGCTATACGGAATCCTCGGCACTGCGCAGTTGCTCTCAGACAATCCCGCACTGGCGCAGCATCAGGAGAATCTGCGCGCAATCACCGACTCTGGCGAGTCTCTGCTGACCATCCTCAACGATATTCTTGACTATTCCGCCATCGAAGCGGGCGGAAAAAATGTGGCCATCGGTGATGAACCCTTTGAGCCCAGGCCATTGCTGGAAAGTACGCTTCAGCTCATGCACAGTCGCGTTGCGGGTCGCCCGGTCGCATTGATTATGGATTTTGCCGACGACGTACCCGACTCCTTACGCGGCGATCCGCGCCGCATCCGGCAAATCATAACTAACTTATTAAACAACGCACTGCGCTTTACCGATCGGGGGCACATCATCCTGCGTAGTCGGAGTGAAGGCCAGGATTGGTACATTGAGGTTGAGGACACGGGATGCGGGATTGATCCTGCCCGTCAGGGCGACATTTTTCAGCCGTTTGTTCAGGTAAGCGGTAAACGTGGGGGAACCGGGCTTGGACTCACCATCAGCGCCAGCCTCGCGCAGGCGATGCAGGGAGAACTCAGCGTCACCAGCACACCAGGGGTAGGAAGCTGCTTTCGTTTGCGTCTGCCATTACGGGCTGGCGCGATGCCGGTAGCGAAATCCGTTCCACGAGCGATATCATTACAGGGTTTACGCATACTGCTTATCGAGGATAACCCTCTCACGCAGCGCATCAGCACAGAAATGCTCACCCTCAATGGCGCACAGGTTACCGCTGCTGACAATGCCGCTGCGGCACTAACCATACTGCAGCAAGACGCCCATTATGATGCCGCCCTGGTTGATTTCGATCTTCCGGATATCGACGGCATCACGCTGGCGCAGCAGTTAACCCGCGCATACCCAATGCTAAATCTGATAGGCTTTAGCGCGCACGTCATCGACGAAACGCTAAACCAAAGAACCAGTACCCTGTTTCTCGGCGTTATTCAAAAACCGGTTCCCCGGGATGAACTCAGTCGGTTAATTATGCATTATTTGCACGGTTACGCGCCTCTCCCGGTTGCATCAGAAAATGACAACAAACGGTTAGATACCCAGCAATTAGCCGGAGATATTCAGCTAATGGGATGGCAAAAGGTACACGAATGGTTAGCGCTCTTTAAGCAACATACCCTTCCTGTATTAGATGAGATTGATAATGCGCGCGCAGCACACGATCGCGAGAAGATAAAACGTCTGGCGCATCAGCTAAAAAGCAGTTGCGCCAGCATGGGAATGCGTTCTGCCAGCAGCGTTTGTGCCGCACTTGAACAACAGCCGTTAGCTGATTTTTCACTCAGGGAGGAGGTACAACTCAGTCTTAAGGAAGTGGAAACGTGGTTGGAAAAGGAAAAATCATCGCAATTCGCTGAAGCTGGACATCTGAAGTGATGTTTAGATGGTACGCCCTGTAGGATTCGAACCTACGACCTACGGCTTAGAAGGCCGTTGCTCTATCCAACTGAGCTAAGGGCGCATTGCGAAGTGATTACTTCATGCAGATGAAACGCGTGAATTATACGGTCAGCGCTTGCTGAGTCAATGCCTTTTGTTTCGGTTGCTGGCGAAGTGTACGAATGTTGATTTTTTCTGCTCGTTCAAGGGTATCCAGGAAATCACCTGGTAACAACTCAGCCCGCAAAACGTCAGATTTAGGGATACATGTATTTAGAATATTTATGATTTTGCTTAACATTCCTTTATCCCCTCTCCCGTGGTTCAGGAACTCTTTAATGTTAAGTATCGCCATCAAGGAAGAAAACAGTCACTTCGAACATGGACTGAAAATCATCATCTCCCATCTGGCAAATCAATGGCACCAGGAGATTTGCTTTTTACCCGTCGAAGATATCGATCGCGCTGACATCGCGTTTATCTCCCTGGATGAAGATTGGCTCAGCGCCGATTGCTACCAGGTTCCTGTCCACACCAGGCGCCAACACCGGGTGGTCATCTGTAGCAAAAACGATAAAGATAAGCTGATGTTCCGGCCCTGCTTGTACATGCTGCCACTGATTTATCGGGAAGATGACGTAGACGAGATAACCAAAAAACTGGTTCTCATCCTGCAAAAACGCGCGCTGCGCAATAGCGTGCCCGCAACTATCTGCCATTACTGCACCACTCGTAACTTTTCTATAGAAGAACGTCAGTTCTTAATGTTTCTCGCCAGTGGGTATACCTTAGCCGAAACGGCCCACCTGCTCTCGGTAAGCGATCTCCAGGCCAAAGCTACCCGCCGCAGCATTATGAAAAAGCTGCATGTGAAAAACGATCAGCAATTCTTAAGATACATCCGCGCGCATCTAAACTTTCTACAAAATTAGTCGGAGTAGTTCTGCCTAATTTTTATTGAGAAATATCTCATCGTCGATTAAGTATCGGCTCCTACTGTACCTGGCTTCAGGCTGCCAGAATTATCGAGCCATACTATTTCCGGGGTAACAGAAAGACATACCCGGTAATATTTTATCTAATCTCAGAGAGAGGCTGAACTGGATAAAACAAGCTTTTGGGCATTGAGTAAGACATCAGAAAACTTCCGGCAGATTATTCTGATGGGATACGCAATTGCCAGTCTGATGATTGTTGAAGCACTGAAACCCAACGGCACAAGTAAACTCACCTTTGCGCTGGCAAAAGTTTGGTTCAGGGATGTTTGTAGTCAGCAATTTATCCAGACCTGACGCAACAGAAATGGAATGGAAAAGGATGCACAGCGCAAAACGCCGGGACCGCTATCGCCGTATACGAAACGCTAACTGTACCTGGCAATATCCCCACTGTACCTCACAGGTATTTGACCGGCTCGAGTATCTGGCGCAAAAACTCGAATACACATTACCGGACGACACTATATCTCAGGCGATAATTACGACAGACTACTATCTGGCCTATGCGCTGAGCCGGCATTTATTTTCAGGCACTCGCACGGGGATCTTCCAGAGCGTTGAATCGGCGTTGCTCAGCATGCAAGAGCCGGTAATTAGCCAGTTAGTGATTGACATAGAAGGCTTAACAACTCCTTATTTCGATATACTTGAAGGTCTGCGTCAATTAATTAAGAAGCGTAATGACATTCAAATCTTCATAATGCTATCGAATCGCGATGAAGACCTTACCTCTTTTATTTCACTGTCTGGTCCATTTTATATCTTGTCACGCAATTTACGCCTCCCGGAGATGCGTCACGCCTTATTATATCCGGCTCTAAACTATATTCATTCCAGGCGCATAAACCAGCTCGATTGGGAGATGATTGCCTTACTTTTACAAGGTAACTCATTAAAAAAGATTGCATTGTTACAGACTCTCCCCTACCACCGCATCATCTATCGTCTGAACAAGTTGATTACGCGCCTGGGATTGCCCAGCAGGCAACGCTTCTTACATCTGATACATCGCCTCAACGTTACCTCTCCTCATTTTAATTAACACCATAACCTCCTGTCCCATAAGATTTTTTAAGAAATTACTTATTCTTGAATAAGAAAACAGATCTAATTTTTACAAAAATTTAATATTTACAACTATTCCTGGTATTATGTCTGGTGCGACTGTCACAGTAAACCTTACAGATTCTGTGCATTTCAATATAAAACCACCTTAATGCCGCCTTAACAAAACCTAAACAATTAGTTTATCATATCGTTTTTACTGTTTAAAAAAATTTTTCAATCTGCCATAATTCGAACTGCAGATAAATAATGCCAATAGCCATTAAGACACCTGGATCTTTCAGAACATCCTAACTGACATTAACAACCGGGATGTTGTAAGTCTTTTCCGAAAGAACAGAGCAGGTATAATCCCCACAGTTTCCTGATTAATTGTTAGTTTTCCCGGTGTGAAATGGATTTTCCACAAATTCATTGTTCTGCAGAAGAACAACCGAATAAGCAAGGATGAAATAATATTTATTCGGCTCTCCCTCAGAACAATTCTTGGCTATTTGACAATATTATAACGCCTGATGTTTTATCAAATTCGCAAGATACGCAAACAGTTTGAGGCATACAACAATGAAACCAGCATCCGTTATCATTATGGACGAACACCCTATTGTCAGAATGTCGATAGAAGTACTACTTGAGAAAAACAGTAATATTCAAGTAGTGCTGAAAACCGATGACAGCCGTACGGCAATAGAACACCTGCGCACGCACCCGGTCGATCTTGTCATTCTGGATATTGAACTACCTGGCTCTGATGGGTTTACATTACTCAAAAGAATAAAGTCATTGCAGGAGAAAACTCGGGTACTGTTTCTGTCCTCAAAATCTGAGTCATTTTATGCCGGGCGTGCTATCAGGGCCGGTGCAAATGGTTTTGTCAGTAAACGAAAGGATCTCAATGATATCTACAATGCGGTAAAAATGATTTTATCGGGATATTCTTTTTTCCCTTCGGATACCCTTAATTTCATTAACAATATAAATGCACAGAAAGGCGTCTTGAATGACATGCCGCTCTCTAACCGCGAGGTTACCGTTTTGCGTTATCTGGCAAACGGGCTGTCCAATAAGGAAATTGCTGAGCAGTTGTTACTCAGCAATAAAACGATTAGCGCTCACAAGGCGAATATCTACTCCAAGCTCGGATTACACACCATAGTGGAGCTGATTGATTACGCAAAAATGCATGAATTAATGTAATAACACTCCCGGCGAGATGTCGTTCGGGAGTGTTTTGTCAGCGCATTGATTAGTTATAGTTAATCATAAACGTGGCATCAGCCCTGGCGAGACCAGGCTGAACCCCGTCTGCTAACGCGATATAGTTGGCGAAAAAGGTCAGCGTGGCATTGCCGTTCTCATCAATCCCCACGGTCTGGCTGGCCTGTTCGAGCGGCAATCGCGTGCGATCGCTGTCATGCAATTCGATCGCCACCTTTTGCGCCATCACCGCGTCATCAAGCGCCAGCAACGTCGTGCCTGGGGCCGGTGTTCCGGAAAACGTTATCGAAGCGGATCCAGGCGGGCAGCCTTCCAGCTTCAGCGTAAACGCGACAGGTTGCGTGGTCTCTCCACTGGTCTGAAGCTGCTTTGTCGGCCAGGTGCCTAGCTCCACAGACTTGTTGCTGTCGCTGGCAATTACCGCACAGGTAAAGTCCACCACGTTACCGCGCAGTTCAATATTGATTTCTCCCAGCGACGAAGCGGCATGGCACAACGAACTGAATGTCAGCAGAGACACCATTGCCAGGAGTGTCCCTGCGGCGGGCGTTTGCTTGTTAGTCATAATCCACTCGCAGATAGCCACGGGCTGTAAAGGGTCCTTCGGTGGGCTTATTGCCCGTCACGCTGACCGGCCATGCCCGAATGCCCACGCTTGCCGCGGCGTTGTCGTCCAGTTGAAACGGAATCGTGCTGGACAGATTATTAGGCGTCAGCGGTCTGCCATTGCCGTCGGCGACAATAAATCCTAAATCTGAGTTATCAGAAACCATCATTTGCCCGGTGGCTTTCTCGGCCTCTACACGCATGGTTAAGTAGGCCTGTGCGGCGACGTTGGTGCATTTTATCGCCACCGTTTTGGTCTGCGGATTAATGCCTTCTGGCCGGTTTCCCGCCCCCGCCTTGCTAAACAGCGATGCGCCAATATCACCAAAATCAAATTCGACAATCTGTCCGGCGTTCACCTCACAGTTTTGTGGAACCTCCACCTTGCCGCTGTAGCTGATGGTGTAAACCGGCGTGCTTAACGCATCTCCGGTACTGGTCGTGACATAAACGCTGAACATCGTCTGCCGGGGGATCGGCACCATGTTAATAAACGGGCGGATCACTTTGAGTTTAAACACCAGCTTTGAATCCATTACGCCAAAAGGCTGCTGCTTAGATACGTTAGGGTGAGTCCCCATGCGGATATAATTACGCGGAGGATAAAACAACCCGGCGTAGCTGTCGGTGATGCTCATGGCCCCCAGCAGGTAGTCATTGAGCTTCAGGTACTGAAATCCACCCTCGGTACTTTGAACCGGCAGTTCAGTCACATAGCTTCTATAGGTGTAATTTACCGTTGTCCCAGCCGGACAGGTGGCATTAACGCCAACCCAGCCCGATTTTTCCGGTAACGTCACGACCTGACCCGGCTGGTTGTTGCTGCTGTTAAACACGTTCGACAGATCGTAAAAAACATCCGTTGGTGTGCCATTCGAGTTTTGGCAGACCGTCGCCCAGGACGAATGGGCCATCAGCAGTAAAGCACTTCCCAGTAACAAACCCGTTTGTCGTTTCATCGTATTATTCCTGTCGTGCCGTTGGGGATTCGCACGTCACGTTCGTGATCGTCACCGCCTGTTTCAGGCTCTCTTCAGGCAAGGCATAGCGCGCCGTGCAGCGAGCTTTTGCGCCTTCTCCCCATTGGATCAGCAACTCGCCTTTTAGCGGCAGACCACTGAGATAAATTTGCCCGTCTTCACCCACCATACTGGTCACGCCGCTGGTGTTCTCCCGCACAACGGAACCAAACGGCACGGGTTTACCGGCATATTTCGTGGTAATCAGTGCCCGCACGCCGATTCGCGTATCAAACGCCGCCCGCACCAACGCCCCTTGCGTTGGGACTACGCTGCTGACGTTATTTTCCACATCGGTATTGTTGTTCATGGAATTGGTGTCTAACGCGACGCGGTTATAGCGATAGACGGTGGCATACGGCATCACCGCGTATCCACGCCAGTCGGTTTGAACGCCGGTCTGGTTTTCTATCCGCACCCCCTGCGCACCAGGTGCTTTAATCAGCACGTTGGTATCGCCCAGAGGCTGACTGAGCGTAATGCCGTCCGCGTGACCCACCACGCCGCCGGAGAGTTGCCAGTTGTAGTCATGCTGGTCGCGGTCATAGTTGTATCCCACGCCCAGCGTGCCATAGGTCGCCTGCCAGTTGGCGCTGGCGTTTCCGCTATAGCCATTGGAGCTACTGTGCCCTTGATTCACGCTGTAGCTCAGGTTGCGTCCATCCAGCAGCGTACCGCCGACTCCGCTCTGCCAACTATTTTGTCCGTTGCTATTGCGGTTGGCATTAAAGGTGGCGTAGGTGCGATCGAGGGCGTTGTCACGCGAGTAGCGCCGCCCGCTCAGCAGGCTGAACGGGACTGACATATTGAACGCCAGAATACGGTCGGTGTCGGAGATGCCAACCGATTCATTCCACGACCAGGAGAGTGAATAGCTAATCCCCTGCCAGCCACTGGCATAGCCTACCTGGTACCAGGTATTGGTATCTGAGGTATTCCAGTACGTTTGCTGACTACCCGAGACATACAGCGATCCGTAATCCCCCAGATTCTGCGAAATGTTTATCTGGAAACGACCTTTTTTGCTGTAGCTCAGGTTGTGGTAGCTCTTCACATTGGGCACGTCGTGGCGATTGCCCTCACTGTCGTATTCGTACTCATAGCCTTCCATACTGCGGTACGCGACGTCATCGAGGGTATAGAAGCCACGCGTTGAGTAGCGATACCCCAACAGCTGGAAGTTAGTGCCAAAATTGTTCAACGATTTCGCATACAGGAAACGCAAAGACTGCCCCTGGTGCGTACTGTCATCCGCCAGTTGGCTACGCGCGTGGGTAAGATCGACAGAAACCGCCCCCCAGTCCCCGAGATTTCGACCAGTGCCTAAAACCATCGCGGTGTAGCGTGAAGCCAACTGCGTACCACCATATGCGGTGTAGCCTTCTGGTAACCCGGCAATTAATGTTCCCTGGAAAAAGAACGGTGAGGATTGCTGGCTATTGCCGCTGCGAAAATCCCCGGCGACCACGTCATACTTGAAACGCCCTTCTCGCTGTAATAAGGGAACCGTTGAGTACGGCACCGTATAGCGTTGCTGACTGCCGTCTTTCTCATCCACAGTGACCTCAAGGTCACCGCTGGATGACGTCGGGTTGAGATCGGTTATCGAGAACGCGCCGGGTGAAACATAGCTTTGATAAATCACATAGCCATTCTGACGAATGGTCAGTTTCGCTGCGGTACGCGCAATGCCGCGAACGGTAGGCGCATAGCCTTGTAAGCTGTCAGGATACATACTGTCTGAGGAATAGAGCCGCGCACCGCGAAACCCGACGCTGTCAAAAACGTCGTTGCCGGTGTTGCTGTCGCCCATCACCAGTTCGCCTTTCAGCGGGATAATCGCGCGCTGAAGCCATGTACCGATGTTTTTCCAGCTTTGTGAATGGTATCCATCGCCCTTGGAATAGCTCCACGCGCCGTTATTTCTCAACCGCCATGGGCCATAGTTCAGACCACTGAGCATACTCAGGAAATAGCTGTCCGCATCACTGCCGCGACTGCCGGTAAAACTGTAGTTAACCAGCGCAGCTGGGATCCCTTCATCCCACTCTTCAGGTGGGATATAGCCACGCGCGCTGTTTAACATCGACGCTTGCGGCAGGCTGACGTTGAGGCGCAAGGTAGAAAAATCAAATGCAATCTCGCTGCCTGGAATCGCTTCAGGCAGATTGATGCAGGTATCGTTCGGGTCCTTACTGAGTGCCGGAAACGCGGCGATATTGACGCCAAGGCGTTTCACCCAGTCGAGTCCAAAACACGGCATCAGCCCACCAGACTTCTCCCCGGCTTTTCCCGCACTGGTCGCAAAACGAATATCCTGAGTGGCCACAAACTCATCGTTGCGCCAGATATCCACGCGATAAACGCCTTCAGGCTGGTGATTGCCTTTTTCAAAGCGTGATAAATCCGCCACGGTTGCCGTATCCGCAGATAAAAAGGCCGGATTAAAATAGCTTTCCCCATGGCTTAAAGAGGGAAAGAGCGCCACCAGCGTGGACAACGCCACCCCTGCCAGCGGTGGCGTAACCCCCGGTAACAGGCCAGGAAAATACGTTGTCTTATTCATCGTTATCTCAACGCACGCTAACCGTTTTGGCCGGAGTCACAGCGCCATAATCATTGACCGTCTGGAACGTGACGTTGCCCTGAACGCCCGTTGGTAGTTGGATCTGCGCATCGCTTTTCGGCGCAACCATCACGTTATCGACCTTTGTTTTCCCCACATTGAGATTGACCAATGTGACGTAATACGCTGACGGATTATTGATTTTCAGGTGGTTACCGGAACGGGAAAACGTCAGCATCCCAGGCGCATCTTCCGGGATTTGCGGCAAATTATTCGGACGGACGAAAAGTTTGATACGTGACAGAATCGCCAGTTGCAGAACGTTTTTGCCCTCAAGGCTGTTTTTATTGACTGACGGAATGGCTTTCACATTCATCCAGAACAGAGACTCACGATCTTTGGGCAGCGGTTCGCCGGCATAGATGATACGCAGCGTATTTTCGCTTTTGGGCTCGCTGACAAACAGTGGAGGCGTAACCACAAATGATTTTTCTTTAACGCCTGCGCTATTCTCAATCCAGGAATTTACCAGGTAACGCTCTTTGGTATCGCTATTGCTGATAGATAGGGATGTTTGTTTGGCATCAGCCGGATAAATAACGCGAGTGGCGCCTAATGCAATACCGCCGGCAGCCTGAACACTGGCAGCAGAAAATAAGGCCAGTAAAAGGATAAAACCTGATTTCAGATAATTAGACATAGCTACAAATACCTTTGATGCGATTATCGTTGGGAAATAAATCAGGGATAAACCAACGTAAACCACACGTCTGAACGAAGCATTCCCGGCGTTATATTTTCCGAGACAGCCCGATAACGAGCAGTGAAATGAAACGTCATCTCTTGCGTTATAATCGGCGCATAATGAAGCGGCAGCGCATTTGGAATAATTTGCCGTTGGCGCTCGTCAAATAACGCCAGACCGATCCCCGAAGCCGCAGAAGCATCGCCGCTGGCAAGGAAAACCTGCGGATCTTCCGCTGGCGTCACGCCCGCAAACGCAATCCCAACATGGTCGTAGACATCAGAACTGCACGAGGTTAAACGCAGTGAAAACGGTACGCTGGTAGAGGCAAAGCTTCCCGTCCCGGAGAAAGCATTGGTGCGATATTGCCCCATTTGCACCCGCATATTCTGACTGTCAGTGGCGACCGTACAGGCTCCGTTGACCAGTTGCCCGCGTAGGTGGACGCGGCCACTTTCCAGTATTACCGTATGTGCAAACACGGGCATTACGCACAGCATTCCCGCCAGCGCCACGCCTTTCCCTATCATCTGCCGCATCCTTCATCATCCCCGGATATTGCCTCATCCAATGAGGCGTACTGCATCCTTGCGCAAATCAAAACGGCTTATTCGTACTTCATGATGAACGTCGCGTCAGCATTTGCCTGACCCGGCGTTGCGCTTGCAGCAGTGGCTTTATAACGCGCAGAGAAACGCAGGGTGTTGGTCCCTTCAACCAGCGCCTGAGCGGTAGAGAAGGTGGCTCCATCCGGCTTCAGCGCGGTGGACGTATTGTCCAGAATTTCAATCCCGACGCCGCTGGCAGTAGTACCGTTGTCTGCAGAAGTGACGGCCAGCAGGTTGTTATTGGTAATATCAGACTGACCAGAGAAAGCAACGGCTGCGGTTGCGGCAACTTTCGGGTCACAGTCGTTCAGGACGATAGAGAACGGAATTTGTGCCGTCGTATCACCCACTGCGGCAAAACTTGCAGTACGATACTGGCCTAAGGTGACAACCTGATCGGATGACTGAGTACTGACTGCACAGGCTGCATTGACCAGTTCACCTTCAAAATGCACAGTTCCGCCGCTAACGCTTACCGGATCGGCCGCAACCGCCGCACCTGCGACTAACATCAGGCTGGCAATAACAGAAGAGGTCATTAATTTACGTTTCATGGATTTCCCTTGAATTACACACATCCGGCTCCGGCGTCCTGCGGGATCCGTTTGACTCATTATCGACATTAAATGTCAGGCTAATTATCTCTGCATCCTGTAAAGATATATCTCGCAAGAGAATTAGCTAACCGTTTACCCCAACTCTCCTGAGTATTTGATTCACTAATTTATCTTCGCGAATATGACTATTCGTCACAGCGATAAATTAAACATTTCAATTAATGAAAAATACCTGCAATTCCTTTTAATGGCCCTGGCTAATTCTTAATAGGCCCCAGGAAAAATCTGGGTGAAAATGAGGTAAAATCACCCAAAATTAAGCGTAACAGACTGGTTTGCGACATATTACCCATGAAAAGACCAGGGTGATGAATTGTTTCATTCACGTTAACTTTAATTAGCATGCTCATTAATTACCCGTAAGGCTTTAGCCTCTGACCTGACCCCTTTCGCCGACAGTAACGCCTCCTATCGCACGTAAAAACGCAAACGAAAACTGACAGCACGTCCCGCTTCTGACAAAATAGCGGCATCCCCTTCGGTTTAACGTAACAGACGGAATCCTCTCTCTGATGGCAGCAAAGATTATTGACGGTAAAACGATTGCGCAGCAGGTGCGCTCTGAGGTTGCTCAAAAAGTTCAGGCGCGTTTAGCGGCTGGATTACGCGCCCCAGGCCTGGCTGTTGTGCTGGTAGGTAGCAACCCGGCTTCGCAGATTTATGTTGCGAGTAAACGCAAAGCCTGTGACGAGGTGGGGTTTGTCTCCCGCTCCTATGACCTGCCTGAAACCACCAGCGAAGCGGAGCTTCTTGAGCTGATCGATACGCTCAATGCAGATACCACCATCGACGGTATCCTGGTACAGCTGCCGTTACCTGCGGGTATCGACAACGTTAAAGTGCTGGAGCGTATTGCGCCGGATAAAGACGTTGACGGTTTCCACCCGTATAACGTCGGTCGCCTGTGCCAGCGTGCGCCACGCCTACGTCCGTGTACCCCACGCGGCATTGTAACCCTGCTTGAACGTTACAACATCGACACCTACGGTCTGAATGCGGTCGTCATTGGCGCGTCGAATATTGTTGGTCGCCCGATGAGCATGGAGCTGCTGCTGGCAGGCTGCACCACCACCGTCACCCACCGGTTCACCAAAGATCTGCGCCGCCATGTTGAACATGCTGACCTGCTGATTGTTGCCGTCGGCAAACCTGGCTTTATACCCGGCGAGTGGATCAAAGAAGGTGCGATTGTGATTGATGTCGGCATCAACCGTCTGGAGAATGGTAAAGTTGTTGGCGATGTGGTCTTTGAAGATGCTGCCGCACGCGCGTCATATATCACGCCGGTACCCGGCGGCGTAGGCCCAATGACGGTCGCCACACTTATCGAAAACACGCTGCAGGCGTGTGTTGAATATCATGATGTAAAGGACGTTTAAAATGGCCACATTTTCACTGGGTAAACACCCACACGTTGAACTCTGCGATTTGCTGAAGCTGGAAGGCTGGAGCGAAAGCGGTGCTCAGGCAAAAATTGCTATTGGCGAAGGGTTAGTGAAGGTCGATGGCGCTGTTGAAACGCGTAAACGCTGCAAAATCGTTGCCGGTCAGACCGTCAGCTTTGAAGGCCACAGCATTAACGTCGTAGAGTGATCCCGGTGCCGGATAAGGTCATTCCTTGTCCGGCCACCTCCCCTCTCTTTTTCAGATAATGACTTCACCGCCGCTTCACAGTGAACTGTTAGCATGTTGTTTTTCCACATGAAGCGATCATCATGCCAACTATCGTCACGCACGCAGCCGTTCCGCTCTGTTTAGGGTTAGGTCTCGGACTTAAAGTCATCCCCCCGCGATTACTGTTTACAGGCGTCATTCTGGCTATGCTGCCGGACGCCGACGTACTGTCTTTTAAACTTGGCGTCGCCTACGGCAACGTGTTTGGTCACCGTGGTTTTACCCACTCCCTGCTGTTTGCTTTTGTCGTGCCGCTGTTTTGCGTAGTGATTGGCCGACGATGGTTTAAGGCGGGATTGATTCGCTGCTGGCTATTCCTGACGGTATCACTGCTGTCGCACAGTCTGTTGGATTCGGTCACCACCGGCGGCAAAGGCGTTGGCTGGCTGTGGCCGTGGTCGGATGAACGCTTCTTCGCGCCGTGGCAGGTGATTAAAGTCGCCCCGTTTGCGCTATCACGCTACGCGACCCCTTACGGGCACCAGGTGATTATTTCGGAATTATTATGGGTGTGGCTACCGGGAGTGATGATGATGGGTGTGCTGTGGTGGTATAGACGTCATTAATAGTGCCTGATGGCGCTAAGCTTATCAGGCCTACCGATCATTACATCGTAGGCCGGATAAGGCGTTAGACGCCATCCGGCAATAGAGAGTTACTTACGACGCCAGGTGGTGCCCTGCGGGCCGTCTTCCAGCACGATGCCCATCTCGTTGAGACGGTCACGCGCGGCGTCGGCTGCCGCCCAGTCTTTCGCCTTACGGGCGTCCAGACGCTGTTGGATTAACGCTTCAATTTCAGCAACTTCACCGTCATCCGCCTGCGCACCGCTTTGCAGGAACGCTTCTGGATCCTGTTCCAGTAGTCCCAGCACGCTGGAAAGCTTACGCAGATGCGCAGCCATGCCGTTCGCCGCCGCCATATCTTCACCCTTCAGACGGTTAACCTCACGCGCCATATCAAACAGTACTGAGTAGGCTTCCGGCGTATTGAAGTCATCGTCCATCGCTTCAATAAAGCGCGCCTCAAAGGCTTCGCCACCAGCAGGAGTAACGGATTTGTCGGTGCCGCGCAGCGCGGTATACAGACGCTCCAGCGCAGAACGCGCCTGCTTCAGGTTCTCTTCGCTGTAGTTTAACTGGCTACGGTAATGACCCGACATCAGGAAGTAGCGGATGGTTTCGGCGTCGTAGTACTTAAGTACGTCGCGCACGGTAAAGAAGTTGCCCAGCGATTTGGACATTTTCTCGCGGTCAACCATTACCATCCCGGAGTGCATCCAGTAATTGACGTATTCACCGTCATGCGCGCAGGTGGACTGAGCGATTTCGTTTTCATGGTGCGGGAACATCAGGTCTGAACCGCCGCCATGAATATCGAAATGGTTGCCCAGCTGTTTGCAGTTCATTGCCGAACACTCAATGTGCCAACCCGGACGGCCTGCGCCCCACGGAGACGGCCAGCTCGGCTCGCCTTCTTTGGACATTTTCCACAGCACGAAGTCCATAGGGTTGTGCTTCACATCAACCACGTCAACGCGCGCACCCGCCTGCAACTGTTCCAGATCCTGACGTGATAGTTGACCGTAATTCGGGTCAGTCGGCACGTCGAACATCACGTCGCCGTTATCAGCCACGTAAGCGTGACCTTTGGCAATCAGCTGTTCAGTGATTTCAATAATCTCAGCGATATGGTGTGTAGCGCGCGGCTCCAGGTCCGGGCGCAGAATATTCAGCGCGTCGAAATCGCTATGCATTTCCGCGATCATTCTGTCGACTAACGCCACAAAGCTTTCGCCGTTTTCATTCGCGCGCTTGATGATTTTGTCATCAATATCGGTAATGTTGCGCACATACTTCAGCTTATAGCCGAGGAAGCGCAGATAGCGCGCGACGACGTCGAAAGAAACAAAGGTACGTCCGTGACCAATATGACAGAGATCGTAAACGGTAATACCACACACGTACATGCCGACTTCCCCGGCATGAATAGGTTTGAATTCCTCTTTTTGGCGCGTCAGTGTATTAAAGATTTTTAACATCGAAGATTCCGTGTAGACGTGTGTGGATAGTAAAGTCTGTATAATACCCATAATTTAGACCGGAAGCAGCACACTTTGCGAGGTGATCGCAGCTTGCGGTTATGCTATAACACACCCCTAACTCTGACCCTTGACGGGGTCGAAGCACCAATCTATCGGAACAGGATGCAAAAATGGTTACTTTCCACACTAATCACGGCGATATCGTAATCAAAACGTTTGATGATAAAGCGCCTGAAACAGTTAAAAACTTCCTGGACTACTGCCGCGAAGGTTTTTACAACAACACCATTTTCCACCGTGTTATTAACGGTTTCATGATCCAGGGCGGTGGTTTCGAGCCAGGCATGAAGCAAAAAGCCACGAAAGAAGCGATCAAAAACGAAGCGAACAACGGTTTGAAAAACACCCGTGGTACGCTGGCGATGGCGCGTACTCAGGCTCCGCACTCCGCAACCGCACAGTTCTTCATCAACGTTGCAGACAACGACTTCCTGAACTTCTCCGGCGAAAGCATGCAGGGTTGGGGTTACTGCGTGTTCGCTGAAGTTGTTGAAGGCATGGACGTGGTTGATAAAATCAAAGGCGTTTCCACCGGTCGCAGCGGTATGCACCAGGATGTGCCTAAAGAAGACGTCATCATCGAAAACGTGACCGTCAGCGAGTAATCGTGACGACACTGTTTATTGCAGATCTTCACCTCTGCACAGAAGAACCGGCGATCACCGCCGGTTTTCTGCGTTTTTTAGCCGGCGATGCGCGAAAGGCCGATGCGCTGTACATTCTCGGTGACCTGTTTGAAGCCTGGATTGGCGACGACGATCCTAATCCGCTGCATCATGAAATGGCCGCGGCGATAAAATCGCTGGCGGATTCCGGCGTTCCCTGCTTTTTTATTCACGGCAACCGTGATTTTCTGCTCGGCAAACGTTTTGCCCGTGAGAGCGGCATGACCTTGCTTCCCGAAGAAAAAGTGCTCGACCTGTATGGCCGCAGGGTGCTGATCATGCATGGCGACACCTTATGCACCGACGACGCGGGCTATCAGGCATTTCGCGCCAAAGTGCATCAACCCTGGTTACAGAAACTGTTCCTCGCCCTGCCGCTGTTCGTTCGCCAGCGAATCGCTGCGAAAATGCGCGCCAACAGCAAAGCGGCCAACAGCAGCAAGTCGCTGGAGATCATGGATGTGAATCAGCAGGCCGTTATCGCTGAGATGGAAAAACATCAGGTTCAGTGGTTAATTCACGGCCATACCCACCGCCCGGCGGTCCACGAACTTACTGCCAATGAGCAACCTGCTTTCCGCGTGGTATTAGGCGCATGGCACAGCGAAGGTTCGATGATCAAGGTCACACCACACGACGTTGAACTGATCGCATTTCCGTTTTAATTCTGCAGATATCCAGTTCCTCTTTACACAAAACTATTCGAGTTGCATCGAGGCGGCAAATCTGTGAATCCCCTGGAGCTTACAAAAGTAAGTGACTGGGGTGAGCAGATGCAGCCAACAAAGAGGCAGCTTGGAGAGTGAAGTGTAAAGCGCGCAATCGTTTTCCTTGACGATGAATTATGCTATTCTCTGTGGCCTCAAAAGTCGAGTGTAGTGCACCACAGGAGTTTTCAGACGCATGTCTTCCCGCAATAATCCGGCGCGTGTCGCCATCGTGATGGGGTCCAAAAGCGACTGGGCTACCATGCAGTTCGCCGCCGAAATCTTCGAAATGTTGGACGTTCCACACCATGTTGAGGTCGTCTCTGCCCACCGTACCCCAGACAAACTGTTCAGTTTCGCCGAAGGCGCTGAAGAGAACGGCTATCAGGTGATTATTGCCGGTGCCGGTGGTGCTGCACATTTGCCAGGCATGATTGCGGCGAAAACGTTGGTGCCTGTTTTAGGCGTTCCGGTACAAAGCGCAGCGTTGAGCGGCGTAGATAGCCTTTATTCCATCGTTCAAATGCCTCGCGGTATTCCGGTGGGCACGCTGGCGATCGGCAAAGCTGGCGCGGCCAATGCGGCCCTGCTGGCCGCGCAAATTATGGCAACACACGACAAAGCCTTACACCAGCGTCTGAACGACTGGCGCAAAGCGCAAACCGATGAGGTGCTGGAGAACCCGGACCCGCGAGGTGTCGCATGAAGCAGGTCTGCGTACTTGGCAACGGACAGCTAGGGCGCATGCTGCGCCAGGCCGGTGAGCCACTGGGCATAGCGGTCTGGCCCGTCGGGCTGGACGCTGAACCGGCTGCGGTCCCTTTTCAACAAAGCGTGATCACCGCTGAGATTGAGCGCTGGCCGGAAACGGCGCTCACTCGCGAACTGGCACGCCACCCGGCGTTTGTTAACCGCGACGTCTTCCCGATTATTGCTGACCGTCTGACGCAAAAGCAGCTTTTTGACAAGCTCGGTCTGGCGACCGCGCCATGGCAACTGCTGGCAGATAAAAGCGAATGGTCTGCGATATTCGACAAACTTGGCGAGCTGGCGATTGTGAAACGTCGCGTCGGCGGCTACGACGGACGTGGACAGTGGCGCTTGCGCGCAAATGAAACTGAGCAACTGCCGGACGATTGCTACGGCGAATGCATCGTTGAGCGGGGAATCAACTTCTCCGGTGAAGTCTCCCTGGTTGGCGCTCGTGCGCACGACGGCAGCACCGTCTTCTATCCGCTGACCCATAACCTGCACCAGGACGGCATTCTGCGCACCAGCGTAGTCTTCCCGCAGGCTAACGCCAGACAGCAGGAACAGGCCGAAGCGATGCTCTCTGCCATCATGCAGGAGCTGGGCTATGTCGGCGTGATGGCAATGGAGTGTTTCATCACCCCAGAGGGTCTGCTGATTAACGAACTGGCTCCTCGTGTGCACAATAGCGGGCACTGGACGCAAAACGGCGCCAGCATCAGCCAGTTTGAGCTGCACCTGCGCGCCATTACTGGCCTGCCGCTGCCGACGCCGGTGGTGAACAATCCTTCGGTGATGGTAAACCTGATCGGCAGCGACCTGAACTACGACTGGCTGAAGCTGCCGCTGGTACACCTGCATTGGTATGACAAGGAAGTGCGTGAAGGGCGTAAGGTGGGTCACCTGAACCTGAGCGACAGCGATACCGCGCGCCTTAGCGCCACGCTGGAAGCGCTTATTCCCCTGCTGCCGCCGGAATATGCCAGCGGTATCATCTGGGCGCAGTCAAAGCTGAAATAAGTTGATACGGGGGCGTACATACACACGCCCCCGTTTTTTACAGACGGATACAGGTTCCGGCTTTGCCCGCCAGCGTATCTTCAATACGTGACAGCGCGCCAATCCATGCCGGTTTTCCACGTCGTTTCACATATCCGCTGACGGCGGTCACTTTTGGTCCCATCGAACCATCGGCTTTAGCAAACGGTGCCAGTTCATCAGGGGAGGCCTGACGAATCGCGCGCTGCTCCGGCGTCCCCCAGTTTTCGTAGACCGCATCGGCATCGGTAAGAATAACCAGACCGTCGGCGTCGATCTGTTCAGCCAGCAACGCTGCCGCCAGGTCCTTATCGATGACCGCTTCAGCACCTAATCCCTCGCCAGTGACGGGGACGCCGCCGCCCCCGCTACAAATCACCACATGCCCTTCTTTGAGCAAGAGCTTAATGGCATCACTTTCTACGATCTGGCGAGGCTCAGGCGAGGCGACAACACGCCGCAGGTATTTGCCGTCACGCTTCATATGCCAGCCGTAGGTGGCTTCCAGTTGCGTTTGTTCTTCGGGCGAATACACCGGGCCGATAAATTTTTCCGGTGACATAAACGCAGGATCGTCCTCGGATACCACAATACGGGTTAACACTGCGGTCACCGGCGGCATCTCCGGTTCTGCGGTCAGGCTCTGGGCCAACATATAACCAATCATGCCCTGCGTCTCGGCCACCAGCACATCCAACGGGTAAGGTTCAACCTCCTTCCAGGCAAGATTCTGTAACGACAGCAGGCCAACCTGCGGTCCGTTGCCATGAACGATAGCCAGGCGGTATGAACGCGCCAGACGCGCCAGGGCGGGTACAGCACTGGCAATATTACGGTATTGATTTTCTGCCGTCAGCGCCTCGCCGCGCTGCAATAATGCGTTGCCACCGAGAGCAACAACCAGCGTTTTCATTCCCTATCCTTCTATGATTTGTTGTCCAATCCAGAACCCTAACAGGGTGTCTGCGCCGGAGGTGTGCCCAAGCGCCAGCAGCGAATTTATCGCCGCATCCAGCCTTTCCTGGCGACGCAGAGCATGGGTGAAGTGGAGTAAAGGTGAAGCAAAGTACCCTAGCGCCGCGTAGCGCAAGTAACTCACGCTAACCACTGTCGTCGCCTGTTCAAGGTTGCCGGAGTAATCAAAGAAACGGTGCCCGGAATGCTTATTCAGCGCGCCGAAATACCATGCGGCCAACAGCATACCGGTCAACGTGTCATCATGGCTGGGCGTTAAACCAGGTCCTTTGCCTAACCACTGTCGCCAGTCTGTCGACAAGCCGGCAAGCGCCGAGAAGAAGCAGTGGCGAAACTGGCGCAGCTCGGGGCACAAAGGCAGGCTTGCCGCCAGCATTAACGGTCCGAATAATCCCGTTTCCTCGCCGCGATCCATCCAGGCCGGTGCAAGGCGCGGGGCATGGGGGCGATAGGTTATTTGCAATGAACAACGACGCTGCGGCTGGCGTAACAGATACGGCCCCAACGCAATCCCCCCGGGGACAGCCAGAGGGATGTCACTACCACTTAACGCCGCACGCAGCGCATCAAAGTCATGCGAACGTATCACCCATCCCCCAGGGCTAAAGCCGCTTCCCTGGCGATGCAGCGTTAACAGTGCGCCCCCTTCAGCCACAAGGTTAATCGAGCGCCGCCAGACGCCAGACAATTGCCATGACTGGCGAAAATCCGCAGACTGCTGACTGCCCATCAGAGGACGGATGATCATCATGCGCGGCTCTCTTAGCTAATGCCCATACTTTCAGCCAGCGCTTCCAGAGCCAGCTCAAAACAGGCCAACGGCGCACGGACCGTACCCGCGCCAATCTGGCCAATACCGGCCTCTTTATGGGCGATACCGGTATTGATCAGCGGCGTAATCCCCGTTTCAACCACGCGACGGATATCGAGCCCCAGGCAGGCCCCCTGGAAGTCCCAGCCGGGGATCTGCAACTGCATATTGCGTTCCAGATAGATTTCAGCCATCTCCTCGGAAACGGACTTCGCGGCCTCCATCCCGCCTGCACCGACAAAACGCGTTACGCCTGGTGCGGCGATCATTGCCGCGCCGCCGATACCAAAAGTTTCGGTGATGGCGCTATCGCCCATATCCGGATTAGCCTGCTCCTGCGAAAAACCGGTAAAGAACAGCCCCTGCGGTGTGTTAACAGGCGCAGTAAACCAGCGATCGCCAAGTCCGCTCACGCGAATACCGAACATATCGCCATTACGGGTCATTGCGGTCACAATACTGCCGGAACGCACCATTGCTCCGGCATCCATTGCCGCTTTGCAGTAAGCCATCGCCAGGTTAAGGAAGAACTGGTCGGTCACACTGAGGAAATCCATCACCTCAGCAATCTGCTGCTTATCATGTTCCAGACGGGCAATTTGCGGCGCCAGCGTACGCATCAACAGGGCTGAAGAGGCAATGTTGCGCTGATGGAACTCATCGCCCATCGTTATGCCCTGCGCCATCATGGCGGTCAGGTCAATACCCTGCTCCAGGGTGCTCAGCGCTGCGCTTAAGACCGGCATCAGAACATCACGCATCCAACGTAAACGCTGCTGGACATCCTCACCATACGCGCCGAAACGCATCACCTTGCCGATACCTTCGTTAAGGTTGCAGTAAGCCCGATTCCCTTCTGTGATGTTTTCTACTACCAGCATCGGCATGCTGGCAGAAGTGATCCCGCCCATCGGCCCCACGGCATTAACATGATGGCAAGGTATAAAATTGACTTTTCCCTGCTCCAGTAATGCCAGTGCGCTCATTTCATCATTGGCCCACCCTTCAAAAAGACATGCACCAATGCAAGCCCCTTTCATCGGGCCGGTCATCTCTTGCCAACGCATTGGCGGTCCCGCATGAAGCAGCGTTTTTCCTTCATTGAGTTCGCTGATTAACGAGGACGCGGGTTGCACATCCAGCCAGTGCGGACGCGCACGACGAATTTCTTCGATTACTGCAGCATTGGCTTGCGCCACTGATGTAAACATTGGAACCCCTTATTGCAAACGTTCTAATAAACGAGCCAGTTTTTTATTACCGCCAGCGACAGGCGCCCACTGGTAATGCACCACCGGCTTTTCTGCCGCCTGTAAATCCAGCGCAAAACTGCGTAACCCGGCATTAATAACCGCTACTTTTTCCAGTAGCGAAGGTGCGGATTGATGAGATAACGGTTGAGATGGTCGAATCAGTTCGGCGGCAAGCAGTGTTGCCTCAGGCAGCGAACTCACCACGGCAATTCCGGCATCTTCCAGCGTAGCGATTTGCAATGAACGACACTGCGGGTCACCTTCTGTACCGGTCACCGTCGCAATCGCAAACAATGGTTGGTCGATGTCTCGGGCAACACATACCTTCTGCCAGGCCTGAACCAGTGACGCAGCAGGATCTGCCGTCGCCCCGTAGCCAATCACGACATCCACCAGCAGCACCCGCACCTGTGGTTGTGAACCCAGATCCGTAATAAGTTGATTACGTAACGCAGGGTCGATCATCGGATGCGGTCGCCCAACGGTGTAAAAATCATCCCCCAGGTCGATAATCTGGTGCCCGGCGGCATCCAGCATCATGCCATGATGATGCTGTGCATCCGCAGCAACGTTCAGGTGCGCGGCCAGCAGTCCCGCGGCTTCGGCAGCCAGCGTACCTCCGGTATAGAGCCCCCGAATCAGGCCATCTCCCGAAGCAGTAAGCGCACTGCGTCGCGCCGTGACTCGCGCCAGCAAACAAGCGAGACGAGCCGCATCATCAAGCGTCGATGCAAACCAGACGTTCTCATCGCGGGGCGCTGTGCAGGTGTAACCTAAAAACAGGGCTACCACAGGTTTGCCCGTGGCTTTCATCGCCGTGACGATATGCTGGCGAACAGCCTCTGCCGGTGGTTTTGACACAAAGGCCAGCACCTGGCTTTTATCATCTGCGCCGAGCATATCCAGTGCGGTAAGCGCACTAATGCCACCCACCTCGGCGCTCAGGTCGCGACCGCCCAGGCCGATGGCGTGAGTGATGCCTTCCCCGGCCAGCGCTATCTGTGAACAGAGCTCCTGGATCCCTGTGCCGGATGCGCCTATCACACCAATGTTGCCTTCCGGCATCACGTTGGCAAAAGCCAGCGGCGTACCGGCGATCATGGCAGTACCGCAATCCGGTCCCATCACCAGCAGACCTTTATCTTGTGCGCGACGCTTCAGATTGATTTCATCTTCCAGCGTGACGTTGTCGGAGAACATCATGACGTTCAGGTTGCGATCCAGCGCCTGGTTCGCCAGCTCTGCTGCGTATTCGCCAGCAACAGAAATTAACGTCATATTCGCTTCAGGTAGTTTCTGACACGCGCTCTCCCAGCGTCTGACCTGCAGGAGCGTTTGGCTCCCCCCGGTAGCCTGCGCCAACTGCTGCAACGACTCATCCAGTTGCTGCAAAATGGCCTGGGTAATACTTTCATCCGCCGTTTCAGTACGAATAGCCACGCAAATATCATTCGGCGTTGCCTGATTAAAATCGTCATGCCAAAACCCGGTCGTTTCCAGCAACGATTTATTCGCTGGCGTTCCCATCATGACCGAAACATCATCTACATTTTCGGACTCACTCAGCTTGCGTGAAATAATCATTAAACTGACAGAGTCCTGAAAACACCCTTTTTTAATAAAGGCGTGAATCATAACAACCCCTTAATAATTGCACCCATGGCAATTGCACGAGTAGTGTTAATGTGGAGCTCAAGGTATATATCCGACATCACAAATAGAGTGATTAAAATCACATACAATTTATTAGCAAAAGAATTTTAATAACCACCACAGGATTACATGCTATTTTTTAACGGAATTTTTTATTTAAAAAGAAATGGCAAATCAGCACTGATTATCAAATAAATTCTAACTATATTTTTTTGCGTGTCTGGATCACATAATCTATTTATATTCCCGGTATGTTAACGGCAGTCATGCTTCACACCGTCGTTAAAAAGGAAGACAGATGAAAATCAGTCGGGAAAAACTCCACCAGCTTATCGAGAATAAGCTTTGCAAGGCCGGACTAAAACGTGAGCACGCCGCAACGGTTGCCGAGGTATTGGTTTATGCAGATGCCAGAGGTATTCACTCTCATGGCGCCGTACGCGTTGAATACTATGCCGAGCGCATTTCAAAAGGCGGCACTAACCGCGAACCCACATTTCGTTTTGAAGATACCGGTCCCTGCACAGCGATTTTGCACGCCGATAATGCCGCCGGGCAAGTCGCAGCAAAGATGGGTATGGAGCATGCAATTGAAATTGCTAAAAAAAATGGTGTCGCCGTTGTCGGCATTAGCCGAATGGGACACAGCGGAGCCATTTCTTACTTTGTGCAAAAAGCCGCTCGCGCAGGCCTGATTGGCCTCTCCGTATGCCAGTCCGACCCAATGGTCGTACCGTTCGGCGGCGCAGATATTTACTACGGCACTAATCCGCTAGCCTTCGCCGCACCAGGGGAAGGCGACGATATCATAACCTTTGATATGGCGACGACGGTGCAGGCCTGGGGAAAAGTTCTGGATGCCCGCTCGCGCAACGAAGCGATCCCAAACACCTGGGCTGTCGATAAAAATGGCTCGCCGACCACCGATCCTTTTGCAGTCAATGCGTTGCTTCCCGCCGCCGGACCTAAAGGCTATGGTCTGATGATGATGATCGATGTGTTATCCGGCATTCTGCTGGGATTACCGTTTGGTCGTCAGGTCAGTTCAATGTATGAAGATTTACATACTGGACGTAATTTAGGCCAACTGCATATAGTAATTAATCCTGAGTTTTTCTCCTCCAGCCAATTATTTCGTCAGCATCTCAGTCAAACCATGCAAGAGTTAAATGCTGTTACTCCTGCACCTGGTTTTAAACAGGTTTATTACCCCGGACAGGATCAAGATATTAATCAACGCAATGCTGCGGCCCATGGTGTCGACATTGTTGACGAGATTTATCAATACCTGATTTCCGATGCCCTCTATATCAAGTCATACGAAACAAAGAATCCCTTTGCACAATAATTATTGAAACAGGAATTTCAGATGATCAACCATTTTCGTCACGCAATAGAAGAAACCCTTCCCTGGCTCTCTTCCTTTGGCGCAGATCCTTCCGGTGGGATGACGCGCCTGCTGTATTCGCCAGAATGGCTTGAAACACAACAGCAATTTAAAAAGCGTATGGATGCCAGCGGCCTTGAAACGCGCTTTGATGAAGTGGGCAATTTGTACGGTCGCCTGCGCGGTAGCGAATCCCCGGAACAGGTAATTTTAAGCGGCTCGCATATCGATACCGTCGTCAACGGCGGCAATCTTGACGGTCAGTTTGGTGTGTTGGCGGCTTGGTTAGCGATTGACTGGCTTAAGACCACCTACGGCGCACCGCTGAAAACAGTCGAAGTGGTCTCGATGGCAGAAGAAGAAGGCAGCCGTTTCCCGTATGTCTTCTGGGGCAGTAAGAACATTTTTGGGCTGGCGAATCCCGATGATGTCCGCAACATCCAGGACGCCAAAGGCACGCGTTTTGTTGATGCGATGAACGCCTGCGGCTTTACTCTCCCCACCAAACCGCTTCACGCTCGCACTGACATTAAAGCCTTTGTTGAATTGCACATCGAGCAAGGGTGCGTACTTGAAAGCAATGGTCAGTCCATCGGGGTTGTCAGCGCGATTGTCGGACAGCGTCGCTATACGGTAACGCTGAATGGAGAATCCAACCATGCGGGTACAACGCCGCTAAGCTACCGTCGCGACACTGTTTACGCCTTCAGCCGCATCTGCAGCCAGTCCATTGAGAAAGCGAAAAAGCATGGCGATCCCCTGGTGCTGACCTTTGGCAAAGTTGAGCCGCAGCCAAACACCGTTAACGTGGTGCCCGGAAAAACGATCTTCACGATCGATTGCCGTCATACCGACGCCGAAGTGCTGCGTGATTTTACCCAGCAACTGGAAAATGATATGCGCGCCATCTGTGATGAAATGGATATTGGCATTGATATCGATTTATGGATGGACGAAACGCCGGTCCCGATGGACACAAAACTGGTCGCCACTCTCACTGAACTGTGTGAAAAAGAACAACTGAACTACCGGGTGATGCACAGCGGCGCGGGCCACGATGCGCAAATTTTCGCTCCTCGTGTGCCAACCTGCATGATTTTCATGCCCAGCATTAACGGTATCAGCCACAACCCTGCTGAACGTACAAATATTAACGACCTTGCCGAAGGGGTCAAAACTCTGGCATTAATGCTTCATCAACTTGCCTGGCAGAAATAAGGAGTCAACAATGGGATATTTGAATAACGTCACGGGTTACCGCGATGATTTACTGGCTAACCGCGCAATTGTAAAACACGGTAACTTCGCCCTCTTAACCCCCGATGGACTGGTTAAAAACATCATTCCGGGTTTTGAAAACTGTGACGTCACCATCCTCTCAACGCCAAAACTGGGCGCGTCGTTTGTTGATTATCTGGTGACGCTGCACCAGAACGGTGGCAACCAGAGCGGTTTCGGCGGCGAAGGGATTGAAACGTTCTTATATGTTATTTCTGGTAACATTGAGGCGAAAGCGGAAGGTCAAACGTTCACTTTAACTCAGGGTGGATACCTGTATTGCCCGCCAGGCGAACTGCTCACTTTCAGCAATACTCAGGCAGAAGACAGCCAGTTGTTTTTATACAAACGTCGTTACACGCCAGTAGCGGGCCATGCGCCGTGGCTGGTGTCCGGTAACGCCAACCAATTAGAACGTATTCATTATGAAGGTATGGATGACGTGATCCTGCTGGATTTCCTGCCTAAAGAATTGGGCTTCGATATGAATATGCACATCCTGTCGTTCGAGCCGGGTGCCAGCCACGGTTATATCGAAACACACGTGCAGGAACACGGTGCTTATATTCTTTCAGGCCAGGGAGTATATAACCTCGACAATCAGTGGATCCCGGTGAAAAAAGGCGACTACATTTTTATGGGGGCTTATTCCCTGCAGGCCGGATACGGCGTAGGTCGTGGAGAAGCATTCAGCTACATCTATTCCAAAGATTGCAACCGGGATGTGGAGATCTAACGGCGTACAGCCCGCCTGATAATTTTTTATTTAGCTATGTTGGGTTTTGCCACGGTTTATACCGTGGCTTTTTTTTGCTTAACGCTGATTTACCGTCTGGCCCAGTTTCATCGCACAAGCGATATTGCGCGCGCAGTGATAGAGATTGGTTTCGCCGCTCGCCAGCACTTCCGCCAACGGGGCGAGCCGCGGCAAAATACTGAATACCGCATCAATACCATGGTCATGAACCACCTCCACGCCTTCCCCCAACACCCCTGCGATACCAATAACAGGAACATGATGCTGCATGGCCACCGACGCTACGCCAATTGGCGCTTTACCGCCGACTGTTTGTGAATCAATACGCCCTTCACCGGTAATAACCAGCGCCGCGTCTTTGATTGATTGCTCCAGCTTTACTGCCTGCAGCACAATCTCAATGCCTGGTTTCAGGTTGGCCTGCAGGAAGATAACCGCAGCAATCCCCATTCCTCCAGCCGCCCCACCGCCCGCAACCTGAGATACATCCTCACCGGTCAGCGTTCGCAGCACATGCGCGTAGTTGAGTAACCCTTCTTCCAGTTTCTCAACCATTTCCGGCGTCGCCCCTTTCTGCGGGCCGAATACTCTTGCAGCGCCGCGCGGACCAACCAAAGGGTTATCCACGTCACAGGCAACGTCAATGCGACATGCTTCCAGCCGCGGATCACACTGTTGCATATCGATGCTCGCAAGACGAGACAAGCTGCCGCCTCCCGCATTTAATGACATACCTTGCGCATCAAGAAAACGCACGCCAAGCGCCTGAGCCATCCCCATACCGCCATCAACCGTGGCACTCCCGCCAATACCAAGAATAATATGACGAATACCGGCATCCAGCGCATGCCGAATCAGCTCACCGGTGCCGTAACTTGAGGCCAGGAGAGGATTGCGCGCTTGCGGTTCGACCAGCATCAGCCCACTCGCCGCCGCCATTTCAATAATGGCGGTCTTTCCGTCACCGGTCAGGCCATAAAATCCCGTGACTTTTTCCCCCATGGGCCCGCAGACTTCCACAGAGATGACTTTTCCCCCTGTTGCCGCCACCATCGCATCCACGGTCCCTTCTCCGCCATCAGCAACCGGCAAACAAATATATTCCGCCTCCGGGAATATGGCTGAAAATCCGGCTTTAATTGCCTGGCAGCATTGGTCAGCGCTTAAGCTCTCTTTAAACGAATCTGGCGCAATTACAATTTTCATCATCAATCCTTTTTAATCATGCTATTTAATGCGTTCCCATGGAATAAGATTTTCCATAAGCACCGCCAGTAAAATTCCCACCAGCAAGCCATTACTCAGTAATGGTCGAATAGTCAGCGGAAGATCTTGTAAATACACCGGAGGCAATCCCATCAAAAAAATGCCGACAAACAGCGGGAGCGCCAGTCGATAAATATTCCGCGCGGTAAAGGTGATTTGTTGGCTAAATACCAGACCGGAATAGAGCAGCGGAAGATAAGAAACCAGCATCACGGCACTGCTGATTGCCAGCGGTATGGCGCAAAATAAGCGGGTTAACGGCGTCACTATCGCCACGAATAAACATAATACGCTGCCGTAAATAAATGATGTTCGCGAGCTGTCGCCGGTCTGCGTTAACAGGCCGATAGAAGAAACAAAAGGTGAAAATGGAATCACGGCTAAAGGCACTGTCACCAGCGTCATAAAGCCGGAAATGATAAAGCATCGGCGGTAACGCGAGCTGCTGGATCCTTGCTGCGCATAAAATACGTCCGTGCCACGTACCGCGCCATAGGTATTACTAATATTCACCAGACCGGTGATAACGGCCGTAAGAATAATACCCGGTAACAGTCTGCCATGGCTGCCTAACGGGAACCACTGCCAGCTTAATTCGCTGGACGGCAGGGATGCTGATGGAAAACACAATCGCCAAAGTCCCCACCCCACTACCGCCCCTACCAACAGGGCATAGCGTGAGATCCGCTGTGGTAAAAAGATGATCATCGCAAGGATGAAGCACATTACGGCAACAGCCAGGCTAAAGGGTGCAAGTTGAATTTTGACGCTGGTATCAGCAATGCCAAAGGGCAAACCCAGCATGCCCTTAAAAAAGATGGTGGTCAGTTGCGCACCGAGCAGCAGCATAAAAAAGACCATGACTGTCGGGGTAAAAAGCCGGGCTAATCGATGTCCTAAGCCACTAAAACCGATAATCATCGTCAGAACAGCGGAAATTACAATCCCGACAGACAGGCTGGTGGCGATATCATTAAGCGGGGTTCCGCGCGACGCCTCAGCCAGAGTAATCGTCAAAATGGTTCCCCACCATAAACCGGTTGGCCCTTCCATAATAGCGCGACGATGGCCACAAATTACCTGAGCAAGACAGGCCAGCGACGTCGTTAAAAAAGCGTACTGCGTAAGCATTAGCAGATTGCTGGCAGGGAGATGAAAAGCAGAAACCAGCGTTGGCGGGACCACGACCGTATTACAAAAAATAAAGAAAAACCACTGAAAGCCGGATAACAAACTTTCGCGGTTAATAACAGGAAGCATATTCATACCTTAAAATAGAGAATGCCCGCCAGCATGACGGGCATTAAGTCACATCACATTATTGTTGATGTTTAAGGATAAATTGACCTTTTGGCGATACAGGGAAACCCTGTTCGATGTCATAGATAACATCACCACGCAGAATAGTTTTCATAATGCGTGCGCCAATCGTCCGGCCAACATACGGGCTAACTTTGTGGCGATATTCCAGGTCTTCATTTTTCAAAACGTATTTGCTGTCAGGTTGAATAAAGACGAAGTCAGCATCTTTACCCGGGGCAATACGTCCTTTCTGTGTCAGACCAAAAATATCTGCGGCGTTGGTTGCCATCAATTTAGCGAACTTCGGCAGCGACATACCGCGTTTTTGCACAGCCTCATCAAACATAACGTCCACGCAGCTTTGCAGCCCGGCAATGCCGCCCCACGCTTGCATGATATTGCCAGCCTTCATTTCCGGAGGGCATGGAGAGTGGTCGGAAACCAGGCAGTCAATCTCGCCGTTGAACAGTTTTTCCCACATACCCCGCTGGTTCTGCAGATCGCGGATCGGTGGAGAACATTTCGCCAGGGTCCCAATCTCTTCAAACTGATCGGTATCCAGCACGAAATAATGTGGACAGGATTCGCAGGTCACATCCTGGCCTTCCTGACGGGCGCGGGTCACTTCCTCCACGCCTTCCGGACTGCTGATATGACAGATGTGCAGACGACAACCGGCGACTTTTGCCAGATACAACACGCGACGAATCGCTTCCACCTCGGTAAATACCGGACGTGAGGCCACATAGTCATGCGCCGTTACACGCCCTTCGCGTTTAGCTTCCTCACCAAGTTCGTCGCAGATGAGCGCGTTTTCGCAATGGACCAGTACCGTCTGTCCCATTTCCGCTAGCTTCTGGACACCTTTGTAGAACTGCCAGTCGTTAACATCACGGAAATCATTATCGATACCGCGGTCACCGCAGGTGGCAACAAAGCATTTAAAGCCGACGACACCAACTTCATCAAGCTCGTGCAAACGGTCGAGGTTGTAAGAGACGAGGCCGCCAAGCTGTGCGGCATCGATGGTTAACTTGCCTTTAGCCGCATCAAATTTCAGCTCAATGGTTTCACGATCCACCGTCGCTGGCAGCTGGTTGAGAGGCATTTCGATCATTGTGGTGATGCCACCTTTTGCCGCGGCACGCGTCCCCGTCTCATACCCTTCCCAATGTGTACGGCCCGGCTCAGAGATATGGGTATGCGCATCAACCATGCCGGGTGAAACCACCAGACCCGACGCATCCATTACCTGCTTCGCCTCCCCCAGGTTCTCGCCAATGGCGGCGATTTTTCCAGCCTGGACGGCAATATCAACAATCCGAGCTTCATTTTCTAAAATAACAGTACCGTTTTTAATAATTAAATCAAAAGACATAACGAACTCCTAGTATGGATACAGATAGTTTTTTATAAACAACGCACTTTTAATAAAATGCGCTTACTGATTTCATCACATCTGGCCTGTAACTTTTTGTACGCCGGCTGACTGCGCACCCGTTCTTTTTTTCAGTAAGGCATATGCCACAAAAGCGACAATAACCCCAACAAACCACGACACTCGCGATAACGGCTCGAGGAATGGAATGAACTTACCACCCAGTGAAAGAATTACGGCGACTAACGTTACAGAGAATGCAGTCAGATTGAACCCATTATCGTAATATTGATAATCACCGCTGGCGGTATATAATTCATCAAGATTAATTTTGCCACGCATAACGATAAAGTAGTGAGCTAACATAACCCCAATAACAGGGCCGAGCATCCCACCAATGATATCCAGAAACAGATAAATACTGCTCTGATTTTCCATTAATTTCCACGGACAGATCAGCAAACTAATAATACTGGCGATCAATACACCTTTTTTATATGTTAATTTAGTTGGAGCAATAGCGGCAATCTGATAACCCGCAGGGATAATATTACCCGTAGCGTTTGTTGAGATTGTTGTCATCAGGATAACTAAAACCGCGAAGAACGAGGCAAACAGGCTGTCCCAACGCTGTACAATATCCAACACATTCCATGTATCCACGCCGTAGTGAATACTGGCACCGGCGATAATGCACACGCTGGCAATGGCAAATAGCACGTATGCGACAATAAGTCCCAGCGTCTGACCCAATGCTTGTTCACGGAATGAGTGGGCATTTTGCGTGAAGTCTGATGCGCTCACTGCCGGAGCGGCCCATACCGCGACGACCGCATTAATGACAACCAGGAACAGGAATCCGCTATTGCCTGCCTTTTGCACTCCGCCAGGAATGTAGTCCAGGATCGGTCCAATTCCTACCAGGGATATCGCCCAGATAGCCATACCGCCGAATACAATATAAATACAGGGGTTGAGGATTGCGGTAAATTTATTTAATACTTTACCACCGCCAAAACCAATACCGACGTTGATAAGCCAAAAAATAAGAAATGTAATTAATCCCGGCAGAGACAACCCTAATAACGTAAAGTCACCGCCCAGCGTTAAAAATCCGGGCCATATTTTGCCAATCAGAATAAGAAATGCCAACGATCCGGCATAACATTGCAGACCAAACCACATAATTGCTGCAATCCCCCCTCTCAATAATCCAGGGAAGAGTGCTCCACGTACGCCATACGAGCCACGCAGAATCATTGCAAAAGGTACACCGTATTTACTTCCGGCGGCACCATTCATAACCATAACTAACGCAATAAACAATGCGCTAATAATAATAGCCAGCATAATGCTGAATGTGGAAAGTCCTAGTATAAAGAACCCGCCAACCATAACGTAATTAGGTACGTTATGCACAGAACCCATCCATAATGTAAAATAGTTGAATGTTTTCCAGTTCCGTTGTTCGGCCGTTTTTGGTAATAAGTCGTCACTATAACCACGTTGTTGGTATAGTTCTCTTTGATGTTCCATAAATCCCTCTCGTCACGTATCGGATAACGTTGTAATGGGTTTAGCTATGCGGAACAAAAACAATAAAGAAAGTAATGCAAATAATTTTTATTATGTCTTTATGCTGAAGCAATAATCGGTGTTGCTTTCTTGTTATATAACGTAACGCCGGCAAAAATAAGCGTTCCGGTTACCACCAGACAAGCTGAGATGACAAAGCTTATCTCTTTTGAACCCGTCAAATCAGAAATAAATCCGGTTAATGTTGGCGCAATAACCGCTGAGCTCATACCAAAGAAGTTAAACAGGCTAAATGCTCTGCCCAGCGTTTTTGAGGACGCCTGCTCAGAGACAAAGGAGATCAAAATCGGATCCACCGCCATCTTGCCGAGCAAACCGTACAGAGTCAGGCTGACCATCAGCATCGTGGTATTCGGCGATAATACCGTAAATACCAACATTGCAGCGGCCATGATTTCCAGACCAAGAATAACTTTGACTTTGCTGTTGCGAAACCTATCGGACAGATGGCTAAAAAACAATGCGCCAGGGACACCCACCACGGCGACTAACGCCGAAGCCGCCCCAATCGCGCCGCCATCGAATTCTCTTTCAGTCTGCAGGTAAGACGGAAGCCAGGTCACAATCAGGTAATAACCATAGCAAGTACAGAAGTAGAGAAAGTACACGCTACATAACAGACCTGAAAACAGCGGTGGGCTCTTATCTTCTGTCGTCGCTAACGTCTGTATTTTCTCGCCTGATACAGGTGTTTCACTTTTAGTCTTTCCGCGAATAACCAGTGTAAACACGCATAGCATTACAACCAGCACGGCGGCAACAAGGAACAGAACATTTTGCCAGGCCATACTCATGCTTTTTACCAGCACGCTGGAACCGATTAAGCCAATCCCCATTCCAATCGCTGAACCGCTATTAATAATGGCGTTTGCCAATGCGCGACGAGCCTGAGGGACATTTGCCGAAGAGAGTGAATATGCTGAGCTAAAGAAAGAGGCACAACCCGCCCCCGCCATTAGTGAACCAGCGTAGATCATCGCCAATCCAGTGGCTTTAGCGATACTGAGCGTACCAATGATAAAGAGCGTAAACCCACACATCAGCATAATTTTCTGGCCAAACTTATCGACCAAAATTCCACAAGGAATTTGCATACTGCAATAGGCGAAGAAATAAAAGCTGGCAATGGCGCCTATTTCAGCATTGCTGACATTTCCCAGGGATGCCTGAATCTCAGGATAAATAGGGGTTAACACGGTGCGATAAATCCATATCGCCACCCAACCCAGACTCATTACAACGACAATCTTCTGCCAGTATTCAATACCGGATTTATTCTTTTCACTCATGACTGCACCTTTCCAAAGTGTGTCTGGTTTTGAAGTATCGCTGCAAAGAGCGCAGCGATACCTATGGTCATGACAATTTATGATTTGCCATTAATTCCAGCGCCTGAACCATTGCTGAGTGATCTAACTGGCTACCGCCATTCGCAGCACAAGTATTAAATAATTCCTGACAGGTTGCCGTATTTGGTAAACTCAATGAAAGTGCCTTTGCGCTTTGTAATGCAAGATTGAGATCTTTTTGATGCAATGCAATCTTGAAACCAGGCTCAAAGGTGCGCTTGATCATGCGCTCACCATGTACTTCCAGAATACGCGAAGAGGCGAATCCACCCATTAACGCCTGGCGTACGCGAATTGGATCCGCACCTGCTTTTGAGGCAAATACCAGCGCTTCAGAAACAGCTTCAATATTTAAGGCAACGATAATTTGGTTGGCCACTTTACAGGTTTGACCATCACCATTACCGCCCACCAGGGTGATATTTTTACCCAGAATATCAAACAGCGGTTTGACCCGTACAAATACCTCTGGCTCACCGCCAACCATAATGGACAAGGTACCTTCGCGAGCGCCAATTTCCCCACCAGAGACGGGCGCATCCAGATAGTCCCCGCCCAGTTCATTAACCTGCTTAGCAAAACGTTTAGTTTCGATAGGAGAGATAGAACTCATATCGACAATTGTTTTTCCCTGCAATGCGGTTTTAGCGCAACCGTGTTCGCCGAAAAGCACTTCTTCAACCTGCGGCGTGTCCGGAACCATTATAAATATAATATCTGCAAAATCAGTAACCTGACGTGCAGTTTCAACATTTACCGCGCCCAATGACAGCAATTCTTCCGCTACAGGGCCAATGGTCGTCACATGTAGCTGATGTCCGGCGCGAGCCAGATTGATCGCCATTGGCGATCCCATAATACCCAGGCCAATAAATCCCAGTTTCATTTTTAACCTCATATATGTCTGTCGGTTTTCCAGAATTCAGGCAACACGATCCCCTGCCAACAAAGTGGAAAAAATAGCGATGCCTGAAATTCCTTACAAATTATCGATATTGATTAATCCACGATAATCCCGCTTCGGTGGTGGTCAGTGGCTTATATTCACAACCAATCCAACCGTCATAACCTGATTTATCGATAAACTTAAAAATAAAGTCATAATTAATTTCCCCTGTCCCCGGCTCTCCGCGACGAGGGTTATCTGCAATTTGCAAATGACCTATTTTATTTGCCCACGTGGTCATGGTTTGGGTTAATTCTCCCTCCATGCGCTGCATGTGATAAATGTCATACTGAATTTTGATATTATTGCAGCCGACGCTGTCAATTAACGCCAGCGCCTGATGAGTCCCGGTAAGATGGAAACCCGGCATATCAAAATGATTGATCGGCTCAATCAGCAATAAAATATCTTCTTGCGCTAACATATTTGCCGCATAGCGCAGATTTTCCACCAGCGTCTGCTGGATCTGTTCGGCGGAAAACCCCGCTGGCGTTTTACCCACCAGGCAGTTGATTTTCTTATTGCCAAGCGCCTTCGCATAGCGAATAGCTGCCGCCACGCCCTCGCGAAACTCTTCTTCGCGCCCCGGAATACAGGCGATACCGCGTTCACCCGCCGCCCAGTCTCCGGCAGGGAGATTATGCAACGTATGTTCCAGTTGGTTGGTCTGCAGCTTTTCCTTTAATACGTCAATGTCGTAATCGTAGGGAAACATAAACTCTACGCCACGAAATCCCGATTGTGCCGCTTTATCGAAGCGTTCAAGAAAACTGTATTCCAGAAACAGCATGGAAAGATTGGCTGAGAAACGTAACATCTTTCACCTCATCTATTCGTATTTCATAAAACAGGTTTCGGTTGGCGCATCGGTAGCACCGTCTGCAATCTCTTCAAACTCGGTCACATTATCCAGTTCACTGCCCATAGAGATGTTCGTCACACGTTCAAGGATCACTTCGACGACAACCGGAACGCTATACTGCGCCATCAGGGCTTTGGCTTGTTCAAATGCCGGAGCAAGATCTTCAGGTTTGAATACGCGAATGGCTTTACAGCCCAATCCCTCTGCCACTTTGACGTGATCGACGCCATAGCCGTTTACTTCGCTGGAGTTGATGTTTTCGAATGCCAGTTGCACGCAGTAATCCATATCAAACGCGCGCTGCGACTGACGAATCAATCCCAGATAGGCGTTGTTGACCAGCACATGGATGTAAGGAATGTTGAATTGCGCGCCTACGGCCAATTCTTCAATCAGGAACTGGAAGTCAAAATCCCCCGAAATCCCGACGACATTGCGTTTTGGATCGGCAACACAAACTCCTAATGCCGCTGGCAGTGTCCAACCGAGAGGACCTGCCTGGCCACAGTTGATCCAATGACGATCTTTAAATACGTGCAGCATTTGCGCGGCGGCAATTTGCGATAACCCGATGGTGGTGACGTAGCAAACGTCGCGACCAAAGGCTTTATTCATCTCTTCATACACGCGCTGCGGCTTAACCGGGACATTGTCGAAGTGGGTTTTACGCAGTAACGTCCGCTTACGCTGTTGGCATTCATCAACCCAGGTATTCCGGCAAGGCAAACGTCCTGATTTCTGCATCTCCTGAGCAACGTCAATCAGCAAAGTCAGCGCGGCTTTGGCGTCGGAAACGATGCCTAAATCCGGGCAAAGAACGCGACCAATTTGTGTCGGCTCAATGTCGATATGAATGATTTTGCGACCTTCGGTATATTTCGCGACGGATCCTGTGTGTCGGTTCGCAAAACGGTTACCAATACCAAACACCATATCGGAGGCCAGTAGCGTGGCGTTTCCGTAACGATGCGCCGTTTGTAACCCCACCATTCCGGCCATTAATTCATGATCGTCCGGGATACATCCCCAGCCCATTAACGTAGGAATTACCGGTACGTGGGTTAATTCAGCAAAGCGTTGCAGCAGTTCGCTGGCATCCGCATTAATCACCCCGCCCCCAGCCACGATGACCGGACGCTCAGCCTGAATCAGCATTTCCAGCGCTTTCTCAATCTGTTTGCGGCTGGCCGCAGGCTTGTATACCGGCAGCGGTTCATACATGTCTGGATCGAATTCGATTTCTTCAACCTGAATATCAAAAGGCAAATCGATCAACACCGGACCTGGACGACCAGAGCGCATTACATGGAATGCCTGCTGTAACACCCGAGGAAGCAGTGCCGCTTCACGCACTGTTACCGCCATTTTGCTGACCGGTTTGGCAATAGACTCAATATCAACAGCCTGAAAATCTTCCTTATGCAGGCGGGCACGAGGAGCCTGGCCGGTGATGCATAGAATTGGAATAGAGTCGGCAGAGGCGGAATACAGTGCAGTGATCATGTCAGTGCCTGCCGGGCCAGAGGTGCCAAGGCAGACGCCAATGTTACCTGCCGTTGCACGCGTATAACCTTCAGCCATATGGGAAGCGCCTTCAACGTGACGAGCCAGAATGTGACGGATGCCTCCATGCTTACGCATTGCGGAGTAGAACGGGTTTATAGCCGCTCCTGGAACCCCAAATGCGGTGGTGATGCCTTCTTTTTCCAGCACATACATTGCCGCGTCAACGGCTCTCATTTTTGCCATTTTCTTTCTACCTCTATTTATTGGAAAGATTTTCCAACTTCAAAAAAATCCAAAAAAGTCCCGCTCCTCTGAGCGGGTTGCGACTTAAGCTACGGGGGCTTTTAAGCCAAGCGCCGTACTGATATCTCGTGCAGTATCCCGTACCAGCTCCCCCTGACTGATAAAACGTTCTTCCGTCAGTCTGGATGCGGGCCCAGAAATAGAGATGGCAGCAACTACACTGCCTGTATCGTCATAGATAGCCGAAGCGATGCAATTCAAGCCAATAACATGCTCTTCGTGATCGATGATATAGCCATTCTCACGCGCCAATTGCAGATTGCGCAGCAGAGTAGGAAAATCCACCAACGTGGTCGGCGTAAACTGCTGTAAACCCGTTTTCACGACGATGTCCATTAACTCTTCTTCTATCAACGGATAAAGCAGCGCCTTACCCGCACCGGAAGCATGGAGCGGCATGCGACTGCCTAAAGGTGCGCACATTCTGACCATCGATTTGCACTCCTTCTGGCCAATTAACACCGCTTCGGTGCCATTGCGAATCGCAACGTTAACCGTTTCGCCTGACAACAGCATTAATCGGTGCATAAACGGTCCGGCTACCGACAGGACATCGCGATTATGAATATACGCGGAGCCCACATTGAAGACGCCTAAACCGATGTGCCACCAACCTAACTGACTGTCCTGATAAACAAAATCAGCCCCTTGTAAAACTTTCAACAGGCGAAAAGTCGTGGAGAGCGGTAAATCCAGACTGCCGGAAATATCGCTAACTGACGAACTGCCTCCACTTCTTTCGAGATACTGTAAAATTGCAATACCCCTCTCAAGCGCCTGAGCGCCTTTTTGCGCAACCGGCTCCGCCTGTCCAGGCCTGCCGCGCCGTCTTACTTCCGTCACCACTACATTTACTCCGGCCCAAAATATGAGCATAAACAATGAACAATATGCTCATATTAAGCAAGAAGGCCGATAGCGTCACGCAAAACAGAGCTCATGTGCCGGGATACTTTCAACATCGCAATTATCGCTGCCACCGCGATCGACGGTCAGAAAATTGGTTACGGTTTGCCAGGCAAATAGTGGATGATGCCAGACATTTCGATGGTAATTCACGCCCTGTAGGCCATTGGAGATAAAGGCTTTTAAGGTGGAAAGATCAGGTTTGTCCTCGCCGAGCGCGACAATCACCACAAATGCTTCACCATTCATAGGCATAAATGCCTGAGTGCCCAGCGGGTGGCGCTCCAGCTCATGTACAACAATCGGCATCGCCGCCGGTTGCGCGCGGTTGATACTAATGAGGGTCCTGTCCTGCTCAAGGATCTCCACATTAGCCAGGTCGTGATAACGCTCAACGAGCCCATCATTGATATGAAAAAAATCACGTTTATGGATTTCTATAACATCGCCATAGGCGCTGAACGTTTGCTGATTTAACGGTAATACCTCTAGTTTCATCATCGTTTCCTTGTAGCTGAATTCTGCAGAACCGCAGTCAGAACATTTAGCGGCTTCAATACCATGCAATCTAAAACCTTCGTGAATTAACATCAACACAAAAATTGGAAAAATTTTCCAAAACTAGATTTAGACCACAATTTAAACAAGGCCATTATGCAAAAATACTTATAAATCAGAGAACAAGAAATCTGGCTTACAGAAGATCATTAAGGGGAGTGGCTGACGATGTTTGATCCGGAAACACTGCGTACCTTTATCGGCGTCGCCGAAACGGGGAGTTTCTCCAGGGCGGCGGATCGCTTGTGTAAAACCACGGCCACCATCAGCTACCGTATTAAGCTTCTGGAAGAAAACACCGGCGTCGCGCTATTTTTTCGCACCACCCGAAGCGTGACGTTAACCGCCGCAGGGTCTCACCTTCTTTCCCAGGCAAAAGACTGGCTCGCATGGCTGGACAGCATGCCCAGCGAATTACAGCAAGTGAACGACGGCGTAGAGCGCCAGGTGAACATTGTGGTCAATAACCTGCTTTACAGCCCAGAAGCCGTTGCTCGCCTGTTATCCTGGCTTAACGAACGCTATCCCTTTACTCAGTTTCACTTTTCCCGGCAGATTTATATGGGCGTGTGGGATTCTCTGCTGTATGAAGGATTCTCTCTGGCTATCGGTGTAACCGGCACGGAACCGATGGCAAACACCTTTACTCTCGATCCTTTGGGTTCTGTTCAGTGGCGATTTGTGATGTCGGCGGATCACCCACTGGCAGACGTCAGTGGTCCATTAACGGAAGCGCAGTTGCGCCGTTTTCCGGCAATCAACATTGAAGATAGCGCGCGGACCCTGACCAAACGGGTCGCATGGCGTCTTCCCGGTCAAAAAGAGATCATCGTCCCGGATATGGAAACCAAGCTTGCAGCGCATCTTGCGGGCGTGGGTATTGGCTTCGTTCCACAGCCGCTCTGCCAACCGTTACTGGATAACGGCCAACTGGTCAGTAGCATAATACCCACCATGCGCCCCCCTTCCCCTTTAAGCCTCGCATGGCATAAGTTTGGCGCAGGTAAGGCTGTGGAAGATATTGTGGCGTTATTTACGCAGCGAAAACCTGAAATCGCCGGATTTTTAGCAATTTTCAACAATGCACGCGATTGAAAATCAAGTCATCCTCTCATTTGGCGCGTAAAATAGTACGCAGGATGATTTGAGGTTTCGTTTTTTACTATGCAAGACACACGAACAGCACAGGACTATCGCGCAATTCTGCTCGCCGGTACGCCTATAATCGATGTACGCGCCCCCGTCGAATTTCAACAAGGCGCGATGCCGGGCGCAGTAAATCTCCCCTTAATGAACGATGACGAACGTGCCGCCGTGGGTACCTGTTATAAACGTCAGGGGCCTGAGGCCGCCCTCGCGCTCGGCCATCAACTGGTTTCGGGAGCAACCCGCCAGCAGAGAATACGTGCCTGGCAGGATGCCTGTCGTCAAAATCCTGCGGGCTACCTATGCTGCGCACGCGGCGGTCAGCGTTCGCATATTGTGCAGCAGTGGCTGCACGAGTCCGGCATTGACTACCCGCTGATACAAGGTGGTTATAAAGCATTGCGTCAGGCAGCGATTCAACTGACTGAAGAACTGGTGCAAAAACCGATCGTCTTAATCGGCGGCTGTACCGGGAACGGCAAAACGCAGTTGGTACAACGGCAGCCGAACGGTGTGGATCTTGAAGGACTGGCTCACCATCGCGGCTCCTCGTTTGGACGTACCGTGGAACCGCAACTTAGCCAGGCAAGCTTTGAAAACCTGCTGGCGGTCGAAATGCTCAAAACGAACAGCCGTCAGGATCTACGTCTGTGGGTACTGGAAGATGAAGGCCGCATGATCGGGGCTAATCATCTGCCCGAATGCCTGCGAGAGCGTATGACCCAGGCATCTATAGCGGTGGTTGACGATCCTTTTGAGCGTCGTCTGGAGCGACTGCGCGAAGAGTATTTCGTGCGAATGCACCACGATTTTACCCATGCTTATGGCGAGAGCCAGGGCTGGCAGGAGTACAGTGACTATCTGCACCACGGCCTGTTTGCTATCCGCCGTCGCCTGGGTTTACAACGTTTTGCCGAGTTGACCGCCCTGCTCGACGTGGCTCTGCGCGAACAGCAGGCGACGGGCAGCACCGACGCCCATATGGGCTGGCTGGTGCCGTTGCTCAACGAGTATTACGACCCGATGTATCGCTATCAACTGGAAAAGAAAGCCGCGAAAATCGTCTTTCGCGGCACCTGGCAGGATGTTGCCGACTGGCTTAACGCACAGTGATCAGTGTCTGTCGCGCTTATCTGCGCGTTTTGCCAGCCAGTCGCCCAGCACCTGAACGACCTGCACCAGAATAATCAGCGCCACCACGGTAACGACCATGACCTGGGTTTCGTAGCGGTAATAACCAAAGCGAATCGCCAGGTCGCCGACTCCACCGCCGCCAACGATACCGGCCATCGCGGAGTAACCGATCAGACTCACCAGCGTTATCGTCAACCCACGCAGCAGACCCGCGCTCGCCTCCGGTAACAGAACGGTGCAGATGATGCGCATCGGGCTGGCACCAAACGCTTCCGCCGCCTCGATAATGCCTTTATCGACTTCACGTAGCGCACTGTCGACCAGACGGGCATAGAAGGCGATTGCCGCCACAGAGAGCGGGACCGACGCCGCAATCGGGCCAATGGTATTGCCAAGTAAAAACTGGGTTAGCGGCAACAGTAGCACCAGCAGGATCACAAACGGCACCGAACGAATGATATTCACCAGCACGGAGCTGAGCAGATACACAAAACGGTTTTGCCAGAATAAATGCCGGTCGGTGACAAAAATAAGAAAACCGAGCGGCAGACCGCCAATAATTGCCAGCACCGTAGAGATGCTCAGCATCTGGAAGGTTTCATTAAACGCCAGCGTCAAATCAGGCAATAAATCATCCACGAATCACCTCCACCTGTGCAGTACGTTGACGAATATGTTCCACGGCGACTTCCACCGCTGAAGGGTTATGCGGCGCGGTCAGTTGCACCACCAAAATCCCCAGCGCGCGTTCGCCAATATATTCAATTTTGCCGTGCAGAATGTTCACCGCCACGCCAAATTTAACCGCGACTTCTGACAACACCGGCTGTTCCGCCGAATCGCCAATGAACAGAATTTTTAGCAACTGGCCGGGCAGATGCTGGCGCAGACGTTCAGGTAGCGTCAGATTGAGGGTATGCGACACCAGTTGCTGCGTGAAAGCGTGCTGTGGGTGAGCAAAAACGTCAAACACCTCACCGGACTCCACCACCTTGCCGCCTGACATCACCGCCACGCGATCGCAAATCGATTTGATCACGTTCATCTCGTGAGTGATCAGTACGATCGTGATCCCCAACTGTTGATTGATCTGCTTAAGCAACGCCAGAATCGTGGCCGAGGTTTCCAGATCCAGCGCGGAGGTAGGTTCATCACACAGCAGTACATCCGGGTGATTGGCAATCGCGCGGGCAATACCCACACGCTGCTTTTGCCCGCCGCTGAGCTGAACCGGAAAGCGGTTTGCCTTGTCAGACAGCCCCACCAGCGCCAGGATTTCGCTAACGCGCGGGCCAATTTTACTGCGCTCCCATCCGGCAGCCTTCAGGCTAAAGGCGACGTTTTGCGCCACGGTACGGGTATGCATCAGATTAAAATGTTGAAAAATCATCCCGATACGTTGACGAGCTTTACGTAGATGCGCGCCTTCCAGCGCGGAAATTTCTACGCCGTTCACCTTCACGCTTCCCTGACTCGGTCGCGTTAAGGCGTTCAGGGTGCGCAGCAGCGTACTTTTCCCCGCGCCGCTGGTCCCGACAATGCCAAATATCTCACCTGCGCCGATGCGCAAGCTGACGTCATCAACCGCCCGGGTTGACGGTCCACGGCCTGCGCTAAAATCCACGCATACCTTTTCTATTTCAATCATAGCCACCTCAGAAATGCGAAAAGGGCAGTCGCCGCTGCCCCTGTTAACCCTTGTGCGCAGCAATTATTGGGCTGCCGACATCCATTCCGGTTTCTGGAAGGCGCTGTAGATGTTTTGCGGATCATCGATCACCGCGCGATACGCCGGAGATTTCACCGCCTCCACAATATCTTTCGCAAACGGTTTATCCGCATCTTCACTGCGTACCGCGATGATATTTTTCAGATTTTCATCCAGATGCTCTTGCTTGATGGCGCTGGCGAGATCCAGTTTTGCCGCCACGGCAAAGTTACCGTTGACCAGCGCGCCGGTCACGCCGTCCAGCGTACGCGGCAGCTGTGCGGCTTCCAGCGGTTTAAACACCAGTCCTTTCGGGTTGCTGGCGATATCGCGCTCGGAGGCCTTCGTTGGATCGATATTGTCTTTGATGGTGATAAGGCCGATAGACTGCAGGAAACGCAGACCGCGAGCCAGGTTGGTGGGATCGTTGGACAGCGTGATCACATCCCCTTTTTTCAACTCATCCAGGCTTTTGATTTTATGTGAGTAAAAACCCATCCCGGCCGTCGGGACCACAATCAGCTTGCTCAGCTTAAGTCCTTTATCGGCGGTGAATTTGTCAAAGTAGAGTGAATGCTGGAACAGGTTGGCATCGATGCTGCCGTTGGATAGCGCCATGTTCGGTTGCACGTAGTCACTGAATTCGCGCACCACGACCTTATAGCCTTTCTCTTTCAGCGTAGGGGCAATGGCCTGTTTCACCATATCACCGTACGGCCCAGGCGCGACGCCAAACACGATGGTATGCGGATCGCTGTTCGCATGAGCAAATTGTAATCCGCAGGCCAGCAATAGCGCTCCGGTCGCGACGCGTAAACTCTGACGCAATCCCATAATCTCTCCATTTTAACGTTGTGGTGTCATGTCTCACGCCGTTCTTGCGGCGTTGTTCTTGTTGGCCCGTTAACAGGCTGATTGTTAACATGACACAGATCACAACCTGCTGTCCTTGAAATTATTTCATGATGTTGCGAAATGTGTTTTCAAATGAGAGAAGGCATGAAAAAGCCGGATGTCGGCACAAGTGCCTTATCCGGCCTACAAATAACGTGATCACCCTGCTCCCGTAGGCCCGATAAGCGCAAGCGCATCGGGCGTTCCGTTTGACAGGCGTTCGATTAGAAGTCGTAACGCAGACGAACCAGGTTCATATCGCCCAGATTGTCGGTGCTGGAGGTGAATACGTGTTCGTAATCAACACGGAAACCGTAATCCAGCTGGAAGCTGATACCCACACCGTTGTCAGTACGCAGGTAGTTACGGCCATTCACGTACTCAATACGGTCTCCCATAAAGTAGGGCTGAACAGATTTCAGCGCATACTGACCAACCGGGAAGGTATAACCCGCGAAGTATTCCAGACCCCAGGCATCACCGGCAAAGTAGTCATTAACAGACACTTTTTTGGTGGTCATGAAGTTTTGATACCAACCGCCGCCCATCGAGAAGGTCCAGTTGTCCGGTTTCCAACTCAACGCGGTACCAACGATGTTCTGATCGTAGGTTTTGCTGGTGTCGCCACGCATTTCCGCACGGGTGTAGTTCCACGCCGTACCCCAGGTCAGGTCATCGGTGATGTGATAATCCACACCCAGCGAGCCGCCGCCTTTACGTTTGTAGCGCAGACCGTTGTTCGGGTTGTAATCATCGCTGAACAGATAAGAGGCGTAGAGATCGACATCGCCAACCGTTTTCTTATACTTCAGTGATTTACGCGTACGATAGGAACCGTCATAGTCGCCATTGATACCGTTACCTGGCGCCTGACCGATCATGTCGTAGTCCCAGATATCCGTTTTCGCACCAACCACATCATAGTAAATGCTGTTCTGTTGACCGAAGGTCAGCGTACCCCAGGTCGCGCTCTTCAGACCGGTGTACAGCATACGGCGCGTGGTATCGTTGGCGCCGTTAGCGTAGTGGTTGTCCCAGTTGAACATCGCCGGGAAGTTAACGCCCAGCTCGTAGTAGCTCACCCAACTGATGTCATCAAACAGATAGTAGTCAGCAGCGAAGCGGAAACGCGTCCCGCCGTCGAAGCCATTACGTTTGTAGCCATTCTTACCATCGTCACCGGCCATATTCTGGAACTGCGGACGAATACTCCCGCCGACGGTGAAGTTAAGACGGCTCAGCGGGTCGCCCGCCTGCGGATCTTGTTTCAGGACCGTGATTTCCGCCTGGGAGGCGAAGGTCGTTAATGCCACTGCTGCGCCGATCGATACCGCCAGCGCCGTTTTTTTTATAGTCATTATTTGTACCTTGATAGATAGCCTGCCAATTATTCAGCATACAAATATTAACGTTTATTAATACACTCGTGTTGTCGGGTTTTTATTGTTCTGTGCTGTTAAATATCAAGGAGTTGTCAATTTGTGCTACATAGATAAAAAAAAGCACCGATTAAAAAAACCGGTGCGTAATCATCACGGATATGAATCAACTACTGAACTGACGGAACAGCGCTTTGCCTTTTAGCAGACGTGAACCGAGCCACCCGCCGCATAAAGAAAGCAGCAATGCCCCACAAAGTGGCAACACGACCCACAGTCGCCAGTCTGGCTCCCACGGGAAATCAAACACTTTGGTTTGCAGCACCGCCAATGCGGTTTCCGCACCGATGGCTGCCACCAATCCGGCTACCATCCCGAGCATGGCGAACTCGCACCACAGCGTGGTACGCAGCAATTTCTTGCCTGCTCCCAACGTGCGCCAGACCACCAGTTCCTGATGACGCTGGCGCATACCGACCTGGACCTGCGCTAATAGCAGCAACATGCCGCAGGCGGTAACCAGCACCACCATCACCTCCAGCGCTCTACTTACCTGCTCCAGCACCTGGCCCACCTGTTTGAGGATGGCGCCAATATCCAGCAGGCTGATGGTCGGAAATTCACGGTTAAGCTGCGTCAGCATGCCGTTGCCATTCTCCCAGCGAAAGCTGGTTAACCAGCTTTGCGGCTGAGCGTCCAGCGCGCCGGAGGGGAAGATAAAGAAGAAATTAGGTCGCAGGCTTTCCCAGTCTACTTTGCGCAGACTGCTGACTTTGGCGCTGAAATCCTGAGTATCGCCCATAAAGGTCACCCGATCGCCAAGCCTGACGTTCAGCCGTTTCGCCAGCCCCTCTTCCATCGACACTTCGCCCGCTTTTGGCGGCCAGCTTCCGGCGGTTATCGGGTTATGATCCGGTCGGGTATCCTGCCAGGTCAGGTTAAGCTCGCGGTTCAGCGCCTCATCCTGGTTGCCTTCGGTTGGCTTCTCATTGATCGCCTTCAGACGCGCCCGCACAATCGGATAGAACGATTCCGGGATCACCTGATGCTCAGACAGGAAAGCCTTCAGCGGAACCACCTGCTCGGTGGCAATATTGATCAGAAAATAGTTCGGGCTTTCCGGCGGCATTTGCTGCTGCCAGCGGTCGAGCAGATCGCCGCGCAGCACCAGCAGCAGCGCAAGCAGCATAAAGGAAAGTGAAAAGGCCGACAGCTGACTGAGCGTTGACCACGGCTGGCGCAACAGTCGACTGACCGCCAAACGCAGCGGCAGCGAGGTGAGCGTCAGACCGCGCAGCACGTTGAGCAGCATCCAGCCAAGTACCCCGCACAACAACGCCAGCACTACCGCGCCAGCCAGCACCGCCCACAGCAGCGGGCTTCCGCCCATCAGTCCGGCCAGCAGTGCAATCACAACTAACAATACCACCGGCAAATAAAACTTCAGCGGCCATACGTTTGCTACCACGTCACGGCGCAGCACCCGCAGCGGCTGCGTCGCCAGCAGCAAACGGTAAGGGCGTAACCCCACCAGCAGCGAAATAACCGTCATGGTACCTAATGCCCATAGCCACGGCCAGGGGCTGGCAGGCGGTAGTTCGCCGGGCAGAACCGGTTTGAGCAGCACGACCAGCACGCGCTCAAATAACAGCCCGAACAACCCACCGGTCACGCCAGACAGCACCAGCACCATCAGCCACTGACCAACAATCAGCCTGCGCAGTTGCGCTCTGCCCGCACCGAGGGTTTTCAGAATCGCCACCAGATCGTAACGGCTGCGGCAATAATGGCTCATCGCCACGGCAACCGCGGCCACCGCCAGCAGTAGCGTTAATAGCGCCGAGAGCAGCAGGAACTGTTGCGAACGCTCCAGTGATTTCCCCAGCGCGCCTTCATCCTGCTCCAGCCCGTACCAGCGCTGTTCCGGCTTTAACTGCGGCAGCAGCCATTTTTCATAGGCTTCCAGTTGGGACGGCGTCCCGCCAAATTTATAGCGCCAGGTCACGCGGCTTCCCGGCTGGACTGCCGCCGTTTTTTCGACATCCGCCATGTTCATCATCAGGCGCGGCGCTATCTGGAACGGATTAAAACCTGAGTCCGGCTCCTGTACTACTTCCCCGGCGATGCGCAGCGTGGCATCGCCAACGTCGATGGAATCACCGATTTTTAAGTTGAGCAGCGCCATCAGACGCGGGGCCAGCAGCACCGAGCCTGGCTGTGGTTTCAGCCCCGGCGGATTGGTCTGCAATGTGCCGTACATCGGATACACTTCATCCACCGCTTTGACGTTCGCCAGTTGCGGCGTATCCTGGGCAAAGGTCATGGTGGCAAAGGTCAGTTGTTCGCCCACCTTCAGGCCACGCTGTCGCGCCTCGTCAATCCACGCTTTCGGCACGGTGCGCGAACTTTGCAGCGACCGATCTCCCGCCATAAACTCACGACTTTGCTGGCTTAGCCCTTTTTCCATACGATCGCTGATATTGCCCAGCGCCAGCACGCAGGCTACCGCCAGGCTCAGCGCCAGCCAGACAATCAGTAATGAAGGCGAGCGCCATTCGCGCCAAAACCAGCGTGCAATCATGCCTCCTCCTGCAACTGTCCGTTCACCAGGCGTAAACGCCGATCGCAACGCGCCGCCAGTTGCGGGTCATGGGTCACCAGTATCAGGGTGGTGCCGTGTTCCCGGTTCAAAGAAAACAGCAGGTCGGCGATTTTCTCTCCGGTCTGGCGGTCCAGATTGCCCGTTGGTTCATCGGCGAACAGCACGTCAGGGCGACCGTTAAAGGCCCGCGCCAGCGCCACACGCTGCTGCTCCCCGCCGGAAAGTTGAGCCGGAAGATGATCAAGACGTTTTCCCAGTCCCAATTGCTCCAGCAGTGTTTTTGCCCCATCGCGACTTTTTCCGCTGTTTTCGCCGCGCAACAGCGCAGGCAATTCGACGTTTTCCAGCGCGTTGAGGGTCGGAATTAACATGAACGACTGGAAGACAAAGCCCACGTGTCTGGCTCTCAGTTGCGCCCGGGCTTCTTCGTCCATGGCGTGCAGCGCCTGCCCCACGAGGCTGACTTCACCGCTGGTGCCATCGTCCAGCCCGGCGAGGATCGCCAGCAGCGTGGATTTCCCCGATCCCGACTCGCCAATCAGCGCAATGGTCTCGGCGCGTTTGACAACCAGTTCAACTCCGGTAAGGATGGATAGCTCATGATCACCCTGACCGACGGATTTCTTAAGATGATGAACTTCAACAATGTTTTCCGCTGGCATTGGCCTTTCCTGTTCCTGGTCCTGTTAACTTTCCGCGCCGCCGCTGCGGACACGTTATTAATTCTGGGTGACAGCCTGAGCGCCGGATACCGTATGTCCGCCAGCGCCGCGTGGCCTGCGCTACTTAATGATAAATGGCAAACAAAAACGCCGGTGGTAAATGCCAGCATTAGCGGCGACACCTCGCAGCAGGGTCTGGCCCGTCTGCCTGCATTACTCAAGCAGCATCAGCCGCGCTGGGTGCTGGTAGAACTTGGCGGCAACGACGGCCTGCGCGGTTTTGCCCCTGCGCAAACCGAACAAACCCTGCGTACTATTCTGCAGGACGTGAAAGCGGCAAATGCCGAACCACTGTTAATGCAAATTCGTCTGCCAGCAAACTACGGTCGCCGTTATAATGAAACCTTTAGCGCGATTTATCCAAAGCTCGCCAAAGAGTTTGATATTCCTCTGCTGCCCTTTTTCATGGAAGAGGTTTATCTGAAACCCCAGTGGATGCAGGATGATGGTATTCATCCTAACCGTGACGCCCAGCCGTTTATCGCCGACTGGATGGCGCAACATCTCACTCCTTTTCTATCCTAAATAATTCGAGTTGTATGAAGGCGGCAAGTGAGAGAGTTCCCAGGAGCATAGATAACTATGTGACTGGGGTGAGCGAGCGTAGCCAACGCACAGACAACTTGAAGTATGACGGATATAGTAAATCACGACTCGTAAAACAACGGAGATCCTGACAGGTAAAGTTATGCAAAAATCGGTCTTAATAACAGGATGTTCCAGCGGAATCGGCCTGGAAAGCGCGCTTGAGCTAAAGCGCCAGGGTTTTCAAATTCTGGCTGGCTGCCGCAAACCTGACGATGTCGCGCGTATGAACAGCATGGGATTCACCGGCGTATTGCTGGATCTGGATTCACCCGAAAGCGTGGATCGCGCCGCCGATGAGGTGATCGCCCTGACCGATAATCGTTTATATGGGATCTTTAACAACGCCGGATACGGCGTCTACGGCCCACTGCCCACGATTAGCCGTGAGCAGATGGAGCAGCAGTTTTCCGCCAACTTCTTTGGCGCACATCAGCTTACCATGCGTTTGTTGCCCGCCATGCAACCTCACGGCGAAGGACGCATCGTGATGACCTCCTCGGTAATGGGATTGATCTCCACACCGGGACGCGGGGCCTATGCCGCCAGTAAATATGCGCTGGAAGCCTGGTCCGACGCGCTGCGTATGGAGCTACGCCACAGCGGGATTAAGGTCAGCCTGATTGAGCCCGGCCCTATCCGCACCCGCTTTACTGAAAACGTCAACCAGACCCAAAGCGATGCTCCCGTGGAAAATCCCGGCATTGCCGCGCGTTTTACGCTGGGACCAGAAGCGGTTGTCGCCAAAGTGCGTCATGCGTTTGAGAGCGATAAACCGAAGCTACGTTATCCAGTTACGCTGGTGACCTGGGCAGTGATGCTGCTTAAACGCCTGTTGCCAGGCCGCATAATGGACAAAATTTTACAGGGTTGAGTTGAAGCAGGCGCGTCAGCCCCCATGTAACAAGAAATCGACAAAAGAGAGTAACTCCATGTCCACACAGAATATTCTTAACATTAACGAATCGAACCTACAGCAGACCCTTGAACAGTCGATGACCACGCCGGTCCTGTTCTATTTTTGGTCTGAGCGCAGCCAGCATTGTCTGCAGTTAACACCGGTACTGGAGAGTCTTGCTGCCCAGTACAACGGCCAGTTTATACTCGCTAAGCTCGACTGTGACGCTGAACAGATGATCGCCTCCCAGTTTGGTCTGCGCGCGATCCCCACGGTTTATCTGTTCCAGAACGGTCAGCCGGTAGATGGATTCCAGGGCCCGCAGCCGGAAGAGGTTATTCGTGCGCTGCTGGAAAAAGTGTTGCCGAGCGAAGAAGAGCTGAAAGCGCGCCAGGCTATCGAATTTATCGAAGCGGGTAATCACGCTGATGCGCTGCCGCTGCTGAAAGAAGCCTGGCAGATCTCCAACCAGAGCAGCGAAATTGGTCTGCTGCTGGCGGAAACGCAAATCGCCCTGAACCGTTCTGACGAAGCCGAAGCGGTGCTGAAAACCATTCCGTTGCAGGATCAGGACACCCGTTATCAGGGGCTGGTGGCACAGATCGAATTGCTGAAGCAGGCGGCTGATACGCCGGAAATCCAACAGTTGCAGCAGCAGGTCGCCAGCAATCCGCAGGATGCAGCGCTGGCAACTCAACTGGCCATTCAGTTACACCAGGTCGGACGCAACGAAGAATCGCTGGAGTTGCTGTTTAGCCACCTGAAGAAAGATCTTACTGCAGCCGACGGCCAGGCGCGTAAAACTTTCCAGGAGATCCTTGCCGCACTGGGTACGGGCGATGCGCTGGCCTCGAAGTACCGCCGCCAGCTGTACGCGCTGCTGTACTAATCCGTTTGATTTTGCCCGATGGCGCTTGCGCTTATCGGGCCTGGAAATTCGACAAATACCGCTCCCGGCATCAGATCACGTCTTCTTCAAATGCGTTACAACTAATTGGTGACGTGAATTATAGAACTTCCGATAGGTCAGGTAGCAGGCAATAATGGTCGACAGGCTGGCCGTCGAAAGCAGCATAAACGTTACCATAATCTGATACTTAATCGCTTTTACCGGATCAATACCTGCAAAAATCAATCCGGACATCATCCCCGGTAAACTCACCAGCCCCACGGTCTTCGCTGAATCGATAGTCGGGATCAGCGAGGCACGAATGCTGTCGCGAATCAGCGGCGCGGAGGCCACTTTCGGCGTCGCGCCGAGGCTGAGTTTTTCCTGAATTTGCTGCTGTTCGCTGTTAAACCGCTGCCCCAGATTGTTGTAACACAGCCCTACCGCAACCATCGCGTTGCCTGCAATCATGCCGGAAATAGGGATAACCTGCATCGGCGTGAACTCGATAGAGCCTGACAAAACCAGCACCGCCAGCGTTAACCCCGCCCCCGCCGTAATGGCGATAAACGACGAGAGAAAAGCCTTATCAATAAATTTACTGCGCTTTTGCGCGTTATAGGCCGCGTTAAAGCAAATAAACAGCACCATCAATAAGGTCAGAATGCTGTGGTTGACGCCGAAAATATATTTCAGCACGTAGCCAACGATAATAAGCTGAACCACCGCCCGGCACACGCTCCAGAGAATATCTTTTTCCAGCGCCAGCTTTTCTTTGTTGCTGATCAGTATTGCGACCACCACCAGCATCATCGCTAATGCCAGGGATTCATTGGTAATATTATGCTCGTTCATTGCTTACTTCCTGCATTTCACCGGCGTGCGGTTGAAGGGTTATGACGTTATCCGCATGATCAATTTCATCTTTGTCATGCGTCACCCACAGCACAGCAATATTCTTATCGCGAACATAGTGGTGAATTAATTCGTTCACATTACGCTTGTTGGCTTCATCCAGCGCGCTGGTGATTTCATCAAGCAGCAGGATTTTCGGCAGAAACTGCAAATTACGAATTAACGAGACGCGCTGCTTTTCGCCGCCGGACAGCTCATTGATATTTTTTTTGAGGATTGCCTCAGGTAACTCAAATCGGGCCAGATCTTCCAGAAACACATCCGGTTCCGGGCGTTTATCGCGAATTTGCCACGGGAAAATGAGGTTGTCGTAGACGGTATCACTAAACAAAGCGGGCGTTTGCGCGCAATAAGAGACCTGCTGACGATACGCTTCCGGCTTGAGGGTATTTATCTCCTTACCCTCAAAAAGGATTTCACCGGAACTCGGACTTATTAACGACGCGACTATCTTGAGTAACGTACTTTTACCGCACCCGGACTGGCCGGTAATCAACTTAAATTCTCCGGCGCGGAGATCAAAACAGATGTTATTGAGAACCTGCGTCGCCCCTGCCTGCCATGCGACATTTTTTAACTGAAGCAGAATGCTGCTTTCTTCCATTACCAATCCCTTTTTTACCTCTTTCGTGCAGATAGTCTATCTCTGTAATTTATTATAGGGGAGCCCACCTTGATAAATCGGGTATAATTTGACTAATGAGGCAGTAAAGGACAGCACAACAGGAGGTTTCATCAATGCTCATTTTTATTCCTATTCTTATTTTTGTCGCGCTGGTCATCGTCGGCGCAGGCGTCAAAATTGTCCCGCAGGGATACCAGTGGACGGTAGAGCGTTTTGGCCGTTACACCAAAACCCTGCAGCCGGGTTTAAGCCTTGTTGTACCGTTCATGGACCGCATTGGTCGTAAGATCAACATGATGGAACAGGTGCTTGATATCCCCTCTCAGGAAGTCATCTCCAAAGATAACGCCAACGTCGCGATTGATGCCGTGTGCTTTATTCAGGTGATCGACGCGCCGAAAGCGGCTTATGAAGTCAGCAACCTGGAACTGGCGATCATCAACCTGACCATGACCAACATTCGTACCGTTCTCGGCTCGATGGAACTCGATGAAATGCTCTCCCAACGCGACAACATCAACACGCGCCTGCTGCACATCGTTGATGAGGCCACCAATCCCTGGGGCATCAAAATCACCCGTATTGAGATCCGCGACGTCCGTCCTCCGGCTGAGCTTATCGACGCCATGAACGCACAGATGAAAGCCGAACGAACAAAACGCGCCTACATTCTTGAAGCAGAAGGGATCCGTCAGGCGGAAATCGTCAAGGCCGAAGGTGAGAAGCAGTCGAAAATCCTCAAAGCGGAAGGTGAACGTCAGTCCGCGTTTTTACAGGCTGAAGCGCGTGAACGTTCCGCAGAAGCAGAAGCCCGTGCAACGCAGATGGTTTCTGAGGCCATTGCCGCCGGGGATATTCAGGCCGTGAACTACTTCGTGGCGCAGAAATACACCGAAGCGCTGCAACATATCGGTTCGTCAAATAACAGCAAAGTGGTGATGATGCCGCTGGACGCCAGCAGCCTGATGGGCTCCATTGCCGGGATCGCCGAACTGGTTAAGGACAGCGCCAGCGAGCGGAAAAAATCATGATAGCGATGATTCTGGTGCATCCGCACATCTTCTGGCTCAGCCTCGGCGGTTTGCTCCTCGCCGCCGAGATGCTGGGCGGTAACGGCTATCTGCTGTGGAGCGGCGTGGCGGCGGTAATTACTGGCCTGGTGGTATGGCTCGTCCCGCTTGACTGGGCGTGGCAGGGGGCGATGTTCGCCGCCCTCACCCTGCTGGCGGCCTGGCTGTGGTGGAAGTGGCTGGCAAGGCGCGTTCAGGAGCAGAAACCCGCCGACAGCCATCTGAACCAGCGCGGACAGCAGCTGGTTGGCCGTCGATTTATTCTGGAAACCGCTCTGGTCAATGGCCGCGGACATATGCGCGTCGGCGACAGCTCCTGGCCCGTAAGCGCCCGCGACGATTTGAGCGCAGGAACGCAGGTTGAAGTCATTGCCGTTGAGGGAATTACCCTGATTATTAAAGCGGTATCACACTAAAAAGACAGGAAATAAGACTATGGTCAGGAAGACACCCCTTGCCTTTGCCCTTTGCACATTACTGACCGCCGCCCCGCAGGCACTCGCCTCTTTCGATATGGAAGACTGTAAATGGAGCGACGACAGCTGCCTGCTGAAAGGCACGCCGACCTTTAACCCTGAAAACGACAGCCGCGACAACCTGCTGCGGCTGCTGAGTCAGGAAAAATCATTTGTTCTGCCGGTGCAGTCGATGCCAGCGGATATCACCCGCTCCCGCGATTTCTATTTTGCGTATCACCCACAATGGGATGAGGCTGTCCCGCAGCCAGCAACAGCGTCGGTGCAAAGCGAAGATACCACTCTGAGTCAGCAACTGGCTGTTCTGGAAATCGAACCTCCGCTATTTGCCAAACAAAACGGCTATGATGCCGACCTGGAAAACCGTTATGTTTCGAATAATCGCCAGAGCGTAAGCGAGTTTATCGCTGCTCTGATGACGGACGAGACATTAAATATCGACCAGCGCCGATTACTTGCGCAAGCGCGCCTGGATTTATGGGGGCGCGCGACCAAAGAACAGATCGCCGAGTCCCTTGCTGCACTTCCGGCTGATTCGACTTCACTTCTGTACAAAACGTATCTGACCGGTGCCGCGCATTTTTACGATCAAAATTACGAAGGGGCCGAGCAAGACTTTACCATCGTGTTGCACAACGGTTCCCCCTGGCTGATGGAAACCGCGCAATACATGTTGATGCGCACAGCACTGAACAAAAGCAGTAAGTTTAGCGACGGGCAGTACGGCGAATTTAATATCGACAATATCAAACTTAAAGACGCCGCTCAGGCGCAAAAAGAGGCGCAGAACTATTTGCAACGCTGGCCGGAAGGGCTCTACGCCAATTCCACCCGCGGTATGTTGCGTCGCATAAACTGGTATTTACAGGCGTGGCCGCAGTTGGCCGGGTTGTATGAGCAGACGCTCCAGCAGTCGGCTGACGCACAGCAACTGCGTGAAATCGTTATCGAATACGATAATGTATTCGGTATGCAATTCTTTGAAGGACCTGTGGTGGAGGCCTTCCCCGACGCGCCGCTGGTCAGCTATATCGAACTGCTGCGCGCGCTGCGTTTGAATAGTGATTACAAACTGACATTAACCCAGGAACAACTCGACGCCAGCAAGCCGGTGTTTGAACAGAGCCAAAAATTGCCGCTATGGCGCGATCTGCAACTGAATCTGTGGCAGGCAACGGGCAACTACGCGGCAATTATTCAGGCAGTTACGCCAGCGCAGAAACTTGCCGCTCACGATACTCTCGCCTTCAGCGAACAGGTGCTGTACGGCGAAGCGCTGATGGGCCAGAAGAATTGGAGCGCGGCGCGTGATTTCTGGCAGCAGTTGTTAAAACTTAGTCAGGACAACGAACAGCAGCAGTATGTGCAGGCTAAGCTCGCTGCGACGCTGGTTTATAGCGGCGACGTGGAGGCAGTTTTTGCCCCAGAAAGTACCGTGACCAACCTGCGCTTTCGCTCGCAGGTGCTAAAAACACAGGCCACGCCTGAACTGCTGCGTCAGCAGGCCGTCCACGGTCCGAATAACGAAGAGCGTACCATCGCCCTGCATACGCTGCTGGTGCGGGATCTTACTGAGGATCGCTTTGGCGACTGGCTGAATGACAAAAAACTGGCCAGCGCGATTACGCCTCCGGTCATTGGCGAAGCATTTGCTGACGTTAACCTGAGCATATTCGACTGGAATGGCGACGCGGCGCAGGCGGGCTATACGTGTCGCAGCCTCAATGAAACGGTAACGGTATTGAGCAAAAAAGCGGATGATGCCCACGCATTGAACTGCTTAGGCGAATTCTTCCGCACCACGCAAACGCATGTTGATCTGTGGAAAAACAGCGCTGGCAATGACGTGCTTGAATCAGCAATCTCGCGCAAGAAACCCTTCGGCCAGTTCGACAGACAAAGCTACTATCAGCAGGTAATCACCTCGCCCACCGCTGAAGTCGAAGATAAGAGCTTCGCGTTGTATCGCGCCATCATGTGCTATGCGCCTTCAGGCGCTAACGAGTGCGGCGGCGAGGAAGTGGATAAACTGCAGCGTAAGGGCTGGTTCACCCAACTGAAAACGCAGTATCCGGGAAGCCCGTGGGCGCAAAAACTCAAATACTACTGGTAACCGCACTGCTGCTGGGCCAGGCACAGGCGGCGGATATCGTCGCCGCCCGTGAGCATCCCGCCTTCTGGCTGTGGTCCGGAGTGAAGGCCAGTGACGAGCTGAAAAACGCGCAAACGGTCTATCTGCATCAGGGCGAGGTGCTGGTTCGTTCGGGTAATGTGGTTTTCCAGCGTCTCGGACTGCCGGTCAGCCATCTGTCTTTTCCGTCAATCTGGCTGACCGTACGCTTTACCACGCTCGACGTATCGGAGGAAATCCCGGCGCGTATCATACGGTTGATGCAACGCTGGCAGGCCGCCGGGAATCACGTTGTCGGCCTGCAGGTTGATTTTGACGCGGCGACCCATCAGCTTGCCGACTACGCGCACTTTCTACAGCAGTTGCGCCAGAGGTTACCCACCGAATTTGCACTTGGCGTAACCGGATTACTGGATTGGGCAAAAACGGGCGACGTCGCCACGTTGAACGCGCTGGCGGTCGATGAACTGGTGGTGCAGAGCTATCAGGGCCGTCACACGGTAACAAATTATCAGGCGTATCTGCCTGCGCTCGCTCGCCTGCGCATTCCGTTTAAGCTGGGACTGGTACAAAACGGTAGCAGGGACCCTCAGGCTGAAGCGCAGCTTGAGAAATCCCCGTGGTATCGCGGTACGGTGGTGTTTATGCTTAATCCTTCTCGCCGTTAAGCCTTCGCCTGGTGATGGCAGCAGCCGGAGAGATTATCCATGATTGGACATTCGGCGCTGTCATCGCCCGGGCAACTGTCCGCCAGCGCCAGCAAATGCAAGCGCATGGCCTGCAGCTCACTGATATGCCGCTCAATGTCCGCCACTTTTTCTAACGTACGCTTTTTCACATCCGCGCTATGACGCGCCGGATCGTTAAATAAGTTTACCAGCTCGCCGCACTCTTCCAGGTTAAAACCAACCTGGCGCGCCTGACGCAGCAACGTCAGTTCATTCAGATGCTGTTGGTTGTAAGTGCGATAGCCATTGTCACTACGCAGCGGCGGCGTCACCAGTCCTTTCTCTTCATAAAAGCGAATGGCTTTGCTGGTTAAACCGGTTTTTTTCGCAACATCGCTAATATTCACTTTTCCCCCGCGGTGCTTGTTGGTGCTGAGCCACATTATAGCCCAGATTGCCGTAATCATTTACCCGAGTGACCTGCACATTTTCAGCCAATAAAGAAATGAATAAATCCTTTTGATTCACATTGTTATACGCGACACAGATCACATTTCAGTATTTGTTGACCGCACAAAATTGACTCAAATCAAAAGATGCATTGATTCTACATCTTTCATATTGAACAAAGGGAAACAATTTTATATATAAACGCGAATGATAATGATGATCATTTACATTCAATAAAGGTTCCCTTATGTTGCCACGGATTAACCAAAGGCCATTTATTCTTTCAGCCCTGACATTATGCATGTCCGGCGCTGTTTCTGCAGCTACCTCTACAACACACGCTTCAACGCCCGGCGATGATACGGTGATCGTCACGGCTAACCGCTCTGAAAGTAGTCTCTGGGATAGCCCGGCAACCATTCAGGTTATCGATCGCCAGACGCTGCAAAACTCCACCAGCGTTTCTATTGCTGATGATTTACAAGATATTCCCGGCGTTGAAGTCACCGATAACGCCCTCGCTGGCCGGAAACAAATCCGTATTCGTGGCGAAGCCTCTTCGCGGGTGCTGATTTTGATAGACGGCCAGGTCGTCAGCTACCAGCGCGCCGGGCAAAACTACGGGGCCGGTTTGCTGATTGACGAATCCGCGCTGGAACGGATTGAAGTGGTCAAAGGCCCTTACTCTGTCCTCTATGGTTCGCAGGCGATTGGCGGCGTCGTAAACTTTATTACCAAAAAAGGCGGCGATAAGCCTCTCGGCGGCAGCGTTAAGGCCGTCTATAACTCCGCAACGGCAGGATGGGAAGAATCAGCTGCGGCCTGGGGCAGCATCGGAAACTTTGACTACCGCATCAATGGCAGCTATTCCGACCAGGGGGACCGCGATACGCCTGATGGAAGATTGCCCGACACCAATTTCCGTAATAACGGCCAGGGCATGTGGCTTGGCTACAACTTCGATCGCCACAAAATCGGACTTTCCCTCGATCGTTACAAACTGTCTACTCAAACCTGGTTTGACGATCCAGAGGGCCAGTTCGACGACTTTAGCGTCAAAATACCTAAGCTGGAACGCGAGAAAATCGGTCTTTTCTACGACTATGCGGCTGACGGGGATTACCTGAAGAAAATCCATCTTGACGCATACAGCCAGACAATAGAGCGCAAATTTGAAAACCGGGTCAAAACGACCCAGATAATCCCCAGCCCGGCGATTAAAGCGCTGACGATAAACAATCAAACCAATACCAACGACAAACAGTATACCCAGGGGGTAACGCTGCAGGGCAATTTCACCCTTCCCGCTAACAACGAGCTGGTGATTGGCACTCAATATCAGCATGACAAAATAAAACAGGACGCGGACGGCAGTACGCGCCAGACCGCAGCTACCGGCTTCTTCGATACGCAAACCCGTACCCTGTCATACAACGAAGCGGAGCAAAGCAACACCTCATTGTTCGCGCAAAACGACTGGCGCTTTGCCGATGACTGGACGTGGACCGTGGGCGCACGCCAGTACTGGCTGTCTTCGAAGCTCAATCGCAACGATACGCAAACCCTGCAAAGCAGCGGCAGCACCTGGCAATCCACCGGAGGAAATTCCGTTCACGATGATGAACTGGTGACCTCAACCAGCCTACGCTATTCCGGTTTTAAAGATCTTGAACTCCGGGCTGCATATGCCCAGGGCTATGTCTTCCCCACGCTGACTCAGCTATTTATGCAGACGTCCGCAGGCGGCAGCGTGACCTACGGCAACCCAAACCTGAAGGCGGAACACTCGAATAACTATGAGCTGGGCGCACGGTATAAAGGGAATATGTGGCTGATTGACGGCGCCATTTATTACTCCGAAGCCAAAGACTATATCGCCAGCCTGGCCTGTTCAGGTCAACCCGTATGCAACAGTAATACCACCTCTTCACGGGGCGGCTATTACTACTACGACAACATCGATCGGGCCAAAACCTGGGGCATGGAACTCACCGCAGAATACAACGGCTGGGCGGTTTCACCTTACCTGAGCGGTAATCTCATTCGCCGTCAGTACGAAGGCAATACCCTTAAAACCTGGGATACCGGCGAACCCACGCTGACCGGCCGCGTCGGCTTGAAACATACCTGGTTGATGAACGTCGCTAATCTGACGTCCGATGTCTTTATCCGCGCGGCGTCCAGCGCCAAAGATAATACCGGCACCACGGAAATCAACTACCCAGGCTGGGCCACACTTAACCTCGCATTTAACACCGAGTTCGGTCCGCAGGATCAGTATCAGGTCAACCTCGCGCTCAACAACTTGACCGACAAGCGTTACAGAACCGCGCATGAATCTATTCCAGACGCTGGTTTCAATGCCGCCGTTGGCTTTGCGTGGAATTTCTGACAATGAAAAAACTCATGATTGGCTTACTGAGCCTCGCCTGCGTTTTCAATGCCCAGTCCGCCGACCGCCTGGTGGTGGCGGGCGGCTCGCTTAGCGAACTGATATACGCCATGGGCGTCGGCAACCGGGTGGTCGGCGTTGATGAAACCACCTCGTATCCGCCTGAAACTGCCGCACTCCCGCATATCGGCTACTGGAAGCAGTTAAGCAGCGAGGGCATTTTATCGCTACATCCGGACAGCTTTATCACCTGGCAGGACGCTGGTCCCCAAATCGTCTTGGATCAGCTGCGAGCGCAAAAGGTTAACGTCGTGACGTTGCCACGCGTGCCGGCCACCGTCGAACAGATGTACGCCAACATTCGAGAACTGGCTACAACACTGCACATTCCTGAGCAAGGCGAGGCGTTAGTCAATCGCCTGCAGCAACGTCTGGAGCGTGTTCAGCACAGCGTGGCGGCGAAAAACGTGCCGGTCAAAGCCATGTTCATTCTCTCCGCTGGCGGCAGCGCGCCGCAGGTCGCCGGAAAAGGCAGCGTTGCCGATGCCATTATGACCCTCGCCGGCGCACAAAATGTCGCCACCCATGAGCAGTATAAAAGCTACAGCGCGGAATCACTGATCGCCGCCAACCCGGAGGTGATCGTGGTGACGTCGCAAATGGTGGATGGCGGTCTGGATCGCCTGAGCGCGATTGCCGGTATTACCCATACTGCAGCCTGGAAAAACCAGCGCATTGTGGCGGTAGACCAGGCGCTGATTCTGGGGATGGGGCCTCGCGTCGCCGATGCGGTTGAAGCCCTGCACCAGCAATTCTGGCCTCACTAACTGGATTTATTAAGAAGAATGAAAACTGAACACTCGCTGGATCTCACCGCGCATTTTGCGCTCGAGGGACGTCAGCCATTTAAGGATCGCCGCGCCACTATGCCCTGGCGTGGGGCGATCCCGGTTGCCAAAGAGCTATTGTCACAAACCTGGCAGGAGGTCATCAGCCAGTCAACCCCGCCGCGTAAACGGCTGGTGTACTTGCATATCCCTTTTTGTGCAACGCATTGTACTTTCTGCGGTTTTTATCAAAACCGGTTTGAAGAAGACAACTGCACCCGCTACACCAACGCGCTGTTGCGCGAAATAGAGATGGAAGCTGATAGCGCATTACATCAGTCGGCCCCCATTCACGCCGTCTATTTTGGCGGCGGTACGCCTTCTGCGCTGTCTGCACAGGATCTGGCCAGAATCATCACCGCGCTGCGTGACAAGCTGCCGCTGGCGCCGGACTGCGAAATCACCATTGAGGGACGGGTGCTCAATTTTGACAATGCGCGAATCGATGCCTGCCTTGACGCTGGCGCCAATCGATTTTCGATCGGTATTCAGTCTTTTAACAGCCGAATCCGCAAGAAAATGGCGCGTACTTCGGACGGCCCGACCGCGACAGCCTTTATGCAAGGACTGGTAAAACGGGATCGTGCCGCCGTGGTGTGCGATCTGCTGTTTGGTCTGCCAGGACAAGACGCAAAACTGTGGGGCGAGGATCTGGCGATTGCCCGCGACATCGGCCTCGACGGCGTAGATCTTTATGCGCTGAATCTGATCCCTAATACACCGCTAGGCAAAGCGGTTGAAACCGGGCGCACAACCGTTCCCTCTCCCGCCGAACGCCGCGATCTCTATCTTCAGGGCTGCGATTTCATGGACAGCGCGGGCTGGCGCTGCATCAGCAACAGCCACTGGGCGCGCACCACACGGGAACGCAATCTGTACAACCTGCTGATTAAACAGGGTGCAGACTGTCTGGCATTCGGCTCTGGGGCAGGAGGATCAGTCAATGGCTATTCCTGGATGGTCGAGCGCAACCTGAATACATGGCATGAATCTATCGCCGCCGGAAAAAAACCGCTAATGATGATGATGCGCACCGCCGAGCGTGGTTTCCAGTGGCGACACACTCTCCAGGCCGGTATTGAGACGGCCCGCGTTCCGCTGGATGAGCTGACACCTCATGCACAAAAACTGGCCCCGCTACTGACCCAATGGCATCACGCAGGACTGACGCGAGATGCCAGCACCTGTGTACGCCTGACCAATGAAGGGCGTTTTTGGGCGAGCAATATTTTGCAGTCTCTTGATGAACTGATTCAGGCACTTAACGCGCCGCGCATTGCGGTAGAGCAACCATAAAAGGAGTGAATTATGAGCCATGTCTCTTTACAGGATTTTTTGAAAACTGAGCCGGACGGTACGCTGGAAGCTATCGCCGCCCAGTACAACACTACATTGCTGGAGGTGGTGAAAAACCTCCCTTCCCCGACGCTGGTTTCCGGCAGTCAATTTGATACCGTCTGGGAAAACGTCTGCGAATGGGGCAAAGTCACCACCCTGGTCCATACTGCTGATGTCATTCTGGAATTCACCGGTGAATTACCTTCCGGGTTCCACCGCCACGGTTACTTCAACCTGCGCGGCAAAAAAGGCATGACCGGTCATATCAAGGCAGAAAACTGCACGCATATTGCCCTGATTGAACGCAAATTTATGGGAATGGACACTGCGTCCATTCTCTTCTTCAACCAGGCGGGTAGCGCTATGTTCAAAATTTTCCTCGGTCGCGATGAGCATCGACAGCTACTGGCCGAACAGGTCAGCGCCTTTCACGCGTTGTCTTCATCTTTAAAGGAACATGCCTGATGGCTCCATGGCTCATTTTTGGTGCAGGTGGTCGCGGCGTCGGCGCGAAAACGCTGGAACTCGCGCTGGCGGAGCATCGTCCGGTGATTGCCGTCGTTCGCAATCCCCAGGTCGCTGCCGGGCTGCAGGAAAAAGGTGTGCAGGTCTTTATTGGCGATGCCTGCGACAGCCAGGTCACCGCCTGCGCCTGTCGCGCAGCGGGTCAGCATGCCACAGTGATCTCCTCCATGGGCGGTGCCCAGGATTATCTGGCGCACAGAACCGTCATTGATGAAGCAGAAAAAGCTGAGATCAAACGCATGATTCTGGTCACCTCCCTGGGCTGTGGCGGCAGTTGGGCCTTTTTGTCCCCACGCGCCAGGGCCGCATTTGGCCAGGCTGTACGGGAAAAATCGTTGGCTGAAAGCTGGCTACAAACCAGTCCACTGGACTACGCCATTCTCCGCCCCGGCGGTTTGCTGAACGGTGAAGCCACAGGCCTGGCGCAACGATTACAGGCCGAAGAGTGTCATGGCTTTGTGATGCGCGCAGATGTTGCCAGGCACATTCACGAACTGGCCACGGCGCCGGCACTCAATAACCAGATTTACAGTTTGGTTGAGCCGGGACTAAAACCCGCGTAAACCCCTCGCGGCGCGGAAACTTCGCGCCGCAAAGACGTTATGGAGCGTTGCGTGCTTAAGGACTCGCTTTCTTCCGTCAGCATTCTGACGGGCCTTTCTCTCTTGCTGGTCGCTCTGATGCTGTTCGGTGCCAGTCAGGGGGCGTTGAATATTAGCTTCAACGCCCTGTTCAACGACGAATACCGTGATATCTGGTTGAACATCCGCCTGCCCCGCGTGCTGCTGGCCGTTTTGGTCGGTGCTGCGCTGGCTACGGCAGGGGTCATTATGCAGGGGCTTTTTCGCAATCCAATGGCCGATCCCGGCCTGCTTGGCGTCAGCAGCGGCTCCGCGCTGATGGTCGGCATCGCGATAGTTATCCCCTTTTCATTCCCCGTGGTGCTGGTGTTGTATGAGCAGATGATTTTTGCCGTCGCGGGCAGCATGGTGGTCTGCACGATTATTTTTCTGATAAGCCAGCGTCATAACCACGGCGGAATGATGCAACTGCTGTTAGCCGGTATCGCTATCAATGCTCTGTGCGGTTCGGCTATTGGCGTGCTGAGCTATGTGGGTGACGAACAGCAGCTACGTCAACTTACGCTGTGGATGATGGGGAATCTCGGCCAGGCCCAATGGCCGACGCTGCTGGTTGCCAGCACGTTTGTTCTTCCAGCCATTGCTGTCACCGTCTGTATGGCAGGAACGCTTAATTTGCTGCAATTGGGTGATGAAGAGGCGCATTACCTCGGCGTAAACGTCAAACGTAAGCGCCAGCAGTTACTGTTGCTCAGCTCGCTCCTGGTTGGCGCTGCCGTTTCCGTCAGCGGCGTGATTGGCTTTATTGGCCTGGTGATCCCACATCTGATCAGAATGACTACCGGCGCCGATCATCGCTGGTTGATTCCCTGCTCTACGCTGGCCGGCGCCTGTTTACTTCTGATTGCCGACACGCTGGCCCGCACTCTTGTTCAGCCTGCCGAAATGCCCGTTGGCCTGTTAACCAGCCTGATCGGTGGACCGTATTTCCTGTGGTTAATACTGCGTAGCCGGAGGGTGTCATGATCGTCGCTGAAAATCTGGTCTACCACATTCAGGGCAGACGACTGACCGATGACGTTTCCCTGACGCTACCTGATGGAGAAATCATCGCGATTCTTGGCCCGAATGGGGCAGGAAAATCGACGCTACTCCGCCAGCTTACGGGCTATCTGCAGCCCCATAGCGGACGTTGCAGCTTGTTTGGCAAGCCGCTGAACGAGTGGTCAATCACCGAGCTGGCAAAAACCCGTGCTGTGATGCGCCAGAACAGTCATATGGCCTTCCCGTTTAGCGTGCAGGAGGTCATCCGCATGGGCAGGCATCCGTATCGGACGCGCAACACGGGCGATGAAACGGAGCACATCATGACGCTGTGCGACTGCCAGGCGCTGGCCGCGCGCGATTACCGGCATCTGTCGGGAGGAGAACAACAACGGGTACAACTGGCGCGCCTGCTGGTTCAGCTTTGGGAGCCCGAGCCCAGACCAAAATGGTTGTTTCTCGATGAACCCACCTCTGCCCTGGATATTCACCACCAACAGCATCTTTTTCGTCTACTGCGTCGCCTGGTAGGTGAACGACAGTTCAGCGTCTGCTGCGTCCTGCACGATCTCAATCTTGCAGCGCGCTATGCTGACCGCGTGGTATTGATGGAACGCGGCAGGATAGTTGATAACGGTCGCCCACAGGATGTTCTGCTGCAACCATCGCTAAATGCGCTGTACGGCGCCGATCTCACAGTGATGAATGAACCGGAGCATCGAACGCCGCTTATCGTTCTCAATCAATAACAGACTGGGAACGTCCTGACCTGACGTTCCCGTTTTTCTCCTTTTCCTGCTTTTTCATCTTTTTTTAAAACGCCCTTGACCTTCCCCTTGCTGGAAGGTTTAACCTTTATCACAGTCAGTTAATCCCGTAATAAAGGAGTGTGTTATGTCTCAAACCATCGACCTGACCCTGGACGGACTGTCCTGCGGTCACTGCGTTAAACGCGTCAAAGAAAGTCTGGAACAACGTCCGGATGTTGAACAAGCGGATGTCACCGTGACTGAAGCGCACATCACCGGGAGCGCCAGTGCAGAAGCGCTGATTGAAACCATCAAACAAGCCGGTTACGGCGCGGAGTTAAGCCACCCAAAGGCTAAACCGCTGACGGAGTCATCAATCCCGTCGGAAGCACTGGCAGCGGTCCCTCCCGAGCTTCCGGCAGCTACGGCTGATGATGACAGCCAGCAGTTGCTGTTAAACGGCATGAGCTGCGCCAGCTGTGTTATCCGCGTACAAGATGCTCTGCAAAACGTACCGGGTGTCACACAGGCACGGGTAAATCTGGCGGAACGTACTGCGCTGGTAATGGGCAGTGCGTCCGCCGACCAATTAGTGAAAGCGGTGGAGAAAGCAGGTTACGGCGCAGAAGCCATTGAAGATGATGCTAAGCGTCGCGAACGTCAGCAAGAAACCGCCGTGGCAACCATGAAACGTTTTCGCTGGCAGGCGGCCGTCGCGCTGCTGCTGGGTATCCCTGTCATGGTATGGGGAATGATTGGCGATAACATGATGGTGAGTGACGACAACCGCAGCCTGTGGCTGGCGATTGGTCTAGCAACGCTTGCCGTGATGGTTTTCGCGGGCGGTCACTTTTACCGCAATGCGTGGAAAAGCCTGATGAACGGCACCGCGACCATGGATACGCTGGTGGCGCTGGGTACGGGGGTGGCATGGCTCTATTCCATGAGCGTCAACCTCTGGCCGCAATGGTTCCCGATGGAAGCGCGACACCTCTATTATGAAGCCAGTGCGATGATTATTGGTCTGATTAACCTCGGGCACATGCTGGAAGCGCGGGCTCGCCAGCGCTCGTCCAAAGCACTGGAAAAATTGCTCGATCTGACGCCGCCGACCGCGCGTGTTGTTACCGACGAAGGTGAAAAGAACGTGCCGCTGGCAGATGTTCAGGCGGGAATGTTGCTGCGCCTGACCACCGGCGATCGCGTTCCGGTTGATGGCGAAATCACTCAGGGCGAAGCCTGGCTGGATGAAGCCATGCTGACCGGTGAGCCGATTCCGCAACAAAAAGGCGAAGGCGATAGCGTCCACGCCGGTACGGTCGTACAGGACGGCAGCGTGCTGTTCCGCGCCAGCGCCGTTGGCAGCCACACCACGCTGTCACGCATTATTCGTATGGTGCGCCAGGCGCAAAGCAGCAAACCGGAAATAGGCAAACTGGCCGACCGTATCTCCTCGGTGTTCGTTCCGGTCGTGGTCGCCATTGCGCTGATCAGTGCGGCTATCTGGTATTTCTTTGGGCCGGCTCCGCAGATTGTTTATACGCTGGTGATTGCCACCACCGTTCTGATTATTGCCTGTCCTTGTGCGCTGGGTCTGGCAACGCCGATGTCGATTATTTCCGGCGTTGGGCGTGCCGCGGAGTTTGGGGTGCTGGTACGTGATGCTGATGCGCTGCAGCGCGCCAGCACGCTGGATACCATCGTGTTTGATAAGACCGGGACGCTGACGGAAGGCAAGCCGCAGGTTGTCGCCATCAAAACGTTTGGCAACACCGATGAAGCGCTGGCAATTCGTCTGGCTGCAGCCCTTGAACAGGGTTCCAGCCACCCGCTGGCCAGGGCGATTCTGGACAGAGCCGGTGATATCTCGCTGCCGCAGGTCAACGGTTTCCGTACGCTGCGTGGGTTAGGCGTCAGCGGTGAGACGGAAGGTCATACGTTGCTGCTGGGCAACCAGGCGTTGCTCAATGAACAGCAGGTAGATACCACTGAAATGGAAGCTGATATTACCGCTCAGGCTTCCCAGGGTTCAACCCCGGTCCTGTTGGCGATTGATGGTCACGCGGCGGCTCTGTTAGCGGTACGTGATCCATTACGTAGCGACAGCGTGGCAGCGCTCCAGCGTCTGCATCGCGCCGGGTATCGTCTGGTGATGCTCACCGGCGACAACCCAACGACCGCCAACGCCATTGCCAAAGAGGCGGGTATTGATGAGGTGATTGCGGGCGTCCTGCCGGACGGTAAAGCCGAGGCGATTAAGCGTCTGCAAAGCCAGGGGCGTCAGGTTGCCATGGTGGGTGACGGGATCAACGATGCGCCTGCGCTGGCTCAGGCTGATGTAGGGATTGCCATGGGTGGCGGTAGCGATGTGGCGATTGAAACCGCCGCGATTACGCTAATGCGCCATAGTCTGATGGGCGTGGCGGATGCGCTGTCTATCTCCCGGGCAACGCTGCGTAATATGAAGCAGAATCTGCTCGGCGCGTTTATCTATAACAGCATCGGTATTCCGGTTGCCGCTGGGATCCTGTGGCCGTTCACCGGAACGCTGCTCAACCCGGTCGTTGCCGGGGCGGCGATGGCGCTCTCCTCCATTACCGTGGTGAGCAACGCTAACCGACTGCTGCGCTTCAAACCGAAAGAGTAACCCATTGCCGAATGGCGCTCACGCTTATCCGACCTACAATGTTATCTGCACTTTGTAGGCCGGATAAGAGGATTTCGCATCGCCATCCGGCGATTCACGCATTGCACCTTCCTGGACCACGCGCTAGCATGGAAGTCTACTTAGGGAGGCCGTATGGATCTGTTGTACCGGGTAAAAACATTTTTCACCGCGCTACGCGGCAACCCCTATACCTGGCCTGCCATCGATATATCCTTGCCCGGCAACCGCCATTTTCATCTGATAGGCAGCATTCACATGGGCAGCCGCGAAATGGCGCCTCTGCCCGCCAAATTACTCAAAAAGCTCAAGCGTGCCGATGCGCTGATCGTTGAAGCCGATGTTTCCGGCGACGACGCGCCGTTTGCCAACCTTCCGACCTTTGCCGCCCTTGAAGAGCGCATCAGCCCGGAGCAGTTAGACAATCTACACAAGGTCACCAGCGAACTGGGGATTTCCCCTTCCCTGCTGTCTACCCAGCCGTTGTGGCAAATCGCCATGGTATTACAGGCAACGCAGGCGCAACAGCTGGGGCTGCGGGCGGAATACGGGATTGATTACCAACTGCTGAATGCGGCAAAACAGGCACATAAACCAGTCATCGAACTGGAAGGCGCATCCAGCCAAATCGAGCTGTTATGCCAGCTGCCCGATAACGGCCTGGCTCTACTGGACGATACCCTGACACACTGGCATACCAATGCCAGACTGCTCCAACAGATGATGGGCTGGTGGCTTAAAACGCCGCCGCGCAATAGCGAACTCACGCTACCCAATACGTTTAGCCAGTCGCTGTATGACGTTTTAATGCATCAGCGTAACGCAGCCTGGCGCGATCGACTCAGAGCGATGCCCGCCGGTCACTATGTCGTGGCCGTAGGCGCGCTGCATTTGTATGGGGAAGGAAATTTGCCGGAGATGTTACGGTAAAAAAAATGGCCAATATTTCTATTGGCCCGTCAAAGAGGAATTTCATCATTATTATGATCCCAACGCTTAAAGCGTCGGTGTAGTTCGATTGTCGCTCAAAGTCATCATCCTGCCAATACTATTGCGCAAGATGGTACTATTTTTTAGACAGACATCAGGCGTATGCTTGAGTCGTATTTTGTCTGGTCCAGGAAAATTGCTATGACACCCGCCGTTAAATTACTCGAAAAAAACAAAATTTCTTTCCAGATCCACACCTACGATCACGATCCGTCCGAGACGAACTTTGGTGACGAAGTGGTGCGCAAGCTAGGTCTGAATGCGGACCAGGTTTACAAAACGCTGCTGGTTGCCGCGAATGGCGATATGAAGCACCTGGCGGTGGCCGTTACGCCGGTGGCAGGTCAATTAGATCTAAAAAAAGTCGCCAAAGCATTAGGCGCCAAAAAAGTCGATATGGCCGATCCAATGGTTGCGCAACGAACCACTGGCTATCTGGTCGGCGGCATCAGCCCGCTGGGGCAGAAAAAAAGATTGCCGACGCTGATCGATGCTCCCGCCCAAACGTTTGACACCATTTATATTTCCGGTGGCAAACGCGGGCTGGATATCGAACTGGCAGCGGGCGATCTGGCGAAAATTCTGGATGCGAAATTCGCCGACATCGCACGCCGTGATTAAGCGGTTGTAGAATGAATGCCTGATGGCGCGCAGCTTTAAGGCCTACAACCGAAGACTCTTACAGTCAGCAGGCCGGATAAGGTGCCAGCACCGCCATCCGGCACTTCGCCCTGTTACTGCCAGGTAACTTCGCCCTTCGGCTCATACGCGCTGGCATCCAGCGGTGAGTTCTTCTGCACGTACTCTTTCAACACTTCCGCATCAATAAACCCGGTATTCACATAGCCTGGCTTATTGTCAATTCGCGGATAGCCATCGCCGCCGGTCGCGTTGAAGCTTAGCGTTGCCATGCGATAGGTTTTGGCTGGGTCAACGGGTTCGCCTTTGATTTTCAAATCGTTAAGCTTGCCGTCTTTCGCCACAAAGCTGACGTTGGCGAACTGCGGATAGGCCCCGGAGTCCGGCTTCATTTGCGCCACGGCGGTCAGATAGTCAATCACCTCTTTCCCGCTCATGTCGGCGTATACCACGATATTGCCAAACGGCTGTACCTTCAGCACGCTTTTATAGGTGATATCACCGCCTTCGATGGAATCACGGATACCGCCGCCGCTCATCACGCCAAAATCAGCGCTGGTTCGCGCCATTTGCGCAGCCAGCAGCAAATGCCCCATGTTGGTCTGCACGAAACGGACTTTGCTCCGATCGCCTTCAAGGCGCGCATTGACGCTACCGATTTTCACGTCGAGCTGCGCTTTCCCCTTATTCTGGAACGGCGTCAGCAGCGAAAGCATTTGCTGATTTTCAGCTATTTCTGGGGTGTAGAGTACGCGTTCACTTTTACCGTTGTCCCAGGTCACTTTTTTCTTCAGGTTGACAGGGATGAGCTGGTAATTAACCATTTTCATTTCGCCGTTACGGAACTCAAAGTCCGCCCGGCCCACGTATTTCCCCCACTCATGCGCCTGCACAATCCAGATCCCATTTTGCTTGTCTGGCGCACATGGCGTACCCGGTACGTAATCAACCTGCTTCTTGTTTTCCGCAGCCATACACACCGGATCCTGCGAGTGACCACCGACAATCATCGCCAGCGATCCCGCCGGCAGGCTGCGCGCCATTTCGACATCGCCAGGGGCGTTCGATCCGTGATTGCCATTGTCATAATGTCCCATATGGGTGGTCGCGATAATGATGTCTGGCTTTTCCCCCATATTCAGTTCCTGGATTACCAGTTTGGCTTCATCGGCAGGTTTACGGAACTCAATATCGGTAAAGAATTCGGGGTTGCCAATTTTCGCCGTATCGTCAGTGGTTAAACCGAGTACGGCTATTTTTAAATCCTGGCGCTTAAAGATGGCCCACGGCTTAAACAAACGCTCGCCGGTGCTTTTCTGATAGATATTGGCCGAGAGAAACGGGAATTTGGACCACTTTTCCTGCTGACGCAAGACGGTCATGGGATTATCAAACTCGTGGTTTCCGACCGCCATCGCGTCGTAGCCAATCAGATTCATCCCGCGAAAATCAGGTTCCGCATCCTGCAAATCGGACTCCGGTACGCCGGTATTAATGTCGCCACCGGAAAGCAGCAGTACACTTCCCCCCTCCTCAGCCACCTCTTTACGAATACCGTCCACCAGCGTTTTTTGCGCCGCCAGTCCATATTCCCCGTATTCACTGCGCCAGAAGTGACCGTGATGATCGTTGGTATGCAGAATGGTAATTTTGTAGGTTTTATCTTTTTCGTACGCTTGCGCAGGCTGACCTGCCAGCGTAAATGCGGCTAATAACGCCAGCGCCACGCCCCGTTTCAAAAACTTCATATTTCTCTCCCTGAGCCAAAATCAACGACTGAAATTACAATGATATGAAATAATAGTCGAAAATGTTTTCAGAAATGAGACTTCCTTCAAACACCTTCCGCAGGTATGTTAGTCAGGTAATAATAACAAAATAGATTACCCTCATAATCGCAACCCAAACAGAAGTGACTTTCTATGGCAATAAGTGAACAAACCCAGCCTGTGGCTGGCGCGTCAGCGTCGGTTGCTAAAGCACGCACCTCATTTGGCATTTTAGGCGCGATCAGTCTCTCCCATCTGCTAAACGATATGATCCAGTCGCTGATCCTGGCGATTTATCCGCTGTTGCAGTCAGAGTTCTCACTGACGTTTATGCAGATAGGTATGATTACCCTGACCTTCCAGCTTGCTTCCTCGCTGCTGCAACCGGTCGTGGGTTACTGGACGGACAAATACCCGATGCCGTGGTCGCTGCCCATTGGGATGTGCTTCACGCTGAGCGGACTTGTTTTGCTGGCCATGGCCGGCAGCTTCCATATGGTGTTGCTCGCCGCGGCGCTGGTTGGCACCGGCTCTTCGGTGTTTCACCCGGAATCATCCCGCGTGGCGCGAATGGCCTCCGGCGGTCGTCACGGCCTGGCCCAGTCAATTTTCCAGGTTGGCGGCAACTTCGGTAGCTCTCTGGGCCCCTTGCTGGCGGCTGTCATCATCGCGCCATATGGTAAGGGTAATGTGGCCTGGTTTGTTCTGGCTGCGTTATTAGCGATTGTCGTCCTGGCGCAAATCAGCCGTTGGTACGCTGCGCAGCATCGGATGAGTAAAGGAAAACCGAAAGTCGCCATCGTAAATCCGTTACCGCGCAATAAAGTGGTGCTGGCGGTAAGCATCCTGCTGGTACTGATTTTCTCCAAATACTTCTATATGGCGAGCATCAGCAGCTATTACACCTTTTATCTGATGCAAAAATTCGGATTATCGGTACAAAATGCCCAGTTTCACCTGTTTGCCTTCCTGTTTGCCGTCGCGGCCGGGACGGTGATTGGTGGACCATTAGGCGATAAAATTGGCAGAAAATATGTTATTTGGGGCTCTATCCTCGGTGTAGCGCCATTTACCCTCGTTTTGCCCTACGCAACGCTGGAATGGACTGGGATTTTAACCGTGATCATTGGTTTTATCCTCGCATCGGCGTTTTCTGCCATTCTGGTCTACGCACAAGAGCTGCTTCCTGGGCGTATCGGCATGGTTTCTGGGCTATTTTTCGGTTTTGCCTTCGGCATGGGTGGCTTGGGAGCCGCGGTGTTAGGGCTGGTAGCCGACCATACCAGTATCGATTTGGTCTACAAAATATGTGCTTTCCTACCTCTTCTGGGGATACTGACCATATTCTTACCTGATAACCGACACAAAGCCTGATTTTCTGACGGCCAAAAGTAAATTTTGGCCGTCATCACTTACAGTTGCCATCAGCCTTTACCTCTCAGATATCACCTTACTTTTCCGATCCGTGCTTTTTTACGCCTAAAATCCCGTTTTCTTCAAAATTCAATAATTATTCATAAACATAAACATCAAAATTGTCATAAACTATTACTCGTAATTTGAGTTTTCAGGATCATCACAGCAACCAAAGGAGACGGAATGCATCACGCCACCCCGCTTATCACCACCATTGTCGGCGGCCTTGTGCTCGCTTTTATATTAGGCATGATTGCCAATAAACTACGTATTTCTCCTCTGGTGGGATATCTGTTAGCGGGCGTTCTGGCCGGTCCATTTACACCTGGTTTTGTTGCGGATACCAAGTTAGCGCCTGAACTGGCCGAGCTTGGCGTAATCCTGCTGATGTTCGGCGTGGGGTTGCACTTTTCGTTGAAAGATTTGATGGCGGTAAAGGCTATCGCCATTCCCGGCGCGATTGCTCAGATAGCGGTGGCAACGCTGCTGGGTATGGCGCTTTCAGCGGTGATGGGCTGGTCGTTAATGGTAGGGATCGTGTTTGGTCTGTGTCTATCAACCGCCAGTACCGTGGTGCTACTGCGTGCCCTTGAAGAAAGACAGCTCATTGACAGCCAGCGCGGGCAAATCGCCATCGGCTGGCTGATTGTCGAAGACCTGATGATGGTACTGACGCTGGTTCTCCTGCCAGCCGTCGCCGGAATGCTGGAAAAAGAAGATGTCGGCTTCGCCTCGCTGGCCGTCGATATGGGCATAACCATCGGTAAGGTGGTGGCGTTTATCGCGATTATGATGCTGGTGGGTCGTCGCCTGGTGCCATGGATTATGGCCCGCAGCGCCGCTACCGGTTCACGTGAACTGTTTACCCTGTCGGTCCTCGCCCTCGCATTAGGTATCGCCTTTGGCGCTGTAGAGTTGTTCGACGTCTCCTTTGCGCTGGGCGCGTTCTTCGCCGGTATGGTGCTGAATGAATCGGAACTGAGTCACCGTGCGGCGCATGACACCCTGCCGCTGCGCGATGCGTTCGCCGTACTGTTCTTCGTTTCCGTCGGGATGCTGTTCGATCCGTTAGTCCTGATCCAGCAGCCGCTGGCGGTGCTGGGCACGCTGGCGATTATTATCTTTGGTAAATCCCTTGCTGCCTATTTCCTGGTGCGCCTGTTTGGACACTCCCAACGTACGGCGCTCACCATTGCCACCAGCCTGGCGCAGATTGGTGAATTTGCCTTTATCCTGGCGGGTCTGGGAATGGCGTTAAACCTGCTGCCGCAGGCCGGACAGAATCTGGTCCTGGCCGGGGCAATCCTGTCCATCATGCTTAACCCGGTGCTGTTCGCGGTGTTAGAAAAATACCTCGCCAAAACAGAAACGCTGGAAGAGCAGACGCTGGAAGAGGCCATCGAAGAAGAGAAGCAAATTCCGGTGGATATCTGTAATCACGCCCTGCTGGTTGGCTTTGGTCGTGTCGGTAGCCTGCTGGGTGAGAAATTGATGGCTGCGGGGATCCCGCTGGTGGTTATCGAAACCTCGCGTACCCGGGTAGATGAACTGCGCGAGCGCGGGATCCGCGCAGTGCTGGGAAATGCCGCCAACGAAGAGATTATGAATCTGGCGCATCTGGATTGCGCACGCTGGCTGTTGCTGACCATTCCCAATGGTTATGAAGCGGGTGAAATTGTCGCTTCTGCACGTGAGAAATGCCCATCGATTGAGATTATCGCCCGCGCGCATTATGACGATGAGGTGGAATATATTACCGAACGCGGCGCCAATCAGGTCGTCATGGGTGAGCGTGAAATCGCCCGTACCATGCTGGAGCTAATTGAAACGCCGCCTGCCGGTGAAGTTGCTACCGCCAGTTAATGTACGTGCCGGATAGCGCTGTCGCTTATCCGGCCTGTGCCTGATTTAACGGTCCCAGTAAGACTCCTCAAGACTGTCTTCACGTTCCGGCAAACCGCGCGTCAGGCGCGGTGAATGCTGGTTCAGCACCTGATAACTCACGCGATTAGCATATTTACACACCTGGGCTAGCGACGAATAGGTCAGCCAGGTGAACTTGTGCTTGCTGGAGTTAGGCACGTTACTGCGGTGATAGCTGTTGGCGGTGATATCATGCAGCAATGCCGCCAGCGCGCCGTCACCCGCGCCGTTGGTATTCATTATCTTTTCAGGCCCGCCCATATACGGCGCAATGTGCGAATACACGCGCAGCGGATTGATACAGTCTTTATGGCGCATGGCGCGGCTGAATTCGTACTGGTTAAATTCGGCAATAGCCCCGGGCAGCAGCGGATGCTGGGTTTTACGTTTAACTTCTTCTTCCGTAAAGCCCGCCATATACAGACCCGCCGGACCCGCGGTGCACAGCACCAGGTCCACCCAATCCAGCGCTTTGTCGGACGCCAGCAGCGGATCGTTCTCGCCTGTCAGCGCTTCGGCCTCTTCTTCATTCATCGCCAGAATAGAGACATGCTCTTTGAGGAACGCCTGCCACCACTGCGGGTTATCGGCAATGACGAACTTGGTGCCCAGCGTCAGTACCACCGGCACATTGTGTTTTTTAGCATATTCAATTGCCTTCATGGTCGCTTCCGGCATCGGCTCGCCCGGCTCGCAGCGCACCAGATAGGACGTCAGCACCAGCGCGGACGCTCCGGCAATCACCGATTCAGGGATGCTATCTGCCCGTAGCTTATTCATATGCCCTGGGCTGATCGCGAAGGTACGCTCACCTGACTCGCCAATCAGCGTAAAGCAGCGGCCAATCGGTCCATTAACGCCTTGCAGGTAGTTCAGATCGGTACGGCTGGAGGTATTGCATAAATAGCGGTACGCATAGCTGCCAATCTCGATATTGCTGCACATCACGCCCAGCAGCACCGAGCGGTCATCCGCCAGCACGGAGTAGTTGTGCATCGTGTTACCGATAGTACCGCCCGCAAACTGATGGGTGATCAAATTTTCACGCACCAGCTCCTGATAGAGCGCTTCTGCGACATCATCGGCAATCACCAGAGAATGCCCGGCGCTTAATCCATAACGTTTTACAAAGCCATCATCCACTTTGGCTTCAATATCCACCAGCGTCTGGTCAATACCCACCACCCAGGCTGCGCTGGTTTCATTTTCTGGCTGAATTTGTTGCAGCAACGGATCGCGCGCGCTAACGGGAAAATAGTGCTTGGATTTACGTTTACCGGGAAATTTCATGGTCGATTTTACGGGTGGTTAACTGAGCGATGCATGGTAGCACATTCCCTGCTGCGCATGCGATGCGGCGCTGAGTTTCAATATCGGACGGTGAGATCGCAGTTTAAACGGGATTAATTTCTACAATAACTCACCTTCACAAGGAGCGTTTTATGAAGCCGGAAAACAAGATCCCCGTACTCGACAAAATTTCGGATGAAATGAAAAGCGTGGTGAATTTTCATCGCGACGATTTGCCGCCGTGGCCCGCTGCCGATGACATCGTGGCCCAGCGCCAACACTATATTCATGAACGACAGCTGTGGAATGCCGATGCGCCACAGATGAATACCCGTGAATGCGTTATTTCTACCGCGTGCGGCCCCGTTGCCACACGCATTTACGCTCCGCAGCCCCATAGCCAGGCGACGCTATATTACCTGCACGGCGGCGGTTTTATTCTCGGTAATCTGGATACCCACGATCGCATTATGCGCTTACTGGCGCACTATACGCAGTGCACAGTAATTGGTATCGACTATTCGCTGTCGCCGGAAGCTCGTTTCCCGCAAGCCATCGAAGAGATTGTCGCCGTTTGCCAGTATTTTCATCAGCACGCTGGCGACTATTCCCTTAATGTGAATCATATTGGTTTTGCCGGTGATTCCGCCGGGGCCATGCTGGCGCTGGCCAGCGCACTGTGGCTGCGGGATAAACACATTGTCTGCGGCAAGGTGGCTGGGGTGCTGTTGTGGTATGGGCTTTACGGCCTGCAGGATTCACTGAGCAGACGGCTGATGGGCGGAGCGTGGGATGGTTTAACCCGCGAGGACTTGCAGATGTACGAAAACGCGTACCTGCGTAGCACCGACGATCGCGAGTCACCGTATTATTGCCTGTTTAATAACGATCTGACGCGCGATGTGCCGCCGTGTTTTATTGCCGGCGCGGAGTTTGATCCGCTGATTGACGATAGCCGCTTATTATTCCAGACGCTACAGACGCATCAGCAGCCCTGCCAGTACAAAATGTACCCCGGCACGCTGCACGCCTTCCTGCACTATTCGCGGATGATGAAAACCGCCGACGATGCGTTGCGGGAGGGCGCGCGTTACTTCAGGGCACAGCTTTAACGGTAAGCTGCAGTCAGATTGACCATCATTTCGATATGTTCCGGCGTGGCGTTCAGCGCCGGGATATACTCATATTGCTTACCGCCAGCCTCGAGGAAAATCTCCCGATTTTGTACCGCTATCTCTTCCAGCGTTTCGAGGCAATCGGCCGCAAAGCCCGGACACATAACCTGGATATGTCGGGTCCCTTTCTCCGCCAGCATTTTTAACGTTTCGTCGGTATACGGCGTCAGCCATGGTTCGCGGCCAAAGCGAGACTGGAAGGTCATCATGACTTTTTCCGGCGGCAGACCAAGCGCTGAAACCAGCTCACGGGTGGTATCGCGACAGCGCTGCGGGTAGTCATCGCCTTCATCGGCGTAACGCTGCGGAATGCCGTGGTAAGAGAGCAGCAGTAAATCAGGTTCGCCATGCTGAGCAAATGAATCCCGGGCGCTCTTGGCCAGCGCATCAATGTAGCTGCTGTCATCGGCGTAATCACGAATAAACGAGACGCCAGGAATACCGCGTTTACGCGCTAAGATGCGCGCCAGTTCATCCCAGACCGCCGCTACCGTCGAACAGGAATATTGCGGGTACAGCGGTAACACCACTATGTGTTCTACCCCGCTTGCCAGCAGCTCATCAACTGCGCTTTCGAGCGACGGTGAACCGTAACTCATCCCCAGCGCGACAGGCGTATTTGGCAAACGTTGTGCCAGCGCCTGCTGTTGCGCCTTGCTGTAGACCATCAGCGGGGAACCGTCTTCCATCCAGATTGACTGGTACAGTTTTGCCACTCGCGGGGCACGCAGCGGCAAAATAACGGCGCGCAACAGTGGCCACCACAGCGCAGGTGACGTATCGACTACGCGTTGATCGCTTAAAAACTGGCGCAGATAGCGCTTAACGGCTTCGGGGGTTGGGGCATCGGGAGTACCGAGGTTTGCCAGCAGGATACCGGTTTTCGTCTGACGCATTACCGCCTCTTATCGATTCAAATTGTTGATAATTGTAGCGGAAAAGCGATAAAGAAGAACTAATTGCTGTGAGAGGTAAGACGAGAATTTGCCGGATGGCGGTGTATACACCACCATCCGGCATTAACCGCGTTAAAAAAATTAACCGAGGATTTTTTCCAGCGCTGCGCGCACGTCAGCCACGGCCTGGGTGCCGTCAACTTTCGCGTATTTGGTGTTACCCGCCTGCGCTTCTTTAGAGTAATAGCCGATCAGCGGAGCGGTCATCTGATGGTATTCCACCAGGCGCTTACGTACGGTCTCTTCCTGATCGTCTTTACGGGTGGTCAGCTCTTCGCCGGTCACGTCGTCTTTACCTTCAACCTTAGGCGGGTTGAATTTGATGTGGTAAACGCGGCCAGAAGCAGCGTGTACGCGACGCCCCACGATACGGTCAACGATCAGCTCGTCAGGTACGTCAAACTCCAGAACGTAGTCCACGTTGATGCCTGCTTCTTTCATGGCGTCAGCCTGCGGAATAGTACGCGGGAAGCCATCAAGCAGGAAACCATTACGGCAGTCTTCCTGAGCAATACGCTCTTTTACCAGCGCGATCACCAGCTCATCAGTCACCAGCTTACCGGCGTCCATGATGTCTTTCGCTTGTTTGCCCAGCTCGGAGCCAGATTTCACGGCGGCACGCAGCATATCACCGGTGGAGATTTGCGGAATACCATACTTCTCCATGATGAACTGAGCCTGAGTTCCTTTACCCGCGCCCGGAGCGCCAAGCAGAATGATACGCATTACGAAAATCCCCTTAAAGGTTGTCGATATTTTTTAAAAAGCGCTAAACGATACCACCATCACGCAATTGGCTCAAGGAAGACGCCCGACGCTGAAACGGTTAACGGAGGAAAATGAAGAAAAGAGAGGATAAAAAAACGCCCGATGGCGCTACGCACATCGGGCTTTCATAAGCTGCCTGCTCGTTGGCCGGATAAGCGTTAGCGCCATCCGGCATTACATTACGGCTATCAGGACACCAGCAACTGGTTCATACGACGGATGAACTGGTTCGGATCTTCCAGCGTGCCGCGCTCGGCAAACAGCGCCTGATCCAGCAGCAGTTCAACCCACTCTTTGAACTGCACTTCATCCTGGGTATCCGCCGTGCGTTTTACCAGCACGTGGTCCGGGTTCAGTTCAAAGATGTATTTCACTTCCGGTACGGCCTGGCCCGCAGCGGCGAATAGTTTCGCCATCTGGGTGCTCATTTCGTCCGCATCGGTGGTGACGATGGCCGGCGTGTCGGTCAGGCGGTGGGTCAGTCGCACTTCTTTTACGCGGTCGCCCAGCAGGGTTTTCACGCGCTCAACGAACGGCGTCAGCGCTTTTTCCGCTTCTTTTGCCGATTCGTCAACTTCATCCGCCAATTTGTCGATGGACTCGTCAGCTTTGGCGACGGACTGGAATGCCTTACCGTCGAACTCGGTCAGGTAGTTCATCATCCACTCATCGATGCGGTCAGAAAGCAGCAGCACTTCGATGCCTTTCTTACGCAGCAGTTCCAGGTGCGGGCTGCTCTTCGCCGCCGCATAGCTGTCTGCAGTGATGTAGTAAATTTTCTCCTGCCCTTCTTTCATCCGCGACACGTAATCTTCCAGCGACACGGTTTGCGCGGAGGAGTCAGTGTGCGTGGACGCGAAGCGCATCAGCTTAGCGATCGTTTCCTGGTTGGCATGGTCTTCCGCCGGTCCTTCTTTCAGCACCAGGCCGAACTGTTTCCAGAAGGTCTGGTATTTTTCCGCGTCGTCTTTCGCCAGTTTTTCCAGCATCTGCAGTACGCGTTTGGTCAGCGCGCTGCGCAGGTTACGGGTGACGGTGCTGTCCTGCAGGATCTCACGAGAAACGTTCAGCGGCAGATCGTTGGAATCTATCAGGCCGCGCACAAAGCGCAGATAGTTCGGCATGAACTGCTCGGCGTCGTCCATGATGAACACACGCTGAACATACAGTTTCAGCCCATGCTTGTGATCGCGGTTCCACATATCCCACGGTGCCTGGGACGGGATGTACAGCAGGCTGGTGTACTCCTGCTTACCTTCCACACGGTTGTGGCTCCAGGTCAGCGGGTCAGTGAAGTCGTGGGCGATATGCTTGTAGAATTCGTTGTACTCGTCGTCTTTGATTTCCGACTTGTTACGGGTCCACAGCGCCTGCGCCTTGTTGATCTTTTCCCAGGAAACCACGGTCTCGCCGTCTTTCTCTTCGGATTTTTCGATCTCTACCGGCAGCGCGATATGGTCGGAATATTTGCTGATGATGGAACGTACGCGCCAGTCATCCAGGAACTCGTCTTCGCCTTCGCGCAGATGCAGAGTGATTTCGGTGCCGCGATCGTCTTTGGTGATGTCGGCTACGGTGTACTCGCCTTCGCCCGCAGATTCCCAGAACACGCCGTTTTCCGGTTTATCGCCCGCAGCGCGGGTACGTACGGTAACTTTGTCCGCCACGATGAACGCAGAGTAGAAACCAACCCCGAACTGGCCGATCAACTGGCTGTCTTTCGCCTGATCGGAGCCCATGGATTCGAGGAAAGATTTGGTGCCGGATTTTGCAATGGTCCCCAGATGATCGATAACGTCATCGCGGTTCATCCCCACGCCGTTATCGGCAATGGTCAACGTACGCTTATCTTTATCGAAGGAAACACGTACACGCAGCTCACCATCACCTTCATACAGATCCGGGTTAGACAGAGCGCGGAAACGCAGTTTGTCTGCCGCATCCGAGGCGTTAGAGATAAGCTCACGCAGGAAGATTTCTTTATTGGAATACAGAGAATGGATCATCAGGTGCAGAAGCTGTTTTACTTCTGACTGAAAACCACGAGTTTCTTGTCCTTTCATGTAGATCTACCTCAACAATGCCATTTTCAATGGTAAAAACACGTTGAGGGTGAAATGGGGACAAGCGGGAAGGATTTCAAGCGGAAGCCGCCGTCGCGGCCTCCGTTTGTTCAGAATTTAATCTTGTGTCGTCCTGCCAGAGAGTGCGACAGCGTGGTGCCATCGACCATTTCCAGCTCGCCGCCTACCGGAACGCCATGGGCGATACGGCTGGCTTCAACGCCATACTGCATGCAAAGCTCAGCAATATAGTTGGCGGTCGCCTCTCCTTCGACCGTGGGATTGGTCGCCAGGATCAGTTCGTTGATTTGCTCAGACGCCAGTCGCTGTTCGAGACGATCCAGCCCGATATCATCAGGGCCAATACCGTCCAGCGGCGACAGGTGTCCCATCAGCACGAAGTAACGTCCGGAAAATTGCCCAGTTTGCTCAATGGCGTAGATGTCCGCCGGACTTTCCACCACGCAAATCTGACCGTTCTCCTGGCGACGCGGGTTCGAGCAGATGTTGCAGACGTCCTGCTCTGTGAAGGTGCGGCAATCGGCACAGTGGCCGATTTCCGACATCGCCTTCGTTAACGCCTGCGCCAGACGCATCCCGCCGCTGCGATCGCGCTGAAGCAGCGTGAACGCCATGCGCTGCGCAGACTTCGGGCCAACGCCCGGCAGACAGCGCAATGCTTCCATAAGCTGAGTTAACAGCGGGCTGGTTTGCATCAGAACGGCATCTTAAAGCCAGGCGGCAGCTGCATTCCGGAGGAAACAGAAGCCATCTTCTCTTTCTGCGTCTCTTCAATGCGACGCGCCGCGTCGTTGAATGCCGCAGCGACAAGGTCTTCCAGCATTTCTTTGTCGTCTTCCAGCAGGCTTGGATCGATCTCCACGCGACGGCAGTTGTGCGCGCCGTTGATGGTCACTTTAACCAGGCCCGCGCCAGATTCGCCGGTCACTTCCAGCTTGGCGACTTCTTCCTGCATCTGTTGCATTTTTTCTTGCATCTGCTGGGCCTGTTTCATCAGGTTACCCAGACCGCCTTTACCAAACATAGGCTTCTCTCTCAATCACGTTAAGGGATGACGACCGTCAAACCATTAGGCTCACGATCAAATGGGGCGAATACTCTCTTCGTCCAGGTCCGCATCGAAAAAACGACGCAGCGTCTGAATGTTATTATCCGCAATAATCGACTCACGCGCCTGCGCGAGCTTCTCTTCATAAATGGCCTGACGCCACTCCAGCGGCGTACGCACCGCTGGATTATCATCTTCAACGATGGTCAATTCAACCGTTGACCCCGTTAAGGAACTCAGTGCTTCAGCCAGTTTTTGCTGCGCGCCGCTGGAATTAAGGTGTCGCTGCGTGGAACGCAGGTGCAGGCAAACCACGTTGCCATTCTCTTCTTTCCAGGCATTGAGCGCCACCTGCTCCACCAGTTTTGGCAGCGAGAGCTGGCTTACCTGCGCAGCCCACGGGTCGCGTTCAATGGCTTCAGCCGCAAGCTTTGCCGCCAGCTCCGGCGTTTTTTCATGCTCAAGCGCTTTTTTCAGCGCTTTCGGCGTGGCGACGACTTCTTTAACTTCTGCAACAGGATTGGCCGCTTTCCAGCGATACGCTTCTTTCTTCGCTGGCGCTTTTTCCAGCGCAGAAACTGCCGGACGCGCCTGAACACGTTCCGACACCGAAGCCAGTCTTTCCAGCGCAGCATTATTCACCGGCCGCGCGCGGGAAGCGGCTGCCGGTTCACTCTTTTTTGGTTTGGTTGCTCCCTGAGCACGTTGCAACTGACTGCGCGCCGCCAGCACCTGGCTGGTGGCATTGGAGAGCGGCACATTCTGTTGCTGTTGCGCAGGCGCTGGCTGCTGCTGCACCTGCGTCGGGGTCATCACCGCAGTGGGTGCGGCCGGGGCAAACGACTGTCGCTGGACTTCAGGTTCCGGGAGCGGCATGCGCGGATGAAAAGCCAGCGCACGCAGCAGCGTCATTTCGACGCCCATTCGCCTGTCCGGCGCATACGGCAGTTCTTTGCGCCCGATTAACAGAGTCTGGTAGTAAAGCTGCACATCGGTTGGCGGGACGATCCGCGCCAGCTCGCGCATACGCTGTTCAATGGCGGCCATATCGCTACCGAGCGCGGCGGGTGAAAGTTGAACCATAGCAATACGGTGCAGCAAAGCCGACATCTCAACCAGCAGCGCTTCCCATTCGATCCCACGCGCAGCGGCATCGTTAACCAGCGTCATAACGCGTTCACCGTCCGCAGCCACAACCGCTTCAACAAGCGAGAGCGCCTGGTCGTCGTCCAGCGTGCCGAGCATGGTGCTGACCGCGTCGGTCGAGACCTGACCATCGCCGCTGGCGATCGCCTGATCGGTCAGACTCAGCGCATCGCGCAGGCTACCGTCCGCGGCGCGAGCCAGCAGTTGCAGCGCACGTGGTTCATGCGCGATATGCTCTTCTTTGAGAATATGCTCAAGCTGATGACGAATCTGATCGACATCCAACGCTTTAAGATGGAATTGCAGACAGCGCGACAGGATAGTCACCGGCAGCTTCTGCGGATCGGTAGTCGCCAGCAGGAACTTAACGTGCGCGGGCGGCTCTTCGAGCGTTTTCAGCAAGGCGTTAAAACTGTGGCGCGACAGCATGTGCACTTCGTCGATCAAGTAGACCTTAAAGCGACCGCGCGCAGGCGCATACTGGACGTTATCCAGCAGGTCACGAGTGTCTTCGACTTTGGTGCGTGAGGCGGCGTCGATTTCAATCAGATCGACAAAACGCCCCTGCTCGATTTCGCGGCAGTTATCGCACACGCCGCACGGCGTCGCGGTGATGCCGGTTTCACAGTTTAATCCCTTCGCCAGCAAACGGGCGATAGAGGTTTTCCCGACGCCACGGGTGCCGGAAAACAAATAAGCATGATGAATACGCCCTAGCGACAAGCCGTTCGCCAGTGCCGTCAGCACATGTTCCTGGCCGACGACGTCAGCAAAGGTTTGTGGGCGCCATTTTCGGGCTAAGACCTGATAACTCATTGGCAGGCTCTGAAAGGCTGGAGGGTGGATTCACAGGGGGATAATGCTAACACAACCTCGCAGCGACGGCGAGGTTGTGTGTCTCGGTATTACTTCAACCGGGATAAGATAGCCCGACTTAGTGGCCTGGGAATGGAACCAGGCTATAACAGGTCAGCCCCTGTTTTTCCAGACGCTGTTCGCCGCCCAGATCAAACAGGTTAATGATAAAAGCGGCATCGGTCACTTCGCCACCCAGACGGCGGATCAGTTTCACGGTCGCTTCAATCGTGCCGCCGGTTGCCAGCAGATCATCCACAACCAGGACTTTATCGCCAGGTTTGATGGCATCAACGTGGATTTCCAGCTGATCGGTGCCGTATTCCAGTTCATAGCTCTCAGCAATAACTTCACGCGGAAGCTTACCGGGTTTGCGTACTGGAACAAAGCCGACGCCCAGACCCAACGCTACCGGCGCGCCAAACAGGAAGCCACGCGCTTCGGTGCCAACCACTTTTGTGATACCCGCATTTTTGTAGCGTTCAACCAGCAATTCAATGCTGAGGGCGTAGGCTTTCGGGTCTTCCAGTAAACTGGTGACATCACGAAAGAGAATGCCCGGTTTTGGGTAGTCGTGGATGCTTTTGATGCTATTTTTGAGAAACTCAAGCTGCTGTGCAGTCGCGGTCATAAGTTTGTGCCTGATTAATACAGTATTACTTCACGGCGCACTATACACTTCATCCTCGACGTATCTTGGATGATTTTGTGTCTATATATGAGTCAAGGTTACACTTGCTTAACCTTTGACCACCTGCGCCTGTGCTCGAAAACGGTCGAATTTACTGACTGTGGGAGACAATTGCAACAGCGTTTATTGCGCTTTACTGCTTTTGTTGTTTTTCATCAATCACCGGGATCCGCCACATAAAAATCAGTAAACAGGCGAGGATGACCAGCAGCAGGCCGCGTACCCACATCATATTGACCAGCCACAGTGAAATACCAAACGTCACCAGGATCAACAAAATAGCGCGCGGCTTCGCTCCCGGCGGCATCGCGCGGTGTTTTTGCCAGTGGCGCAGATACCCGCCGAACCACGAACGGTACAGCAGCCAGTCGTGAAAACGCGGCGATGAGCGGGCAAAACACCAGGCAGCCAGAAGTATAAACGGCGTCGTCGGCAACAGAGGCAATACAACGCCCAGCGTACCTAGCACTACCGCTATCCAGCCAATGATGATTAGAATAATGCGTTGCATAATATGAGTACTTAACACAGAGAATCGCTACTTTAGCATAACAGTTCTCATTTTCATCGGAGTGTTGTCGTGAAAACCGTCATGCTGCTTCAGACGCTCGAAAACCAGCTTAACCGCCTACGCCAGCGTTGTGCCCCGCTGGCGCACCATGCAACGCTTAGCGCCCGCTTTGACAGACATCTGTTTCACACCCGCAGCACGTTGCTGCAGGCCTGTCTGGATGAAGCAGATGATAATCTCGCGGCCCTGCGCCGCGCAGTCGAGCAGCAGCAACTACCACAAATTAGCTGGCTTGCGGAACACCTTGCCTCACAGTTAGAGGCGATTTCACGTGAAACCGCCAGTTGGTCGCTCCGGGAGTGGGACAGCGCATCTCCAGGTCTTGCGCGCTGGCAGCGCAAGCGAGTACAACACCAAGAGTTTGAACGCCGTCTGGTTGAAATGACGCGAGAGCGCAAAGAGCGCCTGGCTCAGGCTACCGGCTTTGAAGAACAGCAAAAACTGCATCGTGAAGTAGAAGCATTCGAAGCGCGACTCGCGCGTTGTCGTCATGCACTGGCAAGAATAGAAAACGTGCTGGCGCGTTTAACCCGCTAATCCCCGGAGAATTTATGTCATTAGAGAATGCCCCGGACGAGGTCAAACTGGCCGTCGACCTGATTGTTTTACTTGAGGAAAATCAGGTTGCGCCTGAAACAGTGCTGAAGGCGCTAGAGATTATTAAACGGGATTACGAAAGGAAACAGCTCTCTTCTTCTAAAAAAGCGCTATAGCTGAAATGCCTGATGGCGTTGCACTTATCAGGCCTACGAATGAATCAAAGCTCGCGGGCCTGATGATTTTTTCTATTAACCTACCGAAGGCGTCGGATCGTCACCCTTGATGATGTCACGCTTAACCTCGGTCACGGTGTCGCCTTTCGCATTATGCAGGTGCACTTCGAGCTGGTTAAAGGCAATATCAATGTCGTTTTCACGGCACAAACGATCCACCGCACGGTTAAGTTCATCAACCGTATGACTACGATCGCGCAGTTCACGTACGTATAAACGCAGTTCATGATCCAGCGTACTGGCGCCAAAGGCGGTAAAGAACACCGCAGGCTCCGGATCGTGCATGACTTTCGGGTGTTCCATCGCCGCCTGCAGCAGCACTTTCTTCACTTTGTCCAGATCCGAACCGTAGGCCACACCAATGCGGATCACCAGACGCGTGGTGGTATCAGAGAGCGACCAGTTGATCAAACGCTCCGTCACGAATGCTTTGTTCGGGATGATCACCTCTTTGCGATCGAAGTCGGTAATGGTGGTGGCACGGATACGAATCTTGCTGACCGTTCCTGAAAACGTACCGATAGTCACGGTATCGCCGATGCGGACCGGACGTTCAAACAGAATAATCAGACCGGAAACAAAGTTACCGAAAATTTCCTGCAGACCAAAACCAAGACCAACCGACAGAGCAGCTGCCAGCCACTGTAGCTTATCCCACGAGACGCCGAGCGATCCGAAGACCGTCATCGCGCCGATGGCGATGATGGCGTAGTTAAGGATCGTAGTGATCGCATAGGAAGCGCCCTGACGCATCTTCAGTCGCGAAAGCACCAGCACTTCCAGCAGGCCGGGTAAGTTACGGATCAGCGCCCACGCGACCATTGAGGCAATAATCGCAAACAGCAGACTGCCCATGGTGACGTCTTTCACCACCGCAGCCCCTGCTTCGGTGCCGTTGTAATGCCAGAGCGTTATGCTGTCGAGGTAGCTGAATACGGTTATCAAATCAGACCAAATAGCCCAGAACAGAACCCCAAACAGGGCAACCATCACCAGCATGGTGATACGCAGCGTTTGCTGGTTAACCTGCTCCAGCGCAATGGTCGGTTCTTCCTGTGGTTCTGCGCCTTCAGCCCCTTCTTTAACCAGGTTCTGACGACGCGCCAGCGCACGACGCCAGGCAATACGGCGTGCCGCTACGCTCAATCCACGCAGCACCGTCTGGTACAGCAGGTTCCAGAGGATAACCAGATAGACCGTTTCAATCCAACGACCGGCCAGGCGCAGCGTGGTGTAGAAATACCCTGTCGCCGTCAGCACCATTAGTGCAATCGGAATAATAGACAGCACGGTAATGGTGACCAGACGTAGACCATGCGACTCTTTGTCACGCCAGCTTTCGCGGCACATTGGCCATACCAGAAAGGCGATCAGCAGCAGGTTGAGGAAAATGACCACCTGGCCAAGCACATCGTCCATCAAATTAAGCGGCGACAGCTCAGCAATGACCGACCAGAAGTTGAGCGGCAACAACGCAAGGCTGATACGAACAATCTGGCGGCGCCAGTGGCTGGTCTGCTGCGCTGGCATGCCAAAATGACGAATCGCCACGCCATCTTTTTCCAGCACCTTCCAGCACAGACCAAACACCAGCCAGAAGATGGTCATCTTCTTGCTAAACGCCCACAGCAGGTCACTGATATTCAGCTGCATGGTCAGCAAAATCAGGCCCACCGCGAGGATAATCAGACATGCCGGCAAGGCTCTGATGAGATCGATCAGAATTGCTTTGGGTGTATTAAGCTGGCTGTCGTTACGCAGGTTCCCCACCGCGGCGGCTAATTTTGCCTGATAATCCTTCAGCCACCTCAAACGCCAGCGGATTAACCCGGCGATAAGCAGCAGCGGCAGCCCTGCCAGGAACGCAATAAATACGGCTGGCCAGGCTTTTTCCCAGTTCACCGTGATTTTCATCGACTTAAACTGGTCTTTTAGCGTTTGTGGGAAGGCTTTGATCCAGTCCCAGTCCATCGGACGGTTACTGTTAACCCAGAAAATTTGCTGCGTGAGGATCCCTTTCAGGTTTTTCGACACGCTCATTAACTGTTGCTGGTTGATTTGCAGATTAATCGCCATCATCAACTGGTTGCCCAACTGCTTATTTAGCTGATCCAACAGTTCACGACGCATATCCACGACCTGCATCAGGGCATCGTGGACTTCAGGATTAACTTCGTTGCTGTGCCCTTCTTCCAGTTTGGCGACAAACGCATCGTTCTGGAACAACGCATCACGCTGCTGGTTGACCTCGAACTGCTCCAGACGCAAATCGGCGATCCGGTTGGTCATATCGGCAAGCTCATCTGCCGACGGCAGCGTTTGTTGTTGCTGATATAAAATGCGCGACAGCAGCAGACTGCCTTTCAGAACGGCGATCTGCTCTTTAATGTTGCGTTCGGATTGCAGGGCGCGGTCAAGCCAGTTTTTAACTTTGATATTTTGCTGCATCAGGCTGTTGCCGTTTTCAGTCGCGGCAATCAGGCGCTGGCTGAGCTGATGGTTAACATCAAGCTCCTGCTTCACTAACGGATTGGACTGGATACGCTCGGCTTCGTCCGGCGTTACCGCTTCCTGCGCCGTCTTTTCGGTTAACGTCAGTCGTTTGCTGTTCACCGCTTCTTGCAAGAGCTGAAGCTGATGTTCAAGGCGGTTACTGTTCGCCGTCACGTAATCGCGTTGTTTTTGCAGGGTGTCCTGCAAAACCGTATTACCTTCGAGGCTCTTACGCTGCTGGTCGATCTGCGCATTCAGCAGCGCCTGCTGCGCCTGCAGCAGCACCTGCTGGCTGGGGCGTAAAGCCGCCTCTCCCACACTGGTGCCATCAAGTCGATTGCGAATTTGCTGCATCTGTTGCGACGCAGTGTACATCGCATTTTGTACGCGCTCTGGCTGCGTCTGCAGCGACACCAGTTGGCTGTTGTAAGCGGCAAGATCGTTTTGCGAACTTTGCAGGTCATCCAGAACCTGCGCCACGCGCGACTCAAGCTGTCGTAAGGAGAGCGTACTCAGCGTTTTTCGCGTTTCATCGTCATTATCAACATCGCTAAGCGAATTTAGCGCATCCGTCGCCTGACGCATTTTTTCCGGCGCCTGGGCAACTTTCTGCCGAAGCTGTACGGTTTCATCCTTCACGCGATCGATTTTATCCAGCGTGGCAATGGTATCGATGAGATCTTGTTGGACCAGCTTATCCTGCGCGGAGAGATCTTTTTGTTTATTCAGCGTGTCTAACTGGCTCTGAATATCCGCTTTCGTCGGCAGTTCACCACTCTGTTGCGCCCGCGCAAATGCAGATGACTGGCAGGATAGCAATAGAATGAAGAAAAGAATGGTAATAGCAATAAGATGCTGTGAACGTTTATAGAGCTGCAACATAGTCATGAGAATGAACGTTTCTGAACCGGAAAAGTGACCGAAAATAGTCAAGCGGCAAGAATATCACGGCTGTGACCGGCAGAATAGCAGCAGGCAAAACGACCAGGAGAATTCCTGGTTCCGACCCAAAGCGTTAGCAGGTTTTCGCCACGTTAACCCGCAGGCTTGGGCAGAGAAGACACATCTCCAGCAGTACAGCGATGTATTCCCGGGCCTCTTTTTTCAGATCAAAAGATTCTGGGGCAAATAACCAGTTCTCTATAATTCCGGTAACGTAGCTACGCAGCAGCACCGCCACGCGACGCGTGTTCAAATTTTCCGGCAGCATGTTGGCATTCATGCAGTGCCGCAATGTTTGTTCGATACGGTCGTAATTTTCAATACACAGACTACGTTGAGCTAACTGAACAGAGGCCATTTCCCCGACAAATTCGCATTTGTGGAATATAATTTCCAACAACAAACGTCGGCGTTCTTCTGTCACGGTAGCTTCAAGAACGTAAATTAAAATTTCTCTTAATACTGATAGTGGATCGTCGGGGAATTTTGCCTGATACTCAATCTCTAACTCATCAATGTTAGGTTTTGCTAGCTCCCAGATTTCACTGAATAAATCCGATTTGTTTTTGAAATGCCAATAGATTGCGCCGCGCGTGACACCAGCGGCTTTTGCGATCTCCGCAAGCGAGGTGGATGATACCCCTTGTTGCGAAAACAAACGCAGAGCGACATCGAGAATGTGCTGTCGTGTTTCCTGTGCTTGTTGTTTGGTTTTTCGTGCCATAGGTCAGTGAATTTACAGGCGTTAGATTTACATACATTTGTGAATGTATGTACCATAGCACGACGATAATATAAACGCAGCAATGGGTTTATGGGCTTTTAGCCATTGATCAATTTGAAATCGGACACTCGAGGTTTACATATGAACAAAAACAGAGGGTTAACGCCTCTGGCAGTCGTTCTGATGCTCTCAGGCAGCTTAGCGCTAACAGGATGTGACGACAAACAGGCCCAACAAGGGGGCCAGCAGATGCCAGAGGTTGGAGTTGTTACGCTCAAAACTGAACCTCTACAGATAACAACCGAACTCCCGGGTCGCACCAGTGCGTATCGCATTGCTGAAGTTCGTCCTCAGGTTAGCGGTATTATCCTGAAGCGTAATTTCACGGAAGGTGGTGACATCGAAGCGGGTGTATCTCTCTATCAGATTGATCCTGCTACTTACCAGGCCGCTTATGAAAGCGCAAAAGGCGATCTGGCCAAAGCACAAGCCGCAGCAAATATCGCTCAACTGACGGTCAAACGTTATCAGAAACTGTTGGGGACTAAGTACATTAGTCAACAGGATTACGATAGCGCGCTGGCAGACGCACAGCAGGCGAACGCCGCCGTTGTCGCCGCGAAAGCCGCGGTAGAAACTGCACGCATCAATCTGGCCTATACCAAAGTGACGTCGCCGATCAGCGGCCGCATTGGTAAGTCATCCGTTACTGAAGGCGCTCTGGTGCAAAATGGTCAGGCGACCGCACTGGCGACCGTTCAGCAGCTTGACCCAATCTATGTGGACGTGACGCAGTCAAGTAACGACTTCCTGCGCCTGAAACAAGAATTGGCCAACGGCACGCTTAAGCAAGAAAACGGTAAAGCGAAAGTCGAACTGGTGACCAATGACGGTATTAAATTCCCGCAGTCCGGTACGCTGGAATTTTCTGATGTGACGGTTGATCAAACCACCGGATCGATTACGTTACGCGCAATCTTCCCTAACCCGGATCACACCTTACTGCCAGGTATGTTCGTTCGCGCACGTCTGGAAGAAGGGACTAACCCAACTGCATTACTGGTTCCACAGCAAGGCGTTACCCGCACACCGCGTGGCGATGCCAGTGCATTGGTTGTCGGTGCAGACGACAAAGTTGAAACTCGTCAAATTGTCGCCTCACAAGCGATTGGCGACAAATGGTTAGTCACTGATGGACTTAAACCGGGCGACCGCGTGATTGTCACTGGGCTGCAAAAAGTACGTCCTGGCGCGCAGGTAAAAGCGCAGGAAATCACCGCTGATAACAACCAGCAAGCAGCAAGCGGTAGCCAACCTGAACAGTCCAAGTCTTAACTTAAACAGGAGCCGTTAAGACATGCCTAATTTCTTTATCGATCGCCCAATATTTGCGTGGGTGATCGCCATTATCATCATGTTGGCAGGGGGGCTCGCGATCCTCAAATTGCCGGTAGCGCAATATCCAACTATTGCACCGCCTGCAGTGACGATCTCCGCGACCTATCCTGGCGCTGATGCCAAAACAGTACAGGATACTGTTACGCAGGTTATCGAACAGAATATGAACGGTATCGATAACCTGATGTACATGTCCTCAAACAGTGACTCCACGGGTACCGTGCAGATCACCCTAACCTTCCAGTCTGGTACTGACGCGGATATCGCACAGGTACAGGTGCAGAACAAACTGCAGCTGGCAATGCCGCTTTTGCCGCAGGAAGTACAACAACAGGGCGTGAGCGTTGAGAAATCATCCAGCAGCTTCCTGATGGTTGTCGGTGTTATCAACACCAACGGCACCATGACGCAGGAGGATATTTCCGACTACGTGGGCGCCAACATGAAGGACGCCATCAGCCGTACTTCAGGTGTGGGTGACGTTCAGTTGTTCGGTTCCCAGTACGCGATGCGTATCTGGATGGATCCGAACAAACTGAATAACTTCCAACTGACGCCGGTTGATGTGATCAGCGCCATCAAAGCGCAGAACGCCCAGGTTGCAGCCGGTCAGTTAGGCGGTACGCCGCCGGTGAAAGGCCAGCAGCTTAACGCGTCGATCATCGCGCAAACCCGTCTGACCTCTGCCGATGAGTTCAGCAAAATTTTGCTGAAAGTGAATCAGGACGGTTCTCAGGTGCGTCTGCGTGACGTAGCGAAAGTCGAACTGGGTGGCGAGAACTACGACATCATTGCGAAGTTCAACGGTAAACCTGCATCCGGTCTGGGTATCAAGCTGGCGACAGGCGCTAACGCCCTGGACACCGCTAACGCTATCCGCGAAGAACTGAAGAAGATGGAACCTTTCTTCCCGTCAGGTCTGAAGATCGTTTATCCGTATGACACCACGCCGTTCGTGAAAATTTCTATTCACGAAGTAGTGAAAACGCTGGCGGAAGCAATCATTCTCGTGTTCCTGGTAATGTATCTGTTCCTGCAGAACTTCCGCGCGACGCTGATTCCGACTATCGCCGTGCCGGTGGTGCTATTGGGTACGTTTGCCGTCCTTGCGATTTTCGGCTTCTCGATAAACACGCTGACGATGTTCGGGATGGTGCTCGCCATCGGCCTGTTGGTGGATGATGCCATCGTTGTGGTCGAGAACGTTGAACGTGTAATGGCTGAGGAAGGGCTACCGCCGAAGGAAGCAACGCGTAAATCGATGGGCCAGATTCAGGGCGCACTGGTTGGTATCGCGATGGTGCTGTCAGCGGTATTTATCCCGATGGCTTTCTTCGGGGGTTCTACCGGCGCAATTTACCGTCAGTTCTCCATCACCATTGTTTCGGCGATGGCGCTGTCAGTCCTGGTGGCATTGATTCTGACCCCTGCCCTGTGTGCGACCATGCTTAAACCGATTGCTAAAGGCGATCACGGAGAAGGCAAAAAAGGCTTCTTCGGCTGGTTTAACCGCATGTTCGATAAGAGCACGCACCATTACACCGACAGCGTGGGCGGAATTCTGCGCAGCACCGGTCGTTATCTGGCGCTGTATCTGATAATCGTCGTGGGCATGGCCTATCTGTTCGTTCGTCTGCCAAGCTCGTTCCTGCCGGATGAAGACCAGGGGGTATTCCTGTCAATGGCTCAGCTGCCAGCGGGTGCAACGCAAGAGCGTACCCAGAAGGTGCTGGACGAAATGACGGATTACTATCTGACCAAAGAAAAAGCGAACGTTGAATCGGTGTTTGCCGTTAACGGCTTTGGCTTTGCTGGTCGTGGTCAGAACACCGGTATCGCGTTCGTTTCTCTGAAAGACTGGAGTGAACGTCCTGGCGAAGAGAACAAGGTTGAGGCGATTACTCAACGTGCGATGGGCGCATTCTCGCAGATTAAAGACGCAATGGTCTTTGCCTTTAACCTGCCAGCCATTGTGGAGTTAGGGACCGCCACCGGTTTCGACTTCCAGCTGATTGACCAGGCAGGTTTAGGTCATGAGAAACTAACCCAGGCGCGTAACCAGCTGTTTGGTGAAGTTGCGAAGCATCCCGATCTGTTAGTCGGCGTACGTCCTAACGGTCTGGAAGATACGCCGCAGTTCAAGATCGATATCGATCAGGAAAAAGCGCAGGCTCTGGGTGTTTCCATTAGTGACATTAATACAACGCTGGGTGCAGCATGGGGCGGAAGCTACGTGAATGACTTCATCGACCGTGGTCGTGTGAAGAAAGTTTACGTCATGTCTGAAGCGAAATACCGTATGTTGCCGGAAGATATTGGCAACTGGTATGTTCGCGGCAGCGACGGGCAGATGGTGCCGTTCTCCGCCTTCTCTACCTCACGTTGGGAATATGGTTCACCGCGTCTGGAACGCTATAACGGTCTGCCTTCCATGGAAATCTTAGGCCAGGCCGCACCGGGTAAAAGTACCGGTGAAGCGATGGCAATGATGGAGCAACTGGCCAGTAAACTGCCATCCGGTATCGGCTATGACTGGACCGGTATGTCCTACCAGGAACGACTGTCCGGCAACCAGGCCCCTGCCCTGTATGCCATTTCACTGATTGTCGTATTCCTGTGTCTGGCGGCATTGTACGAGAGCTGGTCAATTCCGTTCTCCGTAATGCTGGTAGTACCGTTGGGTGTTATTGGCGCATTGCTGGCGGCGACGTTCCGCGGCCTGACCAACGACGTTTACTTCCAGGTAGGCCTGCTCACAACCATTGGGTTGTCGGCGAAGAACGCGATACTTATCGTCGAATTCGCCAAAGACTTGATGGATAAAGAAGGCAAAGGTCTGATAGAGGCGACGCTGGACGCGGTACGTATGCGTTTACGTCCAATCCTGATGACATCGCTGGCCTTTATTCTGGGCGTAATGCCGCTGGTAATCAGCTCCGGCGCAGGCTCCGGCGCGCAGAACGCAGTAGGTACAGGCGTAATGGGCGGGATGGTGACGGCAACCGTGTTGGCTATCTTCTTTGTTCCGGTGTTCTTTGTGGTGGTACGCCGCCGCTTTAGCCGCAAAAGCGAAGATGTTGAGCATAGCCACTCAGTAGACCATCATTGATAGCTCTCTAAAGATAAGGCCGCGCAAGCGGCCTTTTTTCTGGAAAAATCATAAAAACCACTTATTGCGATATCGTTTATTTTCTCTGGGGTAAATAAGCGATATAATCCCTGTAGGCTTAAAGGCTATTCTTAAAAAACATTGAGAGTTCTTATTTACTTTAATAAATATTAAGATTATTCCTAGCTTTTGACTGGCATTGTCGACTGTTACCTTGCGCTGCTAAACCTAATCAAGATAACCCGATGATTGCCCGAAGAATAAAGAAGTTGTCCCATTCCGAATAGCCGTACGTATCTGTTAAAATGTAAAAATGACCTGACATCATAATTTTGCATAATTGTAATTTTTCGTGATATGACGATGAAATCTTTTTTAGAGTAGATTATAGTTAAATCATCAGGAGTCGCGGGCAAGTTCCAGGTAGTTTGTTGTATCCATCCCGAAAGGTGTTCGGTTAGTTTAAGCCACTAAGAAGGGGATGCGTTATGGATGAATACTCACCCAAAAGACATGATATCGCGCAGCTTAAATTTCTCTGCGAAACCCTGTATCATGACTGTCTTGCAAACCTTGAACAAAGTAACCATGGCTGGGTTAATGACCCTACCTCTGCCACCAGCTTGCAGCTCAATGAACTGATAGAGCATATTGCAACCTTCGCACTTAATTATAAAATTAAGTACAATGAAGACAATAAGCTGATTGCGCAGATAGATGAATACCTGGATGACACTTTTATGTTGTTCAGCAGTTATGGTATTAATACGCAGGATCTGCAGAAATGGCGGAAGTCAGGTAATCGTCTGTTTCGCTGTTTTGTCAATGCCACCAGGGCTAATCCTGTTAGTTTGTCTTGTTAAAAATTATTACAATCATAGGTAAGAGTTATGTCCGATAAACCATTAACTAAAACTGATTATTTGATGCGCCTGCGACGTTGTCAGACAATTGACACACTTGAGCGCGTTATTGAAAAAAATAAATATGAATTGTCCGACAACGAACTGGCTGTATTTTACTCAGCAGCAGATCACCGCCTTGCTGAATTGACTATGAATAAGCTCTACGACAAGATTCCAACTTCTGTTTGGAAATTCATTCGCTAATTGCTCACGGGTTAAGTCAGGTATAGCAGTACATTTGTCTGGCTGACCATTTTCGTATTTACAATAGTTATTTAATTCAAATCACGTGACTACGATCACAGCGAACCAACGGGAACGTTCCCCTTGCTGGCATTGCGTTTTACTGTGTTGAAATGATCTCCAGGACACAGGGAATTCGTAATGAGTAATGAAAAGCAAAAAATGATCGCCGGTGAACTTTATCGCCCGGCAGATGAAACATTGCGCAACGACCGGCTACGCGCTCGTCAGTTGACCCATCGCTACAATCACACCGCTCCCGATGAAAAAAGCGAGCGACAAGCTATCCTGCATGAGCTGTTGGGTCAGAGCGAGGGCGCTTATATTGAACCCTCTTTTCGTTGCGATTACGGCTACAACATCTATCTCGGTAAAGAATTTTACGCCAACTTCGACTGCGTTATGCTCGACGTCTGTCCGATCCATATTGGCGACAACTGCATGTTAGCGCCGGGCGTCCATATCTATACCGCGACCCATCCGCTGGATGCCACCGAGCGAAATAGCGGCATGGAGCTGGGTAAACCCGTGACGATTGGCAACAACGTCTGGATAGGTGGGCGCGCGGTGATAAACCCCGGCGTAACGTTGGGAGATAACGTGGTTGTGGCCTCAGGCGCGGTAGTCACTAAAAGCGTTCCGGCCAACAGTGTGGTTGGGGGCAATCCCGCGAGGATCATCAAAACGCTGTGATCTTAAATGTAACTGTTATGCTAAATTGTGGTTAATCTGTTACTTTCTTCAAAAGGTATCCCCTTTTAAAATAGGGCGATCACACTTGAATTTTGCAGACACCACGAAGGCAAGAGATGACAGAAATACAGCGCCTGCTTACTGAAACAATCGACGACTTAAATATTCGCGAAAAGCGCGACAACAAACCGCGCTTTAGCGTCAGCTTTATTCGCAAACACCCAGGGCTGTTCATCGGCATGTATGTTGCGTGGTTTGCCACGCTGGCGGTGATGCTACAGTCAGAAACGTTAGTCGATTCAGTATGGCTGCTGGTGGTTCTGTTCGTCATACTCAACGCGTTTTTCTTTTTCGACGTTGCGCCGCGATACCGCTTTGAAGATATCGACGTACTGGATTTCAGAGTTTGCTACAACGGCGAATGGTACAACACGCGCTTTGTCCCCCCTTCACTCATCGACACCATCCTGCACTCACCCTCCGTCGATAGTGAACATAAAGCACAGCTGCAAAAAATGATATCGCGTAAAGGCGAACTCTCATTTTACGATGTCTTTACCCTAACCCGCCCCCAGACCAGCCAGTAAAGGCGACCTCAGTACAGATAAAAAAAGTGCGTCCCTGTGGAGGAAACGCACTTTAGTCCCTGAAATGCTGGCAAAGAAACTAACGTCTTTTTTTACGCCCCTGTACCGCTTTAAAGCGTGGGTTCGTTTTGCAGATAACGTACAAACGCCCTTTGCGTTTTACTATCTGGCAGTCAGGATGGCGCTGTTTCGCACTGCGAAGTGAATTGAGTACCTGCATCTTAACCTCGCTTAGCGCCAATAAAATGGCCAAAACGTTTCTGGAAACGAGCTGCGCTGCCTTCGTTATCAAAGGTTTTTTGTTTCCCGGTATAGTACGGATGCGATTTGGAAGAGATATCCAGGGTCACGTATGGGTACATTTTCCCCTCAAACTCAATCTCACGCTCAGTCTTGATGGTCGAACCGACCTTAAAGAACTCATTGGCACTGGTATCGTGAAACACCACAGTACGGTAAAAAGGATGAATATCCGGTTTCATGGCAACCTCAATTTGTTACGTTATAACATAACCATTAAAATACACCACTCTTGTACAAACCACAACCTGATTTACGCTACAGAGAGTTAAACGGGATGATAAGTGGCCGTAAATATATGATGCCAATCGAATAGCTTTTTCGGCTTTCGGATATACTTTCCCTACGCTGTGTTAATAAGGATATCACTGTGACAACACGACATCTGATAAGCCTGGTGACAGGGGTACTGTTTCTTTCCATCCTCGCGCCCGTAGGTTTAAGCTTGTGGCTGGCACATCGTCAGGTCGAAACGAAATTTATCGATGAACTCGATATGTTCTCAACGCGAGTCGCATTACGCACGGAACGCGTAGGCGAGCAGGCCAGGAAAGCATTACGCCATATTGAAGCCTTTCAGGGGGTGCCTTGTAGTGAAGAGCATCTGCTGGAAATGCGTCGTTTGTCATATAGCTACCGCTATATTCAGGAAGTGCTGTACCTCAAAGATAACGTTCCGCAATGCTCATCTCTGGAAAAAAGAAGCCAGGCTGACGCATTTCCCCCCGCAATGAAAGTCACGCCTGATGGATATCGCGCATGGCTTACTACGCAGAACGATTTGGGGATTAAGCGCTTTATGGCGGCATTAGGGAGCGAACATTACGTTGTGATGGTCGATCCGAGCTCTTTCATAGACGTCATCCCGTTTGGCTCATGGCCAATTGAAGTCACTATCATTGGCACTGTGCGCAACGTCGTGGTTGCCAGTAGCGCCGATCTGCCTTCGGACGTTTTGCAGCATGTACAGCAAGAACGCTCGATTACCCATTTTCAGAAAGATGGCAGCATTTTTAACGCCCGCCCTTTCCCGGAGCTGGGCATCACTATCGTAACCTGGGCCTCCACCCTGCCATTGCAAAAAACCTGGCACCGACAGGCGCTGATCTGGCTCCCGGCAGGCATTCTTATCGGCCTGCTCACCGCCGCCTTTGTACTGCGCATTTTGCGCCGCTTACAGTCGCCCCATCACCAGCTGCAGGACGCTATCCAGCATCGGGACATTAAAGTCCACTACCAACCGATTATCTCGCTCAAAACGGGGAAAGTGGTCGGGGCAGAAGCGCTGGCTCGCTGGCAGCAAGCCGACGGAAGCTATCTGTCGCCGGAAATCTTCGTCGCCATGGCGCAGCAGACCGGACTCTCAGAACAGCTCACCCGTTTGATTATTGAAAGCGTATTTGATGATTTAGGAAAATGGCTTCGCCAGCATCCGGAGCAGCATATCTCCATCAACCTTGAGTCAGCCGATCTGTCTTCCGAAACTCTTCCTGCCCTGTTAAGCCAGAAGGTGAACCACTGGCAGCTAAAACCTGCGCAAATCGCGCTGGAACTCACCGAACGCGAATTTGCCGACCCGAAAAACAGCGCGCCGTTTATTGCCAAATACCGTCAGGCGGGTCACTCAATTTATATTGATGACTTTGGTACCGGCTATTCCAGCCTGAGCTATTTGCAGGATCTGGATGTAGACATCCTGAAGATAGACAAATCGTTCGTCGATGCGCTGGAGTACAACAACGTCACGCCGCATATTATCGAGATAGCGAAAACGCTGAAGCTGGAGATGGTAGCGGAAGGTATCGAAACCGAGAATCAGGAAGCCTGGCTACGCCAGCACGGCGTGCAGTACGGTCAGGGGTGGCTTTACAGCAAAGCGCTGCCGAAAGCAGAATTTATTCTGTGGGCAGAAAAACGGCTTTAACATGGCTGTTGATGTTGAGATGGCTGGCGGCACGCCGCACAGCCAGTCACATCACTCTTCCATAATGGGCGCAAATCCACCGTAGATCATTCGCTTGCCATCAAATGGCATAGATTCACCGAATTCCTTCATACGGGGATCGGACATCATCTTCTGATTTGCCGCATCGCGGACCTCTTTGGAAGGGTATTCAATCCAACTGAATACGACTTCTTCATGATCCTGCGCTTTCACCGCCATGCGAAAATCGGTCAGTTTGCCGTCGGGGACATCATCTGCCCAGCACTCCACCACGCGCAATGCACCGAACTCCTTGAAAAGCGGAGCTGCTTTTGCCGCCATCGCAATGTACGCCTCCTTGTTTTCAGCGGGTACGGCAACCACAAAGCCATCAACATACTTCATGAGAAAAACCTCCGAAGTGTACTGCGCGGCAAGCCGATTCCGGCCGCGTCAGTCGAGGTTAAGTTTAGTCGCCAGCAGGCGATCGTGCCCCAGGCGCATTCCTGATGCGAATACGCGCCTGCGGCTGATGGCGAAACCATGGCAGGCAAATCTGAATGAGCGGCCCGATAGCCAGTGCATACAGCACGGTCCCTAACCCAACGGTTCCTCCCAGCAACCAACCGATAAGCAGCACCGACACTTCGATTGCGGTTCGAATTCGTCGTACTGGCCAGCCGGTACGCGCGTGAATACCGGTCATCAGGCCGTCACGCGGACCGGCGCCAAAACCGGCACCAATGTACAGACTGGTTGCTAACGCATTCAGGATCACCGCTGACACCAACAGCCCGCTGCGCGCCAGCAGGGATTCAAATCCCGGAATCACCAGCAGCGCGGCATCTGCCGCCAGCCCAATCATAATCACGTTGCTCAACGTGCCAAACCCTGGGCGCTGGCGCAGTGGTATCCACGCCAGCAGTACCAACACGCCCACGGCAATAATCACCACGCCGATATTCATCGACAGTAAATTTGCCACCCCCAGGTGAAACACGTTCCACGGATCGGCCCCTAAATCGGCACGGACAAACATCGCCGTCGACACACCGTACAGCGTCAGCCCGATAAACAGCTGAAGTAAACGACGCAGCATGCTTTTCCCCTCTCACTCTCAGATAACTTTCATCTTCACCGCAATTGGCACTATGATTAATGTCCAGTTTTCAAAAAGTGGACTGCTATGTCATCTCGCCGTTACGGAAGCCAGTCTTTGCAGCGCCTGCTCGGACACTGGCAGGAAAGCCCCTCGCGAACACCCATCTGGCGACAGCTGGCAGAAGCGTTACGTTTACTGATCCTCGATGGTCGACTGGCGCTGGATAGCCGCTTACCGGGTGAACGCGAGCTCGCCGCCGTTCTGCAAGTAAGTCGAACTACCATCGCCAGCGCTATAGCGCAGTTGCGTGAAGAGGGATATCTGGAAAGTCGTCATGGTAGCGGCTCCCGGGTGATCCTGGCGGAACATATTCGCCATGTGCCGACCCGGACCAGCACCGGCACCGCGCTTGATATGTCCACGGCGGCGCTGAACGCCGGTCCCGAAATTCATCAGGCTTACCAGCAGGCGCTGTTCGCAATGCCGCAGCACCTGCAGAGCTCCGGGTATCTGCCGCAGGGGCTGTCGGTTTTGCGTGAATCCATCGCCCGGCATTATTGCGAACGCGGACTCCCGACACAGCCCGATGAAATAATGGTCGTGAACGGCGCGGTCAGTGGGCTGGCGCTGATCCTGCGTTTACTCACCGGCCCCGGCGATCGCGTAGTGGTCGATCACCCCACTTATCCGCTGGCGATTGCCGCGATTCAAGGCGCATCATGTCGCCCCGTCGGCGTGTCGCTGCCCGAGCACGGTTGGGATACGGCGGGCCTTGTCGCCACCCTTGCGCAAACTGCACCGAGAATGGCTTATCTGATGCCGGACTTTCACAACCCGACCGGACGCTGTATGGATGCCGCAACTCGCCAGGTCGTGGCGGATATTGCTGAAAGAACCCACACTACGTTAGTGGTCGATGAGACCATGGTGAACCTGTGGTATGACGCCCCGCCGCCGCCGCCGCTTGCCGCATTCAACCGCGATGCGCCGATCATCCTGCTCGGTTCGGCAGGGAAAAGCTTTTGGGGAGGATTACGTCTGGGCTGGATCCGGGCATCGGCGCGAACCATTGCCGCGCTGGTACAAACCCGCGACACCTTCGACCTGGGCTCACCGGTGCTTGAACAACTCGCCACCAGTTGGCTACTGGATAACGCCGCCGACTTTCTTCCTGACAGAAGACGCCTGCTCACATCCCAGCGAGATCTGTGCTCGGACCTGATGAACTCACATTTCCCGGAATGGCAATTTACCCAGCCGCAGGGAGGGCTCTCTTTCTGGGTTGAACTGCCCGATACGCTGGCAACGCTGTTCGCTACGCGCGCCGAAAGCGCTGGCATTCAGTTGGGAACCGGTACGCGGTTTGGCCTTGATGGCGCATTCGACCGCTTTTTGCGTATGCCTTTCACGTTACCGGATGACACAACGCGTGCCGCCTTCCAGGTATTGCAACCCATTTGGGATAACCTGCGTTTGCAGGCCAGCAGCGGGAAAATGCGTAAAATAATCTAAACGACGAGTCAAAGGACTCGTCTTTAAATGCCGTGATGGACGAGGATGCCCCGGCAATATTACCGTTGAGGAGGAACCGGGAACCCCTTCAGGGAAATCACGAAATTCTCACCATCCTTCTTAATCTTTGCCCCGGCATCACACCAGTCGGAGGCTATACGGAAGAACTCATCGCTGCCGACGTTCCAGCTCAGACGAACATGTTTCACATAACCGGAGCGCAGCATTTCACAGGCTTCGCCGTAATTACAGGCGGTTGAGAGCGATTGTTGTTTCATTTTTTCTTCTTCAGTAATCTTCGCAATGCTTTGATTTCTTTAGGAGTCAGTGCTTCAACTACGGATTCCTCCGTGTGCTGGCTATCGATATCCTCAGCGGAGACTCCCGCCTCTTCAACGGCGGAAAACGCGATCAGCAGTAGTTTTTCCGTCGCAATACTTAAATTTTCATTATGTACTTCAGCGTAATGGCGAAGCTTTTCTTTTAGCGCCTCATCAATTTTGACATTCAATACAGCGGTCGACATCGTAGAAAATCCTTGTGGTCAGCCAAAACACACCGAATGTAAGACCATGTCGTTACAGCGCGATGGCGGCGGCAAAAGCATCAAATAACATCCCCGAAACACATTGACAGCATTTGATGACAATAAAATGACATTACGATGACAAAGAAAAGAAGATAAACAGAAGGGAAATATCGGACGGCAGAAATGGGTGGGGGCCCTGCCAGCTACATCCCGGCACACACGTCATCTGCCTTGGCTGCTTCCTTCCGGACCTGACCTGGTAAACAGAGTAGTGTTGCGGGAGAACCAACAGAGCCCCCATTGAGAGCGTTGTTAACCAACGCGCAGGCGCATTATCACTGCTGCACCCTGTAATTGCAACCCATCCAGCATCGGATGCTGTTTTCTTGCGCAATGCGGCTTCACTCCTTCGCTTTTCGGCATTATGCTGGAGGATTAGCGCAGGAATAAATGATGGATATACAAGACACTTTCCCCCAACGCGTCTGGCAAATCGTCGCGTCAATCCCCGAAGGTTTCGTCACTACCTATGGCGATGTTGCCAGGCTTGCCGGTTCGCCGCGTGCTGCGCGCCAGGTAGGCGGCGTGCTCAAGCGTCTACCTGAAGGCAGCACTCTCCCCTGGCATCGGGTGGTTAATCGCCACGGAGCTATTTCGCTGACGGGTCCCGATCTGCAACGACAGCGTCAGGCGCTGCTGGCAGAAGGAATAGTGGTTTCAGGAAGCGGACAGATCGATTTACAGCGCTATCGCTGGGTGTACTAACCCTCTCCTGGCGGAGAGGGTTACAACTGCCTTAGTACTGCGTGGGAGCTGGAACCGCAGACGACGGATTCACCTGGGTTGGTGACGTTGACGGTACCGTGGTTGTCGCCCCACCGCTCGCCTGAACCGGTACTGCTGTTTGCTGTACAGGCACCAGCGTCAGGTCGGCTTTTTTACCACCCTGATTAATGACCGTCTGAACGGTATCAGTAATAAAGACCAGTTTATCATTCACCGTAATCGCCGCACTCAGCAGAATACGAGCGTTAGGCTGAATATCTGCCGGGTTAAACGGTAATACGAAGCTGAATGGCGCCTGTTTACCTTCAGTACGGACCGCTTTTTGCGACAGTACTTTTGACGGCGCATCGGCCAGTGAAGCATCCGACAGCGTAACGGTCAGCACCGCATCGGGTGGCAAGGCCACTTTCTGGCGGATCCATACCGTACCGGAAACATTCGGTTGTTGAATTTTAGACTGTGTGTCAGAAATTGACGTATTAGGGCTTGGCGCAGGCGTCTGAATATCAGCACTTTTATCGGCGCAGGCTGCCAGAGCGACCGCAACCGCTAAACCACTTACCATGTGCACGAGTTTCATTAAATTCTCCTTATCATCTATGCACCAGCGAGAACTTTCCCCGCCAGAAGAGTGGTTAACAAAAACATAACGTGACTAAGTGTGGCACAAGACAGCTATTTTTGCCTGTAATAGGCCAGTAATTCAGACAATTGCACCCATCGGACCACTTTCAAAATTGCGTTATACTCTGCCTACCTCGCTGCGAGATCGATATTACCTGGAGAGCACGTATGAGTCTGGCGCTGAAAAATTTGCTGACATTGTTAAATTTGGAAAAAATTGAAGAAGGACTCTTTCGGGGCCAAAGTGAAGACTTAGGGTTACGTCAGGTTTTTGGGGGGCAGGTTGTCGGTCAGGCGCTGTATGCCGCCAAAGAAACCGTACCAGAAGAGCGTCTGGTGCACTCTTTTCACAGCTACTTTTTACGTCCCGGCGATAGCCAGAAGCCCATCATCTATGATGTAGAAGTCCTGCGTGATGGTAACAGCTTCAGCGCACGCCGCGTTGCCGCGATCCAGAATGGTAAACCCATTTTTTATATGACCGCCTCTTTTCAGGCACCGGAAGACGGATTTGAACATCAGAAAACCATGCCGGATGCGCCAGGTCCCGATGAGTTGAAATCCGAAACGGAAATTGCCCGCTCAGTGGCGCATTTGCTGCCACCGCTGTTGAAAGAAAAATTTATCAACGATCGTCCATTGGAAGTGCGTCCGGTAGAGTTTCATAACCCCTTAAAAGGTCACGTCGCACCTCCGGCGCGCCAGGTCTGGATCCGCGCTAACGGCGAACTGCAGAACGATCTGCGCGTCCATCAGTATCTGCTGGGTTATGCCTCAGACCTGAACTTCCTGCCTGTAGCGCTGCAGCCGTACGGGATTGGCTTCCTGGAAAAAGGGATTCAGATCGCCACCATTGACCATTCAATGTGGTTCCACCGTCCATTCAATATCAATGAGTGGCTGCTGTATAACGTCGAGAGCACTTCAGCCTCCGGAGCCAGGGGCTTTGTTCGCGGGGAGTTTTATACCCAGGACGGTGTGCTGGTCGCCTCTACCGTGCAGGAAGGGGTAATGCGTAATCGCAATTAAGAATTACCGGATGGTGGCGCAAAAGCGTTGCCATCCGGCAGATTGAAACATCAAGCGTTGTAGGCGTTTTCGCCGTGACTGTTCACATCCAGACCTTCGCGTTCCTGTTCTTCCGGTACGCGCAGACCCACCGTCATATCCGCCAGCTTATAGCCAATGAAGGCCACCACGCCGGACCAGACGATAGTGATCGCCACGCTTTCCAGTTGCACCAGCAACTGATGCCCCATGGTCACGCCCTCAGCAAAGCCCACGCCGCCCAGAGAGCTGGCAGCGAAAACGCCGGTCAGGATGCAACCAACAATGCCGCACACGCCGTGAACGCCAAACACGTCGCACGGATCGTCCACGCGCAGAAAACGCTTCAGCATGGTTACGCCCCACAGGCCAGCCAGCCCCGCAACGACACCGATAATCAGCGCGCCGCCGACACCAATGTAGCCACATGCCGGTGTTACGCCTACCAGACCCGCAATAGCGCCAGAACAAGCGCCCAGCAGAGACGGTTTGCCACGCAGTGCCCATTCACCGAAGATCCATCCGAGGATGGCAGCAGCGGTGGCGACCACGGTATTGACGAAGGCCAGCGCGGCGATCTCATTCGCCGTTCCCGCTGAACCGGCGTTAAAGCCAAACCAACCAATGTAGAGAATAGCGGTGCCGGTGAAGACCATTGGCAGGTTGTGCGGTTTAAAGGCTTCTTTGCCAAAACCGACGCGTTTGCCAATCAGATACGCACCAACCAGACCGGCTATCGCCGCGTTGATGTGCACGACCGTTCCGCCGGCAAAATCCAGCGCGCCATGGGAAGCCAGCAAGCCGCCGCCCCAGACCATATGGGCAATCGGGATGTACGACAGCGTTAACCACACCACCACGAAAATCAGCACCGCAGAGAAGCGAATACGCTCAGCCAGCGCCCCGACAATCAGCCCAACGGTAATACAGGCGAACGAACCCTGAAAAGCAACGTGAATGTACTGGTAGAAACTCCCCGTGACCGCCGTCAACGCGATGTTCTTCAGCAATACCCAGTTGAAGTTGCCGAAGAAATTATTCCCTTCGCCAAAGGCCAGCGAGTAGCCATAAACTACCCATAAAATACAAACCAGAGCGAATGTCACTGTTACCTGAGTCAGCATCGACAGCACGTTCTTACCGCGAATCAAACCGCCGTAGAACAGCGCAATGCCAGGGATAGTCATAAACAGCACCAGCGCGGTACAGATCATCATAAAAGCGTTATCTGCTTTATCCGCAACCGCCGGTGCCGCCATCGCCAGTCCCGGCAGTAGCGCCAGTGAAGCAATACCCGTTTTCATCGTTGCTATCTTCATTTTTTGGTTTCCTATCACTGTGTGCCAGAAGTTACAGTGCGGCTTCGTCGGCTTCGCCGGTACGAATACGAATCACACGTTGCAGCTCGGCGACGAAGATTTTGCCGTCGCCAATTTTTCCGGTGTATGCCGCCTTACTGATGACATCAATCACGCCATCTAGTTGGTCGTCGGCAATCGCCACATCAATCTTCACCTTTGGCAGAAAATTGACGCTATATTCAGCCCCACGGTACAGCTCAGCATGACCTTTCTGTCGGCCAAACCCCTTCACTTCGGTGACGGTCAGCCCCTGAATACCAATAGACGACAGTGCTTCACGGACGTCTTCCAGTTTGAACGGTTTGATTACCACGGTAACCAGCTTCATAGATCCCCTCCAGTCAGAATTCAGTAGTGGCTGCAGATACACGAGAGGAATATTGCAAGGGATGTGCCAGGAATGAAAAACGCGGAATGATTCAGGTTCGTAGGGTACTGCCAGGAGAGAAAAAGAAAAAACGCACTATAACGGTGCATAGTGCGTTACATTTTTGCACCAGATTGTTGATTGCCGGATGGCGGCGTTTACGCCTTACCCGACCTACGACTCCGCGTGGCCGGATAAGCGCTGCACCGTCAGGCGATAACAGAATCCTCTTGCGTACTGGCTGCCAGCTCTTCGCCCGCCAGCTGCAACTGATACATCTGCCAGTAACGGCCTTGCGCCGCCAGTAATTGCTGGTGCGTACCACGCTCAACCGCCTGACCGCGATGTAACACCAGAATGGTATCCGCATCAACAATCGTCGATAACCGATGCGCAATCACTACAAGCGTTGTGTGTTCACGGACCGCCGCCAGAGCTTGCTGAATGGCCTGCTCAGTACCGGAATCAATACTGGCCGTGGCTTCATCGAGGATCAGCACCTGCGGCGTTTCAACCAATACCCGCGCCAGCGCCAGCAGTTGTTTCTGCCCAACGGAGAGATTATTGCCCTGCTCACCCAGCCGGGTATGAATCCCCTCGCTCAAACCGCGGGCCAGTTCTGCCAGTTGCACGGTCTCCAGCGCCTGCCATACTCGCTCTTCTGAGATATCGCGACCCAGCGTGACGTTGGCCAGGAAGGTATCCGCCATCACCACGGGATCCTGCTGCACCATCGCGATGCCCTGACGTAACGCACCGTGGCTCAGCGAAGACAGCGGACGTCCGTCAAGTCGGATTTCACCCTGCGTCAGCGGGTAGTACCCCATCAGCAGGCTGGCCAGCGTACTTTTGCCGCTGCCGGTGTGTCCGACCAGGGCCACAAAGCTACGCGAAGGCACGGACAGACTGATGTTTTGCAGCACCAGATTGTCGTCGCGATAGGCAAATGAAACGTTATCCACCTCAATGTCACCGCTTTTGAGCGGTCGATCATCTTCACCATAGCGCTGACGAGGCCCGTCCATCAGTTCGAACACTCGCTCACCGGCGACAACCGCCTGCTGCAGCATTGACTGCTGGGTTGTCAGTTCGATAAGCGGCTCGTTTAAACGGCCGAGGTAGCTGATAAACGCATACAGCACACCAACCTCGATGGAGCTGCCAGAGGTAAAGCTGAACAGCATCAATAAACCGCAGAGGATCAGCGCCGAAAAAAGGCTCAGCAGCGGGCGCAACAAAAAGCCATCGAGTCGTAGGGTCTGCATACGCGCCATATAGTGCGAGCGGCTGGCCTCCCCCATTCTCTCGCCAAACCGCGCCTGCTGGCGGAACTGCTGGATAACGCTCATGCCGTTGATGACTTCGTTAAAGCCATCGTTAATATCCGCCAGATAAGCGCGAACCCGGCGCACAATCGGGGTGCTGTAGCGTTGATAAATCACCATTACCACCAGCACTGCCGGGAAAATAGCCATCGCCACCAGCGCCATACGCCACTCGAGGCTGAACATCGCGACCAGCATGGCGCCGATTAATGCCGCGCTGCGCAGAACCGTTGCAACCACCGTCACATACAGGTCGCGAATCACTTCGGTGTCATTGGTCACGCGGGAGATAAGCTGCCCTACGGGCTGAGTATCAAAGGCGCTGAGCGGCTGGCGCAGCGCAGCGTCCATTACGTCGGTGCGTAGCTGTTGTACTACGCCAACCGCCGCCTGGTTAAACAGCAATGACTGTGCATAATGCAGGCCTGCTGCCAGCAGTTGCAGACCGACATACGCCGCAACCAGCCCGGCGACCATCGCCAGCGGCAGATTGTTCTTCGCCACCATGTTATCGATAAAATAGCTAATCAGCAGCGGGCCGCTGACTTCCGCCGCAGCCGCCACCCACAGCATGACGACCGCAATCGCCAGCTGTTTTCGCCATGGGGAACCGTATGCCAGTAATCTTTTCAGAGTCGGCCATAATTGCCCGAAACTACGCATTAGCCGCCTCCTCGTTTATCTCTGGTGCATCAGACAGCGCCGCTTCCAGTTGCTGATAGCGGTACATATCACGATACCAGCCAGCCTGCTGCACCAGCTCGTCATGCTCGCCGCGCTGGGCAATATGCCCATGCTGCATCACGATAATCTCGCTGGCTTCCGTCAGAGCCGATAAGCGGTGGGCGCTGATAATGACGGTTCGGCCTTCGCCCCACTGGCGCAGATTATGCAGGATCTGATGCTCGGTACGACCGTCCACCGCCGACAGCGCATCATCCAGGATCAGGATTTCAGCGTTCAGCAGTAGTGCCCGAGCGATAGAAATACGTTGTTTTTGCCCACCAGACAGCATCACCCCACGTTCGCCCACTTCGGTGTCGTAGCCCTGCGGAAGACGTAAAATATCCTCATGAACGCTGGCAAGGCGCGCCACATGCTCGATCTCTTCCTGCGTGGCCTGTGGGCGTCCTAACGCGATGTTATTACCGACGGTATCTGAAAACAGGAATGGCGTCTGGCTGACGACCGCCAGTCGGCTGCGCCAGCTATCAAGCTGTAAGCGCGTTAACGGGATATTATGAAAGCGTACATCGCCCTGAGTGATATCAAAATGACGCTGGATCAGCGACAGCACCGTACTTTTTCCCGCGCCGGTCGGACCACAGATGCCCAGCATCTGTCCAGGTTTAAGCTGGAAATTCACATTTTCCAGCGCCGGGTGGGTGGTCTGCGGGTAACAAAATTCGCGAATCGCCACCGCCAGCTCGCCGCGTCCTTCCGGTACCGACTCAGTGCCGTCATCCACCACCGGCGCTTCGGCCAGCATAGCGCGAATCCGGCTGTAGGCAGCGCTACCGCGTTCGACGATATTAAACATCCATGCCAGCGCCAGCATCGGCCAAATCATCAGACCGAGATACATCATAAAGCTGGTGAGCTGGCCGAGCGTCAACGAACCGTGCACCACCATCCAGCTTCCTCCGGCAATCGCCAGCAGGTTAGCCATACCAATGGCAATATAAATCGTGGGATCAAAGCGGGCGTCAATGCGCGCCACGCGCAGGTTTTTCTTACCGGTATCCTCGGCATCGGCGGCAAATAATGCCGACTGCCGATCCTCCAGACCAAAGGCCTTGATCATACGAATACTGGTCAGGCTTTCCTGAGTACGGTCATTGAGACTGGAAAACGCCGCCTGCGCCAGCTTAAAGCGATTATGGAGTCGATCGCCGTAACGTTTGATCATTATCGCCATCACCGGCATCGGCAGTAGCGCAATCAGCGTCAATTGCCAGCTTATCTGCGTAGACATCACGATCAGCACCGCACACCCCATCACCAGCGAATCCACCAGCGTCAGCACACCTTCTCCGGCGGCAAATACGACGCGATCGACATCGTTAGTTGCACGCGCCATCAGATCGCCCGTACGGTGACGCAGATAAAATTCTGGATGCTGGCGACTCAGCTGACGGTAATAATCTTCCCGCAGTTCAACCGCCAGTTGGTAGGATGCGCCAAACAGCAGCACGCGCCAGACATAACGCAGCAAATAAACCACCACTGCGATCAGGGCAATTGTTCCCACCCACATCAGCAGCCGCTCGGTGGTGAAGCGTTGTGTCGTCACGCCATCGACAATGATCCCAACCACTTTCGGCGGAATAAGCTGAAGGATAGCGATGATGATAAGCAAGGCCACTGCCCCGAGATAGCGACGCCACTCCCGGCGGAAGTACCAGCTTAATTGAGCAAATAATCGCACGCGTTATGTCCTGACAAGATTTCCGGCAATGAGCGCCGGGAGAATTATTCAATAGGTAGAGCAGTTGTGTATTTAATCTGTTCCATCGCAAAGCTGGAGGTGACATCAGACAGGCCCGGTACGCTGTTCACCAGGCGCTTATAGAATTCATCGTAGCTTTTCATATCGGCAACCTGCACTCGCATCAGGTAGTCATACTCCCCAGCCATACGCCAGAATCCCAGAACCTCGGGCATTCCGGTCACTTCAGTGACAAAGCGGCAATACCATTCGCTGCTGTGATGCTGAGTCTTGATCAGCACAAACGCGGTGAGTCCCAGCCCCAGCTTTTCTGGATCCAACAGCGCGACTCTGCCTAGCAGGATACCGTCATCCTCAAGTCGCTTGAGACGTTTCCAGCAGGGGGTGGTAGTCAGATTAACGGCATCTGCTAACGCCTGCAAAGAAAGGGTGCAGTCCTGTTGCAGTAAGCCAAGCAGCTTGCGGTCAATTTTGTCTAACATAACCACTCCACAGAGAAGAATTTTCTCCTTACATTCTATTTTAAAGGCTAAATGGCAACAATTTTTTCCGTGCTTTTCGCTATTCTGGGCACAAAATGATAAATGGATATCTATTAATGATGAATAGTTCCTGGGTTAAAAACGCCATCAATGAAATCAACGCGGATTATCAGCGTTCTGCGGATACGCATCTCATTCGTCTGTCGCTACCGGCGTTCCCGGGCATTCAGATCTATTTAAAAGATGAGAGCACGCATCCGACCGGGAGCCTGAAGCATCGTCTGGCGCGCTCACTGTTTTTGTACGGATTGTGCAATGGCTGGATCAAAGAAGGCACCACCATCATTGAGTCATCGTCCGGTTCAACGGCGGTTTCCGAGGCTTATTTCGCCCGACTGTTAGGACTGCCGTTTATTGCCGTCATGCCTTCCTGTACGGCGAAACGTAAAATTGAACAGATTGAATTCTACGGCGGTCGCTGTCATTTCGTGGAAAGCGCCTGCGAAATCTATGCGGCTTCTGAACAGCTGGCGCGTGAACTGAACGGTCATTACATGGATCAGTTCACTTACGCTGAACGCGCCACCGACTGGCGTGGCAATAATAATATTGCCGACAGCATCTTTCGTCAGATGCAGTGCGAGCCCAACCCCGTTCCCCGCCATATCGTGATGAGCGCCGGAACCGGCGGCACCTCAGCAACTATTGGCCGCTATATCCGCTGTCAGGGCTACGACACTCAACTGATGGTAGTGGACCCGGAAAACTCAGTCTTTCTGCCCTTCTGGCAGGATCGCGATGCAACGTTGCGCAGCCCGGTAGGAAGTAAAATCGAAGGCATTGGCCGCCCGCGTGTCGAACCGTCTTTCATTCCTGACGTGGTTGATGAAATGTTGCGCGTACCGGATGCCGCAAGCGTGGCTACCGCGCACTGGCTGGAAACGCAGTTGGGCCGAAAAGTCGGCGCTTCAACCGGTACCAACATGTGGGGAACCCTGCAGCTTGCCGCTCGTATGCGCGATGCAGGCGTTACCGGTTCACTGGTAACGCTACTGTGCGACAGTGGCGAACGCTATCTGGAAACCTACTACAACCCACAATGGGTCGACGCGCAGATCGGTGATTTAACGCCGTGGAAAGGGGAACTCGCCCGACTTCTGAACACCCATTAACAGGATAAAAAAAAGCCAGACGCGAAGTCTGGCTTGCTGGAAGGGATCTCTCATTCGGGGGAATAAGGTAGATGCGGATTGTCCAGCCAATGCGTCAAAAAGTGTGATACTGCCTGATTGCGGCAATGCCCAATCACCGATAAATGAGGCAGTTCGGCAATCAGTTGCGGCATCGCGTTACCCATAATCAGACCGCGACCAACGCTGCCTAACATTTCGCGATCGTTCATGGCATCGCCAAACGCCATACACTCGGCCATTGAATAACCTAAGTGGTCGCTTAGTACCGCCAGCGCAGATCCTTTGTTACAGCCCAACGGCAGTACCTCAAGACAATCAAACGCGGAAAAACAGAGATTCGCCTGTTCACCCAGCGCTTCATTCAGCTGAATGCGTAATTGGATCAGGGAGTCATGATCGCCGCAGAAACAAACTTTCGTGACCTGATGAGCAGGAATACGTTTCACATCGACAATCTGGTAGCGAAATCCGCTATATACATGCGCCTGCAGCAGCGAGGGGATCTCTTGTCCGGTGAACCAACCGTTGTCATTAAAGACATGCATGCTGGCGGTGGTATCCCACTTCTGATGTAGCACGATATCCGCAACATTCGGATCCAGATCCTGACGGTGCAGCACATCGCCCTCAAGAGAGTGAATACGCGTGCCGTTACCCGTGATCAAAAAAGCGTCCAGTGACACAGAACCCAAAATATGGCGCATCTCCAGCACATGGCGACCGGTGGCAAAGGTCAGGGTGATATCTCGTTCACGCAGGCGCGCCAGCGTTGAAAGCGTTTCGTCACCTAAATGGTGATTCGGCATCAAAAGGGTGCCATCCATATCAAATGCAGCCAGACGAGCCATTTCTTTCTCCACACTGTGACGCGGTTAACTTGTGATTCAGTATCACCTGAGATATACGGAAGTAATAGTGAATAGATAAAATGAATTGTTCCGGGTTTATATGCGATTATTGAATCGACTGAATCAGTACCAGCGCCTGTGGCAACCGTCGAACGGCGAACCACAATCAGTGACCGTGGGCGAACTGGCCAAACGCTGTTTTTGCAGCGAGCGCCACGTGCGAACCTTGCTAAAGCAAGCGCAGGATGCTGGCTGGCTGGAGTGGTACGCTCAGTCGGGGCGCGGGAAACGCGGGCTGCTACGTTTTTTGGTGACGCCAGATTCGCTGCGCAACACCATGATGGAACAGGCGCTGCAAAAGGGAGAACAGCTCAGCGTACTTGAACTGGCTCAACTGGCGCCAGGCGAATTAAGAACGTTGCTACAACCGTTTATGGGAGGTCAGTGGCAAAACGACACGCCAACCCTGCGTATCCCCTACTACCGCCAGCTCGACCCTTTGCACCCTGGATTTCTCCCCGGTCGCGCGGAGCAGCATCTCGCCGGACAACTATTTTCTGGACTGACACGGTTCGACAGCAAGACGCAACGCCCCTGCGGAGATTTAGCCCACCACTGGAATATCTCCGCCGATGGCCTGCACTGGGATTTCTATATTCGTTCCACCCTGCACTGGCATAACGGCGATGCGGTCAGCAGCACGCAGCTACATCAACAATTGCAGAAGCTGTTAGCGCTACCCGCGCTGAATAAGCTGTTTATCAGCGTGAAGCGCATTGAAGTGACGCATCCCCAGTGCCTGACCTTTATTCTGCATCGCCCCGACTTCTGGCTGGCGCATCGTCTGGCAAGCTACAGCAGTCATCTGGCGCATCCTGAACATCCGTTTGTGGGTACTGGTCCGTTCCGATTGACGCTGTTTACTCCTGAACTGGTGCGTATCGAAAGTCACGATCACTACCACCTGAGTCATCCGCTGCTAAAAGCCATTGAATACTGGATAACCCCGCAACTCTTCTCCCAGGATTTGGGCACCAGCTGTCGCCATCCGGTGCAAATTGCGATTGGTAAGCCCGAAGAATTGCCCATGCTAAGCCAGGTAAGCAGCGGCATCAGCCTCGGTTTTTGCTATCTTACGCTCAGAAAAAGCGCGCGCCTGAATACGCAGCAGGCCCGCCGACTGGTCAATATTATCCACCGCTCTTCCCTGCTACAAACGCTTGAAGTGGATGAAAACCTGATTACGCCAAGCAATGCGCTGCTGCCAGGATGGACTATCCCACAATGGGATGAACTGGACGAGGTAACGCTGCCGAAAAAACTAACGCTGGCCTATCATCTGCCGGTAGAACTGCATGCGATGGCTGAACAGCTTCGCCAGGCGCTGGCGCTGCTCGGTTGTGAATTAACGCTTATTTTTCATAATGCCAAGAACTGGGATGGCGATCATCCTTTAGCCCAGGCCGACCTGATGATGGGCGACAGGCTAATTGGCGAAGCGCCTGAATATACCCTCGAACAGTGGCTGCGCTGCGATCAGCTCTGGTCACACGTATTGAGCGCTCCGGCTTATACTCATCTGCAAACCACTCTGGATGCCTTGCAAATTCAGGCTGATGAAGACGATCGTCACGCGGCTTTACAACAAGTTTTCGCCACGCTGATGCATGACGCGACCCTGACGCCGCTGTTCAATTATCACTATCGTATTAGCGCCCCTCCAGGTGTGAACGGCGTACGCCTGAACCCTCGCGGCTGGTTCGAGTTTACCGAAGCCTGGCTGCCGCCGCCTTCAGCGTGAAGAAGCTGGTCGGCGACACGCCCAGGCGCTACCATAAGCGCTTTCGTTACTAGTCAGGAAAAGCCATGAAACGTGCCGTTGTTGTATTCAGTGGAGGCCAGGACTCCACAACCTGTCTGGCGCAAGCGCTGCATCAGTATGATGAAGTGCATTGCGTGACCTTTGATTATGGTCAGCGCCACCGCGCTGAGATTGATGTCGCACGTGACCTGGCCTTAAAACTCGGCGCGCGTGCGCACAAAGTCCTTGATGTCACGCTGCTCAGCGAACTGGCCGTCAGTAGCCTGACCCGCGATAACATTCCGGTACCTGATTACGAACCTGATGCCAACGGCATCCCCAACACCTTTGTGCCTGGACGCAATATTCTGTTTTTAACGCTGGCGGCGATTTACGCGTATCAGGTACAGGCAGAAGCGGTCATTACCGGCGTTTGCGAAACAGATTTCTCCGGATACCCGGACTGTCGCGATGAGTTCGTCAAAGCCCTGAACCATGCCGTAAGCCTGGGGATGGCAAAAGATATCCGCTTTGAAACACCGTTAATGTGGATCGATAAAGCCGAAACCTGGGCACTGGCCGATTACTGGGGCAAGCTGGACCTGGTACGCGAAGAAACGCTGACCTGTTATAACGGCATCAAAGGTGACGGTTGCGGTCACTGTGCGGCGTGTAATCTGCGCGCCAACGGCCTGAACCATTATCTGGCGGATAAATCGGCGGTGATGGCGGCAATGAAGCAGAAAACCGGGTTAAAGTAATACGTTGAGTGATGCCGGATGGCGCTTTTGCTTATCCGGCCTGCAGACACTCGCAGCCACTACTTCACCATCTGCTCCAATTTTTCGCGCAACTCCCCTTCCAGCGGCAGCGCTTTTTGCGTTTTCAAATCAATGCAGACGAAGGTAATCAACGCGTCTGCCACCACCTGTCCTTCCGGCTCCAGGGTGATGGTCTGGTTCAACACGCCGCTTTTACCATTTAGCTGTTGGACCTGGCTGGTGATGGTCAGCAGATCACTCAGCACCGCAGGTCGGCGGTAGTTAATATTAATATTAACGACCACAAAAGCGATGTTGTGTGCGGTCATCCACTGAAAGCTGTCGCTGTTTTCCAGACCATCCCAGCGGGCTTCTTCCAGAAACTCCAGATAGCGGGCATTGTTAACGTGCTGATAGACATCAAGATGAAAACCACGAACTTTGATTTGTGTTTGCATAGCGCAGGAACCTTACGTTTTTATAGGAATATATTCAGGGTAGTGAGGCCATAACTGGTATGACCTCTCTAGTGTGGCAAATATTGGCCACTGCGCAAGTTATTAAAGTGTTAAAACTGCCAAATTACGCTCAACCAGCGAGCTACCCATGCCCGGCACCTGCTTTAAGTCCTCCACCGTTTTAAACGGTCCGTACTCTTCACGATAGCTCACAATCGCCTGCGCTTTCTTCAGACCAACGCCATTCATGACTCGAGCTAAATCCTCAGCAGAAGCACTGTTGATGCTTACCCTGGTACCTTCATCGTCGCTCGCTTTAGCCGCTGACGTGGCTTTGCTTTGCGCCACTGTGGAAGCATCCGCTTTGGCTTGAGTCGCCTGACTTTTGGCGACAGGCTCTGCAGCCAGTGCGCTTTGAGCCATGCCGGCACAGGTCAATGAAAGAGTGATAAGAAGGGTTTTGATTCCATGTTTCATACTGTTTTCTCCTTGTTTGTTAACAGTGGAATCACGATAGCGGGGTGCACAACGACAGACAAACGGCAAATATCAGAAATGGAAAAGGCCGCGAAAGCGGCCTTTTGTCGATACAACTTTTTGCAATTTTTTGCGAGCAGCCTCGGTTATTGCTGCTGTTCCAGCGCGTCACCGACTTTAATTTTTGCGGCTTTACGCAGGTTGCTCATCAGCGCTTCGAAGACAATCTGCGCGTTGTTCTGGGTAATCCCCTGAACCATCGCTTTCTTCTGCGCTTCAGGCATAGAACCGGCTTTCACCTCGTCCAGCGCCAGCAGAACAACATTACCCTGCATATCGTTCGCCACGCCGTAGCTCGGTTTGTCTTTCGCTGGCAGACTCAGGCCAAAGGCCGCCTGGCTCAGCGGATCCTGCCCGGTACGGCTCAGCGTTTTCGCCTCGCCAAAGCTCAGACCCGCCGCTTTCATCGCTTCATCGCCTTTACCGGCTTTCAGATCCGCCAGCAGTTTATCGGCATCAAGCTTCGCCTGCTGCTCTGCTTTATTGTGCTTAACGAGCGCAGTTACCTGATCTTTCACTTCAGCCAGTGGCTTAACGGCTTCGGCTTTGTGTTCTGCAATACGCAATACAAACGCACGATCGCCGTCCACGGTGATGATGTCGGAGTTACTGCCAGGCGTACCGTTTTCGCCAACCAGACCACCATTGAAAATGATGTCAGCGACCGGTTTGAAGTTCAGTTCTTCTGGCAGGCTGTCACGGCTAAACCAGCCCGTCTCAACCGCTTTCATGCCAGCAGCCTGCTCCGCGCCCGCCAGGGATTCGTTATCGTTGCTGGCGGCATCGCTCACTTTCTGCTGCAGTGCGTAATACGCGTCCAGCGCTTTTTCCTGCTTCACTTTCGCCGCAATGTCGTCACGGGCTTCGCTCAGCGGTTTAACCTGTGCAGGTTGTACGTCGTCAAGACGCGCAACGAGGAAACCAACGGAAGACTTAATCACGCCTGACAATTGGCCTTTTTCTTTCAGACCAGCACTTTTCAGCTCATCCGGAGTGGTGGAATCTTCCAGCCATCCCATGTCGCCGCCTTTACGGGCAGAGATGATGTCAGCAGATTTTTCTTTTGCCAGCGCAGCGAAATCACCGCCTTTGTTCAGTTCGTCCAGCACCGCTTTGGCTTCATCTTCCGTTTTGGTCTGAATGATGCTGTAGCGGTTACGCTGCGGCTGAGTGAACTGGTCCTGATGCTGGTCGTAGTAAGACTGAATATCCGCATCGCTGGCCGTCTCCTGCATAGCAGCGGCGTCCAGCTTGATGTAGCTCACGCGGAACTGTTCCGGCGTCATAAAGTTGTTTTTATTTTGCTCGTAGTAGCTGGCAACTTCCTGCTCGGTAACAGACTGCTTCGCGGCCAGTGCGTTAACGTCAATCGTCGCCTCGCGAACGATACGCTGCTGTGCAACCAGCGCCGCCAGCTCGTCCGTTTCGCCTTTCAGCATGAAGTCCGTACCGGCAACACCGTTGATCAGCTGCTGGGTAGTGAGCTGATTACGTAATGCCTGAGCGTACTGATCGGCGGTCATACCCATCTGATTAACAATCGCGTTGTAGCGGTTGTTATCAAATTTGCCGTCCACCTGGAACGCAGGCGTGGCGAAAATAGCCTGTTTGACCTGATCGTCGCTGATGTTGAGCTTAAGCTCGTGGGAGTACTGATCCAGCAGCGCTTCGTCAATAAGACGATTCAGCACCTGCTGACGCAGCGTTTTCATGTAGCCTTCGTTCGCAGCCAGTTCGGAGTATTGATCGCCCAGCTGTTGCTGCATGCGGTTACGTTCGCTGTTGAACGCATTCTCGAACTGCCCGCGGCTGATCTCCTGGCCATTCACTTTGGCGGCGAAGTTATTGCCCCCGCCAATCAGGTAACCACTCACGCCGGTCAAAATGAACGACACGATAATGATACCGAAAATAATCTTGAGCACGAGACTGTTAGCAGCCGTGCGTAAGCTGTCCATCATGGTGTAACCACACTCCGCTGTAGATGACTATACGCGTTATCTCTCAAGCCGCCTGCGCGCAGGCACAACAACAGCGGCAAGGATTTTGAGTATATATGCTTCACGCAGCATAGCGTTTCCTGAACGCTGCGCACAAAGGTCTATTGTGACAAGAAACAGGGGCAATTGTCAGCCCACAACGCGTAGAAAGTACCGGAATTACAAATAAAAAAGGCACATCAGTCGATGCGCCCTTGTACTTCGTCACATCCCCAAAGGGGAAATCACTTAGTTTACCGCGTCTTTCAGTGCTTTACCTGCACGGAAGCCCGGTACTTTAGCCGCGGCGATGGTGATCTCTTTACCTGTTTGCGGGTTGCGACCAGTACGGGCAGCACGCTCTTTAACGGCAAAAGTACCAAAACCTACCAGCGCTACGTCATCACCTTCTTTCAGAGATTCAGTAACAGAAGCAATAATTGCATCTAACGCACGTCCAGCCGCAGCTTTAGAGATATCAGCCCCTGCAGCAATTTTGTCGATCAGTTGAGATTTATTCACTCTTCTCTTCCTCTTTATAATTTATATCGCACCTGAATCCTTCAAAGTGCGAACGCGCAGCAGTTATATCAGGCCTGCCATGCCCTTACAACACCCGTTAATGATGGCAAGCCCAATCCGTCATCTAAATTAGCTATACAAAAAAAGGCTGGCAAGTCCGAAATGGCCTGCCAGCCCTGTTTTTATTAGTGCTCTTTGCGCGAGGTCACTATTTTGCGGTCACAACCTGCATTCCGGAGGGCTCATTTTGCAACGCAAGCGTCAGAACCTCCTCAATGCGTTTCACCGGATGGATGTCCAGATCGGCAATCACGTTGTCCGGAATCTCTTCCAGGTCACGTTTGTTTTCGTCTGGAATTAAGACCGTTTTAATACCACCACGGTGTGCCGCCAGCAGTTTTTCTTTCAAACCACCAATAGGCAGAACCTGACCACGCAGGGTGATCTCGCCGGTCATCGCCACGTCGGCGCGTACCGGGTTACCGGTCAGACAAGACACCAGCGCGGTACACATGGCAATACCCGCACTTGGACCATCTTTCGGCGTCGCCCCTTCAGGTACGTGAACGTGGATGTCGCGTTTTTCGTAAAAGTCCGGATTAATACCCAGTTTTTCCGCACGCGCCCGCACCACGGTCAGTGCTGCCTGAATGGATTCCTGCATGACTTCACCCAGCGAACCGGTGTAGGTCAGCTTACCTTTACCCGGTACGCAGGCGGTTTCGATAGTCAGTAGATCGCCGCCCACTTCCGTCCACGCCAGACCCGTTACCTGACCAACGCGGTTTTCGTTGTCCGCGCGGCCATAGTCAAAGCGTTGAACGCCCAGGTAATCGTGCAGGTTATCACCATTGATCACGATATGTTTCAGCGACTTGTCGAGCAGCAGCTGTTTCACCGCTTTACGGCACAGTTTGGAGATTTCTCGCTCCAGACTACGCACGCCGGCTTCACGGGTGTAGTAACGAATAATGCCCACAATGGCGCTATCGTCGACCGTTAGCTCGCCTTTTTTCAGCGCATTACGCTCAATCTGTTTCGGCAACAGGTGACGTTTAGCAATGTTCAGCTTCTCGTCTTCGGTATAACCGGACAGACGGATCACTTCCATACGATCCAGCAACGGCGCTGGAATATTCATGGAGTTAGAGGTCGCAACGAACATCACGTCGCTGAGGTCGTAGTCCACTTCCAGGTAGTGATCGCTGAACGCCACGTTCTGCTCTGGATCCAGCACCTCAAGCAGTGCGGAAGCCGGATCGCCACGCATGTCAGAAGACATTTTGTCGATCTCATCGAGCAGGAACAGCGGGTTTTTAACGCCCACTTTAGCCATTTTCTGGATCAGTTTACCCGGCATAGAGCCAATATAGGTCCGGCGGTGACCGCGAATTTCAGCTTCATCACGCACGCCGCCCAGCGCCATACGAATATATTTACGTCCGGTGGCTTTAGCGATGGACTGTCCCAGAGAGGTTTTACCTACCCCCGGCGGCCCAACCAGGCACAGGATCGGTCCCTTGATTTTGTTCACACGGCTTTGAACCGCGAGATACTCAAGGATACGATCTTTGACGCGTTCCAGACCGTAGTGGTCAGTATCGAGGATTTCCTGCGCCTGACGCAGGTCTTTTTTGACCTTGCTACGCGCATTCCACGGTACCTGAACCATCCAGTCGATGTAGCCACGCACTACGGTCGCTTCCGCCGACATCGGAGACATCATTTTCAGCTTCTGCAGTTCTGCTTCCGCTTTCTCTTTTGCCTCTTTCGGCATTTTCGCCGCGTCGATTTTACGCTTCAACGCTTCGTTTTCGTCCGGCGCGTCGTCCATCTCTCCGAGCTCTTTCTGAATGGCTTTCATCTGCTCGTTCAGATAGTACTCACGCTGGGATTTTTCCATCTGCTTTTTCACGCGGTTGCGAATGCGTTTCTCAACCTGCAGCAGATCAATTTCAGACTCCATCATCGCCATCAGATATTCCAGACGTTCGTTAACGTCGGACATCTCCAGCACGGACTGCTTGTCAGCCAGTTTCAGCGGCATGTGTGCAGCGATGGTGTCCGCCAGACGTGCAGGATCGTCAATGCTGTTCAGCGACGTCAGCACTTCTGGTGGGATTTTCTTGTTCAGCTTGATATAGCCTTCGAACTGGCTGATAGCGGTACGCACCAGCACTTCCTGTTCGCGCTCATCAATGGCTGGCGAGTCAAGGTACTCCGCTTTCGCAGAGAAATGCTCGCCGTTGTCAGACAGCGCAGAAATACGCGCGCGCTGTAACCCCTCGACCAGCACTTTTACGGTGCCGTCAGGCAGTTTCAGCATCTGCAAAATAGAGGCCACGGTCCCGACGGTGAAAAGATCGTTTACACCCGGCTCATCCGTTGACGCTTCTTTCTGTGCGACCAGCATGATTTTTTTATCATGGTCCATAGCCGCTTCCAGACAACGGATAGATTTTTCCCGCCCTACAAATAAGGGTATGACCATGTGCGGATAAACCACCACATCGCGCAACGGCAATACGGGGATTTCAATGCGTTCAGAACGCTCAGGATTCATAGAGCTCTCTCTTAGTTTAGTTTCCGCCAGGTAATCAGGTGGTACGACTGTGCTCCACACCACCTTTAACATGTATGTCAGTATATGGGGATGTTTCCCACACATTCAACGCCATGTTTACGGAAAAATAAAAGGGGAGATAAAATCCCCCCTTTTTAATTAAATGTCTGTATGAATTGATGAATTATTCGCCAGATGCCTGCTGCGCTTCCGGCTTACCGTAAATCAGCAACGGCTTGCTCTGACCGCCAATCACCGACTCATCGATCACCACTTTTTCGACGTCTTCCATAGACGGCAGATCGTACATGGTGTCGAGCAGCGCGGCTTCGACGATTGAACGCAGACCACGAGCACCAGTTTTACGCGCCATCGCTTTCTTGGCGATCGCATCCAGCGCTTCCTCACGGAATTCCAGATCGACACCTTCAAGATTGAACAGCGCCTGGTACTGCTTGGTCAGGGCGTTTTTCGGCTCTTTGAGGATCTGGATCAATGCTTCTTCGCTCAGTTCGCTCAGCGTCGCGACAACCGGCAGACGACCGATGAACTCAGGGATCAGACCAAATTTGATCAGATCTTCTGGTTCTACCTGCGACAGCAGTTCACCTTCGCTGGCTTTGTCAGACTGCGCTTTTACCGTTGCGCCAAAACCAATGCCGGAGCCGGTTTCAACACGGTTAGCAATCACTTTATCCAGACCGGCAAAGGCACCGCCACAGATAAACAGGATCTTAGAGGTGTCAACCTGCAGGAATTCCTGTTGAGGATGTTTACGACCACCCTGCGGCGGAACGGCAGCAACCGTACCTTCGATCAGTTTCAACAGCGCCTGCTGTACGCCTTCGCCGGAAACGTCACGGGTAATGGACGGGTTATCGGACTTACGAGAAATCTTGTCAATTTCATCGATATAGACGATCCCGCGCTGTGCTTTCTGCACATCGTAATCGCATTTCTGCAGCAGTTTCTGAATAATGTTCTCAACATCTTCCCCCACATAACCGGCTTCGGTCAGCGTGGTGGCGTCGGCCATGGTGAACGGAACGTCCAGCAGGCGCGCCAGCGTTTCAGCCAGCAGCGTTTTACCGGAACCCGTCGGGCCAATCAGCAGGATGTTACTTTTGCCCAACTCGACGCCATTGCTGGTGTCGCCGTTGCGCAGACGTTTGTAATGGTTGTATACCGCGACCGCCAGCACTTTCTTCGCCTGCTCCTGACCGATAACGTAATCGTCCAGGTGGTTGCGAATTTCATGTGGCGTCGGCAGCGCACTGCGTTCACGGTGCGGTGCTACTTCCTTAATCTCTTCGCGAATGATGTCGTTACATAAATCAACACATTCGTCGCAGATATACACGGATGGTCCGGCAATCAGCTTACGCACTTCATGCTGGCTTTTGCCGCAAAAAGAGCAGTACAACAATTTGCCCGAGCCATCTTTGCGTTTATCTGTCATGGGTCAAAACCTCTTCTTTGTTCTTTGTGCCGCACACGACGACGCAAATGCCATTCTCAGGCGCAAGACGCTAGTCAGCGTTGTGCCGCTCCAGGTAATTATAGCGGCACACCTGCGCGCTGGGCATTAATTACGATGGGTCAAAATCGAGTCGACCAGACCGTACTCTACCGCTTCAGAAGCGGAGAGGAAGCGATCGCGCTCGGTATCACGTTCAATCTGCTCAAGAGATTGACCCGTATGATGCGCCATAAGTTCGTTCATGCGCCCTTTTACCTTCAGGATTTCACGGGCATGAATTTCAATATCCGTTGCCTGGCCCTGGTAACCGCCCAGAGGCTGGTGGATCATGACGCGAGAGTTAGGCAGGCAAAAACGTTTACCTTTCGCCCCGGCAGTCAGCAGGAACGCGCCCATTGAGGCCGCCTGGCCCATACAAATGGTGCTGACGTCCGGCTTAATAAACTGCATGGTGTCATAGATAGACATCCCGGCAGTGATCACTCCACCAGGGGAGTTGATGTACAGGTAGATATCTTTTTCTGGGTTTTCTGCTTCCAGGAACAGCATCTGCGCCACGATCAGGTTAGCCATATGGTCTTCGACCTGGCCGGTCAGAAAAATGACGCGTTCCTTAAGTAGACGAGAATAGATATCAAAAGAGCGCTCACCACGTGAGGTCTGTTCAATGACCATCGGCACCAGCGCCATATGGGGTGCAAAGTTATCTCGTTCGCCGCTGTATGACATTTCCGTCTCCTGGATAAAATTTGAAAAAACCTGCTGTGCTGATTGTAACCTTATGGACGGATTATCAGCTAGTCCCTCAGTAATGGGTACGACATCGCCATAATTCAAGCATAACAATCTTTTGTTGTAACGCTAACACTGAAACGCTGTTTTCGCACTCTTCCCATGCAAAATGCGTGACAAAAAAAAACCCGCCACCAAAAGGTGACGGGCTTGCGTACGAAATTCGAGCTAAAAAAGCGACGAATTACGCCTGCTGGTTCATCAGCTCGTTGAAGGAAGTGGCTTTTTCAGTCACTTTCGCTTTCGCCAGAACGGCTTCAACAGCCTGCTCTTCCAGAGCGACGTTACGCATATTGTCCATCAGCTCTTTATTTTTGCTGTAGAACTCAACAACTTCTTTCGGATCTTCGTAAGCAGAAGCCATCTCTTCGATCAGGCCTTTAACGCGATCTTCATCAGCTTTCAGCTCGTTGGTGCGAATCACTTCGCCCAGCAGCAGACCGACAACTACGCGACGCTTAGCCTGTTCTTCGAACAGTTCACGCGGCAGTTCCAGAGCTTGTTTCTCGTTGCCGCCGAAACGCTGTGCAGCCTGACGACGCAGAACGTCGATTTCGCTGTCGATCAGAGCAGCCGGAACGTCGATGTCGTTAGCTTTTACCAGACCTTCGATCGCCTGAGACTTAACGCGGTTACGCACAGCGCCTTTCAGCTCGCGTTCCATGTTTTTGCGTACTTCAGCGCGCAGACCTGCTACGGAACCATCTTCAACGCCGAAACGTTTGATGAATTCTTCAGTCAGTTCCGGCAGCTCGCGTTCTTCAACTTTCTTCAGGTTGATAACGAACTTAGCGGCTTTACCTTTCAGGTTTTCAGCGTGGTACTCTTCTGGGAAAGTCACGTCGATAGTGAACTCTTCGCCAGCTTTGTGGCCTTTAACGCCTTCTTCAAAGCCCGGGATCATACGACCCTGGCCCATCGCCAGTACGAAGTCAGACGCTTTGCCGCCTTCGAACTCTTCGCCGTCTACAGAACCGGTGAAGTCGATGGTTACACGGTCTTCTGCATCTGCAGCGCCGTCTTTGTCTTTCCAGGTAGCCTGCTGCTTACGCAGGGTATCCAGCATCACGTCAACGTCAGCGTCGGTGACTTCAACAACCGGTTTTTCAACTTCGATTGCTTCCAGGCCAGTCAGCTCAACTTCCGGGTAAACTTCGAACTCTACCGCGTAAGTAAAATCTTCACCCAGTTTGTATTCGCCCGGAACGTAGTTCGGTGCGCCAGCCGGATTGATTTTTTCTTTGATGATCGCGTCAACGAAGTTGCGGCTCATCAGGTCACCCAGAACGTCCTGGCGAACAGATGCGCCATAACGCTGAGCAACAACATTCATCGGTACTTTTCCTTTGCGGAAACCGTCAATACGCACTTTCTTCGCTACGTTGACCAGCTCGCTTTTCACAGCGGTCTCGATGCTGTCAGCAGCGATAGTAATCGTTACACGGCGGCCAAGGCCTTGAGTGGTTTCAACTGAAACTTGCATCTTGTTACCTCAAAAAATCACAGTGCTCGGTCAACTCTTCTCCGCAAGCACAGGTTGTTGGCTTCGCGGAACTGGGATGTTCTCATAAGCAATCACATTCCCTGTCGTCAGAATCATCCCGAAGACATTCCGAAAAATAAGACGCGCATTATAGCGGCATCACTTTTATGAGTCGAGAACGGTTATCGCGCGTTGCTGCGGCTTTTTTCACAATTCCCGGCTAATTTTTGTCTGAATACTGTACGAGCGCCCCAGAATTCAGACAAAACAAAACGGCCCGCAGGCCGTTTTCACATAATCTGTAGCAACATACTGGAAAAGCGTCGGTTGTTGCAAATCCGTTTTTACGCGATGCTTCCCGCCCCACGACACGGAGGCGATGCAAAAATCGTATCCTGCAACGCTTCCCACTCCTTAATGGTATAGGTATGCAGGGCAAGCGCATGAACGGTTGTGGAAAGCTCCGCCGTTAATGTGCTGTAAATCATCCGATGACGATTAAGAAAACGTTCACCTGTAAAGCGATCGCTAACCAGCACAACCTTAAAGTGGCTTTCAGAACCAGCCGGGACATTGTGACGATAGCTTTCATCCACAACTTCGAGGAATACGGGTTCGAACGCTGCCCTTAATTTTTCTTCTATTTGCTCACGAATCATCATGAAATTTTTCCTCCGACAACGCTGAGATGTCACCCATCCCTTTAAATACTAGCCGCTTTTACCGTTTTCATTACACCTTAGCAACAAAAAATTAGCCCTTGTCTGATTTTCTCAGCCAAACGGATGAAGTTCACTGAATCTACCCTTCGATTTATTGCAAAAAATCCGTTTATGGTCTCCACAAAGTCATAAAACGGACAACACAATGAATTTACATGCGTTACCCACTTCCCCTCATCGTTGGCGATGTTATGATGGCGGGAATTTTCTCCAACCATACAATTTAGATTCGCTGAGAGCCCTGGCATGTTAAAAAAAATCCTCGTCCCGTTTGTCGCGCTGTTTATGTTAGCTGGATGCGCAACGCCGCCGACCACTATTGAAGTTTCCCCAAAAATCACTCTGCCGCAGCAGGACCCAAGCCTGATGGGTGTGACCGTTAGCATCAACGGTGCCGACCAGCGTCAGGATCAGGCGCTGGCAAAAGTCACCCGTGACAACCAGTTGGTTACCCTGACCGCGTCTCGCGATCTGCGTTTCCTGCTGCAAGAAGTACTGGAAAAACAGATGACCGCACGCGGTTATATGATTGGGCCAAACGGTGCAGTCAACCTGCAAATTATTGTTAGCCAACTGTATGCTGACGTGTCTCAGGGTAGCGTGCGTTACAACATCGCCACCAAGGCAGACATCGCCATCATCGCGACCGCCGCTAACGGCAACAAGATGACCAAAAACTACCGCGCAAGCTATTCTGTTGAAGGCGCACTGCAGGCCTCTAACAAAAATATCGCTGACGCCGTTAACAGCGTACTGACCGACACCATCGCTGATATGTCTCAGGACACCAGCGTTCACGATTTCATCAAGCAGAACGCTCGTTAATTTCTGCCCATATGGCCCGGCGCTCGTCGGGCCTATAGAAGCCCATGTCCAGTCATTACTTACGTATTTTTCAGCAACCACGTTCAGCTATCCTGCTCATACTGGGATTCGCCTCCGGTTTACCGCTCGCTCTGACCTCGGGTACGCTTCAGGCGTGGATGACGGTCGAGAATATCGATCTTAAAACCATTGGTTTCTTTTCTCTGGTCGGCCAGGCCTACGTGTTTAAGTTCCTCTGGTCCCCGCTAATGGACCGCTACACTCCGCCGTTTTTAGGTCGACGCCGGGGTTGGCTGCTGGCAACCCAGGTACTGTTACTGATTTCTATCGCCGCGATGGGTTTTCTGGAACCTGGTACGCAGCTGCGCTGGATGGCCGCGCTTGCGGTGGTGATCGCGTTTTGCTCAGCATCGCAGGACATCGTCTTTGATGCCTGGAAAACCGACGTGTTGCCCGCCGAAGAACGCGGCACCGGTGCGGCTATCAGCGTGCTGGGCTATCGCTTAGGGATGCTGGTTTCCGGTGGGCTGGCCCTGTGGATGGCCGATCGCTGGCTGGGCTGGCAGGGCATGTACTGGCTGATGGCAGCACTACTGATACCTTGTATCATCGCTACTCTGTTAGCGCCCGAACCAACTGATGCCATTCCGGTGCCCAAAACGCTGGAGCAGGCGGTAGTCGCCCCGCTGCGCGACTTCTTTGGTCGTAACAACGCCTGGCTGATCCTGCTGCTGATTGTGCTGTATAAGCTTGGGGATGCTTTCGCCATGAGCCTGACCACCACCTTTTTAATCCGCGGCGTTGGGTTTGATGCGGGTGAAGTTGGCGTGGTGAATAAAACGCTCGGTCTGCTGGCCACCATCGTTGGCGCGCTGTACGGCGGGATCCTGATGCAGCGCCTTTCGCTGTTTCGCGCCTTGCTGATTTTCGGCATCCTGCAGGGGGCGTCGAATGCGGGTTATTGGTTACTGTCCATCACTGACAAACACATGTTCAGTATGGCGGCCGCCGTCTTCTTTGAAAACCTGTGCGGTGGAATGGGCACGGCAGCGTTTGTCGCCTTATTAATGACGCTGTGCAATAAGTCCTTCTCAGCGACCCAGTTCGCCCTGCTCTCCGCGCTTTCAGCCGTTGGTCGCGTTTACGTTGGCCCGGTAGCGGGTTGGTTTGTCGAAGCGCACGGTTGGCCAACGTTTTATTTGTTCTCCGTGTTTGCCGCGATCCCCGGCCTCATACTGCTGCTGGTTTGTCGTCAGACGCTGGAGCATAGCTGGAAAAATGAAAGCTTTATTCCACGCACGGAATTTCGTGGGGCGTACAGCCTGGCATTAATGACGTTGGTAGCGGGCTGCTGCTTACTGCTGGTTTGGCTACTGCTGTTAACTATGAACGCGCTGGATTACACCAGCTTCTCCTTCCTGCCGGAACTGCTTGAAGTCTCAGTGGTGGTCGCGGTCTGTGGAGTCGTTTTTGGTGGATTGCTGGATTATCTGGCACTGCGCAAAACCCGTCTGGCGTAACAATCCGCATTAATATCGCCGTTGTAATCACCTTGCGTAATTATAACGGCTAAATAAACAACAATCGCTAAAAATATAATTTGTTATTTTGTGCGCCAAAGAATTTGGAAATTATTGACGCCTTTTATATATACTATTTTCCTTACTCGATTCAGCCACTACAGATTTATTTTTTGTTCTTTAATTGTCTTTTTATTGATAATCAATTGTTAAACAATTGTTTTATTTTCGTATTGGTTATACCAATTGCCCTCAGCAAGTCCCTCGCCTGCCCGCTTTCGTTATAACGTGATGTTGCAACAGGTTCTTAAAGCCAAAGCGACATATATTGCAACATATGTGACATGCGCGGCAGAACCCAGTAACACAGATCCAAGGATGTTTACAGTAATGTAACCTTCCCGTAAAATGACCTCACACTTTAAACGCCACCCGGTCCCGTGGAATTGAGGTCGTTAAATGAGACTCAGGAAATACAATAAAAGTTTGGGATGGTTGTCATTAATTGCAGGCACTGCGTTACTCAGTGGCTGTAATTCTGCGCTGCTTGACCCTAAAGGACAGATTGGACTGGAACAACGTTCATTGATACTGACGGCATTTGGCCTGATGTTGATTGTCGTTATTCCCGCCATCTTGATGGCTGTTGGTTTTGCCTGGAAGTATCGTGCAAGCAATAAAGATGCGAAGTACAGCCCGAACTGGTCACACTCCAATAAAGTGGAAGCTGTGGTCTGGACGGTGCCGATCTTAATCATCATTTTCCTTGCCGTACTGACCTGGAAAACCACTCACGCTCTTGAGCCAAGCAAACCGCTGGCGCATGACGAGAAGCCCATTACCATCGAAGTGGTTTCCATGGACTGGAAATGGTTCTTCATCTATCCGGAACAGGGTATCGCTACCGTGAATGAAATCGCCTTCCCGGCGAATACTCCGGTTGAGTTCAAAGTGACATCTAACTCCGTGATGAACTCCTTCTTTATCCCGCGTCTGGGTAGCCAGATTTATGCCATGGCCGGTATGCAGACTCGACTGCATCTGATCGCCAACGAAGCCGGTACTTATGATGGTATCTCCGCAAGCTATAGCGGACCTGGCTTCTCCGGTATGAAGTTCAAGGCTATCGCAACAAAGGACCGCGCCGAATTCGACCAATGGGTTGCTAAAGCTAAACAGTCCACGAACACCATGAGCGACATGGCAGCGTTCGAGAAAGTGGCTGTGCCAAGTGAATACAACCAGGTGGAATACTTCTCCAACGTGAAACCCGATTTGTTTAAAGACGTTATTAACAAATTTATGGCTCACGGTAAGAGCATGGACATGACCCAACCCGAAGGTGAGCACAGCGCACACGAAGGAATGGAAGGCATGGACATGAGCCACGCGGAATCCGCTCACTAAGGGGCCGAGGAAGAATACGATGTTCGGAAAATTGACGCTGGATGCAGTGCCGTTCCATGAACCTATTGTCATGGTTACGATCGCTGCAATAATCATCGGTGGTGCGGCCTTACTGGGCCTAATCACTTACTTCGGTAAGTGGACCTATCTATGGAAAGAGTGGCTGACTTCTGTTGACCACAAACGCCTTGGCATCATGTATGTCATCGTTGCAATCGTCATGTTGATTCGTGGCTTTGCCGACGCCATCATGATGCGTAGCCAGCAAGCGCTGGCTTCTGCAGGTGAAGCGGGCTTCCTGCCACCTCACCACTACGATCAGATCTTCACGGCTCACGGCGTGATTATGATCTTCTTCGTGGCAATGCCATTTGTTATCGGTCTGATGAACCTGGTGGTTCCGCTGCAGATCGGCGCTCGTGACGTTGCGTTCCCATTCCTGAACAACCTGAGCTTCTGGTTCACCGTTGTCGGCGTAATCCTGGTTAACCTGTCTCTGGGCGTGGGAGAGTTCGCACAGACCGGTTGGCTGGCGTACCCGCCGCTCTCGGGAATAGAGTACAGTCCAAGCGTCGGGGTCGATTATTGGATATGGGCAGTTCAGTTGTCAGGTATTGGTACCACTCTGACCGGTATCAACTTCTTTGTGACCATCATTAAGATGCGTGCGCCAGGAATGACCATGTTCAAGATGCCGGTATTTAGCTGGGCATCTCTGTGTGCGAACATCCTGATTATCGCTTCTTTCCCAATCCTGACGGTTACCGTCGCGTTGCTGACCCTGGATCGCTATCTGGGTACCCATTTCTTTACCAACGATATGGGCGGCAACATGATGATGTACATCAACCTGATTTGGGCCTGGGGCCATCCGGAAGTGTACATTCTGGTTCTGCCGGTGTTCGGTGTATTCTCCGAAATCGCTGCAACCTTCTCGCGTAAACGTCTGTTTGGCTACACCTCACTGGTGTGGGCAACCGTGTGTATCACCGTTCTGTCGTTCGTTGTTTGGCTGCACCACTTCTTCACCATGGGTGCGGGCGCTAACGTAAACGCCTTCTTCGGTATTACCACCATGATTATCGCTATCCCAACCGGGGTGAAGATTTTCAACTGGCTGTTCACCATGTATCAGGGCCGTATCGTATTCCACTCAGCGATGCTGTGGACGATTGGCTTTATCGTCACCTTCTCAGTCGGCGGCATGACCGGCGTACTGCTGGCGGTGCCGGGTGCGGACTTCGTACTGCACAACAGTCTGTTCCTGATTGCGCACTTCCATAACGTTATCATCGGCGGCGTTGTATTTGGATGCTTCGCTGGTATGACCTACTGGTGGCCAAAAGCGTTTGGCTTCACGCTGAACGAAACCTGGGGTAAACGCGCATTCTGGTTCTGGATCATCGGCTTCTTCGTGGCATTTATGCCGCTGTACGTGCTGGGCTTCATGGGTATGACCCGTCGCCTCAGCCAGCAGATTGACCCGCAGTTCCATCCGATGCTGGTCGTTGCCGCCTGCGGTGCCGCGCTGATTGCACTGGGTATCCTGTGCCAGTTGATTCAGATTTACGTGTCTATTCGCGACCGCGAGCAGAACCGTGACCTGACCGGTGACCCATGGGGTGGTCGTACGCTGGAGTGGGCAACGTCTTCCCCGCCTCCGTTCTATAACTTTGCCATTGTGCCGCACGTTCACGAGCGTGATGCCTTCTGGGAAATGAAAGAAAAAGGTGAAGCGTACAAACAGCCTGCGCACTATGAAGAAATTCATATGCCGAAGAACAGCGGTGCCGGTATCGTCATTACCGCCTTCGCAACACTGTTTGGTTTCGCCATGATCTGGCATATCTGGTGGCTGGCGATTGCAAGCTTCGCAGGCATGATCATCAGCTGGATTGTGAAAAGCTTTGATGAAGACGTGGATTACTACGTGCCGGTCCCGGAAGTCGAAAAACTGGAAAATCAGCATTTCGATGAGATTACTAAGGCAGGGCTGAAAAATGGCAACTGATACTTTAACGCACGCGACTGCCCACGCGCACGAACACGGGCACCACGATGCAGGCCAGACCAAGATCTTCGGATTCTGGATCTACCTGATGAGCGACTGCATTCTGTTCTCTATTCTGTTTGCAACCTATGCCGTTCTGGTGAACGGCACCGCAGGTGGCCCAACAGGTAAGGACATTTTTGAACTGCCGTTCGTTCTGGTTGAAACATTCCTGCTGTTATTCAGCTCCATTACTTACGGCATGGCAGCGATTGCCATGTACAAGAACAACAAGAGCCAGGTTATCTCCTGGCTGGCGTTGACCTTCTTGTTCGGTGCCGGATTCATCGGGATGGAACTCTATGAATTCCATCACCTGATTGTTAACGGTATGGGCCCGGATCGCAGCGGCTTCCTGTCTGCGTTCTTCGCGCTGGTCGGCACGCACGGCCTGCACGTTACCTCCGGTCTTATCTGGATGGCGGTGCTGATGGTGCAAGTTGCTCGTCGCGGCCTGACCAGTACTAACCGCACCCGCATCATGTGTCTGAGTCTGTTCTGGCACTTCCTTGATGTGGTGTGGATCTGTGTGTTCACTGTTGTTTATCTGATGGGGGCGATGTAATGAGTCATTCTAACGAGAGCGGCGGCGCATCCCATGGCAGCGTAAAAACCTACATGACAGGTTTTATCCTGTCGGTAATCCTGACGGTCATTCCGTTCTGGATGGTCATGACGGGTGCTGCCTCTCCGGCCGTCATTCTGGGAACTATTCTGGCAATGGCAGTGGTACAGATTCTGGTGCACCTGGTGTGCTTCCTGCACATGAATAGCAAATCTGATGAAGGTTGGAACATGACGGCCTTTGTCTTTACTGTGCTAATCATCGCCATCCTGGTTGTGGGCTCCATCTGGATTATGTGGAACCTTAACTACAACATGATGATGCACTAAGAGCGGCGATTATGATGTTTAAGCAATACCTGCAAGTAACGAAACCAGGCATCATCTTTGGCAACCTGATCTCGGTGATTGGGGGGTTCCTGCTGGCCTCGAAAGGCAGCATCGACTATCCCCTGTTTATCTACACGCTGATTGGGGTGTCACTGGTTGTGGCGTCGGGTTGTGTATTTAACAACTACATCGACAGGGATATCGACAGGAAGATGGAGAGGACCAAAAACCGCGTGCTGGTTAAAGGTCTGATTTCCCCTGCGGTCTCGCTGGTATACGCCACCCTGCTGGGTATTGCTGGCTTTATGCTGCTGTGGTTTGGCGCGAACCCTCTGGCCTGCTGGCTGGGGGTAATGGGCTTCGTGGTCTATGTGGGCGTCTATAGCCTGTATATGAAGCGCCATTCCGTTTACGGTACGCTGATTGGCTCACTCTCCGGCGCAGCGCCGCCGGTGATTGGCTACTGCGCCGTAACCGGTGTGTTCGATAGCGGTGCGCTGATTCTGCTGGCTATTTTCAGCCTGTGGCAGATGCCGCACTCTTACGCGATTGCGATTTTCCGCTTCAAGGATTATCAGGCTGCCAACATCCCGGTACTGCCGGTGGTGAAAGGTATTTCGGTCGCGAAAAACCATATCACGCTGTACATCGTAGCATTTGCTATCGCCACGTTAATGCTAACCCTGGGCGGCTATGCTGGTTATAAATACCTGATTGTTGCTGCGGCGGTGAGCGTCTGGTGGTTGGGCATGGCGCTGCGCGGATATAAAGTGGAAGATGACAGAGTCTGGGCGCGCAAGCTGTTCGGTTTCTCCATCATCGCCATTACCGCGCTTTCCGTGATGATGTCAGTCGACTTTATGGTGCCAAACTCGCAGAACCTGCTGACTTACGTCTGGTAAGAATCTGCAGATACGAAAAGGGTGCTCTGGCACCCTCTTTATTTACTACGTTATTTTGAGAGCGTCAGGTCTCGTCTTTTTGTTCTTCAGGCCAGCTCTCAAACAACCATTTCCCCGCTTCAGCCGACTCAGCAAACATCCTTACGGTTAACGGTATGCGTGTTGCTTCCACTTCTTCCCGGTTAGCTTTGAACCATCTCGTGAATAGTGGCAGATTGTGCCATGGATAATAAGGTTTCCAGTTCACACATGATAAATCAACTTTGAACTCTTTCTCATATCGATCCAGAGCGCTGTGGAGATCATCTCCGGGGACATCAAACAATTCTGAGTCGAGTTCTAAAGAAACCTCCTTCCATTTTTCATCCAAATACCCAGGTATTTCTTCCCTGAAAAGTTTTAACACATCGTCCTGAATACTCACTAGAATGATGTCCACTGAATACAGTCATCAGCTTGAAACAATTGGTTATATTTATCGCGAAATACCATTTCCTTTTCCCTGTTTCCATTAGTAATAACCACAAAAAGACTACACCCGTAATTATCACAAGTAAATTAGTTGCGTTGGTAATTATTTCAATTATCCCACTACACAATTCCACATATCGTAGAGGTTTACCCCACCCCTTCCCCGCTTTACACTAGGCGCGAAATTAATACAGAGGTGGGAATGAACGATTACAAAATGACGCCCGGTGAGTTGCGCGCCACCTGGGGTTTAGGGACCGTATTTTCGTTGCGCATGCTTGGCATGTTTATGGTCCTGCCGGTTCTGACCACGTACGGTATGGCGCTACAGGGTGCCAGCGAAGCCTTGATCGGACTCGCTATCGGTATTTATGGCCTGGCGCAAGCCGTTTTCCAAATCCCCTTTGGTCTGCTCTCTGACCGCATCGGGCGTAAGCCGCTTATTGTCGGCGGACTGGCGGTATTCGTTCTCGGCAGCATAATTGCCGCCCTCTCCGATTCAATCTGGGGCATTATTCTTGGTCGTGCCCTACAAGGTTCTGGCGCGATTGCTGCTGCCGTAATGGCGCTGCTGTCCGACTTAACCCGTGAGCAAAACCGAACGAAAGCGATGGCGTTTATCGGCGTCAGCTTTGGTATCACTTTCGCCATTGCGATGGTGCTGGGGCCGATCGTTACCCATGCGCTGGGGCTAAACGCGCTGTTCTGGATGATTGCCGCTCTTGCTACCACGGGTATCGTGCTAACCATTTGGGTCGTTCCCAACAGTACCAACCACGTGCTGAACCGCGAGTCGGGCATGGTAAAAGGCAGCTTCAGCAAAGTGCTGGCGGAACCTAAACTGCTGAAGCTCAACTTCGGCATCATGTGTCTGCACATTTTGCTGATGTCTACCTTCGTCGCCTTACCGGGCCAACTGGCGAAAGCAGGCTTCCCCGCCGCTGAACACTGGAAAATTTATCTGGTGACGATGCTGCTGTCCTTTGTTTCCGTGGTGCCGTTCATCATTTACGCCGAAGTGAAGCGCCGGATGAAACGCGTGTTCCTCGCCTGCGTGTTACTGATTCTTATTGCAGAGATTGTATTGTGGAGCGCTAACATTCGTTTCTGGGGGCTGATTGCGGGCGTTCAGATATTCTTCCTCGCCTTCAACCTGATGGAAGCCCTCCTCCCCTCGCTTATCAGTAAAGAATCTCCGGCTGGCTATAAAGGCACGGCGATGGGCGTTTACTCCACCAGCCAGTTCATCGGCGTGGCGATTGGCGGTTCGCTCGGCGGTTGGGTAGTCGAAATGTTTGATGGTCAGACGGTATTCCTGGCTGGTGCGCTTCTGGCGGCAGTGTGGTTATTGGTGGCAAGTACAATGAAAGAGCCGCCGTATGTCAGCAGCCTGCGGGTGGAAATCCCACCTGAAATTGCTGCGGATGACACCCTGAAGCAGCGTCTGCTGGCTAAAGAAGGGATAAGCGAAGTGTTAATTGTCGCGAAAGAGCACTCGGCCTACGTGAAAATCGACAGCAAAGTGACGAATCGATTTGAGGTTGAGCAGGCCATCAGCCAGGCGTGAAGATTGCCGGATGGCGGCTATCACCTTATCCGGCCTACCAATAGCGTGTGCTACCTGTAGGCCTGATAAGCGTAGCGCCATCAGGCATTACGACTTAATCGCGGAAGTTCTTAAACTGGAATGGCTGGCCGAGATCGCCACCGCGAACCAGCGCCATAACGGATTGCAGATCGTCACGCGCCTTACCGGTCACACGAATTTCTTCGCCCTGAATCTGCGCCTGCACCTTCAGTTTGCTGTCTTTAATCAGCTTAACGATTTTCTTTTGCACCGCGCTTTCAATGCCCTGCTTCAGCTTAGCTTCCACAAACCAGGTTTTACCGCTGTGCACGAAGGTTTCTGGTACGTCCAGCGACGTGCCTTCAATACCGCGCTTCAACAGCTTGGCACGTAAAATATCCAGCAACTGGTTGACCTGAAAATCAGACTCGCTCAGCACCTTAATCGTCTTATTTGACTCATTCAGCTCAAAAGTCGCTTCAACGCCACGAAAATCAAAGCGTGATTCCACTTCACGGCTGGCGTTATCTACCGCGTTACGGGCTTCCTGAAGATCAACTTCAGAAACAATATCGAAAGATGGCATCTTTTCCTCTCCCTTCATTTTTGATGCGAAGCATAATACCTGCAAAGTTACACAACAGACAGCGCTATACTAGGCTGTATCCTTTAATTGTACGTGGTACTGACACCTGCGAACAATAATGGGGTACGGCCGATATGGATTAACACCTGGTGCTGTTGCAGGTGAGGAGGAAGAATGAAAATTACCGTACTGGGATGTGGAGCGTTAGGGCAGCTTTGGCTAACCGCGCTGTGCAAACATGGACATGAAGTTCAGGGGTGGCTACGCGTACCGCAACCCTATTGCAGCGTTAACCTGATCGACACGGATGGGTCAGTTTTTAATGAATCCCTGACGGCAAACGACCCCGATTTTTTGGCGAAAAGCGACCTGCTGCTGGTCACCCTGAAAGCCTGGCAGGTTTCTGATGCGGTAAAAGGCCTGGCCGCAATACTGCCTGAAACCACTCCCATTCTGCTGATTCACAACGGTATGGGGACGATTGAAGAACTGCATAACATTAAGCAACCTCTGCTGATGGGTACCACCACCCACGCGGCACGCCGTGACGGGAACGTCATCATTCATGTCGCTCAGGGTACTACAAGGATTGGTCCGGCGCGTGAACAAGACGGTGATTTCAGCTATCTGGCTGAAGTCCTGCAAGAAGTGCTGCCGGACGTCGCCTGGCACAACACTATCCGCGCCGAGCTATGGCGCAAGCTGGCAGTAAACTGCGTTATTAATCCGCTGACCGCATTATGGGATTGCCCAAACGGCGAGTTACGCCATCATCCAGAAAAAATAGCACTCATCTGCGAGGAAGTAGCAGCGGTCATTGAACGCGAAGGCCACCACACATCAGCGGATGATTTACGCTATTATGTCGAGCAAGTAATTGACAGTACTGCGGAAAATATCTCATCGATGCTGCAAGACATTCGTGCGCTGCGCCATACTGAGATCGATTACATTACCGGCTATTTGTTAAAACGCGCCCGCGCGCACGGCATCGCCGTCCCGGAAAATGCCCGCCTGTTTGAAATGGTTAAGAGAAAGGAAAGTGAGTATGAGCGCTCAAGCACTGGTATGTCTCGCCCCTGGTAGTGAAGAAACCGAAGCGGTCACCACTATCGATCTGCTGGTTCGCGGCGGGATTAAGGTCACGACCGCAAGCGTCGCCAGCGATGGCGGCCTGGCTATTGTGTGTTCACGCGGAGTGAAGCTGCTGGCGGATGCGCCATTAGTGGAAGTTGCTGACGGCGATTTCGATATCATCGTGCTGCCGGGCGGAATTAAAGGCGCCGAGTGTTTTCGCGACAGCCCTCTGCTGGTCGAAACCGTGAAACAGTTTCATCGCTCCGGGCGCATTGTCGCAGCAATTTGCGCCGCTGCCGCCACCGTCCTCGTCCCACACGATATTTTCCCCATCGGAAATATGACGGGCTTCCCGGCGCTGAAAGACAAGATCCCCGCTGACCAGTGGCAGGACAAGCGCGTCGTATGGGATCCGCGCGTTAATCTGTTAACCAGCCAGGGACCGGGAACCTCAATCGATTTCGGTTTAAAAATCATTGATCTGCTGGTGAGTCGCGAAAAAGCTCACGAGGTGGCGTCACAGCTGGTGATGGCCGCGGGAATTTATAACTACTACGAGTAAACTTTCAGGCCACTCACATACAAGGAATTATAATGAAAGGATATCTGAGCACAGTGGCTTTACTGCTCTTTTCTGGTTACGCCTGTGCAACACAGCTTGAAATAAAAAACCTTGAGTATCGCTATCCCGCAAGCACTGAGATGCAGTATCGCGTGCCGTGGTTTACTTCAAAGGAAAGCCCACAGGTTGCAAAACGCATTAACGATTATATTTTCGCCAGCTTTATCAATCAGCTACCGGGAAATAATCCGCAAACGACAGTGAATCAGTTTGCAAATTCAGAGATGAACCCTACCGCAAACCTTGACTACACGATTGAGTATCGCGATGCCAATGTCCTGACCCTGAATATGTTTGTCGAAGGCTGCGGAGCGTATTGCGAGTCATACAATGTGCCGATCAGCTTCGATTTGGCCAGCGGCGCGGCAATTACCCTTAACGATCTTTTTTCCCGCTCCACGATGGCCGAATTAAACACCCGCATCAGAAAAGATATCCGCAGCCAAATTGATACCTTTGTTACGGCACAGAAGGACGGTGGAGATCCTGGCTATGCCGAATTCTACGCCTCATGCGCAACCTACATTGACGGGTTGTACTACATCGACAGATTCTCCCTGCAAAAAGATCATCTGGCTTTCCTGAACGGACGCTGTAGCAACCATGCCAACCGCGCGGGTGACGAGCTGGGCGATTTCACCACGAAAGTCCCTACCGGTGAACTACATAAACAGTTCACGCCATACGGCCAGTATCTGACTGGTGCAAAGAGTACAACACCGGTTGAGCCCACTCCCGGCATTGACGGCAAGGTCATGTACGGCACGTTGGGAAAAAGCATGCGTATTGTGCTGAAGGTGGACTGCAAATACGGTGATTTTTTTGAAGGGGCTTACTTTTACCAGAAATTTGGCGCACCGATTGAATTAACCGGTAAGTGCGACACAGCCGACAATCGACATTATGAACTGAAGACGTCTGCCGCTGAACAATCGGAAGAGAAGATAACGCTGGAGTTAAAAGACGGTGTCTATCAGGGCGTCTGGGAATCGAACGGAAAGACACTACCCGTGCGTTTTGAATAATATCGTTATATTGCCGGATGGCGGCGTAACCGCCTTATCCGGCTTACAACACGGTGTTTAGTCAATTACGGGCGGTACACCTTCACGTTTTCAAAGCCCTGCTCGCGCAGATAAAGCGCCTGCAGGCGGCTCATCACCCCGCGTTCACACCACAGCAGCCAGGTTTTACTCTGGTCCAAATCGCCGAATTTAGTGCTCAGTTTGTAGAATGGCAGAGAAACGACGTCCACACCGTCAACTTTCAGCGGTTTGTCATCCTGTTCATCCACCGAACGGATATCCAGAATCACATCGTTCGGGCCGAAGCCGCTCACGGTTTCAACTTCCACCACGGTCTGCTGTGTCTGCTGAGCGATATCGCGAATATCGATATTGTTGGCTTCTTCAACCACCTTATCGAGGATAGAGAAATCGAAGTTTTCTTCTTCAGCCTCAATCTTCGCTTTAACCGCTTTCACCGTCGGGCTTTTTGAAATCACACCACAGTATTCCGGCATGGTACGGGCAAAGTCCTCGGTACCAATTTCACGCGCCAGATTGATGATGTGCTCTTTATCATGGGAGATAAGCGGGCGCAGGATCAGGGTGTCAGATACGTTATCGATCAGGCGCAGGTTGGTCAGCGTCTGGCTGGACACCTGACCCAGTGCTTCACCGGTGACCAACGCCTGTACGCCGTAGCGCTCAGCGACTTTCGACGCCGCGCGTACCATCATGCGTTTGAGGACCACGCCCATCTGGCCGTCGTCGACTTTCTCCAGGATCTCGCCAACCACCGGCTCAAAGTTGATTGCAACAAAACGCACGCGATGCGAGCTGCCAAAGCGATTCCACAGATAATGCGCCACCTGGCGAACGCCGATTTCATGCGCTGCGCCGCCGAGGTTGAAGAAGCAATAGTGTACGCGGCAGCCGCGACGCATCAGCATGTAGCTGGACACACCGGAGTCGAAACCACCGGAGATCAGCGACAGTACGTCTTCCTGCGTACCAATCGGGAAACCGCCAATACCTTCATAGCGGCCTTTAACCAGCAGCAGACGGTCGTTTTCGATTTCAAGATTAACCGTCACGTCCGGCTTCGTCAGCTTCACTCGTGCGGATTCAATATGCTGGTTCAGTCCACCGCCAACATAGCGTTCCACCTCAATGGAGCTAAACTCATGCTTACCGCGACGCTTAACGCGTACGCAGAAGGTTTTACCTTCCAGTTGATCGCGATACTGCACCAGCGCTTTCTCGAAAATATCGTGCATGTCGGTAAACGGCACGTCTTCTACTTCGAGAATATGGTGGATCCCCGGAATACGGGTCAACGCGTCGCGTATATCCAGGCGCTGGCTTTCATCTTTAGCGCGAACCTCAACGTGATCCCAGTGACGGACAACGGCAAGGTCTTCATCATAATGCTTTAAAACGTTACGAATGTTCCCTGTCAGAATTTTTATAAAGCGCAAACGCACAGATTGGCTTTTGATGGTGATTTCTGGGAACAATTTAATGATAAACTTCATGGCGGCAATGGTTCTTTGGCAAGTCTGAACGACTTGTAATGGAAAAAAATACAGCAGCCCATACCCTGCGGCTGCATCCAGGCGCGCAAGTATACCACTATCATGGTCATCCTGTGCACATCGCCTTACCATTGCGCGTTATTTGCTTATCAGTACGAGTCCGTTACCATAGTCTTGTGCTGCCAATACAGAGAGTCAGACATTCATTATGCCGAAGAAAAATGAAGCGCCAGCCAGTTTTGAAACAGCGCTGAGCGAGCTGGAACAGATTGTTACCCGCCTGGAAAGCGGCGACCTGCCGCTGGAAGAAGCGCTGAACGAATTCGAACGTGGCGTACAGTTGGCGCGTCAGGGACAGGTTAAATTGCAACAGGCTGAACAGCGCGTACAAATCCTGCTGTCAGATACTGAAGACGCCGCCCTTACGCCTTTCACACCGGATAATGAGTAAATGGATTTTACGCAGCAGCTACAGGCATGCGTTGAGCAGGCCAACCAGGCACTGAGCCGTTTTATTGCGCCATTGCCCTTTCAGAACACTCCCGTGGTCGAAACCATGCAATATGGCGCATTATTAGGCGGTAAGCGTCTGCGCCCGTTCCTGGTGTATGCGACCGGTCAGATGTTTGGCGTCAGCCTGAGTACGCTTGATGCTCCCGCTGCCGCCGTCGAGTGCATTCATGCCTATTCGCTAATGCATGATGATTTACCCGCGATGGACGACGATGACCTGCGCCGCGGTCTGCCGACCTGCCACGTAAAATTTGGCGAGGCAAACGCGATCCTGGCCGGAGATGCGCTGCAAACGCTGGCGTTCTCTATTATCAGCGACGCCCCGATGCCGGAAGTGTCCGATCGTGACCGCATCGCGATGATCTCTGAACTGGCCCGGGCCAGCGGTATCGCCGGTATGTGCGGCGGTCAGGCGCTGGATCTGGAAGCTGAAGGTCATCAGGTTGAGCTGGATGCGCTGGAGCGTATTCACCGCCATAAAACCGGGGCACTGATTCGCGCCGCCGTACGTCTGGGAGCATTAAGCGCTGGCGATAAAGGGCGAGAATGCCTGGCAATACTCGACAAATACGCAGAAAGCATCGGTCTGGCCTTCCAGGTTCAGGATGACATCCTGGATGTGGTAGGCGATACTGCAACATTGGGTAAACGTCAGGGTGCTGACCAGCAGCTTGGCAAAAGTACCTATCCTGCACTTCTGGGTCTTGAGCAAGCCCAGAACAAAGCCCGGGATTTAATTGAGGATGCCCGCGAGTCGCTAAGTTTGCTGGCCGCACAGTCACTCGATACCTCGGCACTGGAAGCGCTAGCGGACTATATAATCCAGCGTGATAAATAAACCAACATATCCCATGAGCTTGCGATGAGTTTTGATATAGCCAAATACCCGACCCTGGCGCTGGTCGACTCCACCCAGGAGTTACGCCTGCTGCCAAAAGAGAGTCTGCCAAAGCTTTGCGACGAACTGCGCCGCTATTTGCTCGACAGCGTAAGCCGTTCCAGCGGGCACTTCGCCTCTGGTCTGGGCACGGTGGAACTCACCGTCGCGCTGCACTATGTCTACAACACCCCGTTTGACCAGTTAATCTGGGATGTGGGACATCAGGCTTACCCGCACAAAATTCTGACCGGCCGCCGCGATAAAATCGGCACCATTCGTCAGAAAGGCGGTTTGCATCCGTTCCCGTGGCGCGGTGAGAGCGAGTATGACGTACTGAGCGTTGGGCACTCCTCAACGTCCATCAGCGCCGGTATTGGTATTGCGGTTGCCGCCGAGAAAGAAGGCAAAGATCGTCGTACCGTTTGTGTGATTGGCGACGGCGCTATCACCGCCGGGATGGCGTTTGAAGCGATGAACCACGCGGGTGATATTAAGCCCGACATGCTGGTTATCCTCAACGACAACGAAATGTCGATTTCAGAGAACGTCGGCGCGCTGAACAACCACCTGGCGCAACTGCTCTCTGGCAAACTCTACTCCTCGCTGCGCGAAGGCGGGAAAAAAGTGTTCTCCGGCGTGCCGCCGATTAAAGAGCTGCTCAAGCGTACCGAAGAACACATCAAAGGCATGGTTGTGCCGGGTACGCTGTTTGAAGAGCTGGGCTTTAACTATATTGGTCCGGTAGACGGTCACGACGTGCTGGGGCTTATCACTACGCTGAAGAACATGCGCGACCTTAAAGGTCCGCAGTTCCTGCACATCATGACCAAAAAAGGTCGTGGTTACGAGCCTGCGGAAAAAGATCCGATTACCTTCCACGCGGTACCAAAATTCGATCCGTCCAGCGGATGCCTGCCGAAAAGCAGCGGCGGCCTGCCAAGCTATTCAAAAATCTTCGGTGACTGGCTGTGCGAAACCGCAGCGAAAGACAATAAGCTGATGGCGATCACTCCGGCGATGCGTGAAGGCTCCGGTATGGTGGAGTTCTCACGTAAGTTCCCGGACCGCTACTTCGATGTGGCGATTGCCGAGCAGCACGCGGTGACGTTTGCTGCCGGTCTGGCAATTGGCGGCTATAAGCCGGTCGTGGCTATTTACTCTACCTTCCTGCAACGCGCCTACGATCAGGTGCTGCATGATGTCGCCATTCAGAAACTGCCGGTCCTGTTCGCCGTTGACCGGGCTGGTATTGTTGGCGCAGATGGGCAAACCCACCAGGGGGCGTTCGATCTCTCCTTCCTGCGCTGCATCCCGGAAATGGTCATTATGACCCCGAGCGATGAGAACGAATGTCGCCAGATGCTGTTCACCGGCTATCACTACAACGACGGCCCAACGGTTGTACGCTACCCACGCGGTAACGCGGTGGGCGTTGAGCTGACGCCGCTGGAGCAACTGCCAATTGGGAAAGGCATCGTGAAGCGTCACGGGAAGAAAGTGGCGATACTGAACTTCGGTACCCTAATGCCGGAAGCCGCGCAGGTCGCAGAGTCGCTGAACGCCACGCTGGTTGATATGCGCTTTGTCAAACCGCTGGATGAAACGTTGATTCTGGAAATGGCAGCCCAACACGAGGTGCTGGTCACCCTCGAAGAGAACGCCATTATGGGCGGCGCTGGCAGCGGCGTAAACGAAGTGCTGATGGCCCATCGCAAACCCGTTCCGGTGCTGAACATTGGCCTGCCTGACTTCTTCATCCCGCAGGGGACTCAGGACGAGGCTCGCGCCGATCTGGGTCTTGATGCCGCCGGCATTGAGGCCAAAATCAAGGCCTGGCTGGCATAATCCTCTCTCCGCTCCTGCTATGCTTAACTCATCACGAGCTAAGCAGGAGTGGATTGATGAAATACAACACCTTAGGAAAAACCGACCTTCGGGTCTCCCGCCTTTGCCTGGGTTGCATGACGTTTGGCGAGCCCAATCGCGGCAATCATGCCTGGACGCTACCTGAAGAAAGTAGCCGCCCGATAATCAAACACGCTCTTGAAGGCGGCATTAACTTTTTCGATACCGCCAACAGCTACTCCGCTGGCAGCAGCGAAGAGATTGTCGGCCGCGCGCTGCGTGATTTCGCCCGCCGCGAAGATGTCGTGGTGGCGACCAAGGTTTTTCACCAGGTGGATGATTTAGCGGAAGGTTTATCCCGCGCACAAATCCTGCGCTCAATCGACGACAGCCTCAGACGCCTGGGTATGGACTATGTGGACATCCTGCAAATTCACCGCTGGGATTACAACACGCCGATCGAAGAAACGCTGGAAGCCCTTAACGACGTAGTGAAAGCCGGTAAAGCGCGCTATATCGGCGCCTCATCCATGCACGCTTCACAGTTTGCTCAGGCGCTGGCCTTACAGAAGCAACACGGCTGGGCGCAGTTCGTCAGCATGCAGGATCACTACAACCTGATCTATCGCGAAGAAGAACGCGAAATGCTGCCGCTTTGCTATCAGGAGGGTGTGGCAGTGATCCCATGGAGTCCGCTGGCGCGTGGTCGCCTGACGCGCCCCTGGGGAGAAACGACCGCCCGTCTGGTTTCCGATGAGGTCGGTAAAAATTTGTACAGCGAGAGCGATGAAAACGACGCGCAAATCGCCGAACGGCTGACCGGCGTCAGTGAGGAACTGGGCGTAACCCGTGCGCAGGTCGCGCTGGCCTGGCTGCTGAGCAAACCGGGTGTGGCAGCGCCGATTATCGGCACATCGCGCGAGGAACAGCTGGATGAGTTGCTCAATGCGGTGGATTTAACGCTGAAGCCGGAGCAGATTGCCGAGCTGGAAACGCCGTACAAACAGCATCCGGTGGTGGGATTTAAATAAGCGCGATTGTAGATTGTAGGCCGGATAAGGCATTTACGCCGCCATCCGGCAAACCCGTTAAATGATCCCTACCGGCCAGTGATGGCCAATAAAGTACAGTATCCCAGCGGACAGTATCCCGGCCACGATATCGTCGATCATAATTCCCGTACCGCCATGTACGTTGCGATCGAACCAACGAATCGGCCACGGCTTCCACATATCCAGAATACGGAAAATCACAAATCCGGCGGCAACCCACTGCCAGTCGTTGGTCGGCAGCGCCATCAGGGTTATCCACATCCCGACAAACTCGTCCCAGACAATGCTACCGTGATCGTGCACGCCCATATCTTTCGCCGTTTGATGGCACAGATAAACGCCGATACAGATAGATAACATCACCACCAGTGAATACAGCTGCCACGGCAGAAACGTCATTAAATACCAAAAAGGGATCGCCGCCAGCGATCCCATGGTGCCAGGAACAATTGGGCTCAGCCCGCTGCCAAAACCGGTGGCTAACAGATGCCACGGATTGCGCATACTCAGGCGGCTTTTGGCGACATCTTTTTTAAGGCGCGGCAAAATGGTCATATCCTTTCCAGTCGAACGTGACGGATTTTCCATCGCGCGTAAAGTGAATACCTTCCACGTCCGCGCTCATCTGTCCTATGCAGGTAAACGTTGCGCCGAGATTTCCCAGCGCTACGTCCAGCGCGCCACGATTAATTTCCGGTACGGTAAAGCATAACTCATAATCTTCACCACCCGAGAGTGCCCAGCGCAGGGCCTGTTCCGGCTCCACGTGCCGGGCAAACGCCGCGGAGTAAGGCAGCGCATCAACGTTAACCCGTGCGCCGCAGCCGCTGGCATTAACGATATGCCCCAGATCGGAAATCAGACCGTCGGAGATATCGATAGCCGCACTGGCCAGATCGCGCAGGGCTTGTCCCTGCAAAATACGCGGCGTGGGACGCAGATGGCGTTTCAGCAGATAGTCTGCGTCTTTTACCTCTGCAACCTGCAAGCGATCCTGCAAAATCGCCAGCCCGGCAGCGCTGTCGCCCGGCGTGCCGGTCACATAAATCCAGTCACCCGGTTTCGCACCGGAGCGTTTTAAGGCACGCCCAACGGGAACGTAGCCATGAATACCCAACGTCATCGACAGCGGTCCACGCGTGGTATCACCGCCAATCAGCTGCATATCGTAGTAATTAAGGAGTTCAAACAGGCCATCGCTGAAAGCTTCAAGCCAGGCTTCATCGACGTCAGGTAACGTGAGCGCCAGCGTCAGCCACGCAGGATCGGCTCCCATCGCCGCCAGATCGCTCAAATTCACCGCCAGAGCTTTCCAGGCCAGATCGGTAGGATCAATGTCAGGGAGGAAGTGGTTACCAGCCACCAGCGTATCGGTACTGATCGCCAGCGTCTGTTTTTCAGGGATGTTCAGAAGTGCGCAGTCGTCACCAATACCGGTTTCGACATCAAGACGAGACGTTCTTACGCGGTCAAAATAACGGGCAATCAGGGAAAACTCGCCGCATGCCATACGTTATGCCTCAGCAGAAAAAAAAGAAAAAGCCGGGGACAGCGGAAACAGGTTCCACCATCCAGCCGGCCTCGGGATTACTTTTTGTTGGGGCGAATCACAGGTGCTGCTTTATCCAGTACGCCGTTCACGAACTTGTGGCTGTCTTCAGCGCCGAAGGTTTTCGCCAGTTCAATCGCTTCGTTGATGGCCACTTTGTACGGCACATCACTACGTTTAGACAGTTCAAACAGCGCAATACGCAGCACGGCTTTTTCTACCTGACCCAGCTCTTCCAACAGACGAGACAGGTAAGGCTTCATTAATCCATCCAGGTACGCGCTGTTAGTCGCCACCCCGGACAGCAGTTCACGGAAATACAGAACGTCAACATCTTTCACGTCCTGTTCCGCCAGGAACTGGTATTCAACATCAGCGATGTCGTTCTGGGACAACTGCCAGGAGTAGAGCGCCTGGACGGCACACTCACGGGCGCGGCGACGAGCAGCAGGTTTCACGGATTTCCCCTTACAAAAATCAGGCCTTGATGGCTTTCAATACATTAATCATTTCAAGCGCAGTCAGTGCAGCTTCTGCGCCTTTGTTGCCGGCTTTAGTGCCAGCACGTTCGATGGCTTGTTCAATACTTTCGGTGGTCAGAACACCGAAGGCTACCGGAATGCCACTGTCCTGAGCGACATGCGCCAGGCCATTGCTAGCACCGCCAGCCACATATTCGAAGTGCGCAGTACCGCCACGGATCACCGTACCGAGCGCAATCACCGCGTCGTATCTACCGGTTTTCGCCAGCGCGTCAGCCGCCAGCGGCAGCTCATATGCGCCTGGAACCCAAACGACGGTAATGTTTTCATCTTTTACCTGGCCAATACGTTTCAGGGCGTCAATCGCACCTTCCAGCAGGCTGTCATTGATAAAGTTGTTGAAACGCGCAATGGTGATGGCGACGCGAGCGTCCGGGGTAGCAACGTTAGCTTCAATAATGTTCATATTCTTCCTTCGGGTTCGATTTATGGCCCCGTAAGGGGGGCGGATTTTATCATAATATTCTGTGCGCTGCTTGCTCTAATTCAGAAAGCCTCACGCAGTGGTTAAATGCAGGCAAACGTCCGGGCCCACCTGGCGTATCTCGTTGAATTTGAAATGGGGCGCGTCGGCCAGTTTCTCAAGCCCTGGCAGCACACATAATCCTCGCGCATCACTGCCTAACAGTTTAGGCGCAACATACACGATTAGCTCATCAACCAAACCGGCCTGTAATAACGCGCCCGCAAGCGTAGGGCCAACTTCAACCCAAATGCTGTTAATTTGCTGTTTGCCCAACTGCATCATCAGCACCACCAGATCCAGATGCCCGTTATGTTCCGGCACCTTCAGGCTGCGTACCGCCTCCGGCCAGCTACGAGAATCGTCTTCAGTCCGGACAATCCAGGTTTCTCCTGGCTGTTGCACAATACGATGCTCCGGCGTGACCTGATTCTGGCTATCAAGAACAATGCGGATTGGCTGGCGCAGATTTTCCTGCGGGTAACTCGCCTGGGTTGACTCCCCAAGCTCCGACCAACGCACGGTAAGCAGAGGATCGTCGGCCAGCACCGTCGCGCTGCTGGTTAAGATGGCATGGCTTTGCGCCCGCAGACGTTGCACATCGCGGCGCGCCTGCGGCGAGGTTATCCATTGACTTTCACCACTGGCCATCGCCGTACGCCCATCAAGCGACGCGCCAAGCTTAAGCTGCAGATACGGGAATCCGGTACGCATGCGCTTGAGAAAACCTTTATTAAGCTGCTCAACCTCGCTCATCATCAGCCCGTGGCTGACATCGATACCCGCCTGCTGCAAACGGTAGAGGCCACGACCTGCTACCTGTGGATTGGGATCCTGCATCGCCGCAACCACACGCGTCACACCCGCGGCAATCAACGCATCGCAGCATGGCGGCGTACGACCATGATGGCTGCAGGGTTCAAGCGTGACATAGGCGGTTGCCCCTTGCGCTTTTTCTCCAGCCATCCGCAGGGCATGGACTTCAGCATGCGGTTCGCCCGCGCGGTGATGATATCCTTCACCGACGATCTCCCCATCTTTCACAATCACGCAGCCCACATTGGGATTGGGATGCGTGGTAAAACGTCCGCGCGCAGCAAGCTTCAGCGCGCGCGCCATGTACAATTCATCCTGCATGGCTTAGTCCTGTAGGCGAGCAATCTCTTCGCCAAATTCTTTGATATCTTCGAAGCTCCGGTAAACCGAGGCGAAGCGGATGTAGGCGACTTTATCGAGTTTTTTCAACTGCTCCATCACCAGGTTGCCGATCATCTTGCTCGGCACCTCACGCTCGCCAGTTGCACGCAGTTGTGATTTGATATGGTTCAACGCCATTTCGACGTCATCAGAGCTGACCGGGCGTTTCTCAAGCGCTCTGAGCATGCCGCTGCGCAGCTTATCTTCATTAAAGGGTTCACGCACATCGTTGCTTTTCACAACGCGCGGCATAACAAGTTCAGCCACTTCAAAAGTGGTGAAACGTTCATTACAGACCAGACACTGCCGACGGCGGCGTACTGAGGAGCCCTCGCCTACAAGACGAGAGTCAATTACCTTAGTGTCTACGGCGAAACAGAATGGGCAATGCATACGGCGTCCTGTACCTCAGTGGTTAACAGAAATCTATTTTACCCTGAACTGGCGTGACAACAAAGGCGCAGCGCTTTTGAGACAAAGGATCGATGCCTTCGTGCTCAGTGCGCACTACCATTATGCTATCGCGACAATGAAGGAAGTAATCACAATGACAAGACGTTACCTAAGAATTGTCCTGGTGGGAAGTCTCTTTAGTCTTAGCGCCTGCGCACAGCAAAGCGAAGTACGTCAGATGCATCAAAGCGTTAGCACGTTGAACAAAGAGATGACGCAGCTCAATCAGGAAACGGTAAAAATTACACAACAGAATATGTTGAATGCAAAATCAACCAGCGGCGTCTATCTGTTGCCGGGTTCCAAAACGCCTGCCCGACTGGACAGCCAGATTGGCACGCTACGTATGTCGCTAATCAATATTGCGCCAAACGCCGACGGCACACGTCTGACGCTGCGGATTCAGGGTGAATCCAACACACCTTTACCCGCCTTTAGCGCCACCGTCGAGTACGGACAAATTCAGGGCACCACAGATAACTATCAGGAAGTGAACGTTCAGAATCAATTGGTCACTGCCCCCGCGAGTATCCTTGCACCCAGCGACGTCGATATTCCGCTGCAGTTAAATGGCCTTTCTGCGGACCAGTTAGGGTTTGTTCGCATCCACGACATCCAGCCTGTTAACCAATAAACTTTTTTGCGGGACGTTTTGTGCGTTCCGCAACATCACTTCGCCTTATTTTGTTACTCCCCTGACATAACCAATATTTCTGTTAAAACTTGGCAACATTCATGGGAGCCAGTACAATTCGCCGCCTAAAGTACGCAAACGTGAACGCAATCGATTACGCAAATGATAGAACTGTGAAACAAGACATATTTTTGTGAACAATGATTTTTATAATAGGCTCCGAAGAAACACGAAATATTTCTACACAAAATCATGCAAGATGCATCGAGGCGGCAACTGCGTGAATCCTTGGAGCTTACATCAGTAAGTAACAGGGGTGAGCAAAGGCAGCCAACAAAGAGGCGTCTTGAAGGATGAAGTGTATAGAAACGCAAATTGCGCATTTTTCTATCCCGAAAGGGATTTCAAACAGTGGCATACATATGAAAAAAACATTACTTGCAGCCGGTGCAGTGCTGGCGCTCTCCTCGTCTTTCACTGCCAATGCAGCAGAAAATGACAAACCGCAATATCTGTCCGACTGGTGGCACCAGAGCGTCAACGTGGTGGGCAGCTACCACACCCGTTTCTCCCCGAAACTGAACAACGATGTGTATCTGGAATACGAAGCTTTTGCTAAAAAAGACTGGTTTGACTTCTATGGCTACATCGATATTCCGAAAACCTTCGACTGGGGTAACGGCAACGACAAAGGCATCTGGTCTGACGGTTCCCCGCTGTTTATGGAAATCGAACCGCGTTTCTCCATTGACAAACTGACCGGCGCTGACCTGAGCTTTGGCCCGTTCAAAGAATGGTATTTCGCCAACAACTACATCTACGATATGGGTGACAACAAAGCCAGCCGCCAGAGCACCTGGTATATGGGTCTGGGTACCGATATCGATACCGGTCTGCCGATGGGGCTTTCCCTGAACGTGTATGCTAAATACCAGTGGCAGAACTATGGCGCATCCAACGAAAACGAGTGGGATGGCTACCGTTTCAAAGTGAAATACTTTGTGCCGATCACCCAGGTTTGGGGCGGTCAGTTGACCTACATCGGCTTCACCAACTTCGACTGGGGCTCAGATTTGGGTGATGATCCGAACCGCACCAGCAACTCTATCGCTTCCAGCCACGTTCTGGCGCTGAACTACGATCACTGGCACTACTCCGTAGTCGCGCGTTACTTCCATAACGGCGGCCAGTGGAAAGGTGGAGATACTCTGAACTGGGGCGAAGGCGACTTCAGCGCGAAATCTACCGGTTGGGGTGGTTACCTGGTCGTAGGTTACAACTTCTAATCCAGACAATGTTTCGCAGACAAGCCAGCTTAACCGCTGGCTTTTTTATGGCTGGTCTTCACAGCGTACTTTACGTAAAAAGTCACTTAGCGAGCGATCCGCCGATTCGCGAAAGTGCCTGTCGAGCAGCGTGATCTTCAGACATCGATCAACGCGAAAGCAGCGATAATCGTCACGCTTCTCGCACCAGGCAACCAGCAGCCAGTGCTCGCCCCAGAAAAATAAGCCCAACGGTTGAACGTCGCGCCAGGAGAGGTTCCCGGACTCATCGCGATAATGCAGCGCCAGCGCCTGCTGCGCCGAAACCGCGCGATGTATGAGATCGAACGCACTGCGTGAATGCGGCTGATTACCAAAATCTGGCGCGAAAATCCGCGTTTGCTCGGCTCTGCGCCGACTCTCTGGCGGCAATATCGCCAGCACTTTTTCCTGCGCGGATTCCAGCGCCTGTGAGAGTGAATCTCCGCCCCATGTTTTCAGCAACCGAATCGCTACCATCAATGCTTCTGATTCGTGATGCGTTAACATCAACGGCGGCAGATCAAACCCGGCCATCAAGCGGTATCCGCTGCCCACTTCTCCTTCAATGGGCACGCCGGATAAAGAGAGATCGCGGATATCGCGATAAATCGTCCGTTCAGAAACTTCAAGGCGTTCTGCCAGCAGCGCCGCCGTTGTCACTCGCCTGCCACGCAGGATTTGTACAATCTGAAACAAGCGGTCGGCGCGTCTGCTCATGTTAATCCTCAGTCCTGAAAGTATTACGCGGGTTGATGTAAACCAACACGATTGCCTTCACTGTCAGTAAATAGCGCAATCGTACCAATGTCCTGCCCCAATTCGAGTGGGCCAAACACGCATTGACCGCCAGCAGTGGCGACGCGTTCAAGCGTGGCTGCCAAATCGTCCGTATGCAGATAAATAATAGCGCCCTGCGCTGAAGGCGTAATACCGTCAAATTTAGCCAGCGCCCCGCCGGGAGCGGGATCCTGATACGGGAATACGGCAAGCTCGGCGCAATCCATATTCTCCCGACGCAACGAAACCTGCATCACTGGCTCATAAAAAGCGATGGCGCGATCCATTTGTGCCACGGGGATTTCAAACCAGTTAATTACGTTCTTCATACTTCCTCCTGCCTGTGTGGGTAATCTCAGAAGGACTATAAGACAGGGCTACTGACAGCATACTGTCAGTAGTGTGTCGAGAGAAAAAGATAATGGTTTGCTGCTAAATCGCAGGCAAAAAAAATCCCGACCTTGCGATCGGGATTCCAGTATCTTCACTCTTAATGGTTAAGGCAGAATCGACGGTTGATCCGCCCCTTCTTTCTCGACCTTCTGCTGCAGCATGTGTTCACGCTTCATACCCAGCTTCAGCGCCAGCGCCGATGCCACGTAGATAGAAGATGCGGTACCGATGGAAACACCGATCAGCATCGTCAGCGAGAAGCCTTCCAGTACCGGACCACCGAACAGGAACAGCATCAGAATAACCATCAACGTCGTACCGGACGTAATCAACGTACGGTGCAGCGTCTGAGTCAATGACACGTTAAAGATTTCGTAAGGCGTACCGCGACGAATTTTGCGGAAGTTTTCACGAATACGGTCAGATACTACGATACTGTCGTTCAGCGAGTAACCGATTACCGACATCAGCGATGCGACGATAGTCAGGTCAATCTCGATATGGAACAACGACAGGATCCCAAGTGTGATAATCACGTCGTGCGCCAGCGCGATAACTACCCCAGCCGCCAGTCGCCATTCAAAGCGAAAACCGACGTACACCAGGATGGAGATCAGCGCCGCCATCAGCGCCATCGCACCGGTTTGCGCCAGGTCTGCACCCACGCTCGGCCCCACGAATTCAATTCGTTTCACCGCGGCGTTTTGGTTGGTGGATTCGTTAATCACACTCAACACTTTGCTGCCCAGCACCTGACCGCCGTCTGCGCCTTCAGTTGGCGGCATACGTACCATAATGTCGTGGCTGCTGCCGAAGTTCTGCAGAAGCGGATCAACAAAGCCCGCTTTCTCCAGCGCATCGCGCATCACGTCCATATCGGCCGGTTTTTCCAGCGTGATTTCAATAACCGTACCACCGGTGAAATCGAGACCCCAGTTAAACCCGCGTACGCCCATCACCACGATGGCCGCAATCAGCAGGAAACCTGAAATGCCGAAAGCCCAGTAGTCCCAGCGCATAAAGTCCCAGACTTTACGGCCGTGGTTCAATTGTTCAACAGTATATTCCTGTGCCACTTCGCACTCCTCAGATTGACAGCTTTTTGACGCGCTTGCCGCCATACAACAGGTTTACGATGGCACGTGTACCGACAATCGCGGTAAACATCGACGTCGCCACACCAATACCGGTAGTAATCGCGAACCCTTTAATTGCCCCAGTGCCAACTGCGTACAGGATGATGACCTTGATCAGCGTCGTAATGTTCGCATCAAAGATGGAGCTAAATGCGCCCGCATAACCTTCATTGATCGCCTGCTGCACCGAACGCCCGTTACTCAACTCTTCTTTGATACGTTCGTTGATCAGTACGTTCGCATCGACCGCGACGGCAAGGGTTAAGACGATCCCCGCAATCCCCGGCATACTCAGCGTAGCACCCGGCAGCAACGACATAATACCGACAATCAGCACCAGGTTAGCAATCAGCGCACTGGTCGCAATCAGACCGAACTTCTTATAGAAGAAGATCATGAACAGGATAGACACCACCAGACCGGCCAGACATGCTTCCAGACCCTGTTTAATGTTCTGCATACCCAGGGTTGGGCCGATGGTACGTTCTTCAACAATCTGAATCGGCGCAATCAACGCACCGGCACGTAACAGCAGAGAAAGCTGACGCGCTTCGTTCGGGTTGTTGATACCGGTGATACGGAAGCTGTTGCCCAGGCGAGACTGAATGTTGGCGATGTTAATCACCTCTTCCTGTTTCACCAGCACTGCGCGACCGTTAGCATCTTTCTTACCGCTGTCTTTGTACTCCACGAACAGGGTCGCCATCGGCTTACCGATGTTGTCCTTAGTGAAGTTGGACATGATGTTACCACCCGCGCTATCCAGCGAGATGTTAACCTGCGGCTGATTGTATTCGTCCTGGCTGGAAGTAGAGTCGGTGATATGGTCACCGGTCAGAATCACGCGTTTGTACAGCACAACCGGCTGGCCTTCACGAGACTGTTTCACTTCCGAATCACCCGGAACACGACCCGATGCCGCAGCGGACTGGTCAACGTTGGTGTTTACCAGACGGAACTCCAGCGTCGCGGTTGCGCCCAGAATTTCTTTCGCACGCGCGGTATCCTGAATACCCGGCAGTTCGACCACAATGCGGTCAGCACCCTGGCGTTGTACCACCGGCTCAGCAACACCCAGTTGGTTAACACGATTACGCAGAATGTTGATGTTCTGCTGTACCGCGTACTCACGGGCTTCGCTCAGGCGCGCATCGGTCATTACCGCACGCAGAGCATTGCTGCCCTGGCTGGAAATAACCAGATCCTGGTGACGCTTGCTCAGGTAAGAGATAGCTTCATCACGGGCGCTGCTATCACGGAAGGTGATGCTCAGACCGTAGTTATCTTCTTTACGAACGGTAGTATAAGGAATGCCTTTTTCACGCAGATCGCTGCGCAGACTATCGATATTTTGTTCCTGCAACTTACTCAGCGCGGTGTCCATATCCACTTCCATCAGGAAGTGAACGCCGCCACGCAGGTCAAGACCGAGTTTCATCGGTTCTGCGTGAATGGCTGCCAGCCAGCGCGGGGTTGCCGGAGCAAGGTTAAGCGCCACGACATACTGATCGCCCAGTACGCCCATTAACACTTCACGTGCGCGCAGTTGGGTATCAGTGGAGTCGAAGCGCGCGAGAATAGCACCCTCTTCCAGAGCCACAGACTTAGGTGTGATTTTATCTTCTTGTAACGTTTTCTGGACCTGGATCAGCGTTTGCTCACTGGCGGCGGCACCGCGCACGCCAGTGATTTGAACAGCCGGATCCTCACCATACAGGTTGGGAAGCGCATAGAGCAGACCGACGACAATAACGACGATCAGCATGACATACTTCCACAAAGGATAACGGTTTAACACGGCAGTTCCCTTTGGGAAAACAATAAATTACAGCGCCTTCATGGTGCCTTTCGGCAGAACGGCAGCTACGAAATCACGTTTAATAACCACTTCAGTGGTGTCGTTCAGCGCGATAGCGATGTAGCCAGATTCTGCTACTTTGGTCACGCGACCCACCAGACCACCGTTAGTCAGCACTTCATCGCCTTTCGCAATGGAGCTCATCAGATTTTTATGTTCTTTGGTACGCTTTTGCTGCGGGCGCAGGATCATGAAGTAGAAAATCAGACCAAACACCACCAGCATCAGAATCAGAGACATCGGGCTGCCCTGCGCCGGAGCACCTGTTGCCGCTACCGCATCAGAAATAAAAAAGCTCATTCAAATTCCCTCATTATTAAAATTAATCAACGTTCACAGGTGGAACTGGTCTACCCTGACGTTGGTAAAAATCGGTCACGAAGCTCTCTAATTTACCCTCTTCAATAGCCTTGCGTAAACCCGCCATCAAACGCTGGTAGTAGCGAAGGTTATGAATCGTGTTGAGACGCGCGCCCAATATTTCGTTGCAACGGTCGAGATGATGCAAGTAAGCGCGCGAATAATTGCGACAGGTGTAGCAATCACACTCAGCATCGAGCGGACTGGTGTCGCTTTTATGTTTCGCGTTACGAATTTTTACCACGCCGTCAGTCACAAACAAATGACCATTACGGGCATTTCGCGTTGGCATCACACAGTCAAACATATCGATACCGCGACGCACGCCTTCAACCAGATCTTCTGGTTTGCCGACGCCCATCAGGTAACGCGGTTTATCTGCCGGAATCTGTGGGCATACATGCTCCAGGATGCGGTGCATATCTTCCTTCGGCTCACCGACAGCCAAACCGCCGACAGCGTAGCCATCAAAGCCGATATCTACCAGACCTTTAACAGAGATATCACGTAAATCTTCGTAAACGCTGCCCTGAATGATGCCAAAAAGCGCATTTTTGTTGCCGAGACTATCAAAACGGTCGCGACTGCGCTTCGCCCAACGCAGAGACATCTCCATCGAGCGTTTAGCATAGTCCCAGTCGGCCGGATACGGTGTACATTCGTCGAAGATCATCACGATATCGGAACCGAGATCGTATTGAATCTCCATCGACTTCTCGGGATCGAGGAAAATCGGATCGCCGTTGATCGGGTTACGGAAATGCACGCCCTGCTCGGTTATCTTACGGATATCGCCCAGGCTGAACACCTGGAAGCCGCCGGAATCGGTGAGGATCGGCCCTTTCCACTGCATAAAATCGTGCAGATCGCCGTGCAGCTTCATGATTTCCTGACCCGGGCGCAGCCACAGGTGGAAGGTGTTGCCGAGGATGATCTGTGCGCCGGTCGCTTCAACTTCTTCCGGCGTCATGCCTTTTACGGTGCCGTAAGTACCGACCGGCATAAAAGCAGGCGTTTCTACTACGCCACGATCAAAAACCAGGCGGCCGCGACGCGCGCGACCGTCTGTGGTATCCAGTTCAAATTTCATTTTTTCTCCTGCATCAGAGAGACAGTCTGATGATTAAACTTTCCCCATGAATTCACTCCACGGAGTAAAAATATCTTAACCCACTGGCGAAGGCGCAATCGGCGCAGCCAGTTTGGGGCGACCAGCGCACAGCCACCGGAGCGTACACGCAGTACGTGAGGATGGCGAGCACTGCCCGCCATCAAAATGGCAAGTGAGATAGCCTTCTCACGGTCGCTCAGAAATAGCCTGCGGATTGTACGTGATAAACATCGCATCACCGTAACTAAAAAAGCGATATTCCGCTTTTACCGCTTCATGATAGGCGTGCATGGTGTTTTTATAACCAGCAAACGCGGAAACCAGCATGATCAGCGTCGATTCCGGCAGGTGGAAGTTGGTTACCAGGGCATCAATCACCTGATATTTATAGCCTGGATAAATGAAAATTTGCGTATCGCCGAAGAATGGCTCGATAAGGTCGTTTTTGGCAGCCTGCGCTGCGCTTTCCAGTGAACGTACGGAGGTGGTGCCCACCGCAATCACGCGGTTGCCGCGCGCTTTCGCCGCCAGCACCGCGTCCACCACATCCTGCGGCACTTCCGCATATTCAGAGTGCATAATGTGGTCTTCAATGGTGTCTACGCGCACCGGCTGGAAAGTACCCGCGCCGACGTGCAGCGTGACGAACGCCATTTCAATACCTTTATCGCGCAGTTTAGCCAGCAGCGGATCGTCAAAGTGCAGACCCGCAGTCGGCGCGGCGACGGCACCCGGTTTTTCACTATACACGGTCTGGTACAGCTCGCGGTCGGCGTCTTCATCGGGACGGTCGATATACGGCGGCAACGGCATATGGCCGATGGCGTTGAGGATATCCAGCACGCTGCGTTCGTCGTTAAACTCAACTTCAAACAGCGCGTCATGGCGGGCGACCATCGTCGCGTTAATACTTTCGTCGTCGCCCAGCAGCAACTCAGCGCCCGGCTTCGGCGCTTTCGAAGCACGAATATGCGCCAGAATACGTTTGTCATCCAGCATACGCTCGACCAGTACTTCAATCTTGCCGCCGCTGGCTTTACGGCCAAACAAACGCGCAGGAATGACGCGAGTGTTGTTAAAGACCAGCAAATCTCCAGGGTTGAGCTTATCGAGCAAATCGGTGAAAGTACCGTGCGTCAGCGCGCCCGTCGGCCCGTCCAAAGACAGCAAGCGGCAGCTACTGCGCTCAGCTTGCGGATAGTGGGCAATCAGGGATTCGGGTAGTTCAAAGGTGAAATCGGTAACGCGCATGACACTGACTCAGACTAAAATAAGAGGCGGGTAGTCTAGTGCCGGGGCGTTCTCCCTGCAACCTTTACCCCTCTGGATAAACGTTTAACTATGAATTTTCTTGCACATTTGCATCTCGCTCATCTTGCCGACAGCTCGCTTTCCGGCAATCTGCTGGCCGATTTTGTCCGGGGTAATCCGGAAACGCACTATTCGCCTGACGTGGTGGAGGGCATCTTCATGCACCGTCGTATCGACGTGATGACCGATAACCTGCCGCAGGTGCGTGAAGCCAAAGAGTGGTTTCGTAGCGAAACGCGCCGCGTCGCACCGATTACGCTGGATGTTATGTGGGATCATTTTCTGTCGCGCCACTGGTCGGAAATCTCCCCTGACTTCCCGCTGACGGACTTTGTGCGCTATGCCCGTACCCAGGTAACCACTATTTTACCGGAATCGCCGCCGCGCTTTATCAATCTGAACAACTATATATGGTCAGAGAAATGGCTTGAGCGCTACCGGGACATGGATTTTATCCAGAACGTCCTGAACGGCATGGCCAGCCGCCGCCCGCGACTCGATGCCCTGCGCGACTCATGGTATGACCTCGATACGCATTACGATGCGTTAGAAGAACGTTTCTGGCAATTTTATCCGCAAATGATGGACCAGGCGCGGCGTAAAACCCTTTGATTGCAGCCCGCATTCCCCGCCGGATAAGCCGTAGCCGCGATCCGGCAAAAGATTGATAGACAAAACCTGTCTCATTGATTGCCAACGCCTCTTTGTCTTATTCCCGAACACTCTCTATACTGGCCCGCGTTGCGTTCCAAAAACCCCTTAACATTGCAGGAGAATTATATGGTACTGGTAACTCGTCAGGCTCCGGATTTCACAGCAGCTGCGGTACTGGGTAGCGGTGAGATCGTTGAAAACTTCAACTTCAAACAGCATACCAACGGTAAAACTACCGTTCTGTTCTTCTGGCCGATGGACTTCACCTTCGTTTGCCCGTCTGAACTGATCGCATTCGACAAACGTTACGAAGAATTCCAGAAGCGCGGCGTTGAAGTTGTTGGCGTTTCCTTCGACTCTGAATTTGTCCACAACGCATGGCGTAACACCCCTGTCGACAAAGGCGGCATCGGTGCAGTGAAATACGCAATGGTTGCTGACATCAAACGCGAAATTCAGAAAGCCTACGGCATCGAGCACCCGGAAGCGGGCGTTGCTCTGCGTGGTTCTTTCCTGATCGACGCTAACGGCGTTGTTCGCCACCAGGTGGTTAACGATCTGCCGCTGGGTCGTAACATCGACGAAATGCTGCGCATGGTTGACGCGCTGCAGTTCCACGAAGAGCACGGCGACGTTTGCCCGGCACAGTGGGAAAAAGGTAAAGAAGGTATGAACGCGTCTCCGGACGGCGTGGCAAAATACCTGACCGAGAACGTTTCCAGCCTGTAATTGGCATGAATCGACAAAAGGCCCGCAATGCGGGCCTTTTTTATTGGTTTATGTCGGATTACCCTTTTTCACTTCTCGCCAGATTCTCCACGCCATCAGAGCCAGTACGGCGACGCCAAGTATCAACGCACCCCATACCAACAGCGTTTTCCACTGGCTTTGTTGCTCAGCGACGGACGTTGCCGTCAGCCTCGCCTCGCCACCCAGGGTGACCCGTTCATCCTCAAAAGCCTGCGACATTTTGTCGGGGTCGTTATGTTTGCGTAACGCCTCCGGGATCAGCATCGCCAGACTGATGCTCGCCGGTTCCGCCGCTTTGTTTCCCCATGCCAGGATAAACGGGCTTTGGCCTTGCGCGTTAAAAATCACTTTATAGCTGTCACGCTCCCCTCTGAGCACGGGTAAGGTGGCAGGCAAACGCGCCTGAAGCGTCGTCATCCGGACAGCCTCAACCAATTCACCGGAGAGCGGAATATCATCCGAATACTGATTTTCCAGATTGTAGAGAACCGTTCGGGTTAAAGGCTGCCAGGCCTCTTTTTCTGCCTTGCGCCATTCAAGCTCAACCGGCAACACGCCTTCGTTATCCAGTGAAACCTGTAATGAGGTCAACGGTTGCGGCCTGGACCACCGCCAAATCGCCTGGTTTTCGGCGATTCTCTCCACTTCAGCATTCATCGAAACAGGCTGGATAAGCGAAGGCTCCTCACGGGTTATCCCACTCACCCCGCTCAGATTCAGCGCAGGACTTTGCGAATCAAGAATCAGCAGCAGCCAGGGGACGCCATCAGCGGACATTCGCAAGTCATCAACGCCTAAGGTGTCCATTTTCAACCGGTCGTCGCTATGCGTCAGATCCATCAGCGGCGCATTTCCTGTAATCAACCTCCAGTCACGCAAATCGCGGCTGTAATAAAGCGATGCCGTTCCCTGCCAGTTTTTCGCAGGCGCATCCCAGATCAAACGTAACTGGGACAGCGATGGCGTCTCTTTCACATCGTCTGGCAAAGCGATTAAATAACTCTGCCCGATGGATTGCTGGTTTTCACTTTCGAAGCGAATTTCTATGCCATTTTTAGAACGCAGCAGGACCGCGGGTCGTTCATTATCTTGCGTTGGCGTCACCTGCTGCGCCGTAGAATCAAACGGGAAAAGGCGCAGAGGAATGGTTTTCGGGGACGTTGCCTGCGCTTTTTCTGCCAGCAGAGTGAAAGGCACTACGTCACCCTGACGGTTGAACACCCTGATATCACGTAAGTCCGGCCAGACTGCCTCGTGGTATACCGCTAAAGGCAGAGGGAGGCTATACCATTGCTCTGACCCAGGCGTAAAGAGCTTCACTCCCGTCGCGTAGTCTGCTGGCGCATCCGTAGCCGTATTACTGCCCCACGCAGCGCCGGTTGCTCCTAACAGAGCACTCCAGAGAACCGCTTTCATCCATTTCATTTTTCTTCTCCAGCTTTGGGCGGTAAGGGTGAAAAATAGCCAATAATCAGCACCAGAATGGCCACGCCAATAAACGCGACCGCGCGCGCCAGGCCGCCGCCTCCCGCGCTGTCCACCAGCATCAGTTTAACGATGACTATCCCCAGCAAAACCGCGCCACACAGCCATTCCTGGCGCGAGCGACGCCGGGTCGCTCGCAGCATCACCACCAGCGCCGCTAACATCCAGAACAGAGCAAAACAGGTTTGAATCAGCCGCGAATCCCATAGCGCCTGGACATTCCACGCAACTTCGCCATACCAGGACAACGCGCGCAGCAGCAAACCATTAAGCCACCAAAAGCTGAGCGCCATCAGCGCCACAACCGGCCATGGGCGACATACGGAAAGCTGAACCGGGAAATAGCGTTGAGACACGCGATAAAACACCACCAACCCCAGCAGGGCAAACGCTGCGCCCTCTTCCAACGGGTTGAGCAACGGCAGATACGTCTGACGATAAACCACGCCATCCTGTAAATTCGTCAGCACGAGCAAACCGACCAGTGCCAGCGCAACGGGAATCATCGCCTGAACAGAATAGAGGGCCGGCCAGATGCGAAACGGCCAGAGCTTGCGATGAACAGCTTGATAAACCATGAAAATCAGCAGCCCACCAGCCGCCATCATCAGGCCGCTTCCCCACGCAGCCCTGCCCCACGGCAGCGCCTGCGCGAACCAGAACAGCTCAACCGCCAGCGCCAATAAAATCATCCAGAAGAACGACAAATGCGCCAGCCGGGAAAGCGCTGGCGGTAATATCTGCGCGTCACGCCAGAGCAGCGCCAGCGCAACAACTAGCGCCGCACACCAGGCCAGATTCGGCCAACCCGCCGCAAAAATCTGCTGCAAAGAGATTTGATACATCAGCACCACGAGCATCATCGGCCACAGCAGCCATTTACTGGCATCCAGCTCCCGCCATGCCAGGCGACCAGCAATCGCTCGCCAGCCCCAAACCGATACCGCCATTAATGCCAACACGCCAGACAGCACCCACCGATCCTGTTTCAGGATGAGTTGCGATGCCGCAACAAGTGCAATAATCCAGAAAAGCAAACCACCCGCGAGAATCCCCCAACTGCCCTGTATCCGAATGTTGCGCCATAGCCATGCACCAGCCAGCCAGCTAAGGCTAAGCACGGCAAAAATCAGCATCATCGAAAGTGCGGTTGTGCCGTTCGTCAGCGCCCATAGCGCGCTGCCCACGGCCAGCACGAGCAGCGCCGTACCGCTATAACTCATGCGTCGTTGCTGTTGTTGCACGCCCAACCAGAGGATACCCAGCCCCTCCAGCGACCAGGCCATCGCCGTCCAACGGGCTGAAAGCGCCAACGGAATGGCCAGGGTGGTAAATGCGCCGCCGAGCGCCAGGGCAGCTAATACCAGAGGTCTCCCCAGAGAAGACGAACGCCGCAAGGCAAGCGTCGCCAACACCAGATAGAAACCACCGTAGCCTAGCGCGCTGAGCGCCGGACCATATGCCATATGTCGGGTAATGGCATACTGCATGCCAAAACCTATCAGTGGAGGAGCAAACAGCAGCACGCCGTCAATAATCTGTTTGCCTTTTTCCTGCGCCCGAAGCGATAGCGCCACGCTCAGCACGCCAAAAATAATGGTGTTGGCGATCAGGAAAAGTTGGCAGCTCAGGTAATACTCAGGCCGATAGTCATCCAGTCCCCACAAACCACCAACGCCAAAGGTAAACAGCAGGCCGAGCAGATTCAGCTCCCGCCAGTGCTGCCAGATGCTGATGGCGAGAATGCCCACCGAGAGCAAAAGATAGAAAGAGAAGAGTGCGACATGACTGCCGCCGCCGGTGGAAAGCAGCAGCGGCGCGAGATAGCCGCCAAGGCTTGCCAGCATCGCCAGGCTGAGTGCCTTTTGCAAAATAGCCAGACCCACACTGGCCGCGCAAATCGCCACCAGCAGCGCAAATGCCAGCGTCATGGGCAGCATTTGCCACAGCCGGAACGCGCCAAAGACGGTGAGATAGAGTGCCCCCGTAGCCCCGCCCTGTAGGATCAGCGCATAGACCGGTTGCTTATGCCTTAACCGCCAGCCCAGTGCCAACAGGACAATAGCAAACAATGCGGCAGCCACCAGGCGCAGCTCAAGCGGAAACAAAGAATGTTCGACGGTGTAACGCAACAGGAAAGAAAGCCCCAGGAACAGGAGCAAAATACCGAGCTTTGCCAACGGGTTGCCCTGCATAAACCAGCGCACCAGCGATGACATCACCCCACCAAAAGCAGAAGGGCGCTCGACGTTGGGCGTGGATACCGCCGCTTTCTCCGGCTTCGGCTGCGAAGCCCACGGGTTAACAAGTTCCGGCGTCGGCTCAGTGACAGGTTCCGGCACCACGTTGCTAATCGCAGACGTTGGCGCATCAGAAAGAATACTCTCTGTTGCAGGCGTCGGCTCAATGGCTGTTGCCTGCGCCACAGACTCTGGCACCACGCCGCGCAGCTCAAGTTCCTCTACCCGACGGCGCAAGGCCACCAGTTCGGAACGTACCGCCGCACTGCGTCTGTATGCCACGATCGCGAGGCAAGGTACCACTACCAGCGCGAAGAATAAAACAATGCAGCCAAGGGTTAGCAGCTCATCCATGTTTCCACCTTCACTGTATAAAGACAGACCAGAATGACACAATTTGTTGCAGTTACGCCATATCTGTTAACACTATGACCCGCTTTTCAGAAAATACAATCAGCCCCTGCGTTTGGCCAGGGGCTGTGAGGAGGGATTAAAACGCGAAGCAGGAGCAACCAAGTGCGCCCCAGAAAGCCCGATCGTCCGACACCGGAATCCCCGACTTACGCGCAATATCATGCTGGTGACCGTGTACGCCGCAGCTGCCGCAGCACTGGTGCATCTGCACCATTGCGCCAATTTTCGCCGCAGCAGGTGGCGCTGAGCGATAGTGCCCCGGCACCTTCACTACCGGCGACCAGTCCGGCACAACCGGAATGGCTGGCGGTGCCAGCGGAGTGAAATACCCTGCCGCGTACACCACTTTGCCATCGACAATGGTCATCACCGACTCGATGCCTTTGATCTCTTCTTCCGGCACGCTGAAGTAATCTTTAGACAGCACCACCAGGTCGGCCAGTTGATCTTTCTCGATGCGCCCTTTCTTACCCTGTTCGCTGGAGAACCAGGCGCTACCGGCCGTCCACAGTTCCAGCGCCACATCGCGTGGCAGGCGATTGTTATCATCGTACATCGCCATACCACCAACGGTACGGCCCGAAACCAGCCAGTAGAGCGCGGTCCACGGGTTGTAGCTGGCCACGCGGGTGGCGTCAGTCCCCAATCCGACCGGAACGTCAGCCGCCAGCATTTTCGCCACCGGCGGTGTATGTTTGACCGCATCTTTACCATAGCGATCGACAAAATATTCGCCCTGGAACGCCATACGGTGCTGAACCGCTATCCCGCCCCCCAGCGCTTTTACACGCTCGATATTCCGTTCGGTAATCGTTTCGGCGTGATCGAAGAACCAGTGCAGACCATTGAACGGGATATCACGATTTACCTTCTCAAACACGTCCAGCATTCGGCTGATGGATTCATCGTAGGTAGCATGCAAGCGGAACGGCCAGCGGTGCTCAACCAGGTGTCGCACCACGCGCTCCAGCTCATCTTCCATACCTTCCGGCAGATCCGGGCGTGGCTGGAGGAAGTCTTCAAAATCCGCGGCCGAGAAAACCAGCATTTCCCCTGCCCCATTGGCACGATAGAAGTCGGTTCCCTGCCCTGGCTTGAGCATATCGGTCCAGCGTTCAAAGTCTTCCAGTTCCTGCTTCGGACGCTGGGTAAACAGGTTGTAGGCGATACGCACCGTCATCTGTTTATTGGCGTGTAGCTGCTCAATTATCTCATAATCTTCCGGGTAGTTCTGGAACCCGCCGCCCGCATCGATGGCGCTGGTCAGTCCCAGACGGTTCAGCTCGCGCATAAACTGACGGGTCGAGTTAACCTGCATTTCCAGCGGCAGTTTTGGTCCTTTTGCCAGCGTCGAATAAAGGATCATGGCATTGGGTTTGGCGATCAACATTCCGGTCGGGTTGCCGTTGCTATCACGCACAATCTCACCGCCCGCCGGATCCGGCGTCGCTTTGGTGTAACCGACGGCTTTCAGCGCGGCGCGGTTGAGCAAAGCCCGGTCGTAGAGATGCAGAACAAAAACCGGAGTATCGGGAGCAGCTTCATTCAGTTCTTCGAGGGTTGGCATGCGACGTTCGGCAAACTGGAATTCACTCCAACCTCCCACCACGCGTACCCATTGCGGCGACGGCGTTCTGTCCGCCTGCTCTTTAAGCATACGTAGCGCGTCCGCCAGCGACGGCACGCCTTCCCAACGCAATTCCAGATTGTAATTCAGACCGCCGCGAATGAGATGCAGGTGCGAATCGTTCAGACCCGGGACCACCGTATGTCCTTGCAGATCAACAACCTGCGTCCCTTCGGTGGCAAAGCTCATTACCCGCTCGTGGCTCCCGGTCGCCAGGATTTTACCATTGGCGATCGCCACCGCCTCAACCTGCGGGTTTTGTTTTTCGAGAGTATGAATTTTTCCGTGAGTCAGAATTAATGTGGCAGTTTGCGACATATCAATCTCCTGAGAAACCGGTCAGGCTTTTTTCAGCCATCCGGCAAACAGACGGGTTACGATGGGCATCCAGAACCAGACCACCAGCGCAACCACAAAGGCATCATTGATGAGATGCAGGAGTAACGAGCCCTTCATTGCAGGCAGCACCATGCCGGTCAACCACGGCACCAGATTGGTGCTGGGAAATATCACCAGCAGGGTTATCAGAAACTGTTTCCAGCGTTTGGGCTGGCGTACATGGGGCGCGGGCGGCGTAAACCAGAATGCCGCTTCGGTGCGAATTTCGGTTTTGTCACCTTCCGCCAGCAGTGGAGCAATCTCTTCGACCAGCACGCGGCGCGTATCGGACTGGGTCCAGTTATACAGATGCTCAAGCGTGTCGAAGCGGATAATGATGTTCCACAGGTTGTTGCCATCTGCTGGGCGAATCACGTTCGCGCCGAGATGACCGGGAAATTCAGCCGCTACAGGCATGATTTTCCCCAACCACTGCTCATACCGCTGCGCCTGCTGAGGTAGCAAGGTGTGGGTAATCACCAACGTCACATGTTTGCTCTGCGCCATGAAGGGTTCCTTGTTGAGAGGAAACAGGCCGCTTAGGCCAGGAAAGCAATACACAAAATCATTCATGGTGCATCGAGGCGGCAAGGTTGTGGATCCCCGGGAGCTTACATAAGTAAGTGACCGGGGTACGCAAACGAAGCCAACAAAGATGCAAAATGAAGGATGACGTGTATTTAAGCTTTACGTTCCGGCGCGCCATGCACCATGGTATAGGCATAATCCACGCCCATACCGTAAGCGCCGCTGTGCTCGCGCACCAGATCCATAACGGCGTCGTAAGTTTCTTTGCGTGACCAGTCGCGCTGGTACTCAAGAAGAACCTGTTGCCAGGTCACTGGAACGGCGCCCGCCTGCACCATACGATCGATAGAACGTTCATGGGCATCTACGGACGTACCGCCGGAAGTGTCGGTCACCACATACACTTCGTAGCCCGCTTCCAGCGCCATCAGCGCAGGGAAAGTCAGACATACCTCGGTCCACAGCGCGGAGATAATCAGTTTTTTACGTCCGGTCGCTTCCACGGCTTTCACAAACGCCGCATCTTCCCAGGAGTTCATTGAGGTGCGTTCAATGGGTTTTACATCAGGATGAACCGCTAACAATTCTGGCCAGATATATCCGCTAAAACTTTTTGTTTCCACAGAAGTATAAATCACCGGAACATTGAATATTTTCCCGGCTTTCGCTAATGCCACGGTATTATTTTTTAAAGTCTGGCGATCAATATTCGCTACACCAAATGACATTTGCGGCTGATGATCAATAAAAATAAGCGTAGAGTTTTGAGGGTCAATCAGTTCCCGAATAGACATATCACACCTTCTTAATCAATAAGTTAAAAGGCAACGGTCTGTATCTGCCGTCAGCAGCAGGATCCTGAATCAGAAAGCTTGTTGAGTATAGCGGGAAATTTCTAACGAGTTATTAAAGAAAACTTACCATCCTGTGAAACTATTAATTTTGTATTGCGATATATCCTAAACAACCTCAAAAAAATGCGCATAACTCATCTAATTTATTCACTGGCATTGTTTTTCTTCATTCGGTACAACAGAGGGGTTCAATTTTCAGGATATTTTCTGCTTATGCGCATCAATCTGGATGTTTTGCTCATTCTCGACGCACTCGACAAACAGGGTTCATTTGCCGCGGCGGCCGAATCGCTGTTTAAAACCCCTGCGGCACTCAGCTATATGATTCAAAAGCTGGAAAGCGACCTGAATATCGAGTTGCTTGACCGTTCCGGACACCGGGCTAAGTTTACCGACACCGGACAGATGATGCTGGAAAAGGGACGTTTGCTGCTGAGCGCGGCAAAAGATCTCGAAAAGCAGGCAGTGCAGCTGAGTTCAGGCTGGGAAAAAGAGCTGGCAATTGCGCTGGACGATTCCTTTCCCCTCGCCTCGCTGTTGCCGATTATCGATGAATTTCACGCGCTGAATAAGCAAACGCGCCTGAGCTTTACCCACCATACGCTGGCGGGTTCCTGGGAGGAACTGACCCATAATGGAGCAGATATTATTCTGGGGGCGATTAATGAACCGCCAACGTCTGCGGCCTGGTCCTACAAAATGCTCGGTACGCTGGACAATGTGTTTGTCGTTGCGCCTGAGCATCCGCTGGCCGCAGCAACGGACGGCCTGACCAACGAGCAGTTGTGCCTGCATCGGGCGATTGTTATCAGCGACAGTGCGCGCTTTTGTCATCCGTTACAAACCAATCTGATGGAAGAACAAGCGCAGATCCGCGTCGATGACTTCCACAGTAAAGTGATGCTACTTCGGGCCGGCATGGGCTGCGGATTTCTCCCACGTCATATTGCCAGCCCGTGGCTTGCCACGGGCGAGCTGGTGGAAAAAACGGTTATCTCATTTCGCCAAAAAGACGTGGCCTATATGGCCTGGCGCAATAACCGTGATGGGCTGGCACAGCGCTGGTGGCGAGACGCGCTGCTGGCAAGCCGGGAGGTTGCGCGCTTATATCAATGACCTGACCACACCGAGGCGGTAATCGCCGGCAGCGTCAGGACATCATCAGCAAGCAGGCCTTTACCCTCTTTGTGCTGCCATTGGCTGACGCTCAGTAATGGCGAGGCTGGCAGGACCACTTCACAGGCGTGGCCACGGTTAATCGCCACCAACACGCGCTGACGGTTTAGCACACGGACAAACACCACCACGTTATCCTCGGCGTAAATCACCTGACAACCGCCATGGCGTAACGCCTGGCTTTGATGGCGTAATTTAGCCAGCCGCCGGTACAACGCCAGCAGGTTAGCGTCCTGTTTTTCAGGCTGCCACGGGAACGGTTTGCGACAAAATGGATCGTTGTTCCCATCCAGCCCCACTTCGTCACCGTAGTAAATACAGGGCACGCCAGGCCAGGTAAACAGCCACACCACCGCCAGCGGTAACCGTGCAACGTCTTTACCAAGCAGAGATTTAAAACGGGCGGTATCGTGGCTGTCGAGCTGATTAAACATCCGCAGTTGCTGCTGATGCGACAAACCCGCACGGTAGTTGTCCATCCACGCCATACAGGTCTGGGCATCAATAGATTGCGGATCGTATGAGATATCAGTATTGGCGAGGAATCCCCAGAGGGGGAAAGTAAAGCCGCGATAGTTCATGGCGGCATCTTCGGCATCAGCCTGCAACCACTGGCGCGCATCGCCAAAATGTTCGCCCACCACATACGCCCCTGGCTGGGTTTCTTTTGCCGCCTGCGTAATACCGGCCACGTGCTGCAGGTTGTTGCGCGCGCCACCGGTCTCTCCCAGCATGTGCACCACATCCAGACGCCAGCCGTCCATACTCCACGGCGCTTTCAGCCAGTGGCGGACGATACTGTCTTCGCCGCGATAAATTTCATTCACCAGGCTTGCGGAGGAAAAGTCCAGCTTAGGCAGGCTGGCATACCCCAGCCAGTCGAGCGCGACACCATCATCTGAAAAATGATACCAGTCGCGCCAGGGAGATTGCGGATTATGGCACGCCCCGTCGGTTCCCCGATTATGCCGGTCAAACCAGGCGTGCGAATCGCCGCTATGGTTAAAAACACCGTCGAGAATCAGCCGTATGCCCTGCCGTTGGGTGTTGTGACGCAGGCGCAGCAGTGCTCTGTCGCCGCCAAACTGTGGATCAACATGGCGGTAATCTTCGGTATCGTATTTATGCACGCTCGGCGCGGTAAACACCGGATTCAGATACAGCGCCGTGACCCCTAACGTTTTCAGGTACGGCAGCTTTTCACTGATGCCATCCAAATCACCGCCATAAAACGTGGAGCCGCCGGCCTGAGCCATAAGCGGCTCGTCCCACTCGCGCCGCACAATATCGTGCCCGGCCGCGTGGTGGTAATAGACATTATCCTGAGCCGCTTCACGCGACTGGCTGCGGGCAAAACGGTCCGGGAAAATTTGATAGAAAATCTGATCGGCGACCCACTGCGGACCGTTATCCGGCACATCAATCGCAAACTGCTCCAGACGCGCAGGCGGAAAACGGCTGAAACCCTGCGGGGTAAACCACAGCTGACGATCGAGCCAAAGTAATTTAAAGCTATAGCGTCGACGAGGCTGCCCGCTGGAGAGATCGATTGCCGCTCGCCACGCGGTCACGCCCGGCTGCGGCTGGCTGCGCTGCTTGCGCATAGCCAGCGAAATCTCTTCGTTATCGTTTTCTGCGCGTAGCGTCACCCGCTGGGGTGGATTCTCCCCCGCCAGCCATAATGTAATCGTCAGTTGATCTTTGTTTTGCTTAACAAATGGGGCAACCGGAAGGTGCCAGGCGTTCAACATCACGTATCCCCTTTGATGATAATGACGTCAGCTTGCCATAGCGAAGTGCAGGATCACTCCTCATCTTAACGTTTATTGGGGGAGGAGCTCGGGGGAGGAGAAAATTGCCGGGTAACATCAGGCTACCCGGCAAAAATATTACTGCGCTTCAGCCAGTTGACGCTCGCGACGGCGCTTGAAAACCCAGCCGGCCAGCAGCAGGATAATCCACGCAAAGCCGACGTACAGCGAAATACGGGTATCCGGATGATAGCCGATAAGCGCGATGATAAAGACCAGGAAAATCAGGCCAATAACGGTCGTCACAACCCCACCCGGCACTTTAAATTTCAATGCCTTGACCTCTTCCGGCGGCAGACGACGACGGAAGGCAATCTGCGACAGCAGGATCATAATCCACACCCATACCGTGGCGAAGGTCGCCAGAGAGGCGATCACCAGGAAGACGTTTTCCGGCATGATGTAGTTAAGATACACCGCAAACAGCAGCGCGATGGTCATCACCATCACCGTGACCCACGGCACGCCACGACGCGAGGTCTTAGCGAACATTTTCGGGGCGCTGCCCTGCTCTGCCATACCGTGCAACATACGACCCACGCCGAAGACGTCAGAGTTGATGGCCGACAGCGACGCGGTCAGTACGACAAAGTTGAGGATCCCGGCGGCAAAGGTAATGCCCATATGCTGGAACGTCAGAACGAACGGGCTACCGTCGGTGCCAACCTGGTTCCATGGGTAAATGGACATGATGACGAACAGCGTCCCCACGTAAAACACGAGGATGCGCATCGGTACGGAATTGATGGCGCGCGGAATAGATTTTTCCGGGTCTTTGGCTTCACCTGCGGTAATCCCGATAATCTCAATCCCGCCGTAGGCGAACATCACCATTTGTAACGACATCACCATGCCGAGCCAGCCGTTGCTGAAGAAACCGCCGTTGCTCCACAGGTTATGGATACCGGTCGGTTGCCCGCCGTTGCCAATCCCCCAAATGATGATGCCGAAACCGGCGACAATCATGATGATAATGGTGGCGACCTTAAAGAACGAAAACCAGAACTCCAGCTCGCCAAACACCTTCACGCTCATCAGGTTGATGGCGCAGATAATCAGCACCACGCTGAGGACCCAAATCCAGTGCGGAACGGCAGGGAACCAGACCCCCATGTAAATACCAAAGGCAGTCACGTCGGCAATAGCGACAATCAGGATTTCAAAACAGTAGGTCCAGCCGGTGATGTAGCCTGCCAGCGGTCCAAGGTTTTCCTGCGCGTAGCGCGAGAAGGAGCTGGCAGCCGGGTTATGAACGGACATTTCGCCCAGCGCACGCATAATAATATACGCCGCTACACCGCCGATAATATAGGCCAGCAATACGCTTGGCCCCGCCATTTTGATGGCATCGGCCGAGCCGTAGAACAGCCCAGTGCCAATTGCTGAACCTAATGCCATAAAGCGGATGTGCCGGGTGCTCAGCCCACGCTTTAGCTTGTTATTACTTTCCATCGATTCCTAACCTGTTAACACAATAAAAAAACCACGGGGCCATATTAATAGCCCCGTGGTTAAAACTTATTGTCAGTGATATTAGTGTGCGCTGGAGGTCACTTGTCGACCCGCTGCGCGATCCCAGATAACTGCCAGGATCACCATCACGACTGTTGGCATCAACCACGCCAGCCCCTGCTCCGCCAGCGGTAAACGCTGGGTCCAGGCCGGTAACACGTCGCCAATTGCAGAAGCTTTAATGCCATCAAGGATACCAAAAATCAGGCTGATAAACATCGCAGGTGCAATGACGCGGGAAGAATTATGCCACCATGAGCGGGTAAAGCTTAATACAACCAGTGCGATACATGGCGGATAGATAGCCGTCAGCACCGGAATAGAGATCTGAATCAGATGGCTCAGACCCAGGTTAGAGACCACCATCGAGAAGCCGCCGAGGATAAATACCAGCGTACGATAAGACAGTGGAACATACTGGGCAAAGAACTCTGCGCATGCGCAGGTCAGGCCAACCGCGGTGACCAGACAGGCGATGAAAATCAGCGCCGCCAGCAGGAAGCTTCCCGCGCCACCAAAGGTGTGCTGAACATACGCATGCAAAATTGCCGCGCCGTTAGCAGACTGATCGACCAGAATCGCGCTATCTGAACCCAGACGGAACAGCGCGAGATACAGCAGCGTTAAGCCCACACCTGCCATTAAACCCGCCCAAACGGTGTAACGGGTCAGCAGACGCGCTTCAGTAACGCCACGCGAGCGAGCAGCGTTAACGATAACAATACCAAATACCATCGCGCCCAGCGTATCCATGGTCAGATACCCGTTCACGAAGCCATTAGAAAACGCCGCAGTTTGATAGGCCTCCATCGCATTACTGATCGGGCCCGCTGGCCAGACAATTGCAGCGACAGACAGTACCACCAGCGCCAGAATTTTCAGCGGCGCCAGGAAATTACCAACCGTATCCAGCAGTTTACCCGGATACAGTGAAACCAGAATGACAATCGCGAAATAGATAACGCTATAGATAAACAGCGGCAACGCAGAGTCACCGGTCAGCGGTGCAATCCCGACTTCGAAAGAGACCGTCGCGGTACGTGGAGTAGCAAATAACGGCCCAACTGCCAGATAGCAAACGGTCGCCAGCAGCAGACCGGCGACTTTACCGATAGGCGTGCTCAGTCGGTCAACACCACCACCGACTTTCGCCAGCGCGACAACGGTAAGCACCGGCAAACCAACGGCGGTAATCAAAAAGCCAAAAGCCGCAGTCCAGACGTGTTCACCTGCCTGCAAACCAACCATTGGGGGGAAGATGATGTTACCTGCACCAACGAACAGTGCAAATGTCATAAATCCCAAAGCGATAATATCGCGCGATTTTAACTGATGGGTCATAAAGTCTTACTGCCTGTGGATGTGGTGTTGAAAATAATAAATTTTTGCCTTTCCCTGGGGGACAATACAGCGGCATTTTTGCTCAATTCCAGCGGGAAACACTCCCGAGCTGGCGCGGCGAAGAATAGTTTTTCGATTTACCGCGCAAATGCAGTCGGTATGACAGCACCTGGAGCGCAATTTAAACGCTTATAACGTTTTAAAGCAAGGTGGGATCCAAAAACCAGAACAATATAGCGATATGAAAAATTGGGTTAGCACAAAACACCATTTCATGGAAAAAGGTATGGGTAATAGTTCGAACAAAAAACAATCAAACGTCGTAAAATTCAGGAGTCATATATTGACCGCATGGAAAAAGCCAGCTTGTGCTGGCTTTTGGAAAGTTAATCTTACGAATGTGCTTTAACCGTTACTTTTGGCAATCAAACGTTCCGGGATCACGAAACTAAATCGCGTCCCCTGACCTGGTTCGCTTTCGATATTCAAGCGGCTGTCGTGATGATGCAGCGCATGCTTCACGATGGCCAGACCCAGCCCGCTACCGCCTGTTTGCCGCGATCGCGCTTTATCCACTCGGTAAAAACGTTCGGTCAAACGTGGAATATGCTCGGCGGCAATGCCCGGACCGTTATCTTCCACACAAAACTCCGCCCCCGACGCCACATGCTGCCAGCGTACGGTAATGTGCGTTCCCGCAGGCGTGTGGTTTACTGCGTTGTAGACGAGATTCGAGATAGCGCTACGCAACTGTTCCTCGTTACCCCGCACGTTCAGGCTGTTATCAACATCAAAGGTAAACGTATGTTTTTGCTGGCTCAGCGTCTGCGCTTCATGCTCAACTACGCGCAGCATCATGGGTACATCGACCTTCTCATTCAGTTGCAGCGTCGGTGCAGCCTCAATTTTTGACAGCGTCAGCAGCTGTTTCACCAGTCCTTCCATGCGGTACGTTTGTTCACGCATGGTATGCAGTGCTTTTTCACGCGTCGTCCCTTCCAGCGGATGCTCCTGCATCATTTCCAGGTAACCCTGTAACACCGTCAGCGGCGTACGCAGCTCATGGCTGGCGTTAGCAAAAAAGTTACGTCGTGAACCTTCAAGTTGGTGCATCTGGGTAACGTCGCGCGCCACCATCAGCAGTTGCTTATCGGTGTAGGGCATCACGCGAATTTCCAGATGCCGTCCGGTATTGAGCACCAGATTGATAGGCCGGCTAAAGTCGCGCGTTTTCAGATATTGTGTGAATTCCGGATAGCGAAGCAGGTTAAGAATATTTTGCCCGCTATCGTCCGGCCAGCGCAGTCCCAGAACCTGCTGAGCCAGTCCGTTACACCAGAAGATACCGCCTTCTTCGGTGGTCAACACCACCGCGTCGGGTAGCGATTCCGCCCCGCTGCGAAAACGTTTAATCAGGTTACCCAGTTCTCGACGGCGCTTTTTGTTGCGAAGCTGCATTTGATGCAGCCCATATAACAGCGGCTCCCAACTGCCTCGCCCCGGCGGCGGCGTCATGCTTCTGTCGACCCATAGCCACCAGGACAAACGTAATAGATTCCAGAAATGCCAGATAAGCAGGCCCGTTACCGACGCCAGTAAAAACCAGGGCAGGTAACCGAAAAAAGCGCTAAGGATAAATGCCGGTATGCAGCACAGGATCAGCTCCAGTACCAACCTTTTCCATGACAATCGTTCTAGCAAACGTCTTACTCCATTTACGGCCTAATCCATCAGGCCATGATTCTTGTCAGTCAGAAGCGGGTCGAAAAACGATATCCCGTCCCGCGAACCGTCTGCACCATACGATCGTGTCCGCTGTGCTCCAGCGCTTTACGTAAGCGGCGGATATGCACATCCACTGTCCGGTCTTCCACGTAGACATTGGTTCCCCAGACATGATTGAGGAGTTGTTCACGGCTGTAGACACGCTCAGGGTGAGTCATAAAGAAGTGCAACAGTTTGAATTCGGTCGGCCCCATATCCAGCGGATCCTCGCCGGTCATCACGCGATGCGAGGTCGGATCAAGGCTTAGCCCCTGCATCTCAATAACCTCTTCCACCGCCATCGGGGAAATACGACGCAGAACCGCTTTAATACGCGCCACCAGCTCCTTGGGAGAAAACGGCTTGGTAATATAGTCATCCGCGCCGGTTTCCAGACCCCGAACGCGGTCTTCCTCTTCACCTCTCGCCGTCAGCATCATCACAGGGATGTCCCGCGTCATCGCTTCGCGCTTGAGATGTTTAATAAACTGCAGACCCGAGCCGCCGGGAAGCATCCAGTCAAGTAAGACGAGATCCGGCCAGGGTTCATTGAGTTGGTTCACAGCACTGTCATAGTCTTCGGCTTCAACGGGTTGAAATCCGTTTTGCTCGAGCACGAAGCAGACCATTTCACGAATTGGAGCTTCATCTTCTACGACCAGAATACGTCTCGCCATGATTTGCCCTGTTTATAATTAAATCGTTTGCCATCAATACAGTGCCATTATGCGTCAGTTTTATGACAGATTTATGAAAAGATAGCCCAGGTTTAACGCAGCCCGGCGAATTATGACAGCCCGGAGACAAGATATTAACGTCCTTACAGGGTTATAATCCCCGCCATTGTTTTATCGTCATGGAACTCTTATGCGCATCCTTCACACGTCTGACTGGCATCTGGGCCAAAATTTCTACAGCAAGAGCCGCGCCGCTGAACATCAGGCCTTTCTCGACTGGCTGCTGGAAACGGCGCAATCCCAGCAGGTGGATGCCATAATTGTGGCAGGCGATATTTTCGATACTGGCTCACCGCCAAGCTATGCCCGAGAGCTGTATAACCGCTTTGTCGTCAATTTGCAGCAAACCGGCTGTCATCTGGTGGTGCTGGCAGGTAACCACGACTCCGTCGCCACGCTCAATGAATCTCGCGACATTCTGGCATTTCTCAACACCACGGTCGTTGCCAGCGCCGGCCATGCGCCGCAAATTCTGCTGCAACGCGACGGCACCCCGGGGGCAATCCTGTGTCCGGTTCCTTTTTTACGTCCGCGCGACATCATCACCAGCCAGGCTGGACTGACAGGACAAGAAAAACAGCAGCATTTGCTGGGCGCGATTACTGATTATTACCAGCAGCAGTATCAGGACGCCTGTACGCTGCGCGGCGATCGGAATATCCCCATCATTGCGACCGGACATTTGACCACCGTCGGCGCCAGTAAAAGTGACGCCGTACGTGACATTTATATCGGTACGCTGGACGCCTTCCCGGCACAAAACTTCCCACCAGCGGACTACATCGCGCTGGGACATATTCACCGGGCGCAGGTTATCGGCGGCACGGAACATATCCGCTACTGCGGTTCGCCGATTGCGCTCAGTTTTGACGAGTGCGGCAAAAACAAATGTGTACATCTGGTGAGCTTTGAAGCGGGGAAACTCAGCGCCGTCGAAAATCTCACCGTCCCGGTCACGCAGCAGCTTGCAGTACTGAAAGGCGATTTAGCCGCCATTACCGCCCAGCTTGACCAGTGGCGCGACATGCAGCAAGAGCCGCCGGTGTGGCTGGATATTGAAATCACCACCGACGACTATCTGCATGATATGCAGCGCAAAATCCAGGCCTTAACCGAAGATTTACCGGTAGAGGTGTTACTGGTGCGCCGCAGCCGGGAACAGCGCGAACGTATCATTGCCAATGAACGGCGTGAAACGTTAAGTGAACTGAGTGTGGCGGAAGTTTTTGACCGCCGTCTGGCGCTGGAAGAACTCGAAGAACCACAGCGTGAGCGGCTTAACCAGCTGTTTAGCGCAACCTTGCACACGCTTGCCGGGGAGGCTGAAGCATGAAAATTCTCAGCCTGCGCCTGAAAAACCTCAACTCCCTGAAGGGAGAATGGAAAGTCGATTTTACCGCCGAGCCTTTTGCCAGCAACGGGCTGTTTGCCATCACCGGGCCAACGGGGGCGGGGAAAACCACCCTGCTGGACGCGATTTGCCTTGCGCTGTACCACGAAACGCCACGTCTGAATACCGTGTCACAGTCGCAAAACGACCTGATGACCCGCGACACCGCAGAGTGCCTGGCCGAGGTCGAATTTGAGGTGCGGGGCGAAGCCTACCGCGCTTTCTGGAGTCAGAACCGGGCACGCAACCAGCCTGAGGGCAACCTGCAGGTCCCGCGCGTAGAGCTGGCCCGCTGCGCCGACGGTAAAATCCTCGCCGATAAAGTCAAAGACAAGCTGGAGATGACCGCCGAGCTTACCGGACTGGATTACGGTCGTTTTACCCGTTCGATGCTGCTGTCTCAGGGGCAGTTTGCCGCATTTCTTAATGCCAAACCGAAAGAGCGCGCCGAGCTGCTGGAAGAGCTAACCGGCACTGAGATCTACGGCCAAATTTCCGCGATGGTGTTTGAAAAACACAAATCAGCGCGTACGGCGCTGGAAAAACTGCATGCCCAGGCCAGCGGCGTTGCGCTATTAGCACCAGAGCAGGTGCAGTCCCTGACGGAAAGTTTGCAGGTACTTACTGACGAAGAAAAACAATACATTACCAGCCAGCACGTCCAGCAACAGCACCTCAACTGGCTTATTCGGCAAAATGAGCTACAAACGGACATAAATCGCCACCAGCAGGCATTACAGGCTGCTCTTCAGGCGCAAGAAGACGCGCAGCCACAACTGGCGGCGCTGAGTCTGGCGCAACCGGCCAGAGCGTTACGCCCACACTGGGAGCGAATTCAGGAACAAACGGCTACTATCGCGCGCACGCGGCAGAAGATTCAGGAAGTGAATGCTCGCTTACAAAGCAGCTTAGCGCTGCGCGGGCGCATCCGTCAGCAGGCGCACACGCAATCGACCGCGATGCTCGCCGGACAACAGACGCTAACCGACTGGCTGAACGAACATGACCGCTTCCGCTTGTGGAGTAGCGAACTGGCAGGCTGGAAAGCACTGCTGGCCCAACAGTCCGATGCCAGTGCCCAGCTACGCCAGTGGCAGCAGTTGCGAGAGAACGACATGCGTAAGCTCGATGCGCTGGCGCTTCCCACGCTGACCCTTTCGCCGCAGGAGGTAACACAAGCGCTGGCGCAACATGTGCAGCGTCGTCCGTTACGCCAGCGACTGAGCAACCTGCACGGACAAATCGCCCCGAAGCAAAAGCAGCTGGCGCAGCTACGCGCCACGCTTGTACAGCGTCAGCATGAGCTGACTCAACGCAACGCGGTACTTGCCGAAAAACGTCAACGTTATAAAGATAAAAATCAGCAGCTTGCCGATGTGAGAATCATTTGTGAGCAGGAAGCCCGTATCAAAGATCTGGAAAGCCAGCGGGCATTACTGCAATCCGGCATGCCTTGCCCGCTTTGCGGCTCCACCGCACATCCGGCGATTGAGCGCTATCAAACGCTCGAACTGAGCGTGAATCAGACGCGACGTGAGGCGCTGGAAAAAGAGGTTAAAACGCTGGCCGATGAGGGTTCAACGCTACGCGGACAGCTCGAGGCAATAAGCCAACAGCTTCAGCGGGATGAACGCGAAGTACAGACGCTTTCTCAGGAGGAGCAAGCACTTACTCAAGAGTGGCAGACGGTCACCGCCAGCCTCAACGTGACGCTGCAACCGCAGGATGACATCGCCCCATGGCTTGCCACCCAGGAAGAGCATGAGCAGCAGCTTCACCAATTGAGCCTGCGCCATACCCTGCAGGCGCAAATCACCGCGCATACAGAGCAAATAACTCAGCTCCAGCAGCATATTGACCAGCGTCAGGCGGCGCTAACCGCCGAGCTGGCCCGTCATGGCCTGTCCCTTCCGGCTGAGGATAACGTCGCCTCATGGCTAAGCGAACGGGCGAACGAAGCCCAAATGTGGCAACAACGCCAGAGCGAACTGAGCGCTTTACAGACCCAAATAGCTCAGCTTGCGCCGCTGCTGGAAACGCTGCCAGAAACCGAGGCGCTTCCTGAAAACAATGAGGGTCTGTCGCTGGAAAACTGGCGGCAGGTGCACGACGATTGCCTCTCTTTACAGGGGCAGTGGCAAACTTTGCAACAGCAGGAGGCGCAGGACGTTCAGCGCGCCGCAGAAATTCAGGCACAGTTTGATGCCGCATTGCAGGCCAGTATTTTTCCCGATCGCGATGCCTTTATTGCCGCCCTGCTGGATGAAGAGACCTTCACCCGTCTTGAGCAGTTAAAGCAGTCACTCGAAGGTCAGCAGCAACAGGCGCAAACCCTGCTTAATCAGGCTCAGCAGGCGCTGGCGACTCATCAACAACAGTTGCCAACTGGGGTGGCTCTCACACTCACGGCACAACAACTGCACGACGCGCTGGCAAAACTCACACAGAAGCTACGGGATAACACCACTCGTCAGGGCGAAATTCGCCAGCAATTGAAACAGGATGCTGACAGCCGCCAGCAGCAGCAGGCGCTGATGCAGGAGATGGAAAAGGTCGCGCAGCAGGTCGAAGACTGGGGGTATCTGAATGCGCTGATCGGCTCGAAAGAGGGAGATAAGTTCCGCAAGTTTGCCCAGGGGCTAACGCTGGATAATCTGGTCTGGCTTGCCAACAACCAGTTGACCCGTCTGCACGGCCGCTATCTGTTGCAGCGCAAGGCAAGCGAAGCGTTGGAGCTGGAAGTGGTTGATACCTGGCAGGCCGATGCCGTGCGTGACACGCGCACGCTCTCCGGCGGCGAGAGCTTCCTCGTGAGTCTGGCGCTGGCGCTGGCGTTGTCCGATCTGGTCAGCCACAAAACGCGGATTGACTCCCTGTTCCTCGACGAAGGTTTCGGCACGCTGGACAGCGAAACGCTGGATACCGCCCTGGATGCGCTCGATGCGCTCAATGCCACCGGCAAAACGATTGGCGTCATCAGCCACGTTGAAGCGATGAAAGAGCGCATTCCGGTACAGATCAAGGTTAAAAAAATCAACGGACTGGGCTACAGCAAACTCGACAAGATGTTTGCGGTGGAGTAATCGACCAGCGGATGTTGTTTCACAGGACGGATAAGCGCTGGCACCCTCCGGCACTCTATGTAGCACAATATTGCATACTCAGGGACGGATATGAAATGGCATTCCACTTCGCTTATCCGCAAGCTATCGCTATTGGCGGCGAACGTTCGCCGCTATGACGCACGTCCTGCGTCTTTCTTGTTGGCAGGTGGTATGAAAAAAGTCATTTTCTCTTTAGCGCTGGGGACATTTGGTCTGGGCATGGCCGAATTTGGCATCATGGGTGTACTCACCGAGCTGGCGCGGGACGTGGGCATTTCCATCCCTGCTGCCGGCCATATGATTTCGTTTTACGCTTTTGGCGTGGTGCTGGGCGCGCCCATTATTGCGCTCTTTTCCAACCGCTTTTCGCTCAAGCATATTCTGCTGTTTCTGGTCACGCTGTGCGTGATTGGCAACGCCATCTTCACCCTCTCCTCCTCTTACTCCATGCTGGCGGTAGGCAGGCTGGTTTCCGGCTTCCCGCATGGCGCGTTTTTCGGCGTAGGCGCGATTATCCTGTCGAAGCTGGCCCGTCCGGGAAAAGTCACCGCCGCCGTCGCGGGCATGATTTCGGGGATGACCGTGGCCAATCTGGTTGGCATTCCCGTCGGCACCTGGCTGAGCCAGGAATTTAGCTGGCGTTACACGTTTCTGCTGATAGCCGTCTTTAATATTGCCGTAATAGTCTCGGTCGCTTTTTGGGTCCCCAATATCAGCGATGAGGCAAAAGGGAAACTGCGCGAACAATTTCACTTTTTGAAAAGCCCCGCCCCGTGGTTCATCTTTGCCGCCACCATGTTTGGTAACGCCGGGGTATTCGCCTGGTTCAGCTACGTCAAACCGTACATGATGTACATTTCCGGCTTTTCCGAAGCGTTGATGACCTTCATCATGATGTTGGTGGGATTAGGAATGGTGTTGGGAAACCTGCTGAGCGGTCGGCTGTCTGGCCGCTATACGCCGCTGCGCATTGCGGTAATAACCGACTTTGTGATTGTGCTGGCTCTGCTGTTGCTCTTTGCCTGTGGCGGAATCAAAGCCGCGTCGCTGACCTTCGCTTTTATTTGCTGCGCAGGCCTGTTTGCCCTGTCGGCGCCGCTGCAAATTTTACTGCTGCAAAACGCTAAAGGAGGGGAGCTGTTGGGTGCGGCTGGCGGGCAAATTGCCTTTAACCTCGGCAGCGCGATTGGCGCTTACTGCGGTGGCATGATGCTGACGCTGGGCTTTGCCTACAACTACGTGACGCTGCCGGCGGCACTGCTGTCGTTTTCTGCGATGTCGTCGCTGCTGCTATACGCTCGCCTGAAGCGCGCAGTCCCCCAGATGACACACGCTGCCGGATAGCATCTGCGCTACCCGGCTACGCGAACATTACTCCTGCGGCCACAGCCAGGCCGCACCGCGAACGCCGCTGGAGTCACCGTGTAGCGCTCTGCGTAAAGGCGTTTCGCATTCGACGCCAAAGACAAACTGCTTAATCAACGTCGGAACATTTTGATACAGTCGGTCGACATTGCTCATTCCGCCGCCCAGCACAATGACGTCCGGATCGAGAATATTTACCACATGCGCCAGTGATTTCGCCAGACGAAGCTCATAGCGGCTCAACGCCTGCTCCGCCAGAGCATCCTGCGCATTAACGAGGCTGATAATTTCACTGCCCTTGAGCAGCTTACCGCTCAGACGCTGGTAGTCGGTGGCAAAACCGGTCCCGGAAATGAAAGTTTCAATGCAGCCTTGTTTGCCACAATAACAGGGGACTTCCTGTCGAAAACGCAGCTCATCTTCATCCATCCACGGCAGTGGATTATGCCCCCACTCCCCTGCGGTACCGTTGCCGCCCGTGTGCGCCCGACCATTCAGCGCCACGCCAGCGCCACATCCGGTGCCGATGATCACCGCAAACACGGTTTGCGCCCCTGCCGCCGCGCCATCCACCGCCTCTGAAACCGCCAGACAGTTGGCATCATTTGCCAGCCGAACTTCACGATTCAGACGCGCACTCAAGTCTTTGTCAAAAGGTTGCCCGTTAAGCCAGGTCGAGTTGGCATTCTTCACCACCCCGGTGTAAGGAGAAATTGAACCAGGAATGCCCATCCCCACGGTTCCCGTCTGCCCGGTGGCTTTTTCCGCCATCTCCACCAGCGCAGCGATGGTTTCTATCGTTTGCCGATAATCATCGCGCGGCGTGGGCAGGCGATGGCGAAAAAGCTGTTCGCCCGCATCGCCAAGCGCGATAACTTCCGTTTTCGTACCGCCCAAATCGATACCTATACGCACTGTTTACTCCTCTTCCCGATTAACAATGCAAGCATAGCGACAATTCGCTATCATGCCCGCTGGATTTAACGACAAGGCCGTGGAAATTATCATGCTGTGGTTCAAAAATTTAATGGTTTACCGTCTTAGCCGCGATGTTTCTTTGCGTGCCGAAGAGATGGAAAAACAGCTGGCATCAATGACGTTCACCCCTTGCGGTAGCCAGGATATGGCAAAAATGGGCTGGGTTCCGCCGATGGGATCGCACAGCGATGCATTAACGCATACCGCCAATGGCCAAATTATTATCTGCGCCCGCAAAGAAGAAAAAATTCTGCCGTCGCCGGTTATCAAACAGGCTCTGGAAGCCAAAATATTCAAACTGGAAGCTGAGCAAGGTCGCAAACTCAAGAAGACCGAAAAAGACTCGCTGAAAGATGAAGTTCTGCACTCATTGCTGCCGCGCGCCTTTAGCCGTTTCAGTCAGACAATGATGTGGATCGACACCGTCAACGATCTGATCATGGTTGATTGCGCGAGTGCGAAGAAAGCCGAAGATACGCTGGCGCTGCTACGTAAGAGTCTCGGTTCGCTGCCGGTCGTTCCGCTGACGATGGAAAACCCTATTGAGCTGACGCTGACCGAATGGGTTCGCTCCGGCACAACGGCTCAGGGATTCCAGTTGCTTGATGAAGCCGAACTGAAAGCGATCCTTGAAGACGGTGGTGTGATCCGCGCGAAAAAGCAGGATCTGGTCTGCGACGAAATCGCCGTGCATATCGAAGCGGGCAAACTGGTCACCAAGCTGGCTCTCGACTGGCAACAGCGCATTCAGTTCGTTATGTGTGACGACGGCTCTGTTAAGCGTCTGAAGTTTAGCGACGAGCTGCGCGATCAGAACGAAGATATCGACCGCGAAGATTATGCTCAGCGTTTTGATGCCGATTTTATCCTGATGACGGGTGAACTGGCGGCGCTGATTAAAAGTCTGGTGGAAGGATTAGGCGGCGAAGCGCAACGTTAAGCCGTGTTTACCGAATGGCGGCTCAATGTCGCCATTCGTCATTTTACGCTTACAGATAGCGGCAAAGATAGGATGTTGGCTCTGCCACCTGCAGATGAAACTCGCTGCTGCCCGGCACGTTAAACACGTCCCCCGCGGCATACACTTTCCACTCGGTTTCCCCTGGTAGCAGCACGTTCAGTGCGCCGCTGACGACCGTCATCTCTTCAGGCGCCGCGGTACCAAAGGTATATTCACCTTCAGCCATCACGCCAACACTGGCGCGGCCAGTACTGCTGCTGGTAAAACCGATCGATTTTACTTTGCCGGAAAAGTATTCATTACTTTGAAGCATACAACTGGCCCTATCTCGTGATTAAGTTAACAACCAATATAGGGGGGTGACGTTCCACCTGTCACGCAAAATTACGTCAGCAGCTCCGAAGCCAGCCGGGCAATCAGCACATTGGACAGAAGAACCGGGACATCCAGCGATTTTTGCAGTAAATCGCGATGGCGTTGATTGAACCCCAGGCAGTCCAGCATGATGACATCCGCACCTTGCTCCAGCAGTTCTTTCCCGGCATCAATCAATTGTTGTTCGCTACCGTGGATCGGATTCGCCACGGCATACACTGGTGGGGTTTGTAGCACCTGCCATTTTTGCGCCTGGGCTTTAAGCAATTCAGTGACGGGAACAATAACCCCGACCTGATGCCCATCGACAATCGAGGCCACCAGCGGTGGGATAATCCGTAACGGTTCCAGCAAAATGCTGTTGCGGGCGGTCAGGCGAGCGATTGAGGCGGTACTCATCAGCAGGATCACGTCAAAGCCCTGGTTATCCAGCACCTCCACGATACATTGCAGCGAGCGTTCTACCTTCTGGCGTGAGACATGCGCGAGTTGGTGGTCGCTGAGCAGCGTTAATAAATGCTCGTCACCGGGCGAAACGCCGTACTCAGCCATCACATCCTCTCGCCGCATCTGTCCCAGCAGACTGTGGTGAGTGATGTGCTGTTCATCGATATATTCCGTCAGGAGCGGTAACACCTCACACATCGGCACAACGCCAATCGTGAGGATAGCCAACGACGTACTCATTTGTTGCTCCACCGTCTTCTTACTTTGCTGTGAAATCCCGGACATGTGCCGGGCGCTGACCTGCGCTACAAATGCTCAAAAGCGTAGCAGCAGATCGGCGGTGTCTTGTGTAAAGATTCCAAATCATTCCAGTAATGGATTGTTATTGTTTAATTTTCAATTTTTACTGTATACGGCGAAATTTAAAAAAATGTGATGCACGCCCGTACTGGCACTTTTCAGAATCGTGCCAGGGCGGTGATTAAGATCAGGCTTTATCGGGGTCTTCGTAGCGCTTTTTGGCATCCATAGCTTCCTGCGCAGAAGGATGCTCACTGATCAACGAATTCGGTTTAGGGTGATCGGCTCGAAGCTGATACCAGGTTACCGTCTGGCCTGGCGTCCCTTTTTCAACCGTAACAATCGTCGCTTGACGTGGGTAAGGTGGTTTTGTCGGCATAGTTCTTCCTTTTCACTGGATGAACATTAAGTATAGACACCGCCCTGCAACCGTGGCGCTGCCTGCGCCAGTATCCCAAGAATGTCTTCCACCACCTGTGAAGGCGGATTGGTGGCATCAACGATATAGTGCGCAGCCTCACGATACAGAACATCGCGCTGGGCGAGCACTTCCTGCACCTCTTCAGTCAACGGTTTACCGGTTAAAGTTGGGCGCAACCCCTCTTCAGGCGTCGCCTCCAGACGATCGACCAGTACTGATACCGGTGCGCTTAAATAGATAACCACGCCGTGGCTGCGCATGTAATGACGATTAAATTCGGTAAGTATGATACCGCCGCCGGTCGCAACAACCGTTGCCGGGGCTGTGACGGCCTGCAGAGCGGTCGTCTCCTGGGCACGAAACCCTTCCCATCCTTCTCTTTCGACGATCTCCGCCACGGTCATCTGCACGTGCGATTGCAACCAGCGATCGGTATCAACAAACTGGAAATCGATAGCCTTCGCCAGCGCCATACCGGTAGTTGTCTTACCACACCCCCGGGGGCCAACAAGAAAAAGAGGTTGCGTCATTACAGAAATTCCCCAGAGAGCCGCGAACGAGCGGGATCTGATGCGGTTAAAGATATAATCATATCATCAAACTAGTACATCGCCAAAGCGTAAAGAAAAAATTACAGGTGGAGTGGCGATATCTATTAATTCCTACTATAACAAGAATTCACAATGAATAAAGTGTAAATAATAAATTACACATTTTATTTTCTACGCTGTACTTCCAGCCACCACTTATCAAGCTCAGCCGCAAAATGCTGCCTGTCACGCGGTGAAAGGCTGTCCGGCCCTCCGGTCTGAATACCGCTGGCGCGTAGCGTATCCATAAAATCACGCATCATCAGACGCTCACGGATCGTGGCTACGGTATAACGCTCCCCGCGCGGGTTAAGCGCCGCTGCACCTTTTTCAATCACTTCAGCCGCCAGCGGGATATCTGCCGTTATCACTAAATCACCGGCGCTACACTGGCGCACAATCTCATTGTCCGCCACGTCAAACCCGGCGGGAACGCGTAGTGTACGGATAAAACGCGAAGCAGGAACGCGCAAGCTTTGGTTTGCGACCAAAATAAGCGGCATCTGCATGCGCTCTGCAGCGCGGTACAAAATATCTTTAATCACATTCGGACACGCATCGGCGTCCACCCATATTGTCATAACCTCTCCCCACTGATGTGCAGTCGCACATTGTCTCGTGCTTTTACTTTCAGGCAAAGTGCTGTTTCTCCTTCTGCACATATTCATTCCGCGCTAAGCTTAGCTTTCCCAGGTAAAACAATGAATATCACGCATAGGGAGTGACAAGATGGACAAAAAAATTGGTTTTATCGGCTGCGGTAATATGGGCAAAGCAATTCTTGGCGGCATGATCGCCAGCGGCCAGGTTCTCCCGGGACAAATCTGGGTCTACACCCCTTCCCCCGATAAGGTCGCTGCCTTGCACGACCAGTACGGTATTAATGCGGCGCAGTCTGCGCAAGAAGTCGCGCAAATCGCCGACATCGTTTTTGGCGCCGTAAAACCAGGCATTATGATTAAGGTGCTGAGCGAAATTACCTCCAGCCTGAACAAAGACTCCCTGGTCGTCTCGATTGCTGCTGGCGTCACCCTTGACCAGCTCGCCCGCGCGCTGGGCCATGACCGAAAAATCATTCGCGCAATGCCAAACACGCCGTCACTGGTGAACGCCGGAATGACTTCCGTCACGCCGAACGCCTTAGTCACACCGGAAGATACGGCCGACGTGCTGAATATCTTCCGCTGTTTTGGCGAAGCTGAAGTCATTGCGGAGGCAATGATTCATCCGGTCGTTGGCGTTAGCGGTTCAGCACCGGCATATGTCTTTATGTTTATCGAAGCGATGGCGGACGCCGCCGTGCAGGGCGGCATGCCTCGCGCGCAGGCTTATAAATTCGCGGCGCAAGCGGTTATGGGTTCGGCGAAGATGGTGCTGGATACGGGTAAACATCCTGGAGAATTGAAGGATATGGTGTGCTCGCCTGGCGGAACCACCATTGAAGCGGTACGCGTCCTGGAAGAACGCGGTTTCCGTTCATCAGTGATTGAAGCGATGATTAAGTGCATGGAACAGTCGGAAAAACTCAGCCGCTCCTGAGTTAACACCGCCGGACGTCAGGCCGCAGCTTCAGTGCGGTTACGTCCGGAATTCTTTGCTTTGTAGAGCGCCATATCCGCCGACTTTAACCATTCTCGGTAATGCTCGGTTTCTGAGGTCAGCGGCGCAACGCCCACGCTGATACGCAGAGCAACCTGCGGCGCGCAGGATAAACGCAGTTGGCTAAGTCGTTCATGAACACGAGACATCGCCGCAATCGCGCTGGTTGCTGGCGTGCCGCACATAATCACCGCAAACTCATCTCCGCCAAAGCGCCCAATCACATCGCTACCGCGTAAGGTCATCTGCAACTGGCGGGTCAGCGCGACAATCGCCTGGTCCCCAACGTCATGACCCCAGGTATCATTAATGCTCTTGAAATGGTCAATATCGATAATCAATAACGTGGCGTCACGCTGATAGCGACGGCAATTATCAAATTCATTACGCAGCAACAGTTCCCAATGGCGGCGGTTGTACACCCCGGTCATGCCATCTCGCGTACTCATCACCTGTAAGCGGCGTTTATGTTCCGCCAGTTTGATGACCGTCTGGTAGCTGACCCAGGCAAACAGCAGCGGATAAATCACCAGCACCGGCAGCGTCAATAGCACGCTAAGTTGAGTACTGCTTAACGCGACGGAGATATCAGTTAGCTGTAACGTCACCAGGCATGAAACCACCATCAAAACGGCACCTGCGATGAAAATTCGCATCCCTCCTGCGCCCATCAGGTTGATGCAGGTAATCATCAGCAGCGCCGTGGATGGCAACAGATTCACTCCCATAATTCCTATCCACATACCGGCGAGAATGGCATCGGCTTTTAAGTTGGTAAATTCGCTATGCAGAGGATCGTCAGCTTTGCTTGCCCACTGCCAGGCCAGGTGCGGCCAGACAAACGCCCATCCCACCAGTAACAGCCACCAGCCACCGGTAATGGGCTGAGCAACGAGTACCGACGCGATAGGGAAAAACATTCCCCCCAATCCCACCGCTCGCGGCAGCCTGATCCGTCGGGCGAATCGCAGACCGGAACGCTGGTGGTCATTCTGATGGAGCGATAAAAACGCTTCATTCGGGACGACCTTCTTTTGATAAAAGTTTTCATCATTCATCGTATTTGGGAATATTCTGAAACAAATTTCCCAAATTATAGGAAGGGGTATGGCGGCGGAAGTATGATATTTCGGGTGAGCGATTTTACCTGCTCACCCGTAAGTGCTACGCAGATTTTTTCAGGCAAGCGCTCATAAATTTATTACGATCATCACCTTTCAGAGACTGCTCCGTCGCCTTGACGTTGCATTCACGCATTTTCTGCTGCTGCGGCGTCAGGCTCTTTTCCTCAGGCGCAGATTTACTGTTTTTCAGGCAATCACTCATATATGTTTTACGCGCGTCCCCTTTTAAGGTCTGCGCCGTTGCCTGCTGATTGCAGGTGGTCATACGTTGTTGTTGCGGGGTTAATGTCTTCTCGGCAGCACCGACGGTAGTTAAAAAAATAAGACCAAAAAGCAACGTCATTAATAATGTAATTTTCATAGCACCATCCTTTTCTGAACGACGACACACAGGTAAGTTTGGCTGCTAACGATAAAAATACCACCCGGCGGCAAAAGTATTGCCGCCGGGTGTCGGGTTATTTCAGTCCTAACGCCGCTTTCATGGTGTAAAACAGGTCGGTTTGATCGGTCAGACCAACCACATTCGCCGCGTGCGGGCCATAGGCTGCAATTCGCAGCTGGCTGCCGGTATGCTCCTGCGATTCCTCTTCAGAGTTGCCATAGCTGATAACCATGACCGCGCCATCTTTGGTGTTCAGCGCCTGGGTCAGGCCTGGCGCTTTAGTATCCGGCGCGACTATCTGGCTGGCATGCGCGTGGTCAGCGGTTACTACCACCAGGGTATTGCCATCTTTCTTCGCAAAAGCAAGCGCGCGCTGTACCGCTTCATCCAGATCGACCGTTTCGCCAATCTGTCCGCACGGGTTGGCGGCGTGGTCCTGTTTATCGATTGACGCCCCTTCCACTTGCAGGAAGAAACCTTTCTCATTTTTGCTTAACAGCTCAATCGCTTTATCCGTCATCTGCGCCAGCGTTGGCACGCTGTCGTCACGCTTTGGATTGGGGGTACAGGTCACTACCGGTTTATCCAGATTGCCGTGATAAGACGCTTTCGGCCCTTCCCAGCGTACCGGCATATTGCCGTCAGAGAACAGACCCAGCAACGGTTTATCCTGATTAGCTTCGGTAATCGCTGCCAGCGTCGCGGCATCGCTCACCATCTGATAACCGCGGGCAAGGGCTTGTTCACGCAACGTTTTACCCTGCCACTCGCCTGCCGCAGCGGTTTCCGCAAACGTTTTGGCCCCGCCGCCCAGCGTAACGTCAGCCCGGGCATTCAGTAATTGTTCGGTGATGGATCCTTTGCCGCCTTTTTCCAGCGCATTGGTTGGGCATTTTTCACGGGTCACGTCGGGACCATAGCACTTACGCGAGGTCACATGAGCAACCAGCGCCGCCGGGGTAGCATCCTGCAATTCAGCGGTAGAAACGTTGCCTGTCGCCAGACCCGCCGCTTTTGCCATTTCAAGAATTGTAGCGTGATCTTTTTCATGTATATCAACGCCCAGAGCACCGTTATAGGTTTTCACGCCGGTGGTCCACGCCGTTGCGGATGCCGCAGAATCCGTCACATAATCGGGTTTACCCGTTTTTTTATCCAGCGCATAGTGCGTGTATTGTCCGGTCAATGGTAAAGCATCAATACCTTTAAAAAAGCCGCCCGCGCCTTCGGCATAATTTCGCGCTGCAGTAATTTCTGAGTCCCCCATACCATCGCCAATCAGTAAAATAATATTTTTGGCAGGTTTATCGTTCAGAGATTCGCGCAGAGCCGCAGTTTGATCGGCTGACAATCGACGGGCGCCGCCCGGCGTGGTGATATCACCCTGAGCGGCACGATTATCCATAACCGCTACGGTAGAAGTTTCTGCATTAATAACTGGGGTAAACAGCAAAGGTATCAGGGCAATAGCGAGTGCGCTTTGTTTCACTTTATTTTCTCCATGTATAAATACGGTAAAATTAAAACAAAGCGACTATAAGTATTTGATGTGACACTTTTATGATAATTTGTGGATGGAACGCCACAGATTACTCAAAACGCTTTTGGCACGCTCTCGCCAGCGTTATGTACGTTCGCCAGAAACGCAGGCATACGGCCAGCTCCAGCCAGGGCATCCTCGATTTGGCGAATGAGTATTTGCCGATCGCTCCACGTCATATTGCGCAGCATTTCGATGATTACCTGCTCCAGCGTTTCAACCTGCGCCGCAAGGTCTTGCGACTCTTCTTCTTTTTGGGCGAGCTTAAGTAACAACTCAGTGACGAGATTTTTCATTTGCGTATTCCCTTAACAAAATATAGGCCACGTTATCATTAAGACTCACAACTGCCTAGAGGATGAAAGTTGTATTTTTATAAGTAATAAAACGTTTTGCGAAAACAATCACAACACAAAATAAGGGGAAAAGAGTCGTAGCGCAGAATTATTCAATATAAAAGGGTAAGGGGATTAATAATCACACAGATATATAATGCACATTTATGGATTAACAACGCTGACGGGCAGCGTTGTTAATCAGCAATTCAGCGTGCGCGGCGCCGACGTCGCAGCGCGATAGCCAGTTGCCAGATATTGATAAGCACAATGCTCGCGGTGGCAATAAACACCCAGCGAAAGCCTGCCATTGCTGAAACCGTCGCCCCCATTAATGGCCCGGCGACGTTGCCGAGGTACATAAATGACTGGTTATAACCAAAAATGCGCCCGGTTATCTGGTCGCTGGAGTATTTCACCAGCAGCGTCTGCACCGCAGGCAACATCGCGCCGTCGGCAAAGCCGAGCAGAAAACGCAAAATTCCCAGTTGCAACGGCGTGGTAACCCACGACATGGCGAAAAACAGCACCACCGCGAAGATTAAGGTCGCCATTAAAATCCGCTCGGTCCCAATACGGTCGCCTAATTTACCGAGTCGGGGGGCTGAAATCAGCGCCGAGATGCCCGGAACCGACGCAATCAGTCCGCTGAGAAAGGCAATATTCGAACTGTCTGGGACCATCGATTTAATAAACAGCGCCAGAATTGGCCCAATTGAGCCGTTACACAGTTGGATCACCATCGTCGTAAAAAACAGGCTGATCACCAGCGCCGGATAAGGCAGCGAGGCAAACACGGCCTTTCCGCTCAGACGCTCGCTTTTTTTGATTGTCGGACGCACGCCCTCTTTGATTAAGAACAGCGTGACCAGGAAGCTCACGACCAGCAAGGCTGCGGTAATACAGAATACAGCCCGTAAGCCAACGTGGTCAGCAATAAATCCCCCCATCAGCGGCCCGCCAATGACGCCGCTAATTTGCGCCGTTGAGAGCGTACTCAGCGCCCACCCGCTACGTTCACGCGGAACCTGTGAGGCGACCAGCGCCATCGCATTGGGAATATAGCCTGACGTTAACCCCATCACCCCACGCAGCAGAAAAAGCTGCCAGACGTTTGTCGCAAAGGCCTGCAGTAAAATCGCAATCGCCATACCCAAAGAGGCCCGTAGCAGCATCAGCTTGCGTCCTTTACGGTCGGCTAAACTGCCCCACATCGGAGAGACAATGGCTGAAATCAGAAAGGTGACGCTAAACGTTAAGCCGGACCACATTGAGAGCGCTTCATGCGAGGTCACCCCCAGTTGGGAGATATAGAGCGGTAAAAAAGGCAGGATTTGGCTAATTGCCAGGCCGGTGAAAAAGCAACCGAACCATACGGAAATAAGGTTTACTCTCCAGGATTCCATAGGGACTCATAACGATAAGCAGCTGAAAACTGCGAGCAGCTTAACAAATTACTTAGCCAAATAAGGGTTCACAGGTGCGATAAATCACAGTTCAGGATTTTATCTTCCCGCTCATCGTATTTGTGATACGTCTCACATCAAAGCCACAATACTAGCAGGGAATTATGCTTCACAGGCGAAACGCACGTTTGCGCGAATCTATTCCCTTGTGGCCCAGCAAAACAATCTGCCAGAAGCCGAGGAAACCTGCGTTTTGTCGTGGTAATGTATGTGCTTTGCATTCATGGAATGGGTTTTTAAGATGGCAAAGTTGCGGGTAGGAATCGTATTTGGTGGTAAATCAGCGGAACATGAAGTGTCATTGCAATCGGCAAAAAATATTGTCGATGCCATCGACAAGACTCGCTTTGACGTTGTGCTGTTAGGTATTGATAAACAAGGGCAATGGCACGTCAGCGATGCCAGTAACTATCTGCTTAATTCAGACGATCCGGCGCATATAGCGCTGCGTCCTTCCGCGACCAGCCTGGCTCAGGTACCGGGTAAACAAGCGCACCAGTTGATCGATGCGCAAAACGGTCAGCCGCTGCCAACGGTTGATGTTATTTTCCCGATCGTTCACGGCACGCTGGGTGAAGATGGCTCTCTGCAGGGCATGCTGCGGGTGGCGAATCTGCCGTTCGTCGGTTCTGATGTCCTGGGGTCTGCGGCCTGTATGGATAAAGACGTGACCAAACGTCTGTTGCGCGATGCCGGATTAAACATCGCGCCATTTATTACGCTCACTCGCGCCAATCGCAACAGCATCAGCTTTGCCGAAGTCGAATCTCGCCTCGGTTTGCCGCTGTTTGTGAAACCAGCCAATCAGGGATCGTCCGTTGGGGTCAGTAAGGTGACCAGCGAAGCGCAATATGAACAGGCCGTCGCGCTGGCATTTGAATTTGATCATAAAGTCGTGGTGGAGCAAGGGATCAAAGGCCGCGAGATCGAATGCGCGGTGCTGGGCAACGATCATCCGCAGGCCAGTACCTGTGGCGAGATCGTGCTGAACAGTGATTTTTACGCTTACGACACCAAATACATTGACGATAACGGTGCCAAAGTGGTGGTTCCGGCAGCGATCGCACCGGAAATTAACGATAAGATCCGTGATATTGCTATTCAGGCCTATCAAACGCTGGGCTGCGCCGGCATGGCGCGCGTGGACGTGTTCTTAACCGCAGAGAACGAGGTTGTGATCAATGAGATCAACACGCTGCCTGGCTTTACCAACATCAGCATGTATCCAAAACTGTGGCAGGCGAGCGGCTTAGGCTATACCGATTTGATCACTCGCCTGATCGAACTGGCGCTGGAACGCCATGCGGCGGATAGCGCGCTGAAAACCAGTATGTAATCCCGCCAGGATGCCTGATAGACCTCTATTGGGCATCCTTTGCTTCTTCTTCATCTTCCACGCGGCGACGGATAATTAATCCGGCCAGCCAAAAGCTAATCACCCAGGTGACCAGCCCTACCGCATAGGTTTGCCACCCCTGCGCTTCAAAACCGAGTAAGCCCACCACGCCGTTGAGAATAAAGATAAGCCCAATAGCGAAGGCATAATAGTGCCAGTCTCGGCGGATTTTAACAGGCAGGTTCATAACGGCTCCGGTGGATATACAACATGACAACGCATCCTCGCACATTTCCTCATACACGTCTGTGGCCTGTGCGGAATTTCTGAAATGTAAATTAATTTCACTTAAGGTTGCGTAATTGTGACGATCAGCAAAAAACCGAAATCCAGGAATAATCTCTACCTGAAATTACCATCATTCTGATATTGACATTGCCGATCACCTGTCAGACTCACTGTCAGTTCCAGGCAATACGTCAAAAAAGCAGGTTATTTCCGGAGGTCTTTATGGCTGATTTTACGCTCTCAAAATCCCTTTTTAAGGGCAAGCATCGGGATACCTCCTCCCTGCCCGGCAATATTGCGTATGCCGTTTTTGTGCTGTTTTGCTTCTGGGCGGGCGCGCAGATTTTAAATCTGTTGGCCCACGCTCCCGGCATCTATGAGCAGTTGATGCAGTTGCAAATGCAAGAGACAGGGCGCCCGCGAGTTGAAATCGGCCTGGGCGTCGGAACCCTTTTTGGACTGGTCCCTTTTCTCGCCGGAAGCCTGATTCTTGGCGCCATCGCGGCATTCGTGCGCTGGCGCCGCCGTCATCATAACGATGACTGACCCATACATTTCGCCCGACGGTCGTCCACGCGTTTAGCAAACCACGCGGTAGTCAGATTACGTGTGATCTTCGGGCTTTCAAGTTGAATGCCAGGCAGCATTTCACGGGGAAGCGTTTTCCCGGCCTTCGCTTCCGCCAGCTTATAGACTTTCTCGTACAGCGCGGTCTCTTCAAAGGCCAGGCTGTCGCCTTTTTGCAGCTGACGGCGGATCTCACTCTCGCTCATGTCCAGCTTCCCGGCCAGTTTACGTACCGCCAGCTCCGTTTTGCCCGGCTCGCTGCTGCCATAGAGAATTAAATCACCGTCCATCGCCAGCTTCACGCCGGTGGCTTTACTGACCGCATTCTGGAAAGCTGCATTGCGGCTGGCATACCACCCGGCATTGAAATCGGCGAAGCGGAAAATTGGCGCACTGTAATTCGCCGGGTAGTTAAGCAGATGATACGTACCGAACCACAGCCCACCGCGGCGGCTAAATACTTCCTGGCGCACGGTTCCCGCCATTTTCCACGGGTAGCCGCTGGCATGCTGCTCAGCAAAGGCGATGCTGACCTGCATCGGCCCACCGGTATGCACCGGATTAAGCGAACCAAATAACGTCTGCCCCATCGGTACCATGTTGATAAAATCATCAAAGATCGCGCTAAGCTGTTTTTCCGTCTTCACCGTATCCAGGCGCTCGCTGTAGCTTTTCCCCGTTGGCGAGTTAATCTTCAGCGCGGTATGCACCACAAATAGCGGGATGTGCATACGCTCGGCACGACGATCGATCTCTTTCCAGGCGATTTTACTTAAGTTCGGCACGGCTGGATCCGCCTGGTAATTTGACTCCTGTTGCGCGACCGCCAGCACCGAACAGATATTTTCAACCGTCGGCGCCAGCTTCTGGCTTTCAAAGGTCTTCGCCAAATCCTGCGCCCACGCGTCCCGGTCTTTTACGCTGGCGGGCATTTTCTGGCGCACCACGCTCGCCACATCGACGGCTTTCTCCCCTTTTTTTAGCGGCTGCGCGGGTTGGCTACTACATCCCACCAGCACCAGTGCAGCAAGACCAGACAAGGGGTAAAGACGGGAAACCGTCGACATAACATCTCCTTATTAACTAAGCGTATGGGTAACTTCCTGAATATCCTGACCATCAAGCTCTCGTTCAAAGCTGCGCAGACGCTTATAAATAGACATCAGTTCCACTAACGTTGTCCAGGAGTTAATCAGATACTGGAACGAACCGCGCACCTGGCCAAACACGTTGGTGATTTGCGTCATCAGGCCGAGCGTAATCGTACCGGCAACAATCGACGGAAACAGCAGGAACAAGCCGAAAACGTTATCAACCTGCAGGTAAAGAATACGGGCGATATTGAAGTACATATAGTGAAAATAGAGGCGGAAGTAGTTCTGGCGCACCGCATGAAACAGCTCACGCACCGTCGGCGGTGTCGCACGATTAGCGTCATCTTCGCCGTATACCAGTTCTTTACGGTAGGCCGCTTCCACACGCTGGTTTTTAAACTCCAGTCCCGGAAGTTTGATCCCAACGACCGCCAGCAAGCCGGTTCCCATCAGCGACCAGACAATTGCGGCAATCACCAGGCCATAAGGAACATGCCCAACAATCGGCAGGTCCGGAACATGGGCAGAGAGTGTGACCAGTACAGGTAAGAAGGCGATCAGCGTCATAATCGCATTGATAAAGCTGACCCCCATATCTTCCAGCGTGGAGGCAAAACGCATGGTGTCTTCCTGCACACGCTGCGCCGCACCTTCGATATGGCGCAGATGCTGCCAGTGCGCCATATAATGTTCGTTCATTGCTGTACGCCAGCGGAACACATAGTGACTAACAAAGAAGTTGTTCATCACGCCGATGACCACGGCAATCAGCGCGATGCCAAGAAAGATGCCCACTTCATGATAGAACTGCTCAATCTTCACCTTATGCGGTGCGCTGAGCGCGGATTGAATCAAATCATAAAATGGCGCATACCAGGCGTTGACGGCAACGCCAACTTCAACCAGAAACCAGGTCACGAAAATAATCAGCGACGTGCCGAGTATGGACCAGTACTGCCAGCGGTGCGGGCTGTAGAGAAACCAGAACAGCGCGAACACTCCAACGCAAAGAGTGTAGTACGCATAAAAAATCAGGTAATCCAGCGACCAGAAACGGGCCGCGCTAATCGGTACGTCTCCCGACGCGCCGGTAATGTGTGCAACCCAGGCTCCCCCACCTGCTTGCCAGAATACAACAGCGACCAGTGCCCAAATAAATGCCGAAATAAAGAACGGCCCCGGCTTTGGGAAAAAAGACTTAAACATAATGCTCTCCTGCTAACTTCTTATCGTTATGACGACTGCTGTGTATTTGCCACCGTGAAGAGCGGCGGCAAGACGGCTTACGCCCAAAAACACAAGCTGAAACCGACAAGTGTGACCAGAACCGCAGCGCTTAGTTCGCACCTGGGTTATGAAGAATTGTTTCTGTGGTTTTCACACTCGACAACGTTCCAGCAAGTGCAGATTATCACAGCGTGAGATCACAAAAGCGAACATCCATAATCGGGGAAACGCTCGCGTTTACTCATCGTTACGTTTTTCACACTATCATTGGCTGATAAGCGCTTTGCAATACGCCGATGAGTAGTATAAATACGCATACGCACGACATCCTTTTTCACTTTCTCTAACTCATGGACACCACCGTTGAAACGTAGTCTGCTTTTTTCTGCCGCGCTGTGTGCGGCGTCATTGACATCTGTCCAGGCGGCACAGCCTATAACCGATCCGGTCTTCGCCTCTGATATCGTCGATCGCTATGCCGACCATATATTTTACGGCAGTGGTGCTACGGGGATGGCACTGGTGGTGATTGATGGTAATCAGCGAGTATTTCGCAGTTTCGGCGAAACACGCCCCGGCAATAACGTACATCCGCAGCTGGATTCCGTAATTCGAATTGCCTCAATCACTAAATTAATGACCAGCGAAATGCTGGTAAAATTACTCGATCAGGGTACGGTTAAACTCAACGATCCATTGAGTAAATATGCGCCACCTGGCGCGCGCGTGCCGACTTATCAGGGCACGCCGATTACGCTGGTGAATCTGGCGACACATACCAGCGCGCTGCCACGCGAACAGCCTGGCGGCGCGGCCAAGCGCCCGGTGTTTGTCTGGCCAACCCGCGAACAGCGCTGGAGCTATCTCTCAACCGCCACGCTTAAAGCTGCACCAGGCTCGCAGGCTTCTTATTCCAACCTGGCGTTTGACCTGCTGGCTGATGCGCTGGGAGCCGCGTCCGGTAAGCCTTATCCGCAGCTGTTTGAAGAAAAAATCACCCGTCCGCTGGGAATGAAAGACACCACCTTCACCCCGTCCCCCGATCAGTGCAAACGCCTGATGGTCGCGGAAAAGGGCGCCAGCCCCTGTAACAATACGCTGGCAGCGATGGGCAGTGGCGGCGTCTATTCAACGCCTGGCGATATGATGCGCTGGATGCAGCAGTATCTCTCTTCTGATTTTTACCATCGTAGCCAGCAGGCTGACCGTATGCAGACGCTGATTTATCAGCGTACGCAGCTAACCAAAGTGATAGGGATGGATGTGCCGGGCAAAGCCGATGCGCTAGGTTTGGGCTGGGTCTATATGGCGCCGAAGAATGGGCGACCGGGCATTATTCAAAAAACCGGTGGCGGCGGCGGATTCATTACCTATATGGCGATGATCCCGCAGCAAAACGTCGGGGCGTTTATCGTGGTGACCCGTTCTCCGCTAACCCGTTTTACCAATATGAGCGACGGTATCAACGATCTGGTTGCAGAGTTGAGCGGGAACAAACCGCAGGTTATTCCCGCATCCTGATTCAATACTCAAAAGGCAAACGGTTAATGCCTACCAGTTTGCCTTTATTCATTTCAATGTAACCACCTTTACGCAGTGCCGCGAGAACCTCAGCAACAACTGAGCGTGAAATGCGTGTGCGTTGGTGAATATAGTTCATGACGCCGATACGTGAACGCAGCACATCGTCCCATTTCGTCATGGATATCAGCGTGGCGCGGATCTGATCGTAGGAGTTATTGCCGATCAGCTGCAGATCGCGCAATTCAAGGATGGAGTTTTGCCAGGCTAACCAGCAAAAGGCTTCCCGCCAAAGCTGGCATTGTTCAATTATATTTATCGTTTGCGAAGCAGGTAGGTGGTATCCCGTACAATTACTTTCGGTCATTAATCTGTATTGTACATCTGTTTTCATCACGCCATCGGAAAGGCCCATAATAAAAGGCGCCTGTGCAATCCCGACCAGCACGTTTTCCCCTCTACGCAGGGAAACTACACCACTTAAAATAACAAAAGTATCGTCGCTATTTATATCACTGGAATATATTATTTCTTTATCGTTATCACACTCAAAGTGTTTTCCATATTTTGCCAAACATTTATCAAGCTTACCAAATTCAAGAAGAGGTTTATTTATAGATAGCATGAGCGCATTCCTTGCAATAAATGCCCGTCAAATCCGTGACGGGCATTATTCTGAATTAAATTACCTTATATTTCTCAGTGAGAAAGTACTTACCAGGTATATTTAACACCAACGTTTGCAGACCAGTCTTGATCGACATCACCGCCACCGAGGTAATTAGCATCGGTGTAGGCGCTGAAGTTCTTGGTGAAGCTGAACTGAGTACCCAGTCCAACACGTACTGCAGAACCTTCTACGCCGTTGTCGATAGAGTCACCGTTTATATCAGAATCGTTGTTAGAGTCGTCGTAAACGTAGGCCAGTTTGAAGTACGGGGTCAGCGCCTGGTCGTCGCTGTAGGCGAAGGTATAACCTGCATCTACACCGAGTTCATAACGCATGCTGTCATAAGACTGACCGTCAACTTTCATGTCGTTGCTCAGCTTATAGTCATCACCAGACTGGAACAGACCGGATACGCTACCGTAAGGCGTTACATAACCTGCATCACCCAGCTTCAGGTCATAACCCAGTTTCAAGCCAAAGCCCCAGGCATCAGAAGATGTGCTGCCATCAACATACTGACCGTTGCTCATGTTGGCAGACAGATCGTTGTTGAAGTGAGAGTAGCTCAAGTTACCGTCAACAAAGATGTTGTTGGCGAAATGTGCAGAAGAGTAGATGTAGGCAGTCTGGCTGTCCTGATCCACCTGACCGGTACGGTCGCTCATATCACCTTTCGCGAAGCCTGCTGCGGCACCGACAATCCACTTAGCGTTGTTACCATCAATTTTGGAGTCAACACCGACCATGATGCCGTTAACGTCCTGATCGTAGTTAATGGTGCCGGTGGCTGCATCGAAGCTACCACCGAAGTAGCTCACCCATGCGCCGCCGTTATCAACCAGACCATGACGCGCGTTAGTCAGACGAGTACCGACGGTGTCTTGTTCCAGGTTCCAGATATTGGTGTTGGCAGACGGGATGCTCAGCGCCATGTTCGCGTAGTCGGTCAGTTCCATCTGCTGCAGAACAACGGTGTTACCCTGCTGCTGAGCCTGATAGGTGTAAGCGCCGAGGTCAGCTTTGTTAGCTGCAGAGAAGGTCGCGTTGCTATTCGTGTCGTTAACGTAGATCAGCTCGTTACCTTTGTAATCCGCAACAGAACCCGCACCAGTCGCGTTATCGATGCGAACTTTATAGTTACCGGTTGCTGCCGCTACGTGGTCACCGTAGTTATCAACTTCAGACTGATCGCCTGAGGTGTCGGAATCGCCGTTACCATTGATAGTCAGATGACCATCAGAGTTCATCGCGATCACGCCATAACCGTAGTTAGCCTGGGTCGTATCGTTGGTACGATCGTTGGTCAGGTCAGCATTCAGTACATAGTTAGTGCTGTTGATGTCGAAAACACCCGCATTAACATGGTTGTAAGCGTCGGTGTAGCTGGTCAGATTCAGCGTATCAACCTGCAGTGCATCGCCCGTGCTGTTGCCCACATCCAGAACACCGTTGTTGGTAACGTTGATGGTGTTGGCATACAGCGCAGCACTACCGACACCCCAGCCAGCAGCAACATCATCAGCAATCGTGACGATACTGTTGTCGATAGACAGCGTATCCGTCGCAACATGACCATCTTCGTTGATGTTCAGTGCAGAAGCACCGGTCAGAGAGATAGAGTCAGAAATCAGGGAAGAATCACCCACGTTGACGACGGAACCGCTATTGATGCTCAGGGTGTCGATCAGAGACGTTTTGGTGGTATCCCACTGTGAAGCGCCGTTCAGCGTGACGTTGAACAGACCGCTCTGGTAAACAGCGTTGCCAACCACATGACCATTTTCGTCATAAGAGGTTGTGTCGCTATCGATACCGTAGGTTGAAGAAGGCCACAGGCTGTTGGCAGCGATGTCGATCAGCGTTGCAGTGGCTTCAGTGCCTGCAGCATAGCTGTCGTAAACGCCGTCACCATCAACATCAACCTGATGTACGGACATGGCCGCGCCAACCCACTTACTGCCGTTGTTCAGGGTCAGATCCAGACGGTCAGTACCATCCCAGCCGTTGGTATCCAGATCGGTATCGGTATCACGATAAGTATCAGCACCGTTCAGGAAGAAGTTCTCGTCAAAGTTGCTGGAGAACAGCACATCGCCCATCAGCGTAGCGTTATCAAACGTGGCAGTGGTCTGCATCGCGTTATCAGCATCCGGATGAGCAATAACCGCTAATGCGACATCATTAGCGTTCCAGCCGTTACCGTTGTAGTCGCTTGCATTGCTGGTGTTGCCAAACCAACCGGAGGTACCTTCATCAGACCATGAGCCAGAGGTCACGGTAGAATCGGTAACTGCGATGGTGTTGTTAAACACTTCGCCGCTGTTTACGCCAGTGCTGACGGTGTTATCGTCAATATCTTCCCACTCATAACCCTGAGTCAGCGTAATACCCGCAACGTGAGAGTTGTTGGAGATAGACAGATCAACTTCTTGATCCAGAGTGATCGCCGTACCCAGGTTATAAACGTCGACAACGTGTGTATCAGCTGCGTCGTTATAGGTACCGTTGTAGGTATAATGTTCGTAGTTGTCATCGATAGTGGAGTTGATGACGTTCATCGCCAGACGATCGTAGTAATAGTCGGTACCCGTACGGTTAGTACAATCCGTGGTCATACACTCGGAAGTCACCATACCGTGAATGGTACTGTTTTTAATCGTCAGGCTGTTGTTATTGCTGTTAGTTGACAGTCCATCATCCAGATAATAAGTAGAAATAACGCCGTTAACAGTAGCGTTATTGATTACCGGATAAATATCACCGTTATAAATACTATCAGTATCGTAATTGTTCCAACCGACATATCCATCGTAGTAAACGCCATCAGCATAAGATGCGTCATTATAATGGGTGAACGTTGTGTACGTGGTTCCAGAAATATCAGTAGAAGCATTCGCCTGAGAAGTGATTGCCAAAGTGCAGGCTAATGCTAATTGTGAGACTACAAGTTTCTTTTTCCAAGTGTGCATTTGTCATCCCTCCTCAGGGACGTAATATAGTTGATCCATCAATTATCAATGCAAAGAAAACATTTTATGTTTCGCAGGACCGATTATGCGGTTTCACAACGGAAAGGTTCAATTATTCTTTGTCCGCTGTCCGAAACCGGACAACATCATGAATTACGCCAGCCAAAAGGAGTTAACAAAAACACAATAACTTTCAATGAGATACAAAACACACATCTTCTAATACATATAATTATCAAATGATTCACCCAATATTCAAATAAATAAAAAATAAATAGTCGAGAGTTATATTCCGCGCTAAACAAATAAATACATCGATATTTAAAATAATAAAAACGAAAACAAACAAAATAATGAATATGAATAAATTGCCATGCATGTGAATAAATTGCTCTAATGATTCAGCCTTGCACCACGTAAAATCCAGATATAACGCCAACTTTCGTAAACCACCCGCCCTCAGGTTCGGGTATACTACGGCCTTCGATTCCACAAACATCAGGCATACCATGACAGACCTAATCCAACGCCCTCGCCGCCTGCGCAAATCACCTGCGCTGCGCGCTATGTTTGAAGAGACAACACTGAGCTTAAATGACCTGGTGTTGCCGATCTTTGTTGAAGAAGAACTCGACGATTACAAAGCTATTGACGCCATGCCCGGCGTGATGCGCATTCCGGAGAAACACCTGGCGCGCGAGATTGAACGCATTGCTAATGCAGGCATCCGCTCGGTCATGACCTTCGGCATTTCTCATCACACCGATGACACCGGCAGCGATGCCTGGAAAGAAGACGGTCTGGTGGCGCGCATGTCGCGTATCTGTAAGCAGACCGTACCGGAAATGATCGTCATGTCCGACACCTGCTTCTGTGAATACACCTCGCACGGTCACTGCGGCGTATTATGCGAACACGGCGTTGATAACGATTTAACCCTGGCTAACCTCGGCAAACAGGCAGTCGTTGCCGCCGCAGCGGGCGCAGATTTCATCGCCCCTTCCGCCGCAATGGACGGCCAGGTGCAGGCTATTCGCCAGGCGCTGGACGCCGCGGGCTTCATCGATACCGCGATCATGTCCTACTCCACCAAATTTGCCTCTTCTTTCTACGGCCCGTTCCGTGAAGCCGCAGGCACCGCGCTGAAAGGCGATCGTAAAACCTACCAAATGAACCCGATGAACCGTCGGGAGGCGATCCGCGAATCGCTGCTGGATGAAGCCCAGGGTGCAGACTGCCTGATGGTCAAACCGGCTGGCGCCTACCTCGATATTCTGCGCGATATCCGCGAGCGCACCGAGCTGCCGATTGGCGCTTATCAGGTCAGCGGTGAATACGCGATGATCAAATTCGCGGCGATGGCGGGTGCTATAGATGAAGAGAAAGTGGTGCTGGAAAGCTTAGGCTCGATCAAACGCGCTGGCGCGGATCTGATCTTCAGCTACTTCGCACTGGATCTGGCTGAGAAAAAAATCCTGCGCTAATCACATTGTTGCCGGATGGCGGTTTCGCTTTATCCGGCCTACAGATCGTAGGCCCGGTAAGTCAATCGCCGCCGGCAATCATCCCGCCCGATAAAACGGCTTGTCTCCCAAAATTGTCGCCCGGTGCATAATGCGCCTCTGTGGCAGATAATCCGCATTCGCATAATGCTGCGTCACGCGATTATCCCAAATCGCCACATCGTTGGGCTGCCAACGCCAGCGCACCTGAAACTCCGGTTTAGTGACATGCGCGAATAAAAAACTCAGTAACGCCTCGCTCTCTTTTTCCGTGACATCGACAATTCGCGTGGTAAATCCTTCATTCACGAACAGCGCCTGCTTCCCGCTCACCGGATGCGTACGCACCACCGGATGCAACAGGGGCGGATGCTTCGCCACCGCTTCCAGCCAGCGCTGATGCTCCTCTGGCGTCTTGCGGTATTTATATTCCTGAAATGATTTACGAAAATCATGTTCTGCCCGCAGGCCGCTCAGCAACTGGCGAAACGGCTCAGACAACGCATCATAAGCGGCAATCCCACTGGTCCACAGGGTGTCTCCCCCGGTCGATGGCAGCTCTTTTGCAGCCAGAATCGCCCCGGCAGGCGGCGTGTCAATAAAGGTGACATCGGTGTGCCAGTTGTCGTTATCCGGCGGATTGTCGTTATGAGTATCCAGTACGATAATCTCTTCTACCCCTTCGGCATGCGGATAGACCGGGTGAATATGCAGATCGCCGAAACGCAACGCCAGTGCGCGCTGCTGTTGCGGCGTAATCACCTGCTCACGCAGGAACACCACCTGGTGGCGCAATACCGCGTGATAAAGCTGTTCAAACTGATTATCGCTCAGCGGACGCGTTAAATCCGCGCCGCTAATTTGTGCGCCAATGTACGGTCCCAGCGGGGTTATGCTCAGACGTTCACTCATTGTAATTCTCCATGCCAGGGCGTCAGGCGGCGCTGAAGCGCGCGCAGACCCAGTTCTAAAATAAACGCGATAACGGCAATCACCGCGATCCCCGCCAGCACCACATCCGTTGCCAGAAACTCACCGGCAGACTGCACCATAAATCCTAAGCCTCGCGTGGCGGCAATCAGCTCTGCTGCCACCAGCGTCGACCAGCCCACGCCAAGTCCGATACGTAACCCGGTGAGGATCTCCGGTAATGCCCCCGGCAAAATAACAAACCACAGCACCTGCTTACGGCTGGCCCCCAGCGACTGCGCGGCGCGCACTCTCACCTGCTGCGCGCTTTTCACTCCCGCCAGCGCCGACATCGCTACAGGGGCGAAAATCGCCAGATAGATCAGCAAGATCTTGGAGGTTTCACCGATGCCAAACCAAATGACCATCAACGGGAGATAGGCCAGGGGCGGAACCGGACGATACAGCTCAATGATCGGATCGAGAATGCCGCGCATCGTCGGACTCAGCCCCATCGCGATCCCAACCGGAACGCCCAGCAGCACCGCCGCCAGCAGCGCGATAACAATACGCGTCAGACTCGCCGCCAGATGCTGCCACAGCGTGGCATCCATAAATCCCTGCGGACCGGCAATGACTATCAATTTTTGCAAAACCTGCCCCGGTGGGGGTAAAAACAGCGGACTGATTAACTGCAGCGCCGCCACCGTCCACCACACCGCCAGAATGACGGCCAGCGTACCGAGGCTTAAGGTAATCTGCCGCGAGAACGGCCAGCGCCAGTTGAGTGCGCGCTGGCGGCGGGGTTTATCATTAATCACCACGCTCATGAGAATGCCTCCCGTTGTTCAAAGACCCGACCTAACACATACTCGCGCATGGCGATAAACTGCGGGTCGGACTTAATGCTGCGGCTCGACTCTCCGGCCACAAAGCGACGGGCAAAATTCAGCGGCAGACGCTCCAGCACCCGGCCTGGGCCCGGCGACAGCAATACCAGCTCCGTCGCCATAAACACGGCTTCTTCGATATCGTGGGTAATCAGCAGCACCTGTTTGCCGGTCTCATACCACAGCTTCAGCAACAGGGTTTGCATCTGCTCGCGGGTAAAAGCGTCGAGCGCGCCAAAGGGTTCATCCAGCAGCAATAGCTGCGGGTTGGCCGCCAGCGCCCGCGCAATGCCGACGCGCTGACGCTGCCCACCGGAAAGTTGCCAGATAAAGCGTTTCCCCGCGTCCTCCAGCCCGACTTTCTGCAACATCTCCTTAGCGATTCGTTGGCGTTGGGACTTCTCCACCCCCGCAAGTTGCAGCCCGAAGGCTACGTTATCCTGCACGTTGCGCCAGGGCAGCAGTCCTTCGTTTTGGAATACAACCCCGCGCTCAGCGCCTGGACCTTCAACTTTTTTACCCGCCAACGTAATGCTGCCATGCTGATACGGCACAAACCCGGCAATCAGATTTAACAACGTGGTTTTCCCGCAACCGGAAGGTCCGAGTACCACCAGCAGTTCACCGCTATCGAGCGTCAGGTTGATATCCTCCAGCGCCGATTTTCCACCGTAGCTGGCAGCAAGATGAGAAATTTGCAGCATCAGCGCCTCCTTATTTATTGCACGAAGCGATCGGTCACGTACTGACTGTAATCCGTCGCGACCGCAGGAACTTTGCCCTGCTCTTTGAGGAACTGCGCGGTATCGATAATCGCTTTATTCACCGGCCCGGTTAACTCCGCGGTTTGCTGCTGCGCCGTCAAATAAGTATTTCCTTTCACCAGCCCTGGCACATCCGCCTCCGGTACCCCGCTTAAACGCGACAGTTTGCGGATATTTTCCGGCTGCTTCAGCCATTCATCAGGATTAGCGATATAGGGCTGCTGCGCATCGATAGCGCTTTTGGCAAAGGCTTTCACCACTTCAGGATGCTTCTGGGCAAAATCTTTGCGCACCACCCACACGTCCAGCGTCGGCGCGCCCCACTCGCCAACCTGCGAGGAGTCGGTTAACACCTTACCGTCTTTTTCCAGCGCGTTGACCGCAGGCGCCCAGACATACGCACCATCAATATCTCCGCGCTGCCAGGCGGCAATAATCGCCGGTGGTTGCAGGTTCACAATCTCAACCTGCCCCGCTTTGATACCCCAATGTTTCAACGCCGCCAGCAGGCTGTAATGGGTGGTGGAGATAAACGGCACGGCAATGCGCTTACCAATCAAATCTTCCGGTTTACTGATGTTTTTCTTCACCACCAGCGCTTCGGAGTTGCCGAGCTTTGACGCCAGCAGGAAAACCTCAATCGGCACCTGCTGACTGGCTGCGACCGCCAGCGGGCTGGAGCCAAGATTACCGATCTGCACATCACCGGATGCCAGCGCACGAACGATGCTCGCGCCGCTGTCGAATTTGCGCCAGTCAACGGTAGCACCGCTTTCTTTAGCAAAAGTGTTATCTGCCTGCGCCACTTTGGCGGGTTCGGCGGAGGTCTGATAAGCAACGGTGACGTTCACCGCCTGCGCCTGAAATGCGATGAATGCCAGTGCGGCAAGAAGTGCGTTACGCGATGAAATAGCCATGATTGTCTGCTCCCCTGTCTTGTTATGAGGGCAGTATTTCGTTGCGGCACAATTTGATAAAGGAATTAAAAATTCTGGCTAAGAACAAAGCGTTTTTAGAAAAAAAGCGGCAATAGTTAGCTATTTCGCTCATTACAGAACGTAGGCCGGATAAGGCGCTTGCGCCGCCATCCGGTAATCATATGCCTGATGCGCTGCGCTTATCAGGCCTACACTCGCTATAACACCCGGCAAATTATTGCGATTTTGTTACATTCGTTACATATCCGCGCCACGGTGATTGCCAGTGCGGCGCTGACGGGCATCATAGACGCCATTATCAGGTAAGAGAGTAATATCATGATTCATGTTGTGCTGGTGGATGACCATGTGGTGGTGCGTTCCGGCTTTGCGCAATTACTCAGTCTCGAAGACGATCTCAACGTCATCGGCCAGTTCAGCAGCGCGGCCCTGGCGTGGCCTGCGTTACTGCATGATGACGTCAACGTGGCGGTGATGGACATCGCCATGCCGGATGAAAATGGCCTGAGCCTGTTAAAACGACTGCGGGCGCAGAAGCCCGGTTTTCGCGCCATAATTCTCAGCATTTATGACTCGCCCACGTTTGTGCAAAGCGCGCTGGATGCCGGCGCCAGCGGCTACCTGACCAAACGCTGCGGACCGGAGGAACTGGTGCAGGCGGTACGTTCGGTAGGTATGGGCGGGCATTACCTGTGCGCCGATGCGCTGCGTGCGCTACGCGGCGGCGAACAGCCCGCGCAGGTCCTGGAAGTACTGACCCCACGCGAGCGCGAAGTGTTTGATCTGCTGGTCAAAGGCGACAGCGTGAAAGAGATCGCCTTCAAACTCGATCTCAGCCACAAGACGGTGCACGTTCATCGGGCGAACGTGCTGGGCAAACTGCAATGCCATAGCACCATCGATCTGGTGCATTTTGCGCTCGACCACCAGCTATTGACGGGGCATTAATGTCGCGTAACCTTCGGCATTGGGTTATTTCTCTGTTTATTCTGCTGGCCTGGGGATCGGGCTGGCTGATGCTGTGGACGCTGGGGTTTTATCTGACCCACAACGGCCAGCAAGCGGCGCTATTCCTGCCGCACGGCGTCTATCTCGCGCTGTTAATCCTGCTTTCTCGCCGTTACTGGCCCGCGCTGGTTCTGCCGCCGGTGTTGATGTTGCTCTGGCTGCACAGCGAGCAATTACTGAATGGCTATATCCTGCTGGCTGCACCATTAATTAGCCTGATTCCGGCGAGCATCGGCCAGTCATACTGGCACCGATTCCCCCTTTACTGGCAGCGCTTAACCCTGCTACTGGCCGCCGTGACGCTCACTTCATTGCTCAATACCGCCCTACTTTCACCGTTTATTCAAAGCCCGGCGACGTTAATAGGTCTGGCGTCGTTTACCGGCGGCGTGCTGCTAACGCCGTTTGTCTATCTGATCTATGAATTTTTGCGCCAGCAGCACCGCTATCATCTGCTCGGACTGGATACCACCAATCCCCCGCTGCGCACTTCGCTTATCATCTGGTGCAGCCTGTTTTTTATTATTGGCATCGGCACTCAGATGGTTCTGTCGCCGGAGATCGAGCGCCTGTTGCTGATCGTGGTGTTCTTACCGAACGTGGTGATGGCGTGGAAATTTGGCTGGCAGGGCGGCGTGTTATCCGGATTGCTCGGCAGTATGATGATCACCATCGCCCGGCAAATCGGCGTCGGGTTCAGTAACTTACTGGAGCTGGAAATTTTTCTCGCCACCCAGGCGCTACTGGGTATAGGGCTGGGGATCGCCATCAGCCGCCAGCAGCATCTGGCGCAAAATTTGCACCATTATCGCCAGCGTCTGGAAACCGAACTGGCGGCACGACGCGCGCTGACCGAACAGCTGATCCGCACCGAAGAAAATACGCGCAAAAGCCTGGCGCGGGAGCTGCATGACGAAATTGGGCAGAACATCACCGCCATTCAAATTCAGTCGCAACTGGTCAAACGCGCGCCAGGCCCTGAGCAAACGCTCGAAGCGGCAAATCAGATCAACAACCTTGCCCGGCGCATTCACCATTCCACCCGCCAGTTGCTGCGCCAGCTACGCCCACCCGCGCTCGATGAACTGGCCTTTAAAGATGCACTACATCATCTGGTGAATGAATTTGCTTTTGCTGAACGCGGTATTCGCTGTCGCTTTGATTATCAGCTAGAGAATACGCCAGAAAACGAAACGGTGCGCTTCACGCTGTATCGCCTGCTACAGGAGTTACTCAATAACGTCTGTAAACATGCGAACGCCAGCGACGTGTCGATTACGCTGCGCCAGCGGGAACAACGTTTGTTTCTGGATGTCGCTGACAACGGCGTTGGTATTCTGCCTGAAAAAATTCCCGGTTTCGGTATCCAAGGGATGCGTGAGCGGGTGAGCGCCCTTGGCGGCGAACTGACGCTCGAATCAAACAACGGCACGCACGTAATTGTTAACCTGCCCACAAATTTGCAACAAATCAGCCGCTAACCAGGAAAAAGTCTTAGTCACTGCGGACTTTCTCTCATCCCCTTTTGCTTTCACTTTCCTATAGTCAGCACAAACGGAGACTGCCATGCACGCACGCTCAACCAGCGAAACAGACCAACAATACCGAGCGCTACGCCCCCGGCTGCTGATGTGTATGGTGATAGGCTACGCCGCATTTTATTTGACGCGCAAAAGCGTTAACTACGTCCTCCCGGCGCTACAAACGGACCTGGGTCTGGATAAGGGCGATATCGGCCTGCTCGGGTCACTGTTTTATCTGACCTATGGTCTGTCGAAATTTACTGCCGGGCTGTGGCACGACAGCCACGGACAGCGCGCGTTTATGGGGATTGGCCTGTTTGCCACCGGCGTTTTAAACGTGCTGTTCGCCTTTGGTGAATCACTGACGCTGCTGCTGGTGGTCTGGACGCTGAACGGATTTTTTCAGGGCTGGGGCTGGCCGCCCTGCGCCCGCCTGCTGACCCATTGGTACTCGCGCAACGAACGCGGATTCTGGTGGGGCTGCTGGAATATGTCGATCAATATCGGTGGCGCCATTATCCCGCTGATTAGCGCTTTTGCCGCCCACTGGTGGGGCTGGCAGGCAGCCATGCTGGCACCGGGGATAATCAGCATGGCACTGGGAATCTGGCTCACTCTGCAATTGAAAGGCACTCCCCGGGAAGAAGGATTACCTACGGTTGGGGAATGGCGTCATGACCCGCTGGAACTGCGTCAGGAGCAGCAAAGCCCGCCGATGGGGCTGTGGCAAATGTTACGCACCACCATGCTGAAAAACCCGATGATCTGGTTGCTCGGCGTGTCGTATGTGTTGGTCTATCTGATTCGCATTGCGCTCAACGACTGGGGCAACATCTGGCTGACGGAAAGCCACGGCGTGAATCTGCTCAGCGCCAATGCCACGGTGATGTTGTTTGAAGTCGGCGGCTTGCTGGGGGCGCTGTTTGCCGGATGGGGATCGGATCTGCTGTTCAGCGGTCAGCGTGCGCCGATGATTTTACTGTTCACGCTGGGACTGATGGTGTCCGTCGCCGCGCTGTGGCTGGCGCCGGTACACCACTACGCGCTACTGGCAGTGTGTTTCTTTACCGTGGGCTTTTTTGTGTTTGGCCCACAGATGCTAATTGGCCTCGCAGCCGTTGAATGCGGACACAAAGCGGCGGCAGGTTCAATTACCGGTTTTCTCGGGCTGTTCGCCTATCTGGGGGCCGCGTTGGCGGGTTGGCCGCTGTCGCTGGTCATAGAACATTACGGCTGGTCGGGAATGTTCAGTTTGCTCTCGGTTGCCGCTGTCTTTATGGGTTTATTGCTGATGCCTCTGCTCATTGCGGGCATTACCCCTTCTCTCAGTCAAAGGATAAAACAATGAAACTGACGCTTACCTCTACCCTGATTGCTTCCGCTCTGACGCTGGCGGCTTTCAGCAACGCAGCCCAGGCACAGGGTCGTCTGGTGGTGTATTGCAGCGCCACCAACGAGATGTGCGAAACCGAAACCAAAGCCTTCGGTGAAAAATATGATGTGAAAACCTCATTCATTCGTAACGGCTCGGGCAGTACGCTGGCGAAAGTCGATGCCGAGAAGAAAAACCCGCAGGCGGATGTATGGTACGGCGGTACGCTGGATCCGCAGTCTCAGGCCGGTGAAATGGGTCTGCTGCAGCCGTATAAATCACCAAACCTCGAGCAGATTATGGAGAAATTCCGCGATCCCGCGAAGGTAAAAGGTAACCTCTCTTCGGCGGTTTACGTCGGGATTCTGGGCTTTGGCGTCAATACCCAGCGCCTGAAAGAGAAAAACCTGCCGGTACCAAAATGCTGGAAGGATCTGACCAAACCGGAATACAAAGGCGAAATTCAGATTGCTGACCCGCAAAGCTCTGGTACCGCCTACACCGCGCTGGCGACCTTTGCCCAGCTATGGGGTGAAGATCAGGCTTTTGACTACCTGAAACAGCTCAACGCCAACGTCTCCCAGTACACCAAATCCGGCATTGCCCCGGCGCGTAACGCCGCTCGTGGAGAAACGGCTATCGGCATCGGTTTCCTGCACGACTACTCGCTGGAGAAAGAACAGGGCGCGCCGCTGGAGCTAATCTCCCCATGCGAAGGTACTGGCTATGAAATTGGCGGCGTAAGCATCCTGAAAGGCGCGCGCAACGCCGACAACGCCAAACTGTTCGTTGACTGGGTGCTGTCGAAAGACGCACAGGAGCTGGCGTGGAAGAAAGGCAAATCCTATCAGATCCTGACCAACACCACCGCCGAGACCTCTCCTAACTCACTGAAGCTCGACGACCTGAAGCTTATCAATTACGACATGGATAAGTACGGCTCGACCGACGTACGTAAGGCGTTGATCAATAAGTGGGTTAGCGAAGTTAAGATGGGTAAATAAGCCCACGTTACGTTCATTTGCCGGGTGTGGCGCAAACGCCTTACCCGGCCTGGATTACCGGAAACGCTATGTCACACACACTTGCACTCCATCCCGTGAAAAAACGGGATGCGATATTCCTTTGGGTTTTGCTCGGCTGGCTGGCGTTTGCCCTGCTTCCGAGCTGGAGCCTGGACTATGGTCTGCTGGAGTCCACGCGCGAAGAAATACTCGCCGCCTACGGCTGGTCACAGTTCAATATCAGTTGGCTCTGGTATCTGCTGCCAAGCCTGTTGCTGGTGCGTCCATTCCATGAAGCCAGACGCGAGCAGCGCAACCGCCATTATCTTGACGCGGGATGGGCATTTTTCTGTATGGCCTTTATCGTCGCCAGCGCCACCCTTGAGGGCCGCGGCTTAGGCTATGCCACCATCGTGTTGTTTGTGGCACTTGGCGCAATCATGACCCTGGCGCTCACTCGCCTGGAATGGCTGGGCGGCGACCGTTTCGTCATCGGCTCGCTCACCGCGATAGTCGCTCTGATCGGTATTTTTATCGTCTGGCCGAGCATCGCCATTTTCATTCCGATGTTCACCAACGACGCCGGAGAATTTGCCCCGCTGGCGTTTATGAATGTGCTGTCGCAAGCGCATATCATTCAGGTGATCCTCAACTCAATTATGCTGTCGATTGCCGTCGGCGTCGGCTGTACCTTCTTTGGTCTGGTACTGGCTATCTATACCACTCGTATCGCCAGACGCAGCGCCATCATCGGACGTATTTTCTCGATTTTGCCGATCGTCACCCCGCCGTTTGTCGTCGGTTTAGGCGTCACGCTGATGATGGGACGCTCCGGTTACATCACCGAATTTATGGTCGAATGGTTTGGTTTAACCAACACCAACTGGCTGTATGGTTTTACTGGTATCTGGCTGGCGCAGGTGCTGGCCTTTACGCCAATGGCGTTTATGATCCTCGATGGAGCAATCAAAACCATTCATCCATCGCTGGAAGAGGCGTCATATACCCTGCGCGCCAGCCGCTGGCAGACCTTTAACGGCGTGTTTGTCCCGCTGCTGAAACCGGCGCTGGCGAACGCCTTTTTAATTGTGGTGGTGCAGTCGCTGGCCGACTTTAGCAACCCGCTGGTGCTCGGCGGTAACTTCGACGTGCTGGCTACGCAAATTTACTTCTACATCACCGGTTCGCAGCTCGACTACCAGGCCGCCAGTACGCTGGGTGCCTTCCTGCTACTGTTCTCGCTGCTGGTGTTCTGCGTGCAGTATATGTGGATTGGTAAACGCTCGTACGTCACCGTTTCCGGTAAATCCTACCGGGGCGACGTGCAGCCGCTACCAGTCACGCTGGTGTGGAGCGTGGTCGCACTGCTGGCGGTGTGGATTGTCTTTAACGCCCTGCTCTACGGCAGCATTTTCTACGGCAGTTTCACCGTCAACTGGGGCGTGGACTACACCCTGACGCTGGCGAACTTTACCAAACTGTTCGGTCAGGGGATGAGCGACGGCGCGTGGCCTTCACTGCTCGACACCCTGCTCTACGCCGGGATTGCCGCGCCGATCACCGCGATTTTCGGTCTGCTGATCGCGTGGATTGTGGTGCGCCAGCAGTTTAAAGGCAAAAAGACCATCGAGTTCACCACTATGCTGTGCTTTGCCGTTCCGGGCACCGTCGCGGGCGTGTCGTACATTCTGGCCTTTAACAGCGCCCCGGTGTATCTCACCGGCACCGCCGCCATCGTGATCATCTCGATGGTGATGCGTAACGTCCCGGTCGGTATCCGGGCGGGTATCGCGGGCTTAGGCCAAATCGATAAATCGCTCGATGAAGCCTCGCTCAGCCTGCGCGCCGGTTCTCTGCGCACCATTACACACATTCTGCTGCCGCTGCTGCGCCCGGCGATCCTCTCGGCGTTGATTTACAGCTTTGTGCGCGCCATTACCACCGTCAGCGCCATTGTGTTCCTCGTCACCCCGGATACCCGCGTGGCGACGGCCTACATCCTGAACCGCGTGGAAGACGGCGAATACGGCGTGGCGATTGCCTACGGTTCCATTCTGATCGTGGTGATGCTGGCGATTATTTTCATCTTTGACTGGCTGATCGGTGAATCACGTACCTCCCGTTCAAAAGCCAAAAACCAGGCGTAATGGAGCGCACTATGACTCAGAAAAATTTCGTTGAACTGCGCAACGTCACTAAACGATTTGGCAGTAATACGGTAATAGACAATATCAACCTCACCATCCCGCAGGGGCAAATGGTGACCCTGCTCGGCCCATCCGGCTGCGGCAAAACCACCATATTGCGCCTGGTCGCCGGGCTGGAAAAACCGAGCGAAGGACAGATTTACATTGATGGCGAAGACGTCACTCATCGCTCTATTCAGCAGCGTGATATCTGTATGGTGTTTCAGTCCTATGCCCTGTTCCCGCATATGTCGCTGGGGGAGAACGTCGGTTATGGCCTGAAGATGCTCGGCGTGTCGCGCGCAGAGGTGAAAGCACGCGTCAAAGAGGCGCTGGCGATGGTGGATCTGGAAGGATTCGAAGACCGCTTTGTCGATCAGATTTCCGGCGGTCAGCAACAGCGCGTGGCGCTGGCCCGCGCGTTGATCCTCAAGCCGAAAGTGCTGCTGTTTGATGAGCCGTTAAGTAACCTCGACGCCAACCTGCGTCGCAGCATGCGCGACAAGATCCGCGAACTGCAAAAGCAGTTTGATATCACCTCGCTGTACGTCACCCACGATCAGAGCGAAGCCTTTGCGGTTTCTGATACCGTGTTGGTGATGAACAAAGGACATATCATGCAGATCGGCTCACCGCAGGATCTCTATCGCCAGCCCGCCTCCCGTTTTATGGCGAGCTTTATGGGCGATGCCAACCTGTTCCCGGCTACCTTCAGCGACAAATACGTTGATATCTACGGCTATCATCTGCCGCGCCCGCTGCACTTTGATACACAAGGTGAAGGCATGGTCGGCGTGCGTCCGGAAGCGATCACGCTCAGCGATCGCGGTGAAGAGAGTCAGCGCTGCGTGATCCGCCACGTCGCGTATATGGGACCCCAGTATGAGGTCACGGTGGAGTGGCACGGGCAGGAGATTTTATTGCAGGTCAATGCTACGCGTCTGCAGCCGGACGTCGGCGAGCAGTATTACCTCGAAATCCACCCGTACGGCATGTTTGTCCTGGCGGATGCGGCATGATTTGTGCCGGGCTACGATCAAACAACGGACCAGATAAAATTAATTTGATTATAGAGAAGGAAAAATTCTTATAAAATATTTATTAAATAAATACAGATAAACTTAATTATTCCAAGCCTGAATCATCCTTAAATGGATTCAGGCTTTTTTATTACTTATGCGATCAGCCGCACAACTTTTACAGAGAAAATAGTATGTCATCACGCTTTCAACGGATGAGAGAGATTCAAAAATGTATTTTTACCAGGAAGAAAACCAAATCACTCAATATATAAGCGAGCACGAATTATGGGTATTGGGTCGTGTCAGCGGGATATACAACAAAACAACGCATAAAAACGAAAAAATGTTAGAACCGTTGTGGAGGAAATACGATCGAAGTATCGAGGGGATTTTAATCTTTTATTCAAAGATGGAAGCATCAATTTACTCTGTTTACCTAGAGAAAAAATTTAATGAAAAGTGGAGCGTATATGCACTGAATGATTTTAACATTGAGGAAATGGTAAAAAATAATAAAATCATCAAAAATAGTGATGATTATTATCTGCTGTTGAGTGCGGGTTTATGGGCTGATAAACAATACAATATTATATATCATGGTTATCATCTGGCTCAAGTTATAATCCCCGTCAAATATACTTTTAGCAGTTTCAGTGAAAATGAAAAATTCCCTACCCTAAAAATACCTGAAGAAGTTACAGATAGATTTCATCAAATGTGGAAGAAAAGACTCCCTGATTTTCTAAGTCATACTCAATCGCAATGTAATTATCATAATGACTATTTAAAAGAACAAAGTCTAATCGCTTATAATAATATGCAATTCAAAGAATCAAATAAAATCGAAGACTGTGTTTACATGACAACATGGAAAAATGACTGGATTTTTTGCAATCCGGAAAAATTAACTTTATTAAAATGAGAATTGTATGGGAATTGCATATTTTTTAAGGGTCGGTGATAAAACAACCTGCGGTGGTACTATTTTAACAGGTTGTACTAATCATATACTCGACGGACAGCCAACGGCACGACATGGCGATAGCTATATATGCGGTAAAGATAAAAAACTCTACCACATAGTAGGAGGACAACCGGGTTATTTTATACATGGTGTTCAAGCTGCCGGAACAGCACATAGCGTTGGCACATGCCCCTGCAAATGCAGATTTATTAACTCAATTTCAAATGTCACTTATTTCTATGAGAGTGAAGTTCTCTCCGCACCTAAGCCAGTCACAAACAGAGTGGTCTCTGTAGCGCCGCAGAACTCGCCAAAACCGCTCACGATGGCACCTGGACCATATTGTCCGGGTGAAGAGGATAAACCGCCTCGTGAGCCTGTCGATGGGGGATTTTGTGTATTGCCCTATGAGTCAAAGCCATCAACATATGAGCCGTATATTTTCGTTAACCCCCCCGAGGGTACGAGAGAGCTGTATCACAAACTGAACCCTGATATGAAAAAACAACCTGGTTCAATTCTGATTGTTGTTGATCCTGAAAAGCAAGATCAGCAACAGATTGAAACATTGCAAAAAGCGCGTGATCGAATTGATAAAGCTCTGGCCCCACTTACCTTGCAGGATGCAAAGTTATTGCATGATAACAGAGGAGCCGTGGATGCATTTTCATATCAACTTTTCGGTGATTATTTAGGAAATGCTGGAGATGGTTTTGGTTATATTAGTGAAGTAGGTAAAAGTTATTACGAAGAAATAAAAAAAATATTAATTGAAATTCAGGAGTTGTATAAAGATACGTATGGCCACAACAAAGGAATTATATCGGGGGAAGAATTCTTTGGTCAACGGGCAAGACTGTTTAAAAAGCTAGATGCTGTTTTAAACAAATTTTCAAAAACCCAGCTTAAATTAGAAGAATATAATAGCATTAAAAAAGCATTAGGTTTATCTACAAGTTCAATTATGTATAAATGGGATAAAACGGGAATAGATAATATTGAAGGTTATGCTACATATATTGAGCGCTCGGCAAAACTAATGAATCTAATGAAAACAGTTGGTTTTGTTGGCATAGGTTTAGATTTTGCCGGATATACATCAAATGTTTATGACGCTTGTTCAAAAGGTCGTGAAAGTGCTTGTAAAAAAGCGGCGATAACAGAATATAGTAAGTTTGGTTTAAAACAGGGCAGTAGTATACTGGCAGGAGCTGTTGCAGGGCGTGCTGCGACTGCGCTTTGTACCTGGGTATTAGGGATTTCTACTATAGAAGCAGGCGGTGTCGGTGCTACTCTGTGTTTTGTTACAGGGGTCGGTGTTACTATTACGTCAGGTAAGATTGCAGAAAAATATGGCGAGGACGCTGGTGAAAAATTAGGTAATTATGTAGGAGATCATATTATCTATGAAAACTTTTTTCATTCAAAATAAAGATGATATAAAAATTATCATTAGCTTTGCTTTAATGCTTAATGGATTATTAATAATAACCTTTTATTTTTACAACAAAATAGCATATAAAAAATTGTTGATATCTATGAAAAGGAAATCGGACCATTACCTGTTACAGCAATAATATGTAAAAATGCAAGTCTATTTACCACACCAGGATTATATTTGACTAAAGTCGCGTTTATTATGGAGACTTTAATTTTCAAATATAATAAAATTTCTAATTATGGTATGAGCATAGAGGGTTACAATTTAATAAGAGGCTTGCCTTGCAAATTAACACTAGGATTTAAAATTGAAGCAGTACTGTGGATTTTATGTATTCCTGTGTTGCTAAGTATGTTTATTGCATTTTGAATAAAGGGACTCCATTGGAGTCCCTTCTTTAATTTTATATCAATGCACCCTATATCTGATCAACAATCCAGCCGTATCGCCACATCATTCACTGTAGGCCCGATAAACTCTCAGCTTCGCGCTTTTAGCGCGGCAATATCCGCAGGCGTGGTGCGACAGCATCCGCCAATCAACCTTGCGCCTGCGGCCTGCCACTGCGGCAGATAATCCGTCAGCTGCGCGCAATGCTCACCGTGATGGTGCCAGGTTTTGCTCACCGCATCGTAATGCTCGCCCGAGTTCGGATACACCACCAGCGGCAGCGCCGTTAAGCTGTGTAAATACTGCAACGCGGCAGTGGTGTTCTCCAGCGCAATGCAGTTAATGCCTAACGCCACCACCTGCGGATATTGCGCAAGGAAAGCGACCACGTCGCGCAGCGGCGTACCGTCGCTCAGGTGCTCGCTGTCGCGCAGGGTAAACGAGAACCATGCCCGCGCACGCGGATACGCGGTCAACAACTCAGCCAGTGCGCGAATTTCGGCAAAATTTGGCAGGGTTTCACAGGCCAGCAGATCGGCCCCGGCATCCAGCAAGGCTTCCACGCGCGGGCGATGAAACGCCTGGAACGCCTCGGCGCTGCACTGATAATCGCCACGGTATTCAGAGCCATCCGCCAGATACGCGCCGTAAGGCCCGACGGATCCCGCCACCAGCAGCGTGCCCGCCTGCGGGTTCTCTGCCAGATATGCTTCACGGGCTTTACGCGCCAACTCCACGCTTTTGCCAATCAGCGCTTTCGACTGCGCTTCATCCAGACCTCGCGCGGCAAAGCCCGCCGGCGTCGCCTGATAGCTGGCGGTGATCGCGCATTGCGCCCCCGCCCGGTAATAGTCAAGATGAACTTCGCGGATAAGCTCCGGGTTTTCTACCAGCACTTTGGCTGACCACAGGCTGTCGGCTAAGTTACACCCTCGCGCTTCCAGCTCCGTCGCCATCGCGCCATCCAGCAACAGGACATCCTGTTTATCAAGGAGAGCGCGTAACGGATTATTCTGCGACATGTTCTGGCTCCTGTTTTGCGTTACGGGGTTGAGTAAGGAAATAAGCACCATAGCACAACGCGACAAACGGTAACCCGCACCACAACGCAATTCTCTGCGCTGGATCGAATGCCAGCCCTACACAGGCCACCAGGCACAACACAAAACCTAATACCGGCACCAGCGGATACCACGGCGCACGATAATGTAATTCACTCAATGCCTTACCTTGTTGCAGATGACGGCGTCGAAAAACAAAATGTGAGGCGCAGATGCTCAGCCACACCGCCACCACCGCAAATCCGGAGATTGCCGACAGCGCAACAAATACCGTATCCGGAGCCACCACGCTGGAAAACAACGCCAGCACACCGCCAAGCATACTGATCGACAGTGCCGTCAGCGGCACACCGTTTTTTGTCACTCGGGCAAAACAGGCTGGCAGCGTACGTTCATTCGACAGCGACCACAGCATGCGCCCGGAAGCGTACAGCCCGGAGTTCGCCGCAGACAGGATGGCCGTCAGGATCACGAAGTTAAAAATATCGGCGGCGTACGGAATCCCTACTTTCTCAAACACCAGCACAAACGGGCTTTTCGCCACGCCCGCCTGCTGCATCGGGATCAGCGCTGCCAGCACAAACACGGTGCCAATAAAGAAAATAATCAGCCGCGCGATGGTGGTACGAATCGCCACCGGGATAACCTTGCGCGGGTTTTCTGTTTCACCCGCGGCAATGCCGATAAGCTCGGTGCCCGAAAAAGCAAAGTTCACTGCCACCATAGTCATCAGGATCGGTAAGCCGCCGTGCGGGAACCAGCCTTCTGCCGTGATGTTACTCAGCCCCGGCGCGGGGGAACCATCCTGCATCGGGATAAAACCGAAAATCGCCGCCCCACCGAGGATGATAAAGGCGATGATAGTGACAACTTTTACCAGCGAGAACCAGAACTCCCCTTCGGCAAAAAAGCGCGTGGAGATAACGTTCAGGCCAAAAATAATCACGCAGAACAACACACACCAAACCCATACCGGCACCTGTGGAAACCAGTACTGCATACAAAATCCGGCGGCGGTAAAACTCGAACCCAGCGCCACGGTCCAGGTCAGCCAGTAAAGCCAGGCCACGGTATACCCCGTTGCCGGGCCAAGATAGCGCGCAGCATAGACGTGAAACGCCCCCGTCTCCGGCATCGCCACCGACAGTTCGCCCAGACACTGCATAACCAGCCAGACCACCAGCGCACCAATCAGATAGGCCAGCAGCGTTCCCGCCGCTCCGGTGGTGGAGATGATGTACCCAGTATTAAAAAATAACCCTGTGCCAATCACGCCGCCTAAGGAGAGCATAATCAGGTGACGCGTTTTCATTGTGCGCTTCAGTGGCACATTTTGTTGTGTTGTTTGCATATGACCTTCTAAACGTATGGACATCTAAACATCCAAAGAAGGTTTGTTATACCGCGTTTGTTAACAGAATGCAAAGTCAACCCTGTACCAGACGCAGATGACCACGCCGGGCGCTTAATATCGGGTGAGGATTAATAATCAAATACAAAAAGGGCCGCCAGCTCATAACACCTCCGTTGCCAGACTTTATATAAACTCTGGCAACGTGGTCGTCGGCTGACGCTCACCCGGAAGTGGGAACCGTATCTCTCCGCTCATACAACCGAATGAGTGCTTAAGCACCGCTGGCCGGGATCGGCCTTTGCGATTTGCGGATCATCTGATTGATAGCTGAAATAACTCACTCGCTGACCGAAATAACACTGTGGCGTCTTGCTCTAAATATATCTTCATCGCATAGTGTGCATTCATTTTCAGCCAGGAGGCTGCATGTTAAAGGTCATTGCCGAAGATTTCATCAAACCTGAGTTCATTGAAACCGTTCTCCCTTTGTATCGTGAGCTAATATCGGCAACGAAGAAAGAACCGCAGTGCATTGCATATGACCTCTATATTGATGAAAAAGATCCGGGCCATTTTGTTTTTATCGAAGAATGGCCAAACCACGCGGCTCTCGATGAACATTGTGCCAGCGAACATTTCCGACGACTTGTACCGTTAATCGATCACTACTCACGCCAGGAAGCACGTTACACACTGATGGATGACGTGGTAAATCCGACTGTTGCTTAAAAATAGAGGAATATGGTCAGGAGGGTAATAACGAAAGTAAGGAAATAACTTTTTGGCAGAATGCTTAAAAGCGCTGCTGTTAATGATAAAATAGCAAGTACAAATAGTAAGTTGAAACTGGGTGGCCTATTAAAAATGAATAAAAAATGTCTGGGATATATTTCGATTGTTGTCGATGATTACGACAGAGCTATCGATTACTACACAAATAAGCTCGGCTTTACCCTGATTGAAGATACTCCGCAACCGGGGAAACGTTGGGTTGTGGTATCACCGAACCCCGACAGTGACTGTCATTTGTTACTTTCCAGAGCGGCTAATGAGATTCAGGAAGCATTCATCGGTAACCAATGTGGCGGACGCGTATTCCTGTTTCTGCAAACCGATGATTTTTGGCATGATTACAATGCAATGAAGTTGGCTGGCGTTCAGTTTTGCGAAGCCCCCAGAGAAGAAGAATACGGTACCGTTGTTGTTTTTGAGGACCTCTATGGTAATCGATGGGATTTATTACAGAGAAAGTAAACACCATATGTGGTCATTAGACGTATCCAACTCAACTGGATGTCTGTTTCTGGCACAACGTTGTTCTTCCCACGCCGAAATAAAAATACCGAAACCCCGCTTCAATAAAGAGCAGGATTTCGGTATTCATTCAGCCCGCAGTGCTTCAGACCTTAAGCAGTTTCACCGTCTCGTCGATATCGATTTCATCTTCCGAGAAAATCAGCGTCGTCCCCTGGAAGGTGGTGATCGCCAGCTTTTTCAGCGTGCGCATTTCGCCAGGCTTGACGTCTGATTTCGGTCGGATGCTATTCATCAGCACGCCAACAGACAGCACCGCATTTTCTTTGTCGATACGAGTCTCAGCAGGGACTTCTTCGCTGTAGACCAGGTATGACTTGATCGCCGTGAGCTTCAGACGCTCGCCTGCGATATAGATGTATTTGCTGTCTGGTATGACTTTTACCGCATAGGCAGACAAGCCTTTGTTGTTGGTGGTAGGCTCGAAGGTCACCGCCGCGTCTTTCTTGATCAGCTCAGGATTAGCAACCTTAATCACATGAAAATAGCGGTTGTCGCCGTTTTCATCTTTGATAAATCCAAAGCCTTTATCTTTAAACCACGTTGTGATTGTTCCGTTCATTGCTGTTTCCGCCTGATTAAACCTAATACTCGTAGAGTATATCTACTCAATTTGCGCGCAGTGTAAAACACAGGCCATGTCTTTGGCTACTCGTTACCCCAGCGATTGAGGAACTCCGCGATATCATCGATACGCAGTGGGTCGACGCCGGCCATGGTTGCCATCTCCTGCTGCGCTTCTTCACTGATCTCTTCGTTGTTCATCAAACGAGTGATCAACTGCTGGAAGTAATGCGCCAGCGCGTCGCGTTCGGCATCGCTCACCGACTTTGCGGCCTCGGTCGCGTACTCGTCGGCGATATCATAATATTTTAGCGGAATGTCGTTGTTCATCAGGTGCTCCGGTGTGAATGCGTGTGCCAGCAGTTGCCTGCCGCGTCTGATGTGAATGATAGCATTCTTATTTCATGGTTCGCGATCTGTTTTATTGGCTGTAACACATTACATATATCAACACTATTTTCTGGAGCCACTTTGCATTTAATAAACATGCCATTTTTAAATGACGACATTTTTATTAATTACGGTGTGATAGCCATAGGTTAAATAGTGTAGAAGCAAAGGAGCACAAACACCTTTATTCCGCTTAGCACATGACTATTTACAAGAAGTTGATTTTCGCTGACACAAATTTTATGCCAGAACCCGCCGTTGCCCAAGCAGATTCAGGTGTTTTACCAGATGACCCGTAAAACCACGAGCTACTACGCAAAAAACCGCTTTCCCCCTGCACAGTATGCTGACAGGTACGGCTAGTATTCACCCACGAACGTAATCAGCGCAGGACAGTTCCGCTTTCAGCCAGCTTTTCCCTGACCTGATTTTTCAGGGATTCAGCAGCCTGTTTCGCCGCTTCGCGGGCCCGATCACCACTGAGCGAGTTATTCTCAACTGCGTTTTTACCAGACTGCGCACCCGTTGTCGTGCTTTTCGAATCACCACCGGCCAGATTACCTGCCAGACCGGATGCGATAGTCGCAAGATTGCTGACTAACTGCCTGTCACTTTCATCCAGCTCGCTGACGTGCTTGCCCGGATACATCGTTTTCAGTATCGCATTCGCAGCAAGCTCTCCTGCCGCTGCGCCAGCCGCTCCGGCTGCTGCATTGTTCCCCTGCATAGCCGCCGCAGCACCGCCCAGTATCGCATGCGCGATGGCTTTAGCCGCGATATCATCCTCATCGAGGCCCGCCTTATGGCCTATGATATTGGCAAGCTCCGGTGCCGATGCACCCGCCAGCGCCGCGCCAATATCACCGCCAGCCAGCCCCTGCAGAGCGCCTACGGCAGCCTGAATACCCCGCTGAATATCGCTA
>NZ_JAOWDS010000052.1:0-33290 GCF_030334545.1 Citrobacter sp. Ce129
TGGTGCCCGGACTCGGAATCGAACCAAGGACACGGGGATTTTCAATCCCCTGCTCTACCGACTGAGCTATCCGGGCAACGGGGCGCATTAAACCGTAATCCGGACACCCCGTCAACCAAATTTCTCGCTTTTTCGGTTGGTTGCTTAACTATGCAGCGATTTCGCTGTTTTCTCGAGGGTTTCGCTCAAAATTACAGCCCACCGTTATCGCCTTCGCGAAGAATCCATTCACTTTTAATGGATGCTACATGGCGTGTGCCGGTAACTGAATACTCTCCGACAATATCCTGATCTTTTGGCGAAACGAGAGTGATGAACTCTCCTCTACCAAAATAACTCTCGACAGAACCGATAAGGCACTCCCCATTTACCCAGACAGGAATAGCTGCGACAGGTTCAGACGTATAGTTCCCTGCAATCCCTGAACTGTAATTGTCCGCGTCTTCCTGCAACGTACCAGCAGGGATTGGGCAGATTGGGGAAACGCCGTCGCTTGCCTGTTGGTTTTGTAAAAGCATGCTTTGCATTTTATTCAGTTCGGTAATGAGCTTTGTTTTGTCTTTGGTATTCAATTTCGGGAGTAGGGGTTGTCCTTCTTCCCGTGGTTCGATTGAATTCATATCGTATTCATAGCGATAGTGGACGGCTACGACGGGAGCCTTCTCGTCTGGGTTAAATGGACGCAGCAGATAAAGCTTCTCTTCATTATATAAGCCGTTGTACCAGAGAGCATAAACCTTACCGTTGATGCGAACCCATTGGCTCCACTGGTTGGCGCCGCGCCCATTCTCCGAAAATAGCGCCCCGGGTACGCCAAAGTCATCGTCATCCTGTTTGCCATTAACGACGACGAAGGCATTATCACCGCGTTTGAGTACGCCGGTGTAGCTGAATAATCCTGTGCCACCAACGTAGCTGTTGATGATGAGATCGCGTTTACCGTCGTCATCCAGATCAATGAGCGTAAAGTTCACGCCTCCATTTTCCGAATCGACACTAAACGTTGTGCGGGAAAATGCCAGCCACTCATCATCGCTAATCTCAGGGGAGGGTTTCGCGGTTGGTTCTGTTGAGTCTTCAGCGTAAGAGATCCTGAAATCAGTGATTTGACCGGTTAATGGAAACTGACTGGCGATTTTGCTCAGTTCCAAGCCCGGATCGCTTTTTTGCATGCTCTCTACAGCGCTATGTAGCGTTTTTAGGGCCGTGTTATCCGTATCTACATCAGACTGAGAACGTACGATGCTGACGAACGTAGGGAGCGTCCAGACACCGCCAACAGAAAGGTTTCCTTGTCCGCCGCTGCGGTATTCGTCGCGCAAGGTGAAGTTGTTACCCTCCCAGACCCAGAGCTGAATGGGATCGCTGAAACGGGCTATCTCACCGTTCTCATATTCACTGGCATCACTCGTGATTAGTTTAGGCGAAGCCGTTAGTTCAGTATTGGTTAGCCAGAGGATGGTGCGTGAGCTATCAAAGCATTCGGTTTGAATGAGTACATGTTGTTTATCCACCGGGATGCGGTAATAAATGCGTTCCTGACCCTCTTCCAGTTCGCGGCAATTCATCTCGGGAGTGACCCTGATTTTGGGTTCTATTTTTTGTCGCTGCGCGGTCGTTAACGGTTCCACGTCCGGCGTGCGGATGACGGGGTGGGTGATGATAAGTGGGGCAGGCTCAGCGTTAAGCACATCATTACTGTTTTTATCTCCTGGATGCAGCACAGCGCTTTGGGTATTGATGCGTTTCTGGAATTCATCCATTTTCAGCAGCACAGCGCTCGAACCTGCATTAGAAAGCAGTAATCGTTCGCCATCTGCTGCAAACTCAATGGTATTGTCCTGACGTAAGGCGTCCAGAAACACCTTTCGCTGTTGGTAGTTGAGTTTATAATATCCCTCTGCGGAAAACGTTAGCGCGCCTTGCTTTTGACCATCAATAAAAAGCGTGGCGTCTTTCACGGAGGGTTGATTCGCCGTACGCGGTGCAAAAGCAACCTCGACATACACGCTGGTGTCGGGGCCAGCCGCACGTGTGAGCAGTACGCTTACCGCATGGTCACTATAACCTGCCGCCCGACAGGTACCCGTATTATCACACGCAACTTCCCAGTCTTTATGTGCAAACGAAAAACCGTTTAATGGATTGGCATACAGGGGGGCTGAGATAAAACCTGCGAGGAGAATGCAGTGCGCGAGACGCATATAATTCCTTTTAATATGTCGGTATTGCCGAAATTATATGCGGTTCATAAAAGTTACGAAATCCGAATTAAGTCAGCGCCCCGCCCATACGGCACTGAGCAAAGCGCAGGATATCTTCAGCCAGGCGGTGTGCCGTTTCGACATCAGCATGACTACGATTCACCAGCATGCGGCTCAGGCAGCCTTCCAGCACCAGTTCCATTTGTTTAGCGACCATTGCCGGGTCGTCAACTTCCAGCGTGGTCAGCAGCTCATGGGTGAAGTCATGCGCCGCCTTTTTTTGCTGATCGGCTAACTGATGGATCGGGTGCCCGGGATCGGGGTAAAACGTACAGGCGGCGATGAACAGGCAGCCTGGATAGCGATTATTGCTTACGCATTCGGACAGCGCGGTGTAGCGCGCCAGTAATTTCTGCTCGACGCTCAAGGTGTCATCCAGCAAAAGCTGACGCCGCCAGATATCCACCCGCTGGCTGAGGTAACGTAGCGCATCGTACAGAATGGCCTCTTTATCGGGCCAAAAGCGCTGCAGTTCATCCAGAGGATAATCGATACGCTCGGCCACCATTTCCAGCGTGGTATTGGCTATCCCTTGAACCTCAAGTAATTTAAGGGCTTCTCCCAGGACATCTTCACGTTGCACGGTATTCTCCTCCGTATTTCCTGTTGCAAGTGTCGCTCACGGTTGGCGATCGCGCAAATGTGCGCTGAAGGTCGCGGCATCCATAAAACCCGTTACCCGGGCATCCGGGTGCTCTTTCCCCTCAGCGTCAAAGAACAAAATAGTCGGCAAACCTAAAACCTGAAGATGTTTCAGCAGAGCAACATCCTGGGCATTGTTTGCGGTCACATCCGCCTGCAAAAGCACCGTGTCGCCTAGCGTTTGCTGAACCTGCGGATTACTGAACGTATACTTCTCGAACTCTTTACAGGCCACGCACCAGTCGGCATACAGATCCAACATTACGGGCTTACCTTTGGCTTGTGCCAGTGCCTGATTTAGCGCATCTACCGAAGCCACCGGCGTGAAGTTAAGGTGTGTCTGGGGTTGAGCATGCGGCGCACCGAACGCCCAGTCCTGCAATGGCCGTACGCTTACCAGCGCTGCAGCTAACAGGACAATCTGCACGATGCGCATCCAGGCGTGCTTTGCCTGCAGACTGGTAATGAATGCCCAGCTAAAGAACGCGACGCCCAGCAGTGACCACAGGCGCACTCCCCATTCGTCGCCGATGATGCGTTCAAGTAAGAAGACGGGAAGCGCCAGAATGACAAAGCCAAAAGCGGTTTTGACATGCTCCATCCATGGGCCGCTTTTAGGCAGCAGGCGGTTGCCGAATACGGTAATCAGCATCAGGGGTAATCCCATCCCCAGCGCGTACAGATACAGCGTGCCACCTCCCAGCCACATGTTTCCGCTCTGAGCGATATACAGCAAAATCGCGCTTAGCGGGGCTGTGGTACAAGGGGAACAGATGAGGCCGGCAATCGCGCCCATTGCAAAGACGCTGCCGGGGGAGCCGCCTTGCTGGCGGTTGCTCATCAATGTAAGGCGCGTTTGCAGCGATGAAGGGAGCTGCAGCGTGAACAAACCAAACATCGACAACGCGAGCAGGGTAAAGATGACGGCAAGGCCAATCAGAACGTAAGGATGCTGTAGTGCAGCCTGGAACTGCAATCCGGCGGCCGCAACAACCAGACCCAGTGCGGTATAGGTGAGCGCCATCCCCTGGACGTAGATAAACGTCAACAGCAGCGCGCGTCCGGTTGATAAGCGTTGTTTGCCTCCCAGCACGATGCCGGATATCAGCGGATACATCGGCAATACGCAAGGCGTAAACGCGATGCCTATTCCGATCAGCAATGCCCACAGCGCCGAGAAAGGAAGTTGGGCTGCGGGCGGCGTTATCTCTTGCTGAGCATTGCTGGCAGGCACTGGCAGCGGTGTCGCCCGGGTATCGGCAGACACTTCACTTAAGGGCACCGTTTTCGTTTCTGGAGGATAGCAAAAGCCGGCGTCGGCACAGCCCTGGTACGTGACCGTTAATGTGGCGCCAGATTTAGCCTGATTGACCGTGACTGGGATGGTCAGCTGTTTACGGTAAATCTCACTTTTGCCGTAAAACTCATCTTCATGCCAGACGCCAGGCGGCAGTTTTACCTCGGCAATATCGGCCTGAGATGGCGTAATGCTTATCTGTTTGCGATACAGATAGTAGCCATCTTTAACCTGCCATGTGAGGTTCAGATCGTGTTGGTTTTGCTGGAAATCAAAAATAAACGCCCGATCGGCAGGTACAAACTGCGAGCGGCCAGGCGCGTCAAATAATCCGGCAAAGGTAGATGTGCTGCACAGCAGCAGGATCAGCGTAAGGATGCGTTGAGCCATGAGCGGTAATCAAAGTCTCCGTGAGTGACGGGTAAAACCAGAAGTTCAGGCGTTTGATACGGATGATGTGACTTCAGGCAATCGAGCAGGGCTTGCTGGTGTGTAACGGTGGTTTTTAAAATCATCTGGACTTCATATTCCTGCTCAAGTTTACCTTCCCAATAATAAAGGGAGGTGGCACCGGGCAGTAGCGTCACGCAGGCAGCCAGCTTTTCCGCCAGCACTTTGGCGGCGAGATCCTGGGCGGTTGCTTCATCCGGTGCGGTACAGAGCACCACAACGGTATCGGGGATGGAAATATCCTGACTCTTAACATCAAGCATAAACACCTCGAAAGAACAGAGTAACCAGCTAAAGAGTGGTCACTATACAACGGACGAGGGAAGGATGTTAGCTAAAGCGGGGGTGATGAAGAAGAGGAACTGCAGGGCGCGAAGGCACCCTGCAGTGAAGTCTTACAGCATGAAGCTGCCCAGCAAGAAGCCGAAGCAGACAGCCAGAACCACACCCAGAGTACCTGGGATGAAGAACGGATGGTTAAAGACGAATTTACCGATGCGGGTTGTACCGGTGTCATCCATCTGAACCGCCGCAACCAGAGTTGGGTAAGTTGGCAGAATGAACAGGCCAGAAACCGCTGCGAAAGATGCAACAGCAGTCAGAGGGGAAACGTTCAGAGCCAGAGCCATCGGCATCAGTGCTTTAGCGGTTGCAGCCTGAGAGTACAACAGCGCAGAAGCAAAGAAGAAGATGACAGCCAGCAGCCACGGATGACCCTGAATTACGCTACCTGCAGTATCTTTGATCCAGTCAATGTTGTGAGATACGAAGGTATCACCCAGCCATGCAACACCCAGGATACAAATACAGGCGCTCATACCGGCTTTGAAGGTGCTGGAGTTCAGGATGGAGTCAGTTTCAACGCGGCAGACGATCGTCGTCAGCGTCGCGACGCTCAGCATGATGATCAGGATTGCGTTGGTGGTGTTCATCAGCGGTTTAGCGACCAGGCCAAGGCTTGGGCTGTTGATGATGGCGTATACAACGACGCAAACCACGCCCAGCAGGAACAGCCAAACGGAGGTTTTCGCGCCAGCTTTGATTTCAACTTGTCTTTCACCGCGCAGTTCAACCAGGCCTTCTTCCAGACGCTTACGATAAATCGGGTCGTCAGACAGTTTGGAGTTGAACAGTGCGGTGATCAGGAAGGACATCACCAGAACGGCCAGCAGGGTGGACGGAATGACCACGGACAGCAGGTGAATATAGCTGATGCCATGACCTTCCATGACGGAAGACATGTAAACCACGGCTGCGGAGATTGGCGATGCCGTAATCGCAATCTGTGCAGAAACTACTGCGGTGGAGAGCGGACGGCAAGGCTTGATACCTTGTTCCTTCGCGACTTCAGCGATAACCGGCAGAGTTGCCAGAGAGATGTTGCCGGTACCGGCAAAGATAGTCAGGAAATAGGTCACGATGGGTGCAAGGATCGTGATGTATTTCGGGTTTTTACGCAGCAGCTTTTCAGTTTGATGAACCAGATAGTCCAGACCACCTGCAATCTGCATAGCAGAGATGGCAGCGATAACCGCCATGATAATGGAAATAACGTCGAACGGAATATTACCCGGTTTTACGCCTATAGCGGCAAGAACCAGAACACCCAGCCCACCTGCAAATCCAATACCGATACCCCCAAGTCTGGCACCTAAAAAGATTGCCAGCAAAACGATGATAAGTTCTAAAACTATCATATTAGCCTTCCTTGTTGTTTAACAAGTTGATATTAAATTGTTGTTTTTAAGTAACTTCGAGTAAGAAAAAAGGCACGTCATCATGACGTGCCTTCTCCGGTACTACCCTACACGATTACTGTTCGCTTTCATCAGTATAACGTTTTGCTTTATAAGCAGGGTGCATCAGGTTCTGTGCAGAGAAGATATCGTCCAGTTCAGACTCGGTCAACAGACCGCGTTCCAGGACAACTTCACGTACGCTCTTACCTGTTTCGGCACAAATTTTACCGACGATGTCGCCGTTGTGGTGACCGATGAACGGGTTGAGGTAAGTAACGATGCCGATGGAGTTGAATACAAACGCTTCACAGACTTCTTTGTTAGCAGTGATACCACTAACGCATTTTTCCAGCAGGTTGTAGCAAGCGTTGCTCAGAATGTGAATGGATTCAAACATTGCCTGGCCAATGACCGGCTCCATTACGTTCAACTGCAGCTGACCAGCTTCAGATGCCATGGTAACAGTGATGTCGTTACCGATGACTTTAAAGCAAACCTGGTTTACGACTTCCGGAACAACCGGGTTCACTTTTGCTGGCATGATAGAGGAACCAGCCTGCAGTTCTGGCAGGTTGATTTCATTCAGGCCGGCACGTGGGCCAGAGGAGAGCAAACGCAGGTCGTTACAGATTTTGGACATCTTAACAGCCAGACGTTTCAGCGCGCCGTGCACCATAACGTATGCGCCGCAGTCAGAAGTCGCTTCAATCAGGTCTTCAGCCGGAACACAGGCGAAGCCAGTGACTTCAGCCAGTTTCTGTACAGCCAGCGGAGAGTACTCTTTCGGCGTGTTCAGACCCGTACCGATTGCAGTTGCGCCGAGGTTAACTTCCAGCAGCAGCTCAGCGGTACGACTAATGTTTTTCACTTCTTCTTTCAACAGTATGCTGAAAGCATGGAATTCCTGACCGAGGGTCATCGGTACAGCATCCTGCAGCTGGGTACGGCCCATTTTCAGGATGTCCTGGAATTCAACAGCTTTTTGTTCGAAGCCTTCACGCAGTTGGTTCAGCGCATCGATCAGTTTGATGATGGAAGCGTATACCGCGATACGGAAGCCAGTAGGGTAAGCGTCGTTGGTAGACTGACATTTGTTAACGTGGTCGTTCGGATTCAGGTACTGATATTCACCTTTCTGGTGACCCATCAGTTCCAGACCGATATTGGCCAGCACTTCGTTGGTGTTCATGTTGACGGAGGTACCCGCACCACCCTGGTAAACGTCTACCGGGAATTGATCCATGCATTTTCCGTTATTCAGGACTTCATCACACGCCGCGATGATGGCATTTGCCACACTCTTAGGAATGGTTTGCAGCTCTTTGTTGGCCATTGCCGCTGCCTTTTTAACCATTACCATACCGCGAACAAATTCAGGAATGTCGCTGATTTTGTTGTTGCTAATGTAGAAGTTTTCAATCGCTCTCAGAGTGTGAACACCGTAGTAAGCGTCCGCTGGAACTTCCCTGGTACCCAACAAGTCTTCTTCGATACGAATGTTGTTTAACATGTGAACCTTCTTTTTCAAGCTGCCAATGATTTGACTAAACACACAGGATATATGTGATTTCGATTGTTTCTCGACCGACGATTATCCCCTGCATCGGTCTGATACCCGAGATCATATGCTGGTTAAGGATTTCTACCGTAATCTGGATCACTTAAAGCGTGGAATTTACCCCTTATTTATTATTCTGTGAAATGGATCACCCCTTTGTGATTAACCCCAAATATTAGTGTACAAGCCACTTGAAATTTTGCTAACCACCACAATATCAAATCGATGCGATTAACATAATTTTTCGAACAGAAGTTGAACAAAACGGCTGTTATTAACAGGAGATCCCTTTGCGCTGGATACCATTGCTTGCAATTTTTCTCTATGTTTACATAGAGATATCTATTTTTATTCAGGTTGCCCATGTGATGGGCGTCCTGATGACGCTGATTTTGGTTATTTTTACGTCGGTTATCGGTATGTCTCTGGTTCGTAACCAGGGGTTTAAGAACTTTTTACTGATGCAACAGAAAATGGCGGCTGGTGAAAGTCCGGCTGCAGAAATGATCAAAAGCGTGTCGCTGATCATTGCCGGTCTGCTGCTGGTGCTGCCCGGTTTTTTCACCGATTTCCTCGGCCTTCTTCTTCTATTACCTCCGGTGCAAAAACATCTGACGATGAAACTGCTGCCGCATTTGCGTTTTTCGCGTATGCCGGGCGGGGGGTTTAGCGCCGGAACCGGCGGCGGTGAGACCTTTGATGGTGAATTTCAGCGCAAGGATGACGATCGTAACCGTCTTGATCATAAAGATGACGATCGCCGTGACTGACCCTGTAAGCCTGGCCAGTATGTAGGCCGGATAAGCGTTAGCGCCATCCGGCAAAAGTGTTTATATGCCGGATGATGGCGTCAACGTTGCCTTATCCGGCCTGCGGGGTAAAAACAGCCACAGCCCTGCCAGCATAATCAGCGCGTACAGGCTCTTCCAGCCAACCATCGCCAGCAGCAACAGACACAGCAGACCGCCAATGACCGCCAGCGCGCGATAATGCCCTTTCAGTAATCGACATCCCGCCAGCATGCACAGCAAATAAATCATAATAAAGATGCCGTTGGCATAGACGATTAACGCATCAAGATTGATTTGCAGCATATAGATGCACAAGGTGCTGACTACGCAGCAGCCCAGTACGGCATTTAGCGCATTGCGCGGAAGGTGGCGGGGAGACAGACGTGCCAGATAACTCTCCGGCTTATATTGCGCCTGCGACCAGACCAGCCGGGCGAAACTTTGAATATAAATGTTGAGGCTGGCAAAACAGGCCAGATAACCAATGATGCAGGCCACCCACAGTGCCTGTACGCCAAACAGCTGCACGACGATTTCAGGCAATGATGCCGCTGCCGCCATTTGCTCGCCGTAAGCGCCAAAATGAAGCACCACGACGGTACATGCCCAATAAACAGACCCCGCCAGCAGCAGGCCGATCATCAGCGCGCGTGGGAAGTCTCGCTCCGGATTTTTGAATTCAGACGCCAGATGGGCAAACGCTTCAAGGCCGACAAAACACCAAAACATCACCGACAACGCGGCGAACAGACCGGGAAGCTCAATATCGGTAATCGCAGGGAAGGGGATTTCGCCAGGCTTCAGATCGCCCGCCCACCAGATAGCGACAATGAGGGCAACAATCAGTCCGGCAATGACCGTTTGCAGATTCGCGCTGGAGCTTGCGCCGCGGGAGCCGATATACCAAACCAGTCCCAGCGTACCGAGCTCTGCCAGCAGCAGTTGCTCGTCATGCCAGCCAAACATCGCCTGACCGAATCCGGCGGCGATATGTAATGCCGCGGGCAAGCCGACGGGAATCACCGACAAAAACAGCCATCCGGTGACGCGCTCCAGCCGTGAACCAAAGGCCATGCCGACAAAATGCGCCACGCCGCCCGCGCTGGGAAAATGGCGACCCAGTATGGCAAAGACGATCGCCACGGGAAAAACTAAAACAATCAGCACCGGCCAGGCCCACAAACTGTTGTTGCCGGCCACGAGCGCAGCCAGCGCAGGGACGGCGAAAACGCCTGTACCTAACAATGATGTCGACAACAGGCCAACGCCCTGAGCCAGTCCCAGCTCTTGTTTCAGTCCGCTCATAAGTTGTTATCCGGTTATGCCCAATGACGGGCTACAGCGCAGATTTTTGATGGTATCACAATCGAATTTGCTTATGACGACGCGACTGAAATCGTTATGAAATGTGAGGCGCGTCGGCGTTTTGACGGGATTTTCTGCTGATAAAAAATTTTTTTCGCTTGCCCCCTTGAAGGGACAAAACCCCATCCCCATCTCTCTGGTCACTAGCCGGGAAACCGTTTACGGGCCGGCGTCACCCATAACTGATAAAGACTTTCTCAAAGGAGAGCTATCAATGAGTATTCGTCCGTTACATGATCGTGTGATCGTCAAACGTAAAGAAGTTGAATCTAAATCTGCTGGCGGCATCGTACTGACCGGTTCTGCAGCAGGTAAATCAACTCGTGGCGAAATCATCGCTGTCGGTAAGGGTCGCATCCTGGACAACGGTACCGTACAGCCGCTGGACGTGAAAGTCGGCGATATCGTTATTTTCAACGATGGCTACGGTGTTAAATCTGAGAAGATCGACAATGAAGAAGTGTTGATCATGTCTGAAAGCGACATCCTGGCAATTGTTGAAGCCTAATCCGCGAACGACACTGAACATACGAATTTAAGGGAAAGAGAAAATGGCAGCTAAAGACGTAAAATTCGGTAACGACGCTCGTGTGAAAATGCTGCGCGGCGTAAACGTACTGGCAGATGCAGTGAAAGTTACCCTCGGTCCAAAAGGCCGTAACGTAGTTCTGGATAAATCTTTCGGTGCACCGACCATCACTAAAGATGGTGTTTCCGTAGCACGTGAAATCGAACTGGAAGACAAGTTCGAAAACATGGGTGCGCAGATGGTGAAAGAAGTTGCCTCTAAAGCGAACGACGCTGCAGGCGACGGTACCACCACTGCAACCGTACTGGCTCAGTCCATCATCACTGAAGGTCTGAAAGCCGTTGCTGCGGGCATGAACCCGATGGATCTGAAACGTGGTATCGACAAAGCTGTCGCTGCTGCTGTTGAAGAACTGAAAGCACTGTCCGTACCGTGCTCCGACTCTAAAGCTATTGCTCAGGTTGGTACCATCTCCGCTAACTCCGACGAAACCGTAGGTAAACTGATCGCTGAAGCGATGGACAAAGTCGGTAAAGAAGGCGTGATCACCGTTGAAGACGGTACCGGTCTGCAGGACGAACTGGACGTGGTTGAAGGTATGCAATTCGACCGTGGCTACCTGTCTCCTTACTTCATCAACAAGCCGGAAACTGGCGCAGTAGAACTGGAAAGCCCGTTCATTCTGCTGGCTGACAAGAAAATCTCCAACATCCGTGAAATGCTGCCGGTTCTGGAAGCTGTAGCGAAAGCAGGTAAACCGCTGCTGATCATCGCTGAAGATGTTGAAGGCGAAGCGCTGGCAACTCTGGTTGTTAACACCATGCGCGGTATCGTGAAAGTGGCTGCGGTTAAAGCACCTGGCTTCGGCGACCGTCGTAAAGCAATGCTGCAGGATATCGCTACTCTGACCGGTGGTACCGTTATCTCTGAAGAGATCGGTATGGAGCTGGAAAAAGCAACTCTGGAAGATCTGGGCCAGGCGAAACGCGTTGTTATCAACAAAGACACCACCACCATCATTGATGGCGTGGGCGACGAAGCTGCAATCCAGGGTCGTGTGACTCAGATTCGTCAGCAGATCGAAGAAGCAACTTCCGACTACGACCGTGAAAAACTGCAGGAGCGCGTAGCGAAACTGGCAGGCGGCGTGGCAGTTATCAAAGTTGGTGCTGCAACTGAAGTTGAAATGAAAGAGAAAAAAGCCCGCGTTGAAGATGCCCTGCACGCGACCCGTGCTGCGGTAGAAGAAGGCGTGGTTGCTGGTGGCGGTGTTGCGCTGATTCGCGTCGCGTCTAAAATTGCCGGCCTGAAAGGTCAGAACGAAGACCAGAACGTAGGTATCAAAGTTGCGCTGCGCGCAATGGAATCTCCGCTGCGTCAAATCGTGCTGAACTGCGGCGAAGAGCCGTCTGTAGTAGCTAACACCGTGAAAGCCGGTGACGGTAACTACGGTTACAACGCTGCAACTGAAGAATACGGCAACATGATCGACATGGGTATTCTGGATCCAACCAAAGTAACTCGTTCTGCTCTGCAGTACGCGGCTTCTGTTGCGGGTCTGATGATCACCACCGAGTGCATGGTTACCGACCTGCCGAAAGGCGATGCGCCTGACTTAGGTGCTGCTGGTGGTATGGGCGGCATGGGTGGAATGGGCGGCATGATGTAATTTAATCTTCATACTTCAAGCCGCAGGTTCGTTGGCTGCGTTCGTTCACCCCAGTCACTTACTCATGTAAGCTCCTGGGGATTCATGAACTTGCCGCCTGCCTGCAACTTGAATTATTTGATTAAATACGTATCTCGCGAAAAATGAGAAACCCTCGGGCAGAAATGTCCGGGGGTTTTTCTTTTGGTCATCTTTTTAGTATATGATTCAGCTACGGACATAAGGTCCAACTAATTGATTATGGGGAATGACATGCACGTGAAATATTTAGCAGGGATCGTTGGTGCCGCGCTACTGATGGCGGGTTGTAGCTCCAGCAACGAACTGAGTTCAGCCGGACAAAGCGTACGCTTTGTCGAAGACAAGCCTGGCGCAGAGTGCCAACTGATTGGCACTGCAACCGGTAAGCAAAGCAACTGGCTTTCTGGCCAGCACGGCGAAGAGGGTGGTTCTATGCGTGGCGCAGCAAACGATCTGCGTAACCAGGCTGCTGCAATGGGCGGTAACGTGATTTATGGCGTCAGCAGCCCATCACAGGGAATGCTGTCCAGCTTTGTTCCTACCGCCAGCGAGATGATTGGACAGGTTTATAAGTGCCCTAACTGATTACACTTCATCCTTCAACCAGCCTCTTTGTTGGCTGCGCTGTGAAACCCCAGTCACATAGTTATCTATGCTCCTGGGGATTTTCTTCGCTTGCCGCCGCGATGCAGATTGAATGATTTTTTGTAATAAAGTGGCCTGGACAGGCTCATGCAATCGTAGGCCTGATAAGCGTAGCGCCATCAGGCATTCTGAGTCTTATGCGCAGACTGAATGCGTAAATGGTGCAGCGCGCGCAGGCACTGATCCTGATTGAGCTTTTGCGCCTTATCACCCGTTAACGTCCTGACAAACACCTGACACGGTACACCGGCAAGTTTTTTCAGCCGTGGGCTGAAATCGATCAGACGGCGAGTAATGGCTTCGGCCTCTTTGCTGCCGGAAGCGGCGCGTGTTTTTACTACTGAACCACAGAACTGGGTTTTTCCTTTATCATCCGTATAGCGGTAAATAATCGCCAGATAATGATTAAACAGGTTATGTTTCCATTCGGGTTGTGTATAAGAATCGTATTCCAGATTATCGTTTTGCTGGCAATCAACATCGTACAGCGGCAGGAAATCCAGCAGTGATGTGATTCGTAACGCTAATTCCTGCATGCCAGCGTTATTTATTGCATGAATAACAGCATGAGCCAATACCCGAATCTGAAGTTCATTAATCAGTAATTCACACGTTTGCCCATCATGCAGTGTCAGTGAAAATGTTAAGTTTTCCCCTTTGTCATCCACTAACATTAGCGAATTAATACGGCGATTAATATCCGCATTTTTTAACTCATTCTCTTGAATTAAGGGGATATTTTCGTGCATCTTTTTGCCGGCTTTCTCGCATTCCTTCTCATATTGCGCACGCTCGTCTTCGCTAAGCTGATGTTTAGCAGAGAGCCTGCTTTCCAGGGCGATAAGCAGGTCTCTTAGCCCAAGCGGAGAAAGGAAAAATAACGACTCTTTATTTCTGGGTTCTTTTATCTTTAATGCCAAAGCAATAAATTCATTCTTTTGGTGAATAACTCCGGTATTAATACCCTTAATACTTATAGCCATAACAGGTTCTCCCTAACCATATATTTATTAATGTTCTGGATTTGATTTTATTGATACAACTTGCGAATGAATAATCGCACAGCGCTAATTAAAATAGCACAGATTAAAAGCATGGCTCCACCTGTGTGGATTTAAATAATAAGTAATCGTGTTGAGTGTCCGGAATCGGACACTCAATAAAGGCTATTGTTGGCGTAGCTGCAGATCCAATGGCGTTTTACTTGGCTCTCCGCCAATTTCACGCGCCAGTTTGGGGACCATATAGCCGGAAACCTGCGTCAGCAGTTCGCGCATAATTTGACGCGCTTCATCGTCGCTGACCATAAAGTGGGAGGCACCCTGCACTTTGTCCAGTACGTGCAGGTAATAGGGCATCACACCCGCATCAAACAACGCGTTGCTAAGGTGAGCCAGCGTTTGTGCGTTATCGTTCACGCCACGCAGCAAAACGCTTTGGTTGAGTAGCGTGACGCCGGCGATACGCAGTCTGACCATGGCCTGGCGAAATGTCTCATCGACCTCATTGGCGTGGTTAATGTGATTGACCAGCAGAATCTGCAAGGAGGAGTGCGCAAAGCGCTGGGCCAGTCCTTCTGTAATGCGAGCTGGGATCACAATCGGTAAACGGCTGTGGATACGCAGACGCTTAATATGCGGGATGGCTTCCAGTTGCGTGAGCAACCAGTCCAGTTCGTGGTCCTTGGCCATTAACGGATCGCCACCGGAGAAGATAATCTCATCCAGCTCAGGATGCGCGCTAATGTAGTCCAGGGCGACCTGCCAGTTGCGCTTATTGCCCTGGTTTTCGGCGTACGGGAAGTGGCGGCGGAAGCAATAGCGACAATTAACCGCGCAACCGCCTTTAACCAACAGCAGCGCACGGTTGCGATATTTATGCAGCAAACCGGGAACCACGCTGTGCTGTTCTTCCAGCGGATCGGTCGAGTAGCCGGGGGCGGAAACAAACTCTTCCTGGGAGGTAAGTACCTGACGCAAAAGCGGATCGTCAGGGTTGCCTTTTTCCATGCGCGCAATAAACGCACGCGGCACGCGCAGGGCGAAAAGCCGTCTCGCGTCGCGTCCGGCCAACAGTTTTTCATCTGCGTCTATATTCAAAAGATGCAGAAGTTCATCGGGATCGGTCACAACATCGGCAAGTTGCGATAACCAATCTTCTCTGGATGGGGTATTTAGGGTTACAATATGCGCCATTTTGTGGCTTAGCTACCAGTTAACAATTTTCAGAGGGCCTTATGGCAACGTACTATAGCAACGATTTTCGTGCTGGTCTTAAAATCATGTTGGACGGCGAACCTTATGCGGTTGAAGCCAGCGAATTCGTTAAACCAGGTAAAGGCCAGGCGTTTGCGCGCGTTAAGCTGCGCCGCCTGCTGACCGGTACTCGCGTAGAGAAAACCTTCAAGTCTACCGACTCCGCTGAAGGCGCAGACGTAGCCGACATGAACCTGACCTTCCTGTATAGCGACGGTGAGTTCTGGCACTTCATGAATAACACCACTTTCGAACAGCTGGCTGCAGACGAGAAAGCGGTAGGCGATAACGCTAAATGGCTGCTGGACCAGGCTGAATGCATCGTGACCCTGTGGAACGGTCAGCCGATCTCCGTGACTCCGCCGAACTTCGTTGAGCTGGAAGTCGTTGAAACCGACCCAGGTCTGAAAGGCGATACCGCTGGTACTGGCGGCAAACCGGCAACCCTGTCTACCGGCGCAGTCGTTAAAGTTCCGCTGTTCGTACAGATCGGCGAAGTGATCAAAGTGGATACTCGCTCCGGCGAATACGTTTCTCGCGTAAAATAAGACATCCATTTGATCTTATGGCGCAGGTTGCTGCGCCATACTTTTTCCAGGGCAGGAATGATGAAACGTCTTCTCGGTCTTGTAATGCTTATCCTATTTACCAGCACCCTGCTGACGGGTTGTAATACCGCGCGCGGTTTCGGTGAAGACATCAAACATCTTGGCAATTCAATCTCTCACGCCGCCAGCTAATCCTCTCTCATAATCTTAAAAACGATTGTTTATCCATCACACTTGCAGATCTTGTCTATTATTAATTAGCTATACACAAACAATATTGGCTAGAAAAGGAAGACGTTATGGTTAAGAAGACAATTGCTGCGATCTTTTCTGTGTTGGTACTTTCTTCCGTATTAACCGCGTGTAATACCACGCGAGGCGTAGGGCAAGATATTTCTGAAGGCGGTAGCGCAATCTCTGGTGCGGCGACAAAAGCTCAGCAATAATCATGAACGGTACGACGCCGTGTCGTACCGTTAATTCCCCTTCCCGGGTAGCGAGAGAAACGGTGAGAAGCGGTTCCCCAGGTGCAGTTTAATGCGGATATTCCGTTTATAGGTGTAGACCGTCTTGCCATGAATGCTCAGTGCGGCGGCGATCGCATTGTTACTGATCCCATCCATCCACATCGACAATACTTTCTCCTCCTGCGGCGTAAGCAGTGGAGTCGCATTTTCGGCTATTTCTAATGGCGGGCGAAGCTGTAGCGCCTCCTGAATTGTGTGTGAGAGAGCGTTCAGCGTGGTGTGCTTGGTCAAAACCGAATGGACGACGGATTGAGGGGAAGTCGTAGAAGTGTGCTGTCTTTCTACTGATTGCAATAAAATCAGTGGGATGACGCCGCAGCTCATAAAAAAGGGCTTAATTGGCGGACTGGAGTGTGTCTCGCTGATAAAACTGTATAAATCCGCGATCACCAGATGCGGTTTCCACTGCAAAATATGCTCTTTTGCTAACAGGAGATTATTGATCCCTGATACCAGAAATGAGGAGCTGAACCTGCCAGAATGATTAAGCAAGGCCTCAATCCCTGTACGGGTAAAGTGGCACCGGTCAATCACTAAAATTTTAAGCATAACCTTTTCGCATTCAGAAGAGAGGCAATCGACTTCCTGGATTCAGAAAGCCCCTCATCATAGAGAACTCCGATGAGTGCCAAATGCGGGAACTACGCCGCTAATTATGCTTAATTCTTGCTTTTAGTATGCAACGAATAAAAAGGTTGAAATTCATTTTCTCTCGGGCAAAAATGCCATTTCACACATTAGCTTTGCAGGACGACCTGCAAACGCTTCTTTCACCGGGGACGGCCCCATTGTTCTGGAGCCTGATATGTCCTGGATCGTTTTATTAATTGCAGGTCTGCTCGAAGTTGTCTGGGCGATTGGCCTGAAATATACCCACGGTTTTACGCGTTTGACGCCAAGCATTATCACCATTGCGGCGATGATCGTCAGTATCGCCATGCTCTCCTGGGCAATGCGCACGTTGCCTGTAGGAACCGCCTATGCCGTCTGGACCGGTATCGGCGCCGTCGGGGCGGCCATTACAGGAATTTTGCTGCTCGGTGAATCTGCCAGCCCGGCGCGTTTACTTAGCCTCGGGCTGATCGTTGCCGGCATTATTGGTCTGAAGCTGAGCACCCACTAAGCGCCGGGCTGTTTTACCCAAATCAGCTTATTCACTTCAAACCCTTCCCGGGTCGCGACGGCCAGCATTTGCTGTTTCATTTCGTCTGAAATAGTAGGGGTCCGTGAAAGGATCCACAGGTAATCGCGATCCGGTCCGCAAACCAACGCGTGACGATATTCCCGATCGAGGGCAATCACGTTATAGCCGCCATAGAAAGGACCAAAAAACGAGACCTTGAGCGCAGCGCGGTTTGGGTCGCCGGTGAAGTAGGCTTTACCCTCTGTTTTCTGCCACATTCCCCTGTCCGGGTTATAGCCCTTGTTAATCACGTTGATACCGCCGTCGTCGCGCAGGCTATAGGTGGCGGTCACTTTTTCCAGTCCACGTTCGAATCGATGGTCGAAACGCGCTATTTCATACCAGGTGCCCAGATAACGTTTGGCATCAAAGTTATTGACTACGGTAACGCCTTTCGGCGGTGTAGGGGAGCTGCAAGCAACAACCAGGAATGCAGCCGTAACTGCAGCAACGACGGGCAGAATGCGCATAAGATTTTCCTTGCTGGATTTTTGTTAAGTGTAGATGACAGCAGGAAAAAAAGAGAAAGAAAGGAAGCCCGATATCCCGGGCCTCCTTATTCGTTACTGCAGTTTTTCAAGAATGCGCCAGGCGGCCTCGACGCGAGCAGGGTTTGGATAGCTCTTGTTTGCCAGCATCACAATGCCAAGGTTTTTTTCTGGAACGAAAGCAACGTAGCTGCCGAATCCGCCAGTGGAGCCCGTTTTATGCACCCATGATGCTTTCACAGCAGGCGCGGGCGGGTTTACCTCAACGGCGGGAAGCGCTGCCAGCGCCACTTTGCTGTCGCTACCGTTAATTATCGAGTCGGCTTTCAGCGGCCAGTTCAGCATCTCCCAGCCCAGACCCTGGTACATATCGCCAATACGCCAGTAACGTGACTGCGCAAGCTTGATTCCCTGCTGGAGCGTTTTCTCCTGAACCTGGCTGGCATCCATGTTGGCCTGGACCCAGCGGGTCATATCGACAACGCTTGATTTTACCCCATAGGCTTCGGCATCAAGTTGGCCAGGGGATACATGCACAGGCTTTCCTTCGCGATAGCCCCATGCATAATCTTTTTGTTCGCTCTGTGGAACCGTAATCCATGTATGCGCCAGTTTTAAGGGCTGCAGGACGCGGGTGGTCATCGCCTCTTCGTAGCTCATGCCTGAAGGTTTCACCGCCAGTGCGCCAAACAGACCAATGCTGGAGTTAGCGTAAAGACGTTTAGCGCCCGGGGCCCATTGTGGCTGCCAGTTTTGATAAAAACGCAGTAAGGCGGCTTTATCCGTGACGTCGTCGGGAACCTGAAGCGGCAGGCCGCCTGCCGTGTAGGTCGCTAAGTGCAGCAGGCTGATACCCTGCCACTGCTTACCCGTCAGCTCAGGCCAGTATTGCGTGACCGGATCGCTGAGCTTGATTTCGCCGCGAGCGATAGCATCGCCGCCCAGCACGCCGTTGAACGTTTTACTGACCGAGCCGAGTTCAAACAGCGTTTGCTGAGTGACTGGACGGTTATTGGCGATATCAGCTTTACCCCAGGTAAAGTAATAAGGTTTTCCCTGGTAGATAATCGCAACGGCCATACCCGGAATAGCCTGCTCCTGCATCAGCGGTGTGATGGTGCGGTTAACGATATCGGCAATTTGTTGTTCTGTTTTTGCGGTGGCAAAGGTGGAAAAAGAGGCTGTCAGCAGCAGCGCGCAGCATATCGATTTTTTCATCATGAAATTATTTCCGTCATTAAAAGCGTAAGGGTGTCCGGGCCCGTCAGACGCAATCAGTGTGTTTGATTTGCATCGTGTTGACAAACGGTTAAATTTAGCAGCAGGTATAAGTTTTTCTAACAGGCCAGATAATGACGCGTAGCTATATCCCCCTAAACTCGCTGCGGGCTTTTGAAGCAGCGGCCAGACATCTTAGTTTTACCCGCGCTGCGATTGAACTCAATGTGACGCATTCTGCCATCAGCCAGCATGTAAAAGCGCTGGAGCAACAGCTGAATTGTCAGCTTTTTGTGCGTGGCTCTCGAGGATTAATGCTGACGACTGAAGGAGAGAGTCTGTTACCTGTACTTAATGACTCTTTCGATCGTATGGCCGGGATGCTGGATCGTTTTGCCACAAAACAGACTCAGGAAAAACTTAAAATTGGCGTAGTGGGGACTTTTGCGGTCGGCTGTCTTTTCCCGCTGCTGAGCGATTTTAAGCGCAACTGCCCGCATATTGATTTACATATTTCCACCCACAATAATCGTGTGGATCCCGCCGCCGAAGGGCTGGATTATACCATTCGCTACGGAGGGGGAGCCTGGCACGATACCGACGCGCAATATTTGTGTAGCGCGCCGATGTCTCCGCTGTGTTCGCCAACGTTGGCCTCGCAGATTAAAGCGCCAGCGGATATCCTGAAATTTCCGTTATTGCGATCGTATCGACGTGATGAATGGACGCTTTGGATGCAGGCCGCCGGAGAAGCGCCTCCGTCACCGACGCACAACGTGGTGGTGTTTGACTCGTCCGTCACCATGCTGGAAGCCGCGCAGGCGGGGATCGGTGTGGCAATTGCACCGGTCAGAATGTTCAGGCACTTGCTTGGCAGTGAACGTATCGTTCAGCCGTTTTTAACGCAGATTGATCTGGGGAGCTACTGGATGACGCGTTTGCAATCTCGTCCGGAGACACCCGCGATGCGTGAATTTTCTCGTTGGTTGACCGGGGTGCTGCACCAATAAAAAGGCCCGCCAATGGCGGGCCTGATAATTACGCATGCGATTAGATGGTCAGAATACCAATAGCCGTTACAACGGTCAGGATAGCTGCCAGTCCGTAGAATACCCATTTGCCAGCAGGCACGTGGATTTTCAGGTCATGCATCGCGTGGTGCATACGGTGTAAACCGCACCACAGCGGCAGAACGATCATCAGGAACAGAAACGCACGTCCGATGAAGCTCTGTGCGAATGCCAGTACGCGTTCATAGCTGAAAGCATCAGGAACAAAGCCCAGCGGCAGCATAATGCCTACCAGCAGGATCATCACCGGCGCAATGATAGCGCTCCACATACCGCCTGCACCAAACAGGCCCCAGAATACGGGTTCGTCAGAGCGTTTTGGATTTGGATTAATCATTCCGGACTCCTTACCAGAACAGGGCAACAAACAGTATTACTACTGTCGCAACCACAGTGACTGCCCAGAGACCTTTGATAATCGGCTCTGGCCCCATTTTTTCGTCTTTTACGATGATGTTGGCCGCTTTTGGCGCCAGCTCAAACCAGGTTTTGGTATGCAGCAGCGCTGCAGCCAGGGCGATAATATTAAGGATTACCACCACCGGGTTTTGCAAAAAGGCGACAAAGCCCATCCAGGACTCTGCACCATGCTTGAGTGCAAACAGGCCGATAATCAGTTCAATGCTGAACCAGACTGCCGGAACTGCCGTGCCTTCACGCAGCATGTAAAAACGATAAAATGGCAGCTTTTTCCACCAGGTGGACGTCATTGGCCGCACATAGGCTTTGCGTTTAGTCGTCATCGTGCACTCCTTAGCGTGGTTTCAGGGTAGCGATAAGAAAGTCTTTTGAACTTTCAACTTTACCCTGCTGAATGGCCGCAGCCGGATCGACGTGTTTCGGGCAGACTTCGGAGCAGTAGCCCACGAAAGTACAGGTCCAGACGCCGTTCGGGCTGTTCAACTGAGCCATACGCTCCTTCTTACCGTGGTCGCGGCTATCTTCGTTGTAGCGATGCGCCAGCGTAATCGCAGCCGGTCCAATGAACTCTGGGTTCAGGCCGAACTGCGGGCACGCGGCGTAGCACAGACCACAGTTGATGCAACCGGAGAACTGATGATACTTCGCCATCTGCGCCGGAGTTTGGGTGTTTGGACCCTGATCCGGTGTACGCGGGTTACCGATGATGTACGGTTTGATCGCTTCCAGGCTTTCGATAAAGTGCGTCATGTCGACGACCAGATCGCGCTCAATCGGGAAGTTGCCCAGCGCTTCAACCTTCATGCCGTTTGTGTAATCACGCAGGAAGGTTTTGCACGCCAGTTTCGGTACATTGTTGACCATCATGCCGCAGGAGCCACAGATTGCCATACGGCAGGACCAGCGGTAGCTCAGGTCCGGTGCCAGGTTATCCTTGATGTAGCCCAGCGCATCCAGCAGCGACGTGGTTTCATCATAAGGAACTTCGTAGAAAGCACTGTGCGGCGCGGTATCGGTTTCCGGGTTATAGCGCACCACCTCAACTTTCAGGTTTTTCATCTCAGCCATTCGCCTTCTCCTTCTTATCGGCTGCTTCCGCTTCGCCACCGTAAACACGTTTAGCCGGTGGCAGAGTGGTGATTTTCACGTCGCTGTATTCCAGACGAGTCGTGCCGTCAGCATCGCGGAAGGCGAGGGTGTGTTTGAGGAAGTTCACATCGTCACGCTCGGTGCAGCCTTCATCCAGACGCTGGTGCGCGCCGCGGGATTCTTTACGCGCCAGAGCAGAGTGAGCCATACATTCTGCAACGTTCAGACCGTGACCCAGTTCGATGGTGTACAGCAGGTCGGTGTTGAAGACGCTGGAGGTATCAGTGATACGTACGCGCTTGAAGCGTTCCTGCAGTTCCGCCAGCTTATCAACGGTTTTCTGCATGAGTTCCGGCGTACGGTAGATACCGCAACCTTCTTCCATGGACATGCCCATTTCGTCACGGATCTTAGACCAGTTTTCGTTACCTTCCTGGTTAACCAGATCTTTCAGACGTTTTTCAACGCCAGCAACCTGCGCATCGAGCGCGGCGCTGTTTGCTGCGCCAGCCGTTGCAGCGCGTTCTGCAGCCTGTTCACCGGCCATACGACCGAAGACCACCAGTTCTGCCAGGGAGTTAGAACCCAGACGGTTAGCGCCATGCAGACCAACAGAGGAACATTCGCCGACAGCGAACAGACCTTTAATGCGGGTTTCACAGTGCTGATCGGTTTCGATACCGCCCATGGTGTAGTGCGCGGTCGGACGTACCGGGATCGGTTCTTTAACCGGATCGACACCCACGTAGGCTTTCGCCAGTTCGCAGATGAACGGTAAACGTTCGAGCAGTTTTTTCTCGCCGAGATGACGCAGGTCGAGGTAAACCACATCGCCACGCGGAGTGGAAATGGTGTTGCCTTTGCGCCATTCGTGCCAGAAAGCCTGAGATACTTTGTCGCGCGGACCGAGTTCCATGTATTTGTTTTTCGGCTCGCCCAGCGGAGTTTCCGGACCCATGCCGTAGTCTTGCAGATAACGGTAGCCGTTTTTGTTGACCAGGATACCGCCTTCACCACGGCAGCCTTCCGTCATCAGGATACCGGAGCCTGGCAGACCCGTCGGGTGATACTGAACGAATTCCATATCACGCAGCGGAACGCCGTGGCTCAGCGCCATGCCCATACCGTCGCCGGTTACGATGCCGCCGTTGGTGTTGTAACGGTAAACACGACCTGCGCCGCCCGTTGCCATCACGACTGCGTTAGCACGGATTTGCATCAGCGTGCCTTCCATCATGTTCATGGCAACCAGGCCGCGAGCATGACCATCGTCAACCAGGATATCCAGAACGAAGTGTTCGTCAAAACGCTGAATCTGCGGGAACTGCAAAGATGTCTGGAACAGCGTATGCAACATATGGAAGCCGGTTTTATCCGCGGCAAACCAGGTGCGCTCGATTTTCATACCGCCGAAGCGACGTACGTTGACGCTACCGTCTTCACGACGGCTCCATGGGCAGCCCCATTGTTCCAGTTGCGTCATTTCAGTTGGGCAGTGGTGGACAAAGTAATCCACGACATCCTGCTCACACAGCCAGTCTCCGCCTGCTACCGTATCGTGAAAATGGTAGTCAAAGCTGTCATGATCCTGCGCGACAGCAGCAGAGCCGCCTTCGGCAGCAACGGTATGGCTGCGCATTGGGTACACTTTTGAGATCAGTGCGATTTTAGCGTTGGGATTTGCTTGTGCGGCAGCAATTGCAGCACGTAATCCCGCGCCACCGGCGCCTATAATGGCAAGATCGGCTTGAAAGGTTTGCACGACATTCCTCCAGATTGTTGTTATTTCATTCCTGCCTGAAATCAGATGCTTCATCGGCTTCAAACAGGTTATGAACGCGTTTCCACTGCTCCTTTATAGGTACAATAGTATAGTCTTAGGGATGTGCGGGAAATTTGACGTGTTCGATTTTTTTAGCGTATCTAAGGGGGGAATTATCATTGAATTTGATTAATTTAATTACTAAACCACCCCCTGTCGCTTTTTTTATCCTATTGCCAGCGCTGATTACTGCTGCGCGAAATTTGTCTCGTTAACGCGATACGAGTAGACTTCGTGCCCTTGTCTTAAATCGGAGAAACAAACATGAGCGAAACGGCAACCTGGCAGCCGAGCGCGTCCATCCCCAATCTGTTAAAACGTGCTGCAATTATAGCGGAGATTCGCCGCTTTTTTGCCGATCGTGGCGTGCTTGAGGTTGAGACCCCTTGTATGAGTCAGGCAACGGTAACGGACATTCATCTGTTCCCGTTCGAAACGCGTTTCGTCGGCCCTGGACATTCCCAGGGAATGAATCTCTATTTAATGACCAGCCCGGAATACCATATGAAGCGCTTGCTGGTGGCAGGGTGCGGCCCGGTGTATCAACTGTGCCGCAGCTTCCGTAATGAAGAGATGGGGCGCCATCATAACCCTGAATTCACCATGCTTGAGTGGTATCGTCCGCACTACGATATGTATCGGCTGATGAATGAGGTGGACGATTTGCTCCAGCAGGTGCTGGACTGTTCGCCTGCGGAAAGCCTCTCTTACCAGCAAGCCTTCCAGCGTCATCTGGAGATAGACCCGCTGTCTGCGGATAAAACCCAACTGCGGGAAGTGGCGGCGAAGCTGGATCTCAGTAATATCGCAGATACCGAAGAAGACCGGGACACCTTGCTGCAGCTGCTGTTTACGATGGGCGTTGAGCCGCATATTGGTAAAGACAAACCGACGTTTGTGTATCATTTCCCGGCCAGCCAGGCATCACTGGCACAAATCAGCACCGAAGATCATCGCGTGGCTGAACGTTTCGAGGTTTACTACAAAGGTATTGAGCTGGCGAATGGTTTCCATGAACTGACCGACGCGCGCGAACAGCAGCAACGGTTTGAACAGGATAACCGCAAACGTGCCGCTCGTGGCTTGCCGCAGCAGCCTATTGATACCAATCTGCTTGAAGCGTTAAAAGTGGGCATGCCGGATTGCTCTGGCGTGGCGCTTGGCGTTGACCGTCTGGTGATGCTGGCGCTGGACGCAGAGAGCCTGGCTGAGGTTATCGCATTCACCGTCGATCGCGCATAACTTACGCTTCTGTAATACAAAGTGGCGGTAAAATAGCCACTTTGTAGCATATTTTTTCATTTCCCCTCTAATAGCCACAATTTACTCCTGGATATTTGGTATCGTTCAGGTATCAATTCTGTGTTGATTTTTCTATCGCTGAACTCTGTAAAGAGATCAGTGCCAATCGGTGAGCGGCGTTTGTTAAACGCTTGCCAGAGTAAGGGATGGTTTGATGACCCAAACAATAAAAAAGATGAGCCTGATTGGTCTCATCCTCATGATATTTACGTCTGTTTTCGGTTTTGCTAATAGCCCCTCCGCGTTCTATTTAATGGGGTATAGCGCGATTCCGTGGTATATATTTTCTGCATTATTATTCTTTATCCCATTTGCTTTAATGATGGCGGAAATGGGATCGGCCTATCGCAAAGAAGAGGGCGGAATCTATTCGTGGATGAATAATAGCGTTGGGCCACGCTATGCATTTATCGGCACGTTTATGTGGTTTTCTTCCTATGTGATATGGATGGTAAGTACCGCGGCGAAAGTCTGGGTACCTTTTTCAACCTTTTTATTTGGCGCAGACATGACGCAACACTGGCGTATCGCGGGGCTTGAGCCTACGCAGGTCGTGGGGCTGCTTGCCGTCGGCTGGATGATTCTGGTGACCTGCGTGGCATCCCGGGGAATTAATAAGATTGCTCGTATTACGGCTGTAGGCGGAATTGCCGTAATGTGTCTTAATTTAGTTCTGTTGTTAGTTAGTGTCGCCATTTTGTTATTAACTGGTGGCCACTTTGCACAGGATATTAATTTTATCTCTTCGCCTAACCCAGGATATCAGTCCGGGCTGGCAATGTTGTCATTTGTTGTGTTTGCCATTTTTGCTTACGGCGGAATAGAAGCCGTGGGTGGATTAGTTGATAAAACAGAAAAGCCAGAAAAGAACTTTGCGAAAGGAATTGTCTTTGCCGCTATTGTCATTTCTGTCGGTTATTCACTGGCTATATTTTTATGGGGCGTTAGCACCAACTGGCAGCAGGTATTAAGCAATAGCTCGGTTAACCTCGGGAATATTACCTATATCCTGATGAAAAGCCTCGGGATGACGTTAGGTAACGCGCTGCATCTTTCCCCTGAAACTGCGATGGCGATGGGCGTGTGGTTCGCGCGTATCACCGGGCTTTCTATGTTCCTCGCCTATACCGGCGCTTTTTTCACGCTCAGCTACTCGCCGTTGAAAGCGATTATTCAGGGAACGCCAAAGGCGCTGTGGCCCGCGCCGATGACCAAACTGAATGCGGTGGGGATGCCGACGACGGCAATGTGGTTGCAGTGCCTGCTGGTGAGCCTGTTTATTCTGCTGGTTTCGTTTGGCGGCGATACGGCTTCAGCGTTCTATAACAAACTGACCCTGATGGCGAACGTCTCGATGACGCTGCCGTATCTGTTCCTCGCGCTGGCGTTTCCGTTCTTTAAAGCCCGTGTGGGTTTGGAAAGACCGTTTGTGGTCTTTAAAACCCGGGCAGCGACGTTACTGGCAACCGGCGTGGTCGTACTGGTGGTGACGTTTGCCAACGTGTTCACCATCATCCAGCCGGTGATTGAAGCTGGGGACTGGAACAGCGCATTGTGGATGACCGGCGGCCCGATCTTCTTCTCGCTGCTGGCGATGGCGATTTATCAGAACTACAGCCGCCGCATGGCCAACAATCCTGAGTGGGCGGTGGAATAAACGACCTGCCTAATCCGGCCGACAAAGAGGCATCTTCGTAGGCCGGATAAGACCCAACGGGTCGCCATCTGGCATTTCTTGCCAGGATCATGCGCTACAAACTTCCCGCCGGGCGACTGCCTCTGCCCGCAGAACTTAACGTTCTCCCTGTTTGCTTACCGCCGAGGCTCTCCAGACGCATCTGGAACGGTGGGAACGGCATATCAATACCGTGCTCGCGGAAGCCAGCCAGAATCAGTTGGTGGATCTCGTGGCGCAGCGGCATGCGATGCCCCATTTCAGCGGCATAAATACGCAGTTCGAAGATTTGAATCCCTTGCTGCAGGTCAACCAGGAAGACTTCTGGCGCCGGGTTATCGATAACCAGCGAGCAACGGTGTGCGGCAGTCAGTAAGATCTGCGTAACCTCCTCGCTGTTAGCCTCCGATGGCGCCGGGATGGTTAATACCACACGGGTGACCGAATCGGACAGCGACCAGTTGATGAACTGCTCGGTGATAAAGGCCTTATTGGGCACGATGATCTCTTTGCGGTCCCAGTCGCTGATGGTAGTGGCGCGGGTATTAATTTTCGTCACGCTACCGGTAAGATCGCGAATCGTCACCGTGTCGCCAATGCGGATTGGTTTTTCAAACAGGATAATCAGGCCGGAAATAAAGTTGGCGAAGATCTCCTGCAAACCAAAGCCCAGACCAACACCGAGAGCCGCCACCAGCCATTGCAGTTTGGACCATTCAATACCGATCATCGAGAAGCCAACCAGACCGCCAATCAGCATCAGCAGATACTTTGTGATGGTGGTGATGGCGTAACCGGTGCCGGGGGTTAAATCCAGATGTTGCAGAAGCGCCAGCTCCAGCAGTGCGGGCAGGTTGCGCACTAGCTGGGTGGTGATAATAAATACCAGTATTGCGATGAGCACCGCACCCAGCGTTATCGGCTCCAGGCTTTCCACACCCTGCACCGTGGAGGTGACATCCCACAACGAAATGTTTTCCAGAAAGCCGAAAGCGGAATGAATTTCTGACCACAGCACAATGACCGAGAGCAGGGCGATAAGCATCAGGATAGAGCGCACCAGGCGCAGCGATTGCGCGCTGATCGCATCCAAATCCACTTCGCTTTCATCGACATCAATCGCGCCTTCAAGGCTGGTGGAATGCGGTGGTTCTTCCTCACCCCGCGCGCGCTGCGCCAGCATTTCGGCGCGTCGATGCTTAGCGCGGTCAAACGCCAGGCGGCGGCGCTGAATGAGCATCCAGCGGCGGATGACGTGATACACCACCAGTAATAAGAACCAAATCGCCACGGACGTTTCCAGACGCGCCAGCAAGGCTTGTGACGTGGCGAGATAACCCACTGCTGCGGCGAGAATAGCAATCAGCGGCGCGCCCATCAGCATATTCCACAGCATGCTATTGACCATGTTATCGCTGTTGCCCTCTTTATCGAGGTATAGCGGTATCCCGGCGCGTTTCAGGCTCAGGGTCACGACCGCTAACGCACCGCAAATCAGAATAAAGCACAGACGTCCCAATGAGGCGGAGAATTCCCGGTCATTGAGGTTATCAAACATAATCACCGCCATGATCAACGGGACAATCAGCCCGATGCTCATCAGGTAGTAGTGCATGGCTTTCGCGACGCGGTTTCGCGGCCAGCCGAAATGGGCAATGAACAAACCGTTGGGGCGCGCAAAGGTGGCGCAAATCATTACCGCCCACAGCATGGGCACCGTAGCGGTTACGCCATCGCCGATAGCAACAGCCAACGGATAAGGCCAGGCTTCCTGCAGTCCGTAACCGAGCGTTGCCCACAGTACCGGCAAGGGCGAGGCGACGAGTATCGACCAGAACACTGTGCGTATTGTCAGCCAGAAATGGTCCTGGGTGACTTTCCCGACCCGCGCTGATGAGCGCTCCAGAAAACGGGTAAAGTGTTTGCGAGAGTAGAGGCTAAATCCAACCAGCACCAGCGCACCGAATAGAGGTAGCAGCGTTTCCTTGCTGGTCAGCATCATGATGCTGGCTTTACCTAACTGATTAAACGTATCTAATGAGATCAGACGCCGTAGATCCTGAACGATGTCGACAGGCCAGGAGAGCGAGATAGGGCTAACGTCTGACGTCCAGAACAGATAGCGGTGCGTTGCTTCATTGACCTCTTTTAGCGCATCTTCCAGTTGGCTGTTGGAGACTTTGAGCTTGGTCAGCTCAAGGATCAACGTATCGCCGCCCTGTAACAAAGAGTTCAGCAGTTCACGCTGGGTGCGTAGCTGGGCGTTGAGAATGCTGCTCTGTTCAGCGGTCAGCGGTTGTCCATCGGCCTGATGAATCTGACGCAGTTGCGGCTGTTTGTTGAGGAGGTCCTCATAGCGCATGCGGTGTACGCGAAGCTGCGCCATTTCGGTATCCAACTGCTGAGGCTTAGGCATTTCCGGTAAACGGGATACCTGCGCTCGTAGCGCTTCACCCAGCATATTTGAGACCCCAAGCCACTGAGACTGCTCTCGCAGCGTATTCAAGGCCTGGCGGACCTGCAGCGTTTGGCTGGCAGCCTGACGCTGCTGAGAGGCGACCAGGTCCATACGTTGCGCCTGCTGGTTCAAGGCCTGAGACAGCTCGCGGTTAACCTTGAACTGATCGACAATACCTTCCGGCAGTCCCGCGCTGTTTTCCGCCAGCAGTTCGGTGCTTTCCAGCGCTCGCTCTGCTTCACGCTGACGCTGACTGTTAAGTTGGTTGCGTAATGCCTGCAGGTAAGCGTCGAGTTGTTGACTCTGTTTTTCTGCCAGTTCGGAACGCATACGCGCCAGTTCCTGGCGGTTATTGGCGGAAAGCTGCGCCAGCTCCAGCTCATCGACCTGGGCTTTGAGTTTGGCGGATTCAGCCTGCATCGCCTGATTTTGCGCGGAGTTACCGTTGGCGGTACCAATGCGTCGCTCAAGCTCATTTAGCTGGCGGCGGGCATCGGTTTGCTGTTGAGGAAGTTGGCTTAATGAGTCGGCGATTTCCCGGGCGCGGTCCTGCTCCTGTTGGGCCTGACGACTTTTTTCCAACAGTTGGCTGCTGACCTGCAGGATCTCCTGGTTTAACGCATCGGTAGTGAGTCCGGTTGGCACATTGCGCGGTTCATCGCGCAGGTTGCTAAGCTGCGCGCGTAATGTTGCGGACAGCTTGGGGAAGTTATCAATAACCTGCTGATATTGCTGGGCACGCTCAAGAGAGCCTTTACGCTCCTCAAGGGCATTCAGCGCGGACTGGAGCGCCTCGACGGTTTCTGGCTGAGCGGGTTTTGCCGCCTTTGCCTGCTCCAGTTCCTGGGTGAGTTGTTTGGCATCGGGGGCCGTCGCAGCGTACGCCCCCAGGCTGAGGCACCAGGCCATCAGAAACGTGATAATCAGGCGCACAGCAGCGATTCCTATGTTTAACTTTCGTCTTTTTTGTCGTCAACCAGCGGGCTGGCGTCGTGTTCTGCTTCGATCTCTTCTTTCGCCAGCGGGGCCGGTTCTGCCTCTGGCGTCACGAAAGTCTCGGTTGAGATGGCCATTGGCTGACCGATTTTCGTTACTGAAAGGTCCTGCAACTGCTCAACCAGATTAACTTTGCCAGGTGCGAACAGGTTGATGACGGTTGAACCGAGCTTAAAGCGGCCCATTTCCTGACCTTTCAACAGTGCCACCGACCCTTCGCTTTCGCCTTCCGGCCAGGTCCAGCGTTTGATGACGCCTTCACGCGGTGGGGTAATGGTGCCAGCCCATGCGGTTTCAATACTGCCGACGATGGTCGCACCGACCAGAATCTGCACCATCGGGCCAAATTCGGTATCAAACAGGCAGATTACGCGTTCATTGCGTGCAAACAGGTTCGGAACGTTTTGCGCAGTCAGGATGTTTACAGAGAAGAGATCGCCTGGCACGTACATCATTTCACGCAGGATACCGTTACACGGCATATGTACACGGTGGTAATCGCGTGGAGACAAGTAAGTGGTTACAAACGTACCGTTGCGGAATTTGTCCGCCATCTGGTAGTTGCCCGCCAGCAGGGCTTCAAGGGTATAGCTGTGCCCTTTAGCCTGCAGAAGCTTGTCTTCTTCGATGTTGCCTAACTGGTTAATCACGCCGTCAGCGGGCATGACCAGTACGTTTGGATCGGTGTTAATCGGGCGAACGTCGTCGCGCAGCGGGCGAACAAAGAAGTCGTTAAAGGTGCGATAGCTGGCGGTGTCCGGCTTTTGCGCCTCTTTCATATCGACCTTGTAGTATTTCACGAACAGATCGATAACCAGTTTAGTCAGCCATCCCGCTCGTTTGCTCGCACCCCAACCCGCCAGGCGAGTGAGCCATAGTTTCGGCAGAATGTATTGTAGCGAAAGCTTAAATGAGTTTAACAAGGTAGCCTCCAGGCCATAATTTGTTCCCGATCCGGCATACGGGCCGGATCCTGAAAAAAGGGGGACGATTCTAGCGATGCTTAGCTTAGTTGTCAGTTGTCTGTATCAGAAAAGTTTTTACGCGTTTTTACCTGCGCCATGCTTTCCAGGATGCGGTGATAATTTTCAAACCGGGTTTCGGCAATGGTCCCTTTTTCTACCGCCTCACGGATAGCGCAGCCTGGATCGGTATCATGCTTGCAGTCGCGGTATTTGCAATGGCCCAGGTAGTCATGGAATTCGACAAAGCCATGCGTGATTTGTTCCGGTTCCAGATGCCACAGCCCGAACTCACGTACGCCAGGGGAGTCGATAACGTCGCCGCCGTGCGGGAAGTGATACAGGCGAGAGGCCGTGGTGGTGTGCTGTCCAAGGCCGGAGTTGTCGGAGACATCGTTGGTCAGGATCTCTTCCTGCAGGCCGAGAAGATTATTGAGCAGGCTCGATTTACCCACGCCCGACTGACCAGCAAAAATGCTGATACGATCGGTTAATGCTTCTTCAAGCGGCTTCAGGCCGTCTTTAGTGCGGCTTGATACCATCAACACGCGATAGCCAATGTTGCGATAGATATCCATCTGTTCGTTAACGAAAGCCATGCCTTCGTCATCCAGCAGATCGATTTTATTCAGTACGATAATCGGTTCGACGTGTAGCGTTTCGCAGGCTACCAGATACCGGTCGATAATATTGAGTGACAGCTCGGGTAAGATGGCTGAGACAATAACGATCTGGTTGATGTTGGCGGCGATGGGTTTTACCCCGTCGTAAAAGTCGGGGCGTGTCAGAACCGAGGTACGCTCGTGTACTGCCTCAACGATGCCTTTGACATTCACGCCTTCTGCTGCCGCTTTACCCGGGCGCCAGACGACGCGATCGCCGGTAACCAGCGAGCGAATTGTTCTGCGGATGTTGCAGCGGTGAATCTCACCGTCAGCAGATTCTACGTCGGCATGCATGCCAAAACGGCTGATAACGATGCCTTCAGCGGTTTCGCCAAACAGGTTGTCGTCGTAGTCTGGCTTCTCCGCGGACGTTTTCAGACGACGCTGGTGATTGGCGTTCACACGGCGCTGTTGGCCTTTGGAGAGTTTATTCTTACTCAATCGGACTGGCTCCTGGTCGCCCATGATGGGCAAAACATTTATGATACACACAATTTTAGATCAATGTAGTCACACTGAATGTGACGCTGAAGGGTGGAAAATAGCATGAGTGCCAATGAAAACAACCTGATTTGGATCGATCTGGAAATGACAGGTCTGGATCCCGAGCGCGATCGCATTATTGAGATCGCCACGCTGGTGACCGATGCCAACCTGAATATTCTGGCTGAAGGACCGACAATTGCGGTGCACCAGTCAGACGAACAGTTGGCATTAATGGATGACTGGAACGTACGTACGCATACCGGTAGCGGGCTGGTGGATCGCGTGAAGGCGAGCACCATGGGCGATCGTGAAGCTGAACTGGCCACGCTGGCTTTTTTGAAAGAGTGGGTTCCGGAAGGGAAATCACCCATCTGTGGCAACAGCATCGGTCAGGATCGTCGTTTCCTGTTTAAATACATGCCGGAGCTGGAGGCGTATTTCCATTATCGCTATCTTGACGTTAGTACGCTCAAAGAACTGGCGCGTCGTTGGAAGCCGGAGATCCTGGCTGGCTTCACCAAGCAGGGAACGCATCAGGCGATGGACGACATTCGTGAATCTGTTGCTGAGCTTGCTTACTATCGCGAACATTTTATTAAGCTTTGATTTTGTGGATTGCCGGGTGGCGGCTGCGCCTTACCCGGCCTACGAAAATCGTTCCTGCGAGCTTGCACTAAGTCAGGATTGTCGCTAAATTAAACGACTTGCCGATAAATTCAGCACTTAAACGAAAAAACAAGAAAATCGCTTTTAGGGGGGTTGCAGCTAAACGGATTTCTCGTATAATGCGCCTCCCGTAACGACAGAGAATTACGCGTTACGGCAGCAACAAAAGCAGTACAGATTTGCGGGAATAGCTCAGTTGGTAGAGCACGACCTTGCCAAGGTCGGGGTCGCGAGTTCGAGTCTCGTTTCCCGCTCCAAAATTTGAAAGTGCTTGTTAAGCACAGACCACCAATCGCAGGATTTCGAATTGCGACAAGGCGGCAACTGAATGAGACTCAGGAGCTTACTGAAGTAAGTGACTCAGGCGAATGAAGGCAGCCAACGCAGTAGCGGTTCGAAAGACGAAGATTATGCGGGAATAGCTCAGTTGGTAGAGCACGACCTTGCCAAGGTCGGGGTCGCGAGTTCGAGTCTCGTTTCCCGCTCCAAA
>NZ_JAOWDS010000053.1:0-225854 GCF_030334545.1 Citrobacter sp. Ce129
AATCCGCCGGGAGCGGATTTGAACGTTGCGCAGCAACGGCCCGGAGGGTGGCGGGCAGGACGCCCGCCATAAACTGCCAGACATCAAATAAGTGAAAAGGCCATCCGTCAGGATGGCCTTTTCACGTTTATACGTGGGAAAAAGCCGGAACTGTATCCGGCGTGTGGCTTTAATGAATAACCTGCGATAAAAACGCGCGGGTGCGTTCGGATTTGGGGTGAGCAAAAAACTCATCCGGTGGTGCCTGTTCCACAATCTCGCCAAGATCCATAAAGATCACCCGGTCGGCCACTGTGCGGGCAAAGCCCATCTCATGAGTAACACACAACATGGTCATGCCTGATTGCGCCAGACCTATCATGGTATCCAGCACTTCTTTTACCATTTCAGGATCTAACGCTGATGTGGGCTCATCAAACAACATGATTTTGGGCTTCATACACAGCGAGCGAGCAATAGCTACACGCTGTTGCTGTCCACCAGAGATTTGCCCGGGATATTTATGCGCATGTTCCGCAATGCGAACTCGCTCAAGGTAGTGCATTGCCAGTACCTCAGCCTCTTTTTTCGGCATCTTTTGCACCCAGATTGGCGCCAGCGTGCAATTTTGCAGGACCGTCAAATGAGGAAAGAGATTAAAGTGCTGAAAGACCATGCCAACTTCCTGTCTGACGCGCTCAATATTGCGGATGTCTTCATTGAGTTCTATCCCATCCACCACAATACGTCCTTGCTGATGCTCTTCCAGATGGTTGATACAGCGAATAGTTGTTGATTTACCCGAACCGGAAGGACCGCACAATACGATGCGCTCGCCCTGTTTTACCTTCAGGTTGATGTTTTTCAGGACATGAAACTGTCCGTACCATTTGTTGACGTTTTCCAGCGTGATCATCGCGTCAGTAGATTGCATTAATAATTGACTCATAAATTCCTCAGTGCGGTGTACGCCCGGTGTTAAAACGTTTTTCCAGATGTTGGCTATAACGCGACATGCTGAAACAGAAGATCCAGTAAATCAGTGCGGCGAAAACATATCCTTCCGTCGACATACCCAACCACGCGGGGTCCACAGTGGCCTGCTGCACGCTACTAAAGAGATCAAATAAGCCGATGATGATGACCAGACTGGTATCCTTGAATAAGGCGATAATCGTGTTAACCAGACCCGGGATAACCAGCTTGAGGGCTTGCGGGAGAATGACCAGCCCTTGCGTTTTCCAGTATCCTAATGCCAGTGATTCAGCGGCTTCATACTGACCTTTAGGTAGGGCCTGTAACCCTCCGCGAACCACTTCTGCGACATAGGCTGACTGGAAAAGAATAACGCCGACCAGCGCTCGGATAAGTTTGTCGATACTGGTCCCTTCGGACATAAACAGAGGAAGCATGACCGAAGACATAAACAGAACGGTAATCAACGGCACACCGCGCCAGAACTCAATAAAAATGACGGATAAAATCCGCACGACTGGCATATGAGAACGACGTCCCAGCGCCAGTAAAATGCCCCACGGAAGCGCGCCCGCAATCCCCACGGATGCGATGATAAGCGTCAGTGTTAATCCACCCCACTGCCGGGTTTCTACGCGCTCCAGCCCGAAAAAACCACCGTACATCAACCACCAAACCACCACTGGATAAACGACGGCCCAGACGGCGATATAGCGGCCACGATGCGGGATTGTTTTCAAGAACATGGGAACGATAGACAGCAAACCAATTATCAGGGCCAGATTTACGCGCCAGCGCTGATCGTGGGGATAAAGTCCATACATGAATTGCCCAAAGCGTTCATGAATGAACACCCAGCAGGCTCCGGCTTTGGTGCAGTCTGCTCGGGTTGAACCGACCCAGTTGGCCTGAAAGAATACCCAGTTCAACAATGGCGGAAGAAATGACCAAATCAGCCAGACGCACAGCAGTGTGAGTAGGCTGTTTGACCAACTGGAGAACAGGTTTTTACGCATCCAGAGTAGACTGCGACTTGCCGGGTTACTGCTCTGGCGCGAGGGGTGAGACAGCAGTGCTTTTGTCATCATGGCTCCTTAGCGCTCAATCAGTGCAATACGGCGGTTATAAATATTCATCAATAAAGAAATGCTCAGGCTGATGATCAAGTACACCGACATCGTGATGGCGATAGTTTCAATGGCTTGCCCTGTTTGATTAAGTACCGTGCCGGCAAACAGTGAAACCATATCCGGGTAGCCAATGGCGGCCGCAAGTGAGGAGTTTTTGACGATATTCAGATACTGGCTGGTTAATGGAGGAATGATGACGCGCAGCGCCTGCGGGATGATCACCTGACGCAGCGTCACTGGATTTGGCAGACCCAGCGAGCGTGCGGCTTCATGTTGGCCATATGGAACAGCCTGAATTCCCGCCCGAATAATTTCTGCAATAAACGCTGAGGTATACACTGAAAGCGCCAGCGTCAGAGCCGCTAGTTCAGGTATAAGCACCATACCGCCACGGAAGTTAAAACCGCGAAGCGCGGGGATATCCCAGTGAAGCGCAGCACCAAACATCCACTGTGCAATCAACGGTAAAAGTACGATCAGTGCCAGAGCCGTAGGCCAGGTCCGGCGTAGTTGACCGGTTTTGGTCTGGTGCATTCTGTTGTAGCGAAATAACCCGATGGTGATGACGATAGCGATAATGACAGCGGCGCAAAAGGCAAAAAAACCTTCTCCCATTTGCGGCGCAGGAATATAGAGCCCCCGGTTGCTCAGGAACATCAAATCCAGCGCGTTAACGGCCTGACGTGGGCCTGGCAGGTTACGTAATACGGCGAAATACCAGAAGAAGATCTGCAGCAGCGGCGGTATATTGCGGAACGTTTCGATGTAGATCGTTGAGAGCTTTCGCAATAACCAGTTATCTGACAGGCGTGCCAGTCCGAGAAAGAAACCGAGAATTGATGCGAAAACAATGCACAGTGCTGAAACTAATAGTGTATTGAGCAGGCCAACGATAAAGACACGGCCATACGTATCGCCTTGCTCGTAATCAATCAGATGCTGGACAATACCAAATCCGGCGCTGCGATCGAGAAAAGAAAATCCCGAGGTAATACCGCTATTGTTCAGGTTATTTATCGTGTTATGAATGAGATACACCGCAATGCTGATAACCGCAATGACGGCGAGTATTTGAAATAACCAGGCGCGGACCGCAGGGTTAGAAAAGGATAACGATCCTTTTACGGTTGAGCGGCGATGGAACATAAGAAAACCTCAGTAACTATGACTCTGGGCTGAGCGCCGCAGTTGCGGCGCCCGTTACATCACTACGCATTAGCGCACCGGTGGCGCATACTGAATGCCGCCGTTATTCCAGAGGTTGTTCTGTCCACGTTTGATCTTCAGTGGGCTTTCCGATCCAACGTTACGCTCAAAGATCTCCGAGTAGTTACCAACCTGCTTGATAATGTTGTAAGCCCATTTGTTATCAAGCTTCAGATCCTTGCCATAATCCCCTTCTTTACCTAACAGGTGTGCCATATCCGGCGTTGCAGGATTAGCCGCTTTTTCATCAACGTTTTTCGAGTTAACGCCCATTTCTTCCGCATTCAACATGGCGAACAGCGTCCAGCGAACAATGGAGAACCACTCATCGTCCCCACGACGCACGACAGGTCCCAGTGGTTCTTTAGAGATAACTTCTGGCAGGACAATCCACTCAGCCGGATTACTCAGCTTGATTCGCAGGGCGTACAGCTGAGACTGGTCGGAAGCCAGCGTGTCGCAGCGTCCAGATTCCAGAGCTTTAGCGGATTCATCCGAGCGGTCAAAAGTGACGGGGGTGTACTTCATGTTGTTGGCTTTAAAGTAGTCAGCCACGTTCAGTTCGGTATCTGTTCCTGCCTGAATACAAACCGTTGCGCCATCCAGCTCTTTAGCGCTCTTCAGACCTGCTTTATTGTGGGTAAGAAAACCAATGCCGTCGTAATACGTCACGCCCGTGAAAGACATACCCATACCGGCATCACGAGAAGAGGTCCATGTGGTATTACGAGAGAGCATGTCGACTTCACCAGATTGTAACGCGGTGAAGCGTTCCTTAGCGGTAAGCGGGGTATATTTTACTTTGCTATCATCGCCAAATACGGCGGAGGCAACGCCGCGACATACGTCGACATCAATACCTGAAAACTTACCGCTTGCATCGGCGTAAGAAAAGCCAGGCAACCCGTCACTGATCCCACACTGCACAAAACCTTTTTTCTTTACGGCATCAAGTGTTGCGCCGGCATGAGCCTGATTTGTAACCGCAAGCAGCACGCCGGCCGCAGCCAGGCTGGCTATTATCATCTTTTTCATAGAGCATCCTGTGTGGAGGAATTATTGTTATGGAAACGTTCTTAAAACGTCTTTTACCTGTCTGTGGCGATGGCCATACTCTTTTAAGCAAAGGTAGTGCCAGGTTTTTTGCGCACGATTATTCGACGCAATATGCAGAGTGTAGACAGGAATAAATAAATGCAGCGCCCTGAAGTGGTGCAAAATTGAAACGTAAGCCACATTTCGGCGCAAAAAATTTAAAATTCAAACCGAACGCGTGATAACGATTTCGTACGTTAATATTGATGGCGTGAGAATAATGAAAAGAAAACACGGTGTTACGAAGAACCGAAAAAATGCTAATTTCAAATCGTGGATATGTGAGGGGAATCTATAATAATTTTATTATACGTTGAGTGCTATATACCAACGTTTTGTCTTATATGAAGATTTAATTCTTATTGCAAAAAGCGCGGTACCCACCGCGCTTTTATGAAGATTTATTTGGTCAGGGCAACTATCCCAAGCGTCAGCCCGGCAACGGCTGCTGCGCCACCGGCGATGGCACCGGCTGTTTCCCAGTTATCCTGAGTGGTGCCTTTCATACAGGTATTGGTATGAACCAGGCGTCCCTGATCGTCGTATACAGGTACGCAAGGAGAATCGTGTGCACAGCCGGCCAGCAATGCGGTAAGCAATGCAACGGATATTAATCTTTTCATGGTGTTACCTCAAATATAAGCGTTTCGCTAATCGAGCAAAGACAAACGCTAAGCCATCTGCGAACTCGGGGATTATTTTACCACCTCTTAAAAAAAGACTGACATGAGGAATAATCTCAATTCATGTGGATTGTAAAAATAATGGATAAAAAGAAAGGTGGCGGGCGGGTTTTCAGGAGAGGTCAAAAACAAATAAATAGCTATCTTATTAATAAATAAAGAGGGGCATCATCGGTGAAAAAGGCGTCCGAAGACGCCTTTATTTTACAAATTAATCGTTGTGCCGATTAAAACGCCGTCTGACGACAACGAAGAAGACGGGGACGAAGAAGATTGCCAACAGTGTCGCGGTCAGCATGCCTCCCATTACGCCTGTTCCGACCGCATTTTGCGCACCACTCCCGGCACCGTGGCTGATAACCAGAGGCATAACCCCCAGAATAAACGCCAGAGATGTCATCAGGATTGGACGAAGACGCATGCGTGACGCTTCCAGAGTAGCTTCAATCAAGCCCTTGCCTTCTTTATCCATCAGGTCTTTGGCAAATTCGACGATCAGGATGGCGTTCTTAGCCGAGAGGCCAATAGTGGTTAACAGGCCCACCTGGAAGTAGACGTCGTTATTCATCCCACGTAGCGACGCTGCTAACAGCGCGCCAACCACGCCAAGCGGCACAACCAGCATGACCGAGAAGGGGATCGACCAGCTCTCATACAGTGCTGCAAGGCAAAGGAAAACGACAATTAGCGAGATGGCATACAGCGCTGGCGCCTGGTTACCCGACAGTCGTTCCTGATAGGACATACCCGTCCAGTCATGACCAATACCATTTGGCAGTTTTTCCGCCAGGCTTTCCATCAGCGTCATTGCTTCACCAGTGCTTCGCCCTGGTGCCGCTTCGCCCAGTATTTCCATGGATGGCATACCGTTGTAACGTTCCAGGCGCGGTGAACCATAAATCCAATGTGATGCACTGAACGCGGAAAACGGAACCATTTCGCCATTGGCGCTGCGGATATACAGATTATTGATGTCCGCTGGCAGCATGCGGTATTTGGCATCCCCCTGGACGTAAACTTTCTTCACGCGGCCACGGTCAATAAAGTCGTTAACGTAATAGCCGCCCAGTGATGCGGAGATAGTTTCGTTGATATCCGACAGCGAAACCCCCAGTGCCTGTGCTTTCTCCTGATCAACATCCAGCTTAAACTGCGGAGTATCTTCAAGTCCGTTAGGACGAACGCGAACCAACAGATCGGGGTGTTTAGCCACCATCCCCAGCAGCTGGTTACGCGCTTGCGTCAACGCCGTATGCCCCAGACCGCCCTGATCGATCAGTTCAAAATCGAAGCCGGTTGCGGTACCCAGTTCAACAATAGCGGGCATATTGAAGGGGAAGACTAACCCATCGCGGATCTGGCTGAACGCGCGTGTAGCGCGTGCAATGACCGCTTCAACACTATTTTCCTCACCGCTACGTTCATCCCAGGGCTTGAGGCTAACGAATGCCAGACCTGAGTTTTGCCCCTGACCGCTGAAGCTAAAACCGTTAACCGTGAAGACGCTTTCGACGTTAGCTTTCTCCTTGGTCAGGTAGTACTGAGTAACCTGATCCAGTACTTTCTGGGTGCGCTCTTGCGTCGCTCCTGCCGGAAGTTGAATCATTGTCATAAACACACCCTGATCCTCCTCTGGCAGGAAGGAGGTCGGCAGGCGCATAAACAGAACCGCCATTCCGATCACGATGATCAGATAGACGACAAGGTAACGCCCGGTTTTACGCACAATACCGCTGACGCTATTGGTATAGTGATTAACGCTGTGATCGAATTTGGCATTAAACCAGCCAAAGAAACCGCTTTTTTTCTCGTGATGCTCAGCCGATACCGGCTTCAACAGCGTTGCACAAAGTGCAGGAGTCAGGATCAGCGCGACCAGTACAGAAAGCGCCATGGCGGAAACGATGGTAATGGAGAACTGCCGATAGATAGCCCCGGTTGAGCCGCCAAAAAAGGCCATGGGGATAAAGACCGCAGACAGCACCATGGCGATACCGACCAGCGCCCCCTGAATTTGTGACATGGACTTTTCCGTCGCCTCTTTAGGCGGCAGATGATCTTCCATCATCACGCGTTCCACGTTCTCCACCACCACTATCGCATCATCGACCAATAGACCGATGGCGAGCACCATCCCGAACATCGTCAGGGTGTTTATCGAGTAGCCAAACGCGGCAAGTACGGCGAATGTGCCCAACAATACGACGGGGACAGCGATGGTTGGAATGAGCGTCGCCCGGATGTTTTGCAGGAACAAATACATGACCAGGAACACCAGTACGATCGCCTCAAACAGCGTTTTTACCACTTCATGAATCGAGATGGTTACAAACGGCGTCGTGTCGTACGGATAGACTACCTTCATTCCCTGAGGGAAGAACGGCTGCAGCTCAACCAGCTTAGCTTTGATGGCGTTAGCGGTATCCAGCGCGTTTGCCCCGGTTGCCAGCTTAATACCGAGGCCAGAAGCAGGCTTACCGTTAATACGCGCCACGACGTTGTAGTTCTCACCACCCAATTCGATCCGTGCAACGTCCTTCAGGTGAACAACTGAACCATCGCTGTTCACACGTAAAGTCACTTTGCCGAACTCTTCAGGGTCCTTCAGTCGCGTTTGCGCAATGATAGAGGCGTTAAGCTGCTGATTTGGTAATGCGGGCGTACCCCCTAATTGACCTGCGGCAATCTGATCGTTCTGCACCTTCAACTGGTTGATCACATCAACCGGCGTGAGCTGGTACTTATTCAACAAGTTTGCATCCAGCCAGATGCGCATGGCGTACTGCGCACCAAACAACTGCACGTCACCTACGCCATTAAGACGGCTGATTGAGTCTTTCACGTTCGAGGCGACGTAGTCGGAAATGTCATCCTGCGTGGTTTGTGGGTTATCAGAAACAAAACCCGCAACCATTAAAAAGCTGCTGCTGGATTTCTCGACGCTAATCCCCTGTTGCTGAACTTCTTGCGGCAGGAGTGGCGTGGCGAGCTGCAGTTTGTTTTGTACCTGAACCTGCGCGATATCGGGGTCGGTACCGGATTGGAAGGTCAGCGTGATGGTCACGCTCCCCGCGGAATCGCTGGTGGAGGACATATACATCAGGTTATCGATACCGTTCATGTTCTGTTCGATAACCTGCGTAACGGTGTCCTGTACCGTCTGTGCATCCGCACCTGGGTAGGTGGCGGAAATGGCGACCGCAGGGGGGGCGATAGTTGGGTATTGCGCCACAGGCAGTTGCATGATTGCCAGAGCGCCCGCCATCATCAGAATGATAGCCAGCACCCAGGCAAAGATAGGACGCCTGATAAAAAAGTTAGCCATGTCCGGTTACCTTATTGGGCTTTCGTGGCAGGGGTTTCGGTATCGGCGGTTGCTTTAACCTGAACGCCAGGGCGTGCTTTTTGTAAGCCGCTCACGATAACTTTGTCACCCGGTTGCAGACCTTCGCTGATGAGCCACTTGTCGCCAATGGCTTGTGCGGCGGCGACTGCGCGAGACTCAACCTGACTCTTGTCGTTAACGACCATCACGGTGGCATCGCCGCGAGGCGTGCGCGTCACACCCTGTTGCGGAACGAGAATGGCATTCGGCTGGACGCCTTCATCAATGCGCGCGCGCACAAACATGCCCGGCAGCAGCGTGTGCTGCGGGTTAGGGAATACGGCCCTGAGGGTGATGGATCCGGTGCTTTCATCAACCGTCACGTCAGAAAATTGCAATGAGCCTTTCAGCGGGTACGATTGACCATTTTCCATCACCAGTTCGACGGTACTGCTGGCACTGTCTTTATGCAGGCTTCCTTGCTCAACGGATTGCTTGAGGCGCATAAAGTCATTACTGGACTGTGTTACGTCGACGTAAATAGGATCAAGCTGTTGCACGGTAGCAAGCTCAGTTGCCTGACCATTCGTGACTAATGCGCCTTCGGTGACGTTAGATTTACCGATACGTCCGCTAATGGGCGATGTCACTTTGGTGTAAGCCAGGTTGATACGTGCGCTTTCGACCGCCGCTTTTGCCGCGATTACGGAGGCATCGGCCTGGCGGGCATCAGCAATTGCCTGATCGTACTCTTGCTGGCTGATGTACTTGGTGCCAACCAGCGGGACATAGCGTTTTACCGTTAAATGCGCGATAGCGGCAGCCGCTTCACTCTTTGCCAGTTCGCCTTTGGCGCTGTCATAGTCCGCCTGGTAAGTCGCGGGATCGATCTGATAAAGCGACTGACCGGCTTCAACATCGCTCCCCTCGGTAAAATTCCGTTTAAGAACAATCCCGCTGACCTGAGGACGGACCTCAGCAATACGAAATGCCGTTGTGCGTCCAGGTAATTCAGTCGTCACAGCTAAAGGCGCCTTTTCGACGACATGAACAGTCACCTGCGGCTCTGCGGGATGAGCTTGTGTTTCTCCCTGATCGTTACAACCGGCGAGTAATGCTGCGGAGATGATGATGAATGAGGGCAGGAGTGAAAACCTGGCATTTTTCGTCATTTCTATTCCTTAAAAAACCGAACGCTCGTTATTAACCGGGTAACGCAGAGGCGATAACGCGCACAAGAAAAAATAATAGTTGGCTATCCTACAAATTATTAGCTTGCGATGTAAGCAATACTTATTTATAAGCGCAGTACACGGCACGTAAAAACAAAAAAAGATTAATCTACTGCCGTTTCATTATGGCGTTAATAGCAATACTATGATGCGCATAAACACATATTGAAATAGATATTGAATTGGTGAATATATTGATGGTTGTTATTTGTTTTGTTTATTCGTGTGTAATGTCTGCAATTAACGCGGTTAGACCTCGTTTAAATAAATGCTAAGTGATACATTTGTTCCGTATAGCAAATATTAGATAAGAAAGTTAATCATTCTCTACTCTACCCCAGACAGTCGAAACCATGGCCAGAAAAACGAAAGCTGATGCTCTCAAAACACGACAGCACCTGATAGATACAGCGATTGTGCAGTTTGCCGCGCGCGGCGTTAGCAATACGACGTTAAACGACATTGCGGATGCCGCCAGCGTGACGCGGGGGGCGCTGTATTGGCATTTCGAAAACAAGACGCAACTGTTTAATGAGCTATGGTTACAACAACCTCCATTGCGCGATCTTATTCAGGACCAGCTTATTGGACGTTGGGGGGATAATCCTTTACAGCGACTGCGTGAAAAGTTTGTGGTGGGATTACAATATATTGCGCAGAATCCTCGCCAGCAGGCATTAATGCAGATTTTATATCATAAATGTGAATTCCATAATGATATGATATCAGAGCTGGCTATTCGCGATAAAATAGGTCTCAGTCATCAAAGCATTCGTGACGCTCTGCAGAAGTGCGTGGATGAAAATCTGATTGCCACCAGTCTGGATTTAGATGTCATCATCATTATTTTGCACGGTAGCTTTAGCGGAATAATAAAAAACTGGTTAATGAATCCAGTGAGTTATGATTTGTATGGGCAAGCGCCAGTATTAGTTGATAACGTATTAAAAATGTTAAGCCCGGACGGCTGCGTAATGCAATTAATGCAGAGTGAAAATCAGCCTGGGTAGAGTTGGCCGCCAGGGCCTGACGACTGTCGAAGTACTACCCGTCGTGCTATTCGAGATCGACGCAGTTGACAAGCTTAAGAGGGTTCACTGAATTCATATTCCGACACTTGTCGTGCTCCGTTGTCATCAGCTCTATCCACTGAATGAGCAGCGCATCAAAAAGAAAAACGAAGACCGCAAAAACAACCAGCCACCAATACTTGCGAATCATTACCAAGCCCTGTGTATTCATGCCCAAGCGTGCAGGGAATATACACGAAATCTGTAGGCTGAAAAGCAGACTTACAATGCTTTTACTTTGCTGAAAGATCGCCGTTCTTTGCCGTTAATCGACTCTTTTTAGACAGGTTTTTTGTCTTCCGCTTTTTTACCTTTGCAAGTTCAATCTCTGAAAAATGAGAGCCAATACTCATTCTTCTGAGTCCCATTTTTACGTACTCGGCATTGATTTCAATCCCGACAAACTTGCGGCCTAATTCCACGGCGGTGGCACCGGTGGTGAAACTACCGGCAAACGGATCCAGCACGCTGTCATCTGGGCAGGAGGAAGCCAGAATGATGCGTTCAAGCAGGGCTTTGGGCTTTTGCGTCGGGTGATTTTCATATTCGTCCATCAGATAACGAACGCGTGGAAACTCCCAGACATTGCCCGGCACTTTTTTCTGGTTGTAAGGTTGGGGCGGGTTCTTTCTGTAGTCTATCAGCGCGCGTTGGGCGCCTGTTTTAGCTTCCACCAGAATATCATCACGATTAAACGTGTAGTTTTTCTGATCTTTTACCATCATCAGGATCGGTTCATACATCGACCCAAAGTGCTTTTTAGCCTGTACGCCGGAGCTATCGTATGACCACACGACACGGCTCTTGATGGTAAAGATCTGGCGGCATTTGAGGTCGATGTACGGCATGTTCTCCGTACTGTTCATGATGTACATGGTGCCGTGCGGTTTGAGAATGCGGTGGCATTCGTCAATGCACTCAAAGAGCCACGCCAGAAAAGCCTCTTCATCCCAGGATTCCACCATCCCGTCAAAGTCTTTACCGATGTTATAAGGTGGGTCGGCAAAAATGAGATCGATGCTTTCAGACGGCAGCTTTTTCAGTTCGGTCAGCGCATCACCCAGGATTATCTTTTTAGACTCATCGCCAAAATAGACAGGTTCACATCTTGCGTTCATCGCCAAAGCCTCCCGTATGACGTTAATAAAAAAGGCGCTTCCCCATGCCGAGTAGCGCCTTTTAAAACAAACATTTCGCTGATTAGTATCAGTTCATGCCGTATTTTTTCAGTTTTTTACGCAGCGTACCACGGTTGATGCCCATCATCAGGGCAGCACGGGTCTGGTTACCGCGGGTGTATTGCATCACCATGTCCAACAGGGGCTGTTCTACTTCAGCCAGTACCAGCTCATAGAGATCGTTAACATCCTGACCATTCAATTGAGCAAAATAGTTCTTCAGTGCCTGTTTAACCGAGTCACGCAGGGGCTTTTGAGTTACCTGGTCCTGAGAGTTAACGGTAGAAACGGTCAGTACGTCAGAATTTACGCGTTGTTCGAACATAGTTCTGTCAGCTCTTTATTTCTGTTTACGCAAAATTTTCGAAGTATGCCTCCAACGCCGCCAGCTGTTCGCTGGAATCTTCAATGGCGTTGAATGTGCGCCGAAACTGGTCATCCGGAGCGTGTTCCTGGAGATACCAGGATACGTGTTTACGCGCAATTCGGTACCCTTTTGCCTGACCGTAAAAGTCGTGCAGTTCCCGAATGTGCGCACAAAGCAAGCGCTTCACCTCTGCCAGAGGCAGCGGGGGCAGCAGCTCCCCAGTGTCCAGATAATGCTGGATTTCCCGAAAGATCCAGGGTCTTCCCTGAGCTGCACGTCCTATCATCAGGGCATCCGCCCCCGTATAGTCGAGTACAGCTCTGGCTTTATGCGGGTCAGTAATGTCGCCATTCGCGATAATCGGAATGGAAACTTTCTGCTTAACTGCCCGAATACTGTCGTACTCAGCATCTCCATTGAACAAACAGGCGCGGGTGCGTCCATGAATGGTCAGAGCCTGAATGCCACAGTCTTCAGCCAGTTGGGCAATCTCTACGCAGTTACGGTGTTCCGGAGCCCAGCCGGTGCGAATCTTGAGTGTGACAGGAACGTCCACTGCATTGACGACCTCGGTTAGTATTGATTTCACTAAGTCCGGGTACTGCAAGAGGGCTGAACCTGCGAGCTTACGATTCACTTTTTTAGCCGGACACCCCATATTGATATCAATAATCTGGGCGCCGCTTTCCACGTTAATACGTGCGGCATCGGCCATCTCAACAGGGTCGCTACCGGCAATTTGCACCGTGCGAATTCCTGGCTCATCAACGTGCACCATCCGTAAACGAGACTTGTCACTTTCCCAAACCTGCGGGTTAGAAGACATCATCTCGGATACCGTCAATCCGGCTCCCATCTCATAGCACAGCGTCCTGAATGGTCTGTCAGTGATGCCAGCCATAGGTGCTGCGATCAGGCGATTTCTGAGCTGATATTGTCCGATGCGCATGAGTTAAGAAATGACCATACTGTGACTGCAAGGCGGCGTATATTACGCATTTTTCGCACGAGATGAAAGGCCAAACTTTGACCAATCCACTGAGGTGGATCAATGAATTGCTGGTTAAGTACACAGTTTCAAATTAAAATCTTTAATAATCATTTGGATACGATGTTGTGCTAATTTTTCATCCGTTTATAAATTCCAAAAACTTCTCTTTTTTTATTACGGCCAGACTCAACATATCAGGATAAAAAGCTGTTTTTGTGAGCAAATAGTGACTTTGTAATGCGATCTCGCTCCCATTTCCGCAAATCCGTTTGCGAAAAAAAGAGCGATTATTGCGTTACCAACGGTAACGAGAAGGGACTATTTTTTCTGACCGGTGATGCGGCACCATTCTTCTTTCTCGATAACCGGATCGAGCGTAAAGAGATCGGCATAGGCTTCGCAAACGCTTTCCGCCTGGCTGGCAAGAATACCAGAAAGCCCCAGTAAACCGCCCTCAACGGGCAGTACGCTGATTAGCGGCGCCAGCTCACGTAATGGGCCGGCAAGAATGTTAGCGACCACCACGTCGGCTTTCATCGCTTCTGGCTGGTCTTTTGGCAGGTACAACTCCAGACGCTCGGAAACGCCATTGCGCTCGGCGTTATCCCGGCTGGCTTGAATCGCTTGCGGATCGATATCCACGCCGATAGCTTTCGCTGCGCCCAGTTTCAGCGCCGCAATGGCAAGAATGCCGGAGCCACAGCCAAAGTCGATAACCGTTTTGCCGTTGAGATCGAGACCGTCCAGCCATTGCAGGCACAGAGAGGTGGTGGGGTGAGTACCTGTGCCAAATGCCAGACCCGGATCCAGCATCACGTTGACGGCATTCTCATCCGGGACATCGCGCCAGCTCGGGCAAATCCACAGACGTTCGCCAAAGCGCATCGGGTGGAAGTTATCCATCCATTCGCGTTCCCAGTCTTTGTCTTCGAGCTGTTCGATTTTATGCGCGAAGCCTTCGCCCAACAGCGGATGTTGCTCCAGGATGGCAACCACTTCTTTCATGTCGGTTTCTGCATCGAACAAGCCGATCACATCGGTATCTCCCCACAGGCGAGTCTCGCCCGGCAGAGGTTCAAACACCGGCGTATCATGCGTATCCTGGAAAGTAATGGAAACGGAGCCCGCTTCCATCAGCGCATCGCTCAACTCTTCAGCGTTGGCGCCGGTCGTGTTCAGTTTCAGTTGGATCCATGGCATGGCAAAACTCTTTATTTATCAGTAGTCAATATGGCGGCTTGCGGGACGGCGGAACCGAAACGGTTGCCAATCAGGAAAGCCAGCAAACTTATCAGTAACGAGGGCACAATCGGGTGGAAGCCCAGGTACTGAACGTTAAAGGTAGCGAGGACGGCATAAAGTACGCCGCCGACAATCATCGCGCTCAATGCGCCAGCCGCGTTTGCCCGCTCCCAGTACAGGCCCAGCACCAGCGGCCACAGGAAAACGGCTTCCAGCCCGCCAAACGCCAGCAGGTTAAGCCAGATAATCATCTCTGGCGGTTTCCAGGCGGCCAGCAGCAGTAATGCGCCGAGCAGCAGGGTAATGACTGCCGACATACGCTTCAGCCGGGTTTCGTTTTTCAGCTGTTCCGGACGAAGGTTCAGGTACAAATCCTTAATGATCGTAGCGGAACTTTGCAGCAATTGGGCATTGATCGTCGACATGATCGCGGCCATCGGGGCCGCGAGGAAGATCCCGGCAGCTATCGGCGGCAACACTTTGACCATCAGCGTAGGGATAACCAGATCCGGTACCGTGAGGTCAGGGATCACCGCACGCCCCAACGCCCCCGCCAGATGCATACCAAACATCAGGATCGCCACCACGATGGTGCCGATGATAATGCCGCGGTGCACTGCTTTACTGTCTTTATAAGAGATGCAGCGTACCGCCGTGTGCGGCAGGCCAATGACGCCAAAGCACACCAGTACCCAGAATGAGGTCATGAAAGTGGGTGACAGAATGTCATCAGCGCCCTGCGGCGAAACCAGTTTAGGATCGATGGTTTGCAGAGTTACTACCGCGTTGCTGAGGCCTCCGGCAGCGTGAACGACACCGACCAGCAAAACGATAGTACCAATCAGCATCACCATGCCCTGCATGGTGTCGTTCAGTACGCTGGCGCGAAAACCGCCGAATGCCGTATATAAAGCGATACTGACGCCAAAAATCAGCAGACCCGTTTCGTAAGGGATACCCGCAGCGGTTTCCAGCAAACGTGCGCCGCCAATAAACTGTACGGTCATCGCCCCGACAAACGCGACCAGTAAGCTGAGGCTCGCCAGCCACACCAGCAGGCGGCTCTGGTAGCGCGCAAACAGCATATCGTTGAGGGTAACGGCATTATAGCGGCGCGCCAGAATGGCGAATTTCTTACCAAGAATCCCCAAAGAGAGCCATACCGCAGGCAACTGGATCATCGCCAGCAGCACCCATCCCAGCCCGTATTTGTAAGCGGCGCCAGGACCACCAATAAATGAGCTGGCGCTAATATAGGTTGCCGTTAGCGTCATGGCTAACACGACCCCGCCCATGGAGCGGCTGCCGAGGAAATATTCATTCAGGAAAGTACCGGTCACTCTCTTACGCATGGCGTAAACAGAAAGACCGAAGACCACCAGTAGGTAGGCGACCAGCGGCAAAATAACTTCAAGCTGCATCGTCATCCTCCAACGGAATGTCGCGATAGACAAACTTCACCATCGCCCAGCACAGTAAGATGAAAACCAGTGGCGTTAGCAGACAGGCCATTTCAAACCAGTGCGGTAAGCCGGTAATACCGAGTGTGGAATCTGGTAAGTAAGCGGCCACTAACCATGTGGCAAGATATAAAAGGGTCAGCCACAGCGCCCAGCGCGCCTCTTTATGGGCCTGAACAAAACGAGCGTCCATTTTTTGTCCCTTGTGGATAAAGAAAGCGGGGATTGTACCTTATGGCACGTGCGGGAGGGGAGAAAAACAAAAGGCCGGAATTTCCGGCCTTTTCGGTTAACGCACGCTTACTTTTCCTGAAGTCCGAGTTTTTTCTCCAGATAGTGGATATTGGTTCCACCGTGCTGGAAATGCTCGTCATTCATGATGCGGATCTGCAGATCAACGTTGGTTTTGATACCGTCGATGATCAGTTCCTGCAATGCGTTTTTCATACGGGCGATCGCTACGTCGCGGTTTTCGCCATAGCAGATCAGCTTACCGATCATTGAGTCATAGTACGGAGGTACAGTGTAGCCTGCGTAAATATGGGACTCCCAACGCACACCAAAGCCACCCGGCGCGTGGAAACGCGTGATTTTGCCCGGGCTTGGCAGGAAGGTGTTCGGGTCTTCGGCGTTGATACGGCATTCTACCGCATGGCCTTTAACCACAACTTCGTCCTGCTTGATGGACAGCGGTTGTCCCGCTGCGATGCGCAGTTGCTCTTTGATCAGGTCAACGCCGGTGATCATTTCGGTTACCGGGTGTTCAACCTGAATACGGGTGTTCATCTCAATGAAGTAGAACTCGCCGTTTTCAAACAGGAACTCAAAAGTACCCGCCCCGCGATAGCCGATATCAACGCATGCTTTGGCGCAACGCTCGCCGATGTAGCGACGCAGTTCCGGTGTAATGCCCGGCGCTGGTGCTTCTTCGACGACTTTCTGGTGACGACGCTGCATGGAGCAGTCACGTTCTGCCAGATAAATCGCGTTACCCTGACCGTCTGCCAGCACCTGAATTTCGATGTGGCGTGGGTTTTCCAGGTACTTCTCCATGTAGACCATGTCGTTGTTGAAAGCCGCTTTCGCTTCCGCTTTGGTCATGGAGATGGATTGCGCCAGCTCGGCATCGCTGCGCACGACGCGCATACCGCGACCGCCGCCGCCGCCGGAGGCTTTGATGATAACCGGGTAGCCGATGCGTTTAGCATGAGCGCGGTTAGCGTCCATGTCATCGCCCAGCGGGCCGTCAGAGCCAGGGACTGTCGGTACGCCAGCTTTCTTCATCGCGGTGATTGCGGACACTTTGTCGCCCATCAGGCGGATAGTGTCGGCTTTCGGGCCGATGAAGATAAAGCCGGAACGCTCTACCTGCTCAGCAAAGTTGGCGTTCTCAGAAAGGAAGCCATAGCCCGGGTGAATTGCCACCGCGCCGGTGATTTCAGCAGCGCTAATGATAGCCGGGATGTTCAGATAGCTTTTTACGGACTGAGCCGGGCCAATACAAACCGTCTCATCCGCCAGCAATACGTGTTTTAAATCGCGATCCGCGCTTGAGTGCACCGCGACAGTCTTGATGCCCAGTTCTTTACAGGCACGAAGAATACGCAGGGCAATCTCACCACGGTTGGCGATAACAATTTTATCCAACATGTTCGCCTCGTTATTCGATGACGACCAGCGGCTCGTCAAATTCTACCGGTTGACCGCTTTCTACCAGAATCGCTTTAACGACGCCGGATTTGTCGGCTTCGATCTGGTTCATCATTTTCATGGCTTCAACGATGCACAGGGTATCGCCCACATTCACTTTCTGGCCGATTTCGATGAACGCTTTCGCATCCGGGCTCGGGGTGCGGTAGAACGTACCAACCATTGGGGAGCGTACGATGTGACCACTGATTTCCGCTGCTGCCGGAGCTTCCATACTTGGAGAGGCAGTTTGTGCGACAGCGTTAGACAGAGCTGGCTGCTGCATCACTGGTGCAGCATAAGCCTGTTGCATCATTGGAAAACTTGCAGCTGGCGCCGCACGGCTGATGCGTACAGATTCTTCGCCTTCAGAAATTTCCAGTTCGGAGATGCCTGATTCTTCAACCAGCTCGATCAGTTTTTTAATCTTACGAATATCCATGAGTGGGTTCCGTACTCTTTGTTTAGTGAGATTGTGACAAGCGTTTTACCGCCGTCTGTATAGCATTTTTATAACAGTGAGTGACAAGATGCCACGCATCTCAGGCGTTGCACTGGGTGCGGTTGCCATTGAGTGAGATTGCCAGACTTGTTAGTCATTGTGCGGCTATCTTCTGCCATTTTCGGGTAAAAGACAAAATATACCTTCAACATGCGAATGTCACCCTTTCCGCGCTCTAAAAACGCTACCGGGGATAGCAAAGTCGCACATTATAACTATTTCGTAGCAATTGGCAGCTAAATACTGGTCTTATCAGGGAAGATAATCAACCGTTAACATGTAAAGAAAATCGGATCGTCCGCATTTTGCAACGTACTGCACATATCGTGAAACTACCGCCACCACTGGCGAAACTTCTTGTATCGGCAGGCTAACAGCACCGCAGCGAGTGCGGCATAAATGATCGGTTGCGGGGAGATAATTTTTACCGACCACAGATAATGTATGGGTGCCAGGATCGCCACAAGATAGACGAAGTTGTGCAGATACTGCCAATTTTTACCCAGCTTTCGCTGCGCCAACTGCGTGGATGTTAATGTGAGGGCGAATAATATGACCCAACTGACAATGCCCAGCATCAAATAAGGTCGTGTGATTAATTCGCGTCCTAACAGCGCCAGATTATTAATACCCAGTTCCAGAAGCGCGTAGCTGGTTAAATGCAGCGTTGCCCATGCGAAACACCATAGCCCTAACAGGCGACGCGTGCGTATCAATAATGGCTGTTTAGCGTAGCGCGCGAGAGGAGAGACCAGCAAGGTCGCCAGTAAGAATTTCAGAGCTGTCCTACCGGTAAAGTGCTGGATATCTTTGACCGGGTCGGCGCTCAGGCCGCCGTTATTTACCGCCCAAAATAGCCAGACAAACGGCAAAAAGCCGGCAAGATGCAGGCAAACTTTCAGCCCGGTAATGTGTTTCGCAGTCAGACGCACCTAAAAATTCTCCTGCAGGTTAAGACCACGGTACAGTGATGCAACCTCATCGGCGTAACCGTTAAACAGCAGCGTGGGTTGGCGTTGAACGTCCAGAATACCGCCAGCGCCAATGAAACGCTCGGTGGCCTGGGACCAACGGGGGTGATCGACATGCGGATTCACGTTGGCATAAAACCCATATTCATTGGGGGCGGCCAGGTTCCAGGTGGTCGGCGGGCGTTCGCGGGTGAGTTTGATACTCACAATCGACTTAATGCCTTTAAATCCGTATTTCCACGGCACAATTAAACGAATGGGCGCGCCATTTTGTGGCGGGAGGGCTTTTCCATAAACCCCCACGGTAAGCAACGTGAGTGGATGCATCGCTTCGTCCAGACGCAGGCCTTCAACATAGGGATACTTCAGCCCGCCGCCAATAAAACGATCCTTTTGTCCTGGCATCTCATCCGGCGCGTAGCGCGTTTCGAACGCGACATACTTTGCGTTGCTGGTGGGTTCAACCTGTGCCAGCAGTTTATATAACGGAAAGCCAATCCACGGCACAACCATTGACCAGGCTTCCACACAACGCATCCGGTAAATCCGTTCTTCCAGCGGGAAACGGGCGGTCAGCGCATCGTGATCGAGGGTGAGTGGTTTTGCCACTTCGCCACTGATTTGCAACGTCCACGGATCGGTTTTCAGGCTACCTGCGTTGGCTGCCGGATCCGCCTTATCGAGGCCGAATTCATAGAAGTTGTTGTAGCCAGAAACTTTATCCGCTGGCGTTAAAGGAAGCGAATTTTGCCAGGCGGCGGGTTTACTGAAATCAAGTGGCTTACCTGCGGGCGCGGGCGGGCGGTCGTTCCCTTTAAACCAGCTAAGAAGGTCAGCCTGCGCAGAGTGGGGCAAGGACAATGCGGCAGCGCTGATCCCTAATGCTTTCAGTACCTGGCGACGCTGCATAAAAAAAGCCGACTCGTCAGTGACGTCGGCTTCTGTAAATGGACGTAGTTTCTTCATAACAGACTCCCGGCTTACGCGTCATAACTGACAGGGGACGCGTAGTTAATATGGCAGGGAGTCTGGAAATATGCCGCGAAATTTCGTTAATTAAGTGTAAATATCTGCGCCAGCGCCTGTTACTTCACCTTCACCAGCGTACGGCCTTGCACCTGGTTATTGATGATGGCATCGGCGAACTTCGGCGCATCCGCCAGCGTAATCTCCGTGGCGGCCTGAGCATAGAAAGATTCCGGCAGATCTTTAACCAGACGCGCCCAGGCCTCTGCCCGGCGTGCTGGCGGGGTCATCACCGAGTCCACTCCTTGCAAACGAACGTTACGCAGAATGAATGGCATCACCGTGGTTGGCAGAGCGAAACCGCCAGCCAGGCCGCAGGCGGCAACGCAGCCGCCGTAGTTCATCTGCGCCAGAACTTTTGCCAGAACTTTGTCGCCAACGGTATCAACCGCGCCAGCCCACAGCTGTTTTTCCAGCGGGCGTGATTCTGCAAACTCATCGCGACCAAGAATACGGCTGGCGCCCAGGCTCTTCAGGTAGTCGTGGGTACTTTCACGGCCCGAAACCGCCGCAACCTGATAACCCAGCTTATGCAGTAACGCAACGGCTGTGCTGCCCACGCCGCCGCTGGCGCCGGTGACGACAATTTCACCGTCTTGCGGGCGAATACCTGCATCTTCAAGCGCCATAACGCACAGCATAGCGGTAAAGCCGGCGGTGCCGATGACCATGGCTTTACGCCCATCCAGTCCTTTTGGCTGGGCAACCAGCCAGTCGCCTTTCACGCGTGCGCGTTCTGCCAGTCCACCCCAATGATTTTCACCCACGCCCCAACCGGTCAGTAACACTTCCTGACCCGCATGAAAACGGGGATCTTCGCTTGCACGCACGGTACCGGCGAAATCGATACCAGGAATCATCGGAAAATTACGAATGATTTTACCCTTGCCAGTGATAGCCAGAGCGTCTTTATAGTTCAGGCTCGACCAGTGGACATCCACCGTCACATCGCCTTCAGGTAGCTGATTTTCGTCGAGGGGTTGAACGGATGCGAGGGTTTTTCCGTCCTGCTGTTCTAAGATCAAAGCCTGCATAACCTGTCCTCAATTCGTATAGTGGATTGGAAAATTATTAATGAAGACTATACTCGCTAATCAAAACATGATGCCGATTCTGCGCAATAAATTGCCAGATATACCTGATTTGGTAGTATGCCCACACTGTTTGTATAAATGGACGGATTTTGCGTTCAGTTTTGCATTTTTGGGTCGCTATATCACTTTCATGCCCGTTTCATAACTGTCGGAGTTAACACAAGGATGCGATTAACGACGAAATTTTCAGCTTTTGTCACGCTGCTTACTGGGTTAACGATCTTCGTGACTCTGATAGGCTGCTCGCTGAGTTTCTATAACGCGATTCAATATAAGTTCACTACCCGTGTTCAGGCGGTGGCGACGGCGATTGATACGCACCTTGTTTCCCGCGATGTTGTGGCGTTAACCCCGCAAATCGATGAACTGATGGTTTCTGCTGATATCGTGCGCGTTGAACTGCTACAGGGCGAAAACGTGGTGTATGACCACTCCCGTACCAGCAGTTATCGCCCGGCGGGGACGAACAATCTGTATCGTGACATCACCGTCCCGCTGGTCAAACATCCTGGCATGTCGCTGCGCCTGGTTTATCAGGATCCGATGGGCAACTATTTCCATTCGCTGATGACCACCGCGCCACTCACGCTGGCGATTGCTTTCATTATACTGATGCTCTTTTTGTCGGTGCGCTGGCTTCAGCGTCAACTTTCAGGTCAGGAACTGCTGGAGATTCGTTCCACGCGCATTCTGAATGGCGAACGTGGACCGAACGTGCGGGGAACAGTCTATGAATGGCCAGCGCGTACCAGTAGCGCACTCGATATGTTACTGACCGAAATTCAAAATGCCCGCGAACAACGCAGCCGCCTCGATACGCTGATTCGCTCCTATGTGGCGCAGGATACAAAAACCGGACTGAGCAACCGCCTGTTCTTTGATAACCAACTGGCAACGCTGCTGGAAGATCAGGAAAAAGTGGGATCGCATGGCGTCGTGATGATGGTGCGTCTGCCGGACTTTACTCTGCTGCGCGATAGCTGGGGAATCACCCTCGCGGAAGAACAAATTTCGACGTTAATTAATTTGTTGTCGACTTTCATGACGCGCTATCCGGGCGCGTTGCTGGCACGCTACCACCGTAGCGATTTTGCCATCCTGCTGCCACACCGCACGCTGAAGGAGGCGGAAAGCATCGCCGGGCAATTATTAAAAGCGGTAGATGCGCTTCCGGCTAATAAAATGATCGATCGTGCCGATATGGTTCATATCGGTATTTGCGTTTGCCGCAGCGGACAGTCGACGGAACAAGTAATGGATCACGCCGAAGCGGCTACGCGGAATTCGGTATTGCAGGGAGGAAACAGCTGGTCGGTCTATGATGACTCACTGCCGGAAAAAGGGCGGGGCAACGTACGCTGGCGAACGCTGATCGAACAGATGCTCAGCCGGGGCGGACCAAGAATTTATCAAAAGCCTGCGGTAACGCGCGAAGGTCGGGTGCACCATCGGGAGCTGATGTGCCGTATTTTTGATGGCAGCGAAGAGGTCATCTCGGCGGAATATATGCCGATGGTGCTGCAGTTTGGCCTGGCTGAAGAGTATGACCGCCTGCAAATCAGCCGTCTTATCCTACTGTTGGGCTACTGGCCGCAGGAAAACCTGGCGATGCAGACAACGGTTGAATCGCTAATTCGCCCACGTTTTCAGCGCTGGCTACGTGATACGCTGATGCAGTGCGAAAAATCATTACGCAAACGCATAATTATTGAACTTGCGGAGGCAGATGTCTGTCAACATATCAGCCGGTTACAGCCTGTCATCAGATTGATGAATGCGCTGGGTGTGCGAATTGCCGTTACGCAGGCGGGTTTAACGCTGGTGAGCACCAGTTGGATCAAAGAGCTTAACGTTGAGTTATTGAAGCTCCATCCAAGCCTGGTGAGGAATATTGAAAAGCGGACTGAAAACCAGCTCCTGGTTCAAAGCCTGGTGGAAGCCTGTTCTGGAACACCAACGCAGGTTTACGCCACGGGCGTTCGTTCGCGTAGCGAGTGGCATACGCTGACGGAACGCGGAGTTGCGGGTGGGCAAGGGGATTTTTTTGCCGCATCACAGCCACTTGACACTAACGTGAAAAAATATTCGCAAAGATACTCGGTTTAACCTGCCGTTTAATTTGTTTTCACGTAGAATAACGCGCGCTGTGCCTTCTGGGGGTGTGCTTGTCTGCTCGCCAGGTTGTAACAGCAAACATGCAGGTGAATGACCTTTGACAGGTTGCAAACAAAAGCGAGGAATGCTGCTGATTTATTCAGCCCTGATGGACTCAGGCCGGTTTTGTAACAAAGGAAACGAACTGCACTAATTTTCACCGTAGCAGATGATTTTTGCGCCTTGTCGCTGCTGCGTGTGGTTGGTAAAGTAAGCGGATTTTGTTTTCCGCCCCAGCTTTCAGGATTATCCCTTAGTATGTTGAAAAAATTTCGTGGCATGTTTTCCAATGACCTGTCCATTGACCTGGGTACCGCGAATACCCTTATTTATGTAAAAGGACAAGGCATCGTATTGAATGAGCCTTCTGTTGTGGCCATTCGTCAGGATCGTGCCGGTTCGCCGAAAAGCGTGGCTGCAGTAGGTCATGATGCGAAGCAGATGCTGGGTCGTACACCGGGCAATATCGCTGCAATTCGCCCAATGAAAGACGGCGTTATCGCTGACTTCTTCGTGACTGAAAAAATGCTCCAGCACTTTATCAAACAAGTGCACAGCAATAGCTTCATGCGCCCAAGCCCGCGCGTACTGGTGTGTGTACCGGTTGGAGCAACTCAGGTTGAGCGCCGTGCGATCCGTGAATCCGCTCAGGGCGCAGGCGCCCGTGAAGTCTTCCTGATTGAAGAGCCGATGGCGGCTGCGATCGGTGCGGGTTTGCCAGTTTCTGAAGCAACCGGTTCTATGGTTGTGGATATCGGTGGTGGTACTACTGAAGTTGCCGTTATCTCTCTGAACGGCGTGGTTTACTCTTCTTCTGTACGTATTGGCGGCGACCGCTTCGACGAAGCGATCATTAATTATGTTCGTCGTAACTACGGTTCTCTGATCGGTGAAGCTACCGCAGAACGTATCAAACACGAGATCGGTTCCGCTTATCCGGGTGACGAAGTGCGCGAAATTGAAGTTCGCGGTCGTAACCTGGCTGAAGGTGTTCCGCGCGGCTTTACCCTGAACTCCAACGAGATTCTGGAAGCTCTGCAGGAACCGCTGACCGGTATTGTGAGCGCAGTCATGGTTGCATTGGAACAGTGCCCGCCAGAGCTGGCGTCTGACATCTCCGAACGCGGCATGGTACTGACCGGTGGCGGCGCGCTGCTGCGTAATCTTGACCGTCTGTTAATGGAAGAAACCGGTATTCCAGTTGTTGTTGCTGAAGATCCGCTGACCTGCGTGGCGCGTGGTGGCGGCAAGGCACTGGAAATGATCGATATGCACGGCGGCGACCTGTTCAGCGAAGAGTAATCGGATGCAGGTAGGGTAGCCAGCGGGTTACCCTTCCGCTCTGATACGAGAATACGCATAGACTATGAAGCCAATTTTTAGCCGTGGCCCGTCGCTACAGATTCGCCTTATTCTGGCGGTGCTGGTGGCGCTCGGCGTTATTATTGCCGACAGCCGCCTGGGGACGTTCAGTCAAATCCGAACGTACATGGATACCGCCGTCAGTCCTTTCTACTTTATCTCAAATGGTCCCCGTGAATTACTCGACGGCGTTTCGCAAACGCTGGCTTCGCGTGACCAACTCGAACTTGAAAACCGGGCGTTGCGTCAGGAACTGCTGCTGAAAAATAGCGAACTGCTGATGCTGGGGCAATATAAACAGGAGAACGCGCGTTTGCGTGAGCTGCTGGGATCGCCGCTGCGCCAGGACGAACAAAAGATGGTGACGCAGGTCATCTCAACGGTTAATGACCCTTACAGCGATCAGGTGGTTATCGACAAAGGGAGCGTTAACGGCGTCTACGAAGGTCAGCCGGTTATTAGCGACAAAGGCGTAGTCGGTCAGGTCGTTGCGGTGGCTAAACTGACCAGCCGTGTGCTGCTGATTTGCGATGCAACACATGCGTTGCCTATTCAGGTACTGCGTAACGATATTCGCGTGATCGCTGCCGGTAACGGTTGCACCGACGATCTTCAGCTCGAACACCTGCCGGCCAATACCGACATTCGCGTTGGCGATGTGCTGGTTACCTCGGGCCTGGGTGGCCGTTTCCCTGAGGGTTATCCGGTTGCTGTTGTTTCTTCCGTTAAGCTGGATACTCAGCGCGCTTATACTGTGATTCAGGCACGCCCGACCGCGGGTCTGCAACGTCTGCGCTATCTGCTGCTGTTGTGGGGCGCCGATCGTAATGGCGCAAATCCGATGACGCCAGAAGAAGTGCACCGCGTTGCCAATGAACGTCTGATGCAAATGATGCCGCAAGTTCTGCCTGCACCAGATACCATGGGGCCGCCTGCGCCAGTGCCAGCTCCCGCAACAGGCGTAACTCCAGCGCCTGCGGATACCACGCCGCCACAACCTGCTCCGCGTAAGCCGGGAGGACAGTAAGTGGCAAGCTATCGTAGCCAGGGACGTTGGGTGATTTGGCTCTCGTTTCTTATTGCACTGTTGCTGCAGGTCATGCCCTGGCCGGACGACATTCTGGTTTTCCGGCCAAACTGGGTGCTGCTCATCTTGTTGTACTGGATCCTGGCGCTGCCGCATCGCGTAAATGTGGGTACAGGGTTTGTGGTGGGTGCCATACTGGATCTCATTAGCGGCTCCACGCTTGGCGTGCGCGCATTGTCTATGAGTATCATTGCTTATCTGGTCGCGCTGAAATTCCAGCTATTCCGCAACCTCGCGCTCTGGCAGCAGGCGTTGGTGGTCATGTTGTTATCACTGGTCGTGGATATTATTGTTTTCTGGGCCGAGTTTTTAGTGATCAATGTCTCTTTCAGACCCGAAGTGTTCTGGAGTAGTGTAGTGAATGGTGTGCTTTGGCCATGGCTATTCTTACTGATGCGTAAAGTCCGTCAGCAGTTTGCGGTGCAATAAGGTTGATATGAATACTCTGTATCTTGCTTCAGGTTCTCCACGTCGTCAGGAGCTGCTCGCTCAGCTTGGTGTTACTTTTGAACGACTGGTGCCTGGGATTGAAGAGCAGCGGCACCCGCAGGAAAGCGCACAGCAGTACGTTTCGCGTCTGGCGCGCGAAAAAGCGCAGGCTGGTGTGGCGCTGGCCCAGCGCGATTTGCCGGTATTGGGGGCGGATACCATTGTTATCCTTAATGGCGAAGTGCTGGAAAAACCCCGCGACGCCGCTCATGCCGCAGCCATGCTGCGCAAACTGTCGGGCAAAACGCATCAGGTCATGACCGCTGTGGCATTGGCCGACCGCCAGCACAGTCTGGACTGTCTGGTGGTGACGGAAGTGACGTTCAGAGCACTAACCGATGAGGACATCGCGGGCTATGTTGCCAGCGGTGAACCAATGGATAAAGCAGGTGCATACGGTATTCAAGGGTTGGGTGGCTGTTTTGTCAGGAAGATAAATGGCAGCTATCACGCCGTAGTCGGCTTACCGCTGGTAGAAACGTATGAGTTGCTGACCAATTTTAACGCACTGCGTGAGAAAAGGGATAAACATGACGGCTGAATTGTTGGTAAACGTAACGCCATCGGAAACTCGGGTGGCTTACATTGATGGCGGTATTCTGCAGGAAATTCATATTGAACGTGAGGCGCGACGCGGAATCGTAGGCAATATCTACAAAGGTCGTGTAAGTCGTGTACTTCCGGGTATGCAGGCGGCTTTTGTAGATATTGGGCTGGATAAAGCCGCATTTCTTCACGCTTCAGACATCATGCCGCACACTGAATGCGTGGCGGGTGAAGAACAAAAACAGTTCACCGTGCGCGACATATCTGAACTGGTGCGCCAGGGCCAGGATCTCATGGTGCAGGTGGTAAAAGATCCGTTGGGTACTAAGGGCGCACGTCTGACGACGGACATCACGCTTCCTTCCCGTTATCTCGTCTTTATGCCGGGTGCTTCGCATGTTGGCGTGTCCCAACGTATCGAAAGCGAAACCGAACGCGAGCGCCTTAAAAAAGTGGTAGCGGATTACTGCGATGAGCAGGGCGGATTCATTATTCGTACCGCGGCGGAAGGCGTCTGTGAAGAGGATCTGGCCTCGGATGCTGCCTACCTGAAGCGCGTCTGGACGAAAGTCATGGAGCGTAAAAAGCGCCCGCAAACGCGCTATCAGATGTATGGCGAACTGGCGCTGGCGCAGCGCGTGTTGCGTGATTTTGCCGATGCGCAGCTTGACCGGATCCGCGTCGACTCCCGCTTGACCTATGAAGCGTTACTGGAATTTACGGCGGAATATATCCCCGAAATGACCAGCAAGCTGGAACATTACAGCGGACGCCAGCCCATATTTGATCTCTTTGACGTTGAGAATGAAATCCAGCGCGCGCTGGAACGCAAAGTAGAGCTGAAGTCCGGCGGTTATCTGATCATCGATCAAACCGAAGCGATGACCACCGTCGATATCAACACCGGCGCGTTTGTTGGGCATCGTAATCTCGACGACACTATCTTTAATACTAATATTGAAGCAACGCAGGCTATCGCTCGTCAGCTGCGTCTGCGAAACCTCGGCGGCATTATCATTATCGATTTTATCGACATGAATAATGAAGATCACCGTCGCCGGGTGCTGCACTCTCTGGAACAGGCTCTGAGCAAGGATCGCGTTAAAACCAGTATCAACGGTTTTTCACAGCTGGGTCTGGTAGAGATGACGCGCAAACGCACGCGTGAAAGCGTGGAGCATGTGCTGTGCAACGAGTGTCCGACCTGCCACGGGCGTGGTACGGTGAAAACGGTGGAAACCGTATGCTATGAAATCATGCGCGAAATCGTGCGGGTACACCATGCATATGATTCCGATCGTTTCCTGGTCTATGCTTCACCGGCAGTAGCTGAGACCCTGAAAGGTGAAGAGTCACATGCGCTGGCGGAAGTCGAAATCTTTGTCGGCAAACAGGTCAAAGTACAAATTGAACCGCTGTATAACCAGGAGCAGTTCGACGTCGTTATGATGTAATCTGGCCTGGTAGACGCCAAATGGCGATACTTTGCAGGCCGGAGAAGGCGTTCACGCCGCCATCCGGCAAGACGGTTTTGTGAGTCACATTTTTTGGTAGACAAGGAGAGGCGCGTGAGGCGATTGCCGGGGATATTACTGCTCACTGGAGCCGCATTCGTTGTCATCGCAGCGCTGCTGGTCAGTGGACTGCGCCTTGCGCTACCTCATATTGATAGCTGGCGCCCGGCGATCCTTGGCAAGATTGAATCCGCCACTGGCCTGCCCGTTTCCGCCAGCCAACTTTCCGCTAACTGGCAAAATTTCGGTCCTACGCTTGAAGCGCGCGATATCCATGCGCAGCTGAAAGACGGTGGGGAATTTTCGGTCAAGCGCGTCACGTTAGCGCTGGATGTCTGGCAAAGCTTGCTACACATGCGCTGGCAGTTTCGTGATCTCACCTTCTGGCAGTTACAACTGCGCACCAATACCCCCATCCAGCGCAGCGAAAGCGGTGACGGAATTGAAGCCGATCACCTCAGCGATCTCTTCCTGCGCCAGTTTGATCATTTCGATCTGCGCGACAGTCAGATTAGCTTTTTAACCCTCTCAGGCCAGCGTGCTGAACTGGCGATCCCACAGCTTACCTGGCTGAACGGTAAAAACCGGCATCGCGCTGAGGGGCAGGTCAGTCTCTCCAGTCTGACCGGGCAGCACGGCGTTATGCAGGTGCGTATGGATCTGCGTGACGACAACGGACTATTGAATAACGGTCGGGTCTGGCTTCAGGCCGACGACATCGACGTCAAGCCGTGGCTGAATAAATGGATGCAGGATAACGTTGCGCTGCAGACCGCGCGTTTTAGCCTGGAAGCATGGATGACGATCAGCAAAGGCGTGGTTTCCGGCGGCGATGTCTGGCTGAAAAAAGGCGGGGCAAGCTGGCTGGGTGAAAATCGTACGCACACGCTCGCCGTCGATAATCTGACGGCGCACATCAGCCATGAAGGGCCGGGCTGGCAATTCTCTATTCCCGATACCCGTATCACCATGGATGATAAACCCTGGCCGAGCGGGGCGTTAACGCTGGCCTGGATACCAGAACAGGAAGTCGGTGGTGAGAATAACAAACGCAGCGACGAGCTTCGCATTCGTGCCAGCAATCTGGATCTGGCCGGGTTAGAAGGGCTGCGTCCGATGGCATCCAGGCTATCGCCTGCGCTGGGGGATATCTGGCGAGCTACGCAGCCGAGCGGCAAGATAGATGTGCTGGCGCTGGATATCCCGTTACAGGCGACAGAAAAAACCCGCTTCCAGTCCTCGTGGACCGATCTGGCCTGGAAACAGTGGAAGCTGCTGCCAGGGGCAGAACACTTCTCCGGTACGCTTGCGGGAAGCGTGGAAGATGGGGCGCTAACCGCTTCCATGCAGCAAGCCAAAATGCCGTATGAAACCGTCTTTCGCGCACCGCTGGAAATAGAGAGCGGCGTGGCGACGCTAAGCTGGCTGAAAAATGATAAAGGCTTTCAGTTAGATGGACGCAACATCGATGTTAAAGCGAAAGCGGTACGCGCGCGCGGCGGTTTTCGCTATCTGCAGCCCGCCGGTGATGAGCCATGGTTGGGCATTCTGGCAGGCATCAGCACCGACGATGGCTCTCAGGCCTGGCGTTATTTCCCGGAAAACCTGATGGGCAAAGAGCTGGTTGACTATCTCAGTGGCGCTATTCAGGGCGGCGAAGCGGATAACGCCACGCTGGTGTATGGCGGCAACCCACATTTGTTCCCCTATCTCCATAATGAAGGGCAGTTTCAGGTCCTGGTGCCGCTTCGCAATGCGAAGTTTGCTTTCCAGCCCGACTGGCCCGCGCTGACTGACCTCAATATTGAACTGAACTTCATTAACGACGGTCTGTGGATGAAGACGGATAGCGTTAATCTGGGTGGTGTGAAGGCCAGTAATCTGACGGCCAACATCCCCGACTATGCAAAAGAAAAACTGCTGATTGATGCCGATATCAACGGGCCGGGCAAGGCGGTCGGACCTTATTTTGATGAGACGCCATTAAAGGATTCTCTCGGCGCCACGCTCGAGCAGTTGCAAATTGACGGCGATGTGAATGCTCGCTTACATCTTGATATTCCTCTGGACGGCTCGCTGGTTACCGCTAAAGGCGACGTCAACCTGCGTAATAACAGCTTGTTTATTAAACCGCTCGACAGCACGCTGAAGAATTTGAACGGCAAATTCAGCTTTATCAACGGCGATCTGCAAAGTGAGCCGATGACGGCGAACTGGTTTAATCAGCCGCTGAACGTCGACTTTTCTACGACCGAAGGAGCGAAAGCCTACCAGGTCGCCGTGAATCTACAAGGTGACTGGCAGCCAACCCACATGGGGATTTTACCGGCGCAGGTCAACGACGCGTTGAGCGGAAGCATGGCGTGGAATGGCAAAGTGGGAATCGATCTTCCGTATCATGCCGGGCCGACCTACGACATTGAGCTAAAGGGCGACCTTAAGAATGTAAGTAGTCACTTACCTGCTCCGCTGAATAAAGCTACCGGTGAGGCGTTGCCGGTGAACGTTAAGGCCAGGGGCAATCTGCGCAGCTTTGATCTGACCGGCAACGCTGGCAGTAAGAATCACTTTAACAGCCGCTGGCTACTGAATCAGAAACTGACGCTTGACCGCGCAATCTGGACGTCGGAAAGCCGCACCGTGCCCGCGTTACCCGATCAGCAAGGCATTGAGCTTAACCTTCCCCCTATGGATGGCGCGCAGTGGCTGGCGTTGTTCCAGAAAGGCGCTGCAGATAATGTTGGTACCAACGCCAACTTCCCTCAACGGATCACGGTGCGGACGCCATCGTTATCCCTGGGTGGTCAGCAGTGGAATAATTTGAGTATCGTCTCTGAGCCTGCGAGCAACGGTTCCATCGTGCAGGCGCAGGGTCGTGAAATTAACGCCACGCTGGCGATGCGCAATAATGCGCCGTGGCTGGCCAATATTAAGTATCTTTATTACAACCCAAGCGCGGCAAAACCGTCACCGAATAGCACGCCTGCCTCGCCGTTCTCCGCCATCGACAACGTCAGCTTCCGTGGCTGGCCGGACCTTCAGCTACGCTGTGCAGAATGCTGGATGTGGGGACAGAAATACGGGCGCATTGACGCCGATGTAGCGATTAAAGGCGACACGCTCACCTTGAATAACGGTCTGTTGGATACCGGTTTTGCCAGACTGACCACCGACGGCGTATGGGTGAATACGCCGGGCAAGGAGCGGACGTCGCTGAAAGGTAAACTGAGCGGCAGTAAAATTGACTCCGCGGCCGGCTTCTTTGGCGTATCAACGCCGATTCGCAATTCTTCGTTCAACGTGGAGTACGATCTGCACTGGCGTAACCCGCCGTGGGAGCCAGATGAAGCCTCGCTGAATGGCATTTTGCGTGCCCGGTTGGGTAAAGGTGAGATAACCGAACTCAGTACCGGACATGCGGGGCAGCTATTACGCCTGCTGAGCTTTGATGCGTTGTTGCGTAAACTGCGTTTTGATTTCAGCGACACCTTCAGTGAAGGCTTCTATTTCGACTCGATTCGCAGCACGGCGTGGATCAAAGATGGCGTGATGCATACCGATGACACGCTGGTGGACGGTCTGGAAGCCGACATTGCGATGAAAGGCTCAGTGAACCTGGTGCGCCGGGAGCTGGATATGGAAGCCATCGTCGCACCAGAAATCTCAGCTACCGTAGGGGTTGCCGCCGCGTTTGCCGTCAACCCGATTGTGGGTGCGGCGGTGTTTGCCGCCAGTAAGGTTCTGGGACCGCTGTGGAGCAAAGTCTCGATTCTGCGTTATCGCATCAGCGGTCCGGTCGATAAGCCGCAGATTAACGAAGTTCTGCGTCAGCCGCGCAAAGAAAGCCAGCAATGATTTGACGGGGGCGAGTAATTGCCCCAATCTCAGTACAGTGATCTTCTACCGCAGTCCGTAGGCCGGAAAAGGCGTTCACGCCGCCATCCGGCATTGAAGTGCCTGATGGCGACGCTGGCGCGTCTTATCAGGCCTACAACAGAAACTAATGAGTACCAAAACGATGAGTCTGAACCTGGTAAGTGAACAATTGCTAGCGGCGAATGGCCTGAAACATCAGGATCTGTTTGCCATTCTGGGCCAACTGGCCGAACGCCGTCTTGATTACGGCGATCTCTATTTTCAGTCGAGCTATCACGAATCCTGGGTTTTAGAAGACCGCATCATTAAAGACGGTTCTTACAATATCGATCAGGGCGTTGGCGTGCGCGCCATCAGCGGCGAAAAAACAGGGTTTGCTTATGCAGACCAGATTAGCCTGCTGGCGCTGGAGCAAAGCGCCCATGCCGCGCGAACTATCGTTCGTGATAACGGTGACGGCAAAGTAAAAACGCTGGGGGCGGTAGAGCATCAGGCGCTTTACACCTCGGTTGATCCGTTACAGAGCATGAGCCGTGAAGAGAAACTGGATATTCTGCGCCGCGTAGACAGCGTGGCCCGCGCCGCCGACAAACGCGTCCAGGAAGTGACCGCCAGCCTGACCGGTGTTTATGAACTGATCCTGGTGGCAGCGACTGACGGTACGCTGGCCGCTGACGTCCGCCCGCTGGTACGCCTGTCCGTAAGCGTACAGGTCGAAGAGGATGGTAAGCGTGAGCGCGGCGCCAGCGGCGGCGGTGGTCGTTTTGGCTATGACTATTTCCTTGGTGACCTTGATGGTGAGGTTCGTGCCGACGCGTGGGCAAAAGAGGCCGTACGCATGGCGTTAGTCAATCTGTCTGCAGTTGCAGCCCCTGCGGGTACGCTGCCGGTGGTACTCGGCGCTGGCTGGCCTGGCGTTTTGCTGCATGAAGCGGTCGGTCATGGTCTGGAAGGTGACTTTAACCGTCGTGGCACCTCGGTATTCAGCGGTCATATGGGTGAGCTGGTAGCGTCAGAACTGTGTACCGTTGTGGATGATGGCACAATGGCGGATCGTCGTGGTTCCGTAGCTATCGATGACGAAGGTACGCCGGGTCAGTACAACGTGCTGATCGAAAACGGCATTCTGAAAGGCTACATGCAAGACAAACTGAATGCGCGTCTGATGGGCGTGGCGCCAACGGGTAATGGTCGCCGTGAATCTTACGCGCACCTGCCGATGCCGCGCATGACCAACACCTATATGCTGCCGGGGAAATCCACGCCGCAGGAAATCATCGAATCCGTTGAATACGGTATTTATGCGCCTAACTTCGGCGGCGGCCAGGTGGATATCACCTCCGGGAAATTCGTATTCTCGACGTCCGAAGCGTATCTGATTGAAAACGGTAAAGTGACCAAACCGGTGAAAGGCGCAACGCTGATTGGCTCCGGTATCGAAGCGATGCAGCAAATTTCGATGGTGGGTAACGACCTGAAACTGGATAACGGGGTTGGCGTTTGCGGTAAAGAAGGGCAGAGCCTGCCGGTGGGCGTGGGCCAGCCGACGCTGAAGGTGGATAACCTGACTGTAGGTGGCACCGCCTGAACTGAAAGGGTATAAAAATGGCGCTACTCTTGGGTAGCGCCATTTTTTTTAGCGTATATTGCCCAGCGGAATTTCAGGGTCTGGTTCGTGAGTGATGCGGTTACGCAAATCACGACGAATAATTTCGATCGACCAGAACCAGATAAGATGTCCTGCGATTTCAGATACGTGCTCGTACCACGGCAGTTCAAAGAGCGGAGGCGTCAGCCCCATCAGCGGGAACGAGATCATATGGACAAAAAGCTGAGCTAACGCGCCAGCCAGCAAACCCTGCCAAAGCTTAATTTTAGGGAAGACTTCTGCAACGATGCAATAACCTACGGCAAAGACGATAGAGAAAATAATATGCGTCACGCCAACCCAGTTAAATATATGCCCGGCAAATGTATATACAGCGGCGTTAGGATCGACAACGCCCAACCAGTCGCGTAAAAATATATAGGGAGGATTTAAGAAGTTGCGTGAGCAATCAATCTGGCTGGCCACTCTTATTAATTGTTCCGGTCCGCATGCGCCGGTGAATAAATCAGTAGGGCTGCGTGGAGGAAGGGGAACCTCTGCTCCCCATTTGACGAAAGAGGAGACGATCCCTGCAATCAAGCCAATAAACGCGGCGAGCCCGTAGCGCCTGCGCGAAGGTTGTGTTTGTTCAAATAGATTCATTTCTGATCCTTGCTTTAAGACATCCTGAAAAATATATTATTATTCATGCTGCTAACAATAAAATAACTGCCTGTATGTCAGGCCACTTACACGGTAAATGGTGAGTGGCGGTGGTGTCAATTATCTATTTTTGATAGGGTGCTGGAGTGAATTCTGAATTGTCAGAGGACAATCCAGGAAATATTCATGAGAAATATTCTTCTCGGGATGTTTTAATTATTCCTTTCGTCATCCTCGGACGCCCTGAAAAACGCCGACCACATCGACAAAATAATCCGACAGGTAGTTAATCACCACCTGGACCTTGAGCGGCAGTTTGTCTTTTTCGGTATACAGCGCATAGACCGGACGCGGATCCGACTGATAGCGGGGAAGCAGGATCTCCACTTCGCCACGATTGATCTCATTGATCACCCACATCAACGGCACATAGGCGATGCCCGCGCCTGCGGCCAGCCAGCGAACCAGCGTCATCGGATCGTTAGTCACGAATCGCCCCTCTGGGATCAGCCGGGTAGAGATCCCCTCCGGAGCAATAAGCTCGAACTCATTATCCGGGCGCACGCTGTACTCCAGCCACGAGTGGTTGCTGAGATCGGCGGGCTTCTCCGGGACGCCAAACTGCGCGAGATAGCTTTTAGCGGCGCAGACCACCATCGGCATAGCACCCAGGCGACGTGAAAACAGGCTGGAGTCCTGCAACGCGCCGACGCGAATAACCACGTCCAGACCATCGGCGATTAAATCCGGTGCCGGGATGCCGGTTACCAGATTTACGGTCAATCCTGGATACTCTTTCAGCATCTTTGAGGTCAACCCAGCGAGGACATTTTGTGCCATGGTTGAAGAACAGCCAATGCGCAGGGTGCCGATGGGGGTGTTGTTAAAGGCATAAAGCTGCTCGTGAACATCCTGTGCTTCGTGCAGCATTCGGCGGCAGCCCTGATAATAAATTTTTCCAGCTTCGGTTAGCCCAATGCTGCGTGTGCTGCGGTTTAGCAGCTTGACCTGTAGCTCATCTTCCAGTTTAGAGACCGTCTGGCTTATCGATGATACGCTCATTTGTAGCTGTCTTGCGGCGGCGGTGAAGGAGCCCAGTTCGACAACTTTGGCAAACACCGACATACGTTTTAATCGTTCCATTGTTCACTCTGGCTTAAAAGTGATTTAGATCACATAATATAGATAACAGCATAACAGTTACGTTAATATATTATTATTCAAATAACAGCTATGTCGCTCTCGCCTGGCTCATCCTTGCCCTTCTCTGCGGTGACATACGCTAGAAAATCTATCATCTGCACTCTCTTAAGCTACCAAGGTCAACATGAGTCTGTTTCCCGTTATCGTGGTGTTTGGTCTGTCCTTCCCACCGATTTTTTTCGAATTACTTTTGTCACTGGCGATTTTCTGGCTGGTGCGCCGGGTACTGGTTCCGACTGGCATCTATGATTTTGTCTGGCATCCGGCTCTGTTTAACACCGCGCTGTATTGCTGTCTGTTCTATTTAATAACGCGCCTGTTCGTTTGAGGTTGAAGTGAAAACACTAACAAAAAAACTCTCCCGTACGGCCACGACTCTCGTACTGGTCATTCTGGCCTTCATTGCCATTTTCCGCGCATGGGTGTTCTACACAGAGTCGCCGTGGACGCGTGACGCCCGATTCAGCGCCGATGTCGTTGCCATTGCGCCGGACGTGGCGGGTCTTATTACCAACGTTAACATCCATGATAACCAACTGGTGAAAAAGGATCAGATCCTGTTCACTATCGATCAGCCTCGTTATAAAAAAGCCCTTGAGCAGGCTGAAGCTGATGTCTCTTATTACCAGGTTCTGGCGCAGGAAAAACGCCAGGAGGCCAGTCGTCGTAACCGGCTGGGCGTACAGGCCATGTCTCGTGAAGAGATTGACCAGTCAAACAACGTCCTGCAAACCGTATTACACCAGCTTGCGAAGGCGCAGGCGACCCGCGATCTGGCAAAATTAGATCTGGAACGTACCGTGATTCGCGCGCCAGCAGATGGCTGGGTGACTAACCTGAATGTCTATAGCGGCGAATTTATTACGCGTGGCTCCACGGCGGTGGCGTTGGTCAAACAGCATTCTTTCTATGTGCTGGCCTATATGGAAGAAACCAAACTGGAAGGCGTTCGCCCTGGATATCGCGCCGAGATCACCCCGCTTGGCAGTAATAATGTACTGAAGGGCACTGTTGATAGCGTTGCGGCTGGCGTAACGAATGCCAGCAGTACGCGGGATGCAAAGGGTATGGCAACCATTGATTCCAATCTTGAATGGGTGCGTCTGGCACAGCGTGTGCCGGTGCGAATTCGTCTTGATGAGCAGCAGGGAACCCTGTGGCCTGCCGGGACTACGGCTACCGTCGTTATTACCGGCAAGCGAGATCGCGATGCAAGCCAGGAATCCTTCTTCCGTAAAATGGCGCACCGCCTGCGCGAGTTTGGTTAATCGCGATGGGTATTTTCTCCATTGCCAACCAGCATATCCGCTTTGCGGTAAAACTGGCGTGCGCGATTGTACTGGCGCTGTTCGTTGGTTTTCACTTCCAACTTGAGACCCCGCGCTGGGCGGTGCTGACCGCAGCCATTGTGGCGGCGGGCCCGGCTTTTGCCGCCGGCGGAGAACCTTATTCAGGCGCTATCCGCTATCGCGGCATGCTGCGTATTGTCGGGACATTTATTGGCTGTATTGCCGCACTGATTATTATCATCAGCATGATCCGCGCCCCGTTATTGATGATCCTGGTGTGTTGTATCTGGGCCGGGTTTTGTACCTGGATCTCATCGCTAGTGAAGATCGAAAACTCCTACGCATGGGGGCTTTCGGGCTATACGGCGTTGATCATCGTCATTACCATCCAGGCTGAACCGCTGCTGACGCCACAATTTGCGCTCGAACGCTGTAGTGAAATTGTGATGGGGATTGTCTGCGCCATTGTGGCCGATCTGCTCTTTTCGCCCCGTTCGGTGAAACAAGAGATTGATGTTGAACTGGACAGTCTGCTGGTGGCGCAGTATCAGCTTATGCAGTTGTGCATAAAGCATGGCGACAGTGAGGAAGTTGACAAAGCGTGGGGCGATTTAGTCCGGCGTACGGCGGCGCTGGAAGGTATGCGCAGTAACCTGAACATGGAGTCCTCACGCTGGGTGCGCGCTAACCGCAGACTGAAAGCATTGAACACGTTGTCGCTCACGCTTATCACGCAGTCCTGCGAAACCTATCTTATTCAGAACACCCGACCGGAACTGATCACTGACACCTTCCGCGAGTTGTTCGATACACCGGTTGAAACGGTGCAGGATGTCCATAAACAGCTGAAGCGGATGCGTCGTGTGATTGCCTGGACCGGCGAGCGCGAAACGCCGGTTACGATATATAGTTGGGCAGGCGCCGCGACACGCTACCTGCTGCTCAAACGCGGTGTGGTGAGTAATACCAAGATTAGCGCTACGGAAGAAGAGATCCTGCAAGGCGAGCCGGTGGTGAAAGTGGAGTCTGCCGAGCGCCATCATGCAATGGTCAACTTCTGGCGCACTACGCTTTCTTGTGTGCTGGGAACCTTATTCTGGCTGTGGACCGGCTGGACCTCTGGCAGCGGCGCAATGGTGATGATTGCGGTTGTCACCTCGCTGGCAATGCGTTTGCCCAATCCTCGCATGGTGGCGATAGACTTTATTTACGGTACGTTGGCGGCGTTACCGCTTGGGGCGCTCTATTTCCTGGTGATTATCCCCAATACGCAGCAAAGTATGCTGTTACTGTGCCTGAGCCTGGCGGTGCTGGGATTCTTTCTGGGGATTGAGGTACAGAAACGACGACTGGGTTCGATGGGAGCGCTGGCCAGCACCATTAATATCATTGTGCTGGATAACCCGATGACCTTCCACTTTAGCCAGTTCCTTGACAGTGCGTTGGGGCAGATTGTTGGCTGTGTGCTGGCGTTTATTGTCATTATGTTGGTACGCGATAACTCTCGTGACAGAACGGGGCGTGTGTTGCTCAACCAGTTTGTCTCGGCGGCGGTTTCAGCAATGACCACCAACGTGGTACGTCGTAAAGAAAACCACCTCCCGGCGCTTTATCAGCAGCTGTTTTTACTGATGAACAAATTTCCAGGCGATCTGCCGAAGTTTCGCCTGGCGCTGACAATGATCATCGCACATCAGCGCCTGCGCGATGCGCCGGTACCGGTGAACGAGGATTTATCCGCATTCCACCGCCAGCTTCGCCGTACTGCCGATCGCGTGATTTCCGCAGGAAACGACGACAAGCGCCGACGCTATTTTAGCCAGTTGCTGGAGGAGCTTGATATCTACCAGGAAAAATTAATCATCTGGCAAGCTCCACCGCAGGTGACCGAACCGGTAAAACGGCTCAGTGGGATGCTGCATAAATACCAGCATGCGCTGGTCAGTAATTAAGAGTTGAAAACCGACGCTAAAAGCGTCGGTTTTTTTATGGCTATACTTAGCTGAAAATACGAGAGACCCCTGTATATGGGCGGTCTGTAGAGTGGCTGGCGTCGGGATGGTGGCTATAGATGAACATCTATACATTTGATTTTGACGAGATAGAAGACCAGGGTGATTTCTATCGCGAGTTTACGCGCACGTTCGGTCTCGCCCGGGAAAAGGTGGTTGATTTAGATTCTCTGTGGGAGGTGGTTATCGGGGAAGTTTTACCGCTGCCGCTGGAGATTGAATTTGTCCATTTACCGGACAAGCTGCGCAGGCGATACGGCGCGCTGATTTTACTGTTCGATGAAGCGGAAGAAGAGCTGGAAGGACAGCTGCGCTTTAACGTTCGCCACTCAACGTAAGGCATAAAAAAGCCCCCGGCAGGCGGGGGCAAGTCGTCGGACTTAGACGACGAGGGTTTATTTGTAGAGTTCTGCAGTTGCGTGCCAGTGAGCGCCTTCACGGAGTTCGGTGACGCGATAGCTGCTGGCGCCCGCTTTTTCAGCTTTAGCGGCGATGGCCTGACGCATATCCATTGGTGAGCTACCGATCTGAGATACGGAGATGCTGCCCATGGATTGCAGGTTCTGTGCTTCTTGTGAGTTCACCTGAGTAACCGCGGCGCTTGCGCCGAAAGAGAGAACAGAAAGAAGGCTTAAGGTTGCAATAGTAGTTTTGATTTTCATGATATTTACCTCGTCGAATTCTTTTATAGGGGTCTGCGTTTCGTGACCCTCATCACAAAATCAAGTATACACTAATCACGCGATAAATTAATACCACGCTAATTGTTTCCCGGCGTATTAAGTGTTAAGAAAAATATTTTTTATAACAAAATGGAATTAAAAAGAGAGTTATAAACGCCGATTGTTGAGTAAATGCAATAAAATCATGTAGATATAAAATTTTGCAAAATGTGCGCTTTTGAACATGCACATTCACTGCGTGAATGACTTTTGACGGTTAAACGCACCATTTGTTAAATGAATGACAGTGGAAAGTAGAGGGAGGAGGGAGAAATCAGAGGTTTTTCCCCGCCGCGAAGCGACGGGGAGGAGACATTACAGCTCTTGTTCGAACAGTTCCAGAATGGCTTCGTACAAATCTTTTACCGTAAAGCCCTTAGCTGGGGTGGTGAAGATGGTATCGTCACCGGCAATCGTACCCAGAATACCTTCCGCTTTACCCAATGAATCCAGCAGACGTGCGATCAACTGAGCAGCGCCAGGGCTGGTATGAATAACCACGACCGCATCGTTATAGTCGATATCCAGTACCAGATTTTTCAGCGGGCTGGAGGTAGTAGGTACTCCTAACTCTGCCGGCAGGCAGTACACCATTTCCATTTTCGCATTGCGGGTACGCACGGCGCCAAACTTGGTCAGCATGCGAGAAACCTTGGACTGATTGATATTATCAAAGCCCTGATCCTGCAACGCGAGGACGATTTCGCCCTGAGAGCTGAACTTTTCTTCTTTAAGCAGCGCTTTAAACGCCTTTACTAATTCTTCTTGTTTTGCCGAGCTTCGCATAAGTCACCCGTAATATGGCGGTAGAAACAACATTATTGTGCATACAGATGAATTTTTATGCAAACAGTCTGCCTTGTTCAAGGCTGAAATAATGTTATGAAAGAGCGGAATTTTATCAAATTTCGTTATCAAGAAACATGCCTGTGTCACGGCTCGCAAATAAGCTTAAAAGTAAATTAAATGTTATCAAATTGATGTTGTTTTGAGAGGTGGGTAGGGTATATTGTCAGCACCTGTTGGAAAGTTGCTCTACTGTGCGGGTGGTTTTGAATTACGTAACTTAGGTTTTATTTTACGTAAGTTAAATGCATAAAAGCCAAATTTGCGTGACTACGCATTCTTGACGCGTGGTTGTTGTATTCGTTGGATTTGTGAATTAAGGTCGCCGCCGCGGAGCAATAGACACTTTGCTTATCAATATAATAAGGAGTTTAGGATGAAAGTTGCAGTCCTCGGCGCTGCTGGTGGTATCGGTCAGGCGCTAGCATTACTGTTAAAAACCCAACTGCCTTCAGGTTCAGAACTCTCCCTGTACGACATCGCTCCAGTAACGCCTGGTGTGGCCGTTGATTTGAGCCATATCCCTACTGCTGTGAAAATCAAAGGCTTCAGCGGTGAAGACGCTACCCCTGCACTGGAAGGTGCTGATGTGGTACTGATCTCTGCGGGTGTCGCACGTAAACCGGGTATGGATCGTTCCGACCTGTTCAACGTCAACGCGGGTATCGTGAAGAACCTGGTGCAGCAGGTTGCTAAAACCTGTCCGAAAGCGTGTATCGGTATCATCACCAACCCGGTAAACACGACCGTCGCTATCGCTGCAGAAGTGCTGAAAAAAGCAGGCGTATACGATAAGAACAAACTGTTTGGCGTGACCACGCTGGACATCATCCGCTCCAACACCTTTGTTGCGGAACTGAAAGGCAAGCAGCCTGGCGACGTTGAAGTCCCGGTTATTGGCGGCCACTCTGGCGTGACCATTCTGCCGCTGCTGTCACAAATTCCTGGCGTAAGCTTCACCGAGCAAGAAGCCGCTGACCTGACCAAACGTATCCAGAATGCGGGTACTGAAGTTGTGGAAGCTAAAGCTGGTGGCGGATCTGCAACCCTGTCTATGGGTCAGGCTGCAGCTCGTTTCGGCCTGTCACTGGTTCGCGCACTGAGCGGCGAAAAAGGCGTGGTTGAATGTGCTTACGTTGAAGGCGACGGTCAGTATGCTCGCTTCTTCTCTCAGCCGCTGCTGCTGGGCAAAAACGGCGTAGAAGAACGTCAGTCTATCGGCAAGCTGAGCGCGTTTGAACAAGCTGCGCTGGAAGGTATGCTGGATACGCTGAAGAAAGATATCACTTTGGGCGAAGAGTTCGTTAAGTAAGCCGAAGAGAGGCCTGCGTGTATTTGTTGGCCTGAAAGCTGCGCGCCATCAGGCATTACGTGCTAACTCCCTACGATATCGCCTAATAAAAACCGGAGCCAATGTGCTCCGGTTTTTTTATGGTAAGTGGACAGCCAGACGTGACGTTAATTGGTAGCCGGGTATTCCTGAATCGTTACCTGCAGCGTCAGCTGTTTGTCATCACGCATCACGACGACGGAGATAACCGAACCAGGGCGAATCTCTGCCACCTGGTCCATCGTTTCCAGCGCAGATACCGCCGGTTTGTTATTGACCGAGATAATCAGGTCGTTAACTTGAATGCCTGCCTGTGCCGCCGGACCGTCCGGCGCTACTTCGTTAACCACAATCCCCTGAATTTGATCCATTCCGCCACCCTGAGCGTGCAGTGGGGCAATTTCACGACCGCTGATGCCGATGTAGCCGCGAATCACGCGCCCGTCACGAATCAGCTTATCCATGATTTTAGTCGCCAACTGAAACGGAATGGCAAAGCCGATCCCTTCCGGGGTTTCGCCATCGTTGCTCTTATCAAATGACAGCGTGTTAATACCCATCAACTCGCCCAGCGAGTTAACCAACGCGCCGCCAGAGTTACCGTGGTTGATGGAGGCATCGGTTTGCAGGAAGTTTTGCCGCCCAGTCGGGTTCAGGCCAATACGGCCGGTGGCGCTGATAATCCCCTGAGTGATGGTTTGCCCAAGGTTGTACGGGTTACCAATGGCGAGAACCACATCGCCGATGTGCGGCACGCGTTTATTATTAATTGGGATTGTCGGCAGGCCGCCAGTGGCGTTGATTTTCAGCACCGCAAGGTCGGTTAACGTATCAGAACCCACGAGCAGCGCTTCAAATACACGTCCATCCTGCAGTGCGACGATGATTTGGTCGGCATCATTAATGACGTGCTTATTGGTAATGATATAGCCGCGCTGATCCATGATAACGCCTGAGCCGAGCGTGCGGATCTCAAGCTGGTTGTGCGCGGTACTGTTCATACTGCGGTTATAAACGTTCACGACGGCAGGCGCTGCACGGCGAACCGCCGGGTTATAGCTGGCGGGTGTTTCATCTGCACTGTCGAACTGCGGTGCGGTAAGTGTATTTATTTTGCGCAGAGAGGGCATCGCGGCCAGCAGAATAGCGCCGACGATTAAACCAATCGCGACCGAACGTAAAAGCTTCACAAACATGATGGCGGCGTCATTAATAAAGGGAACGGCAGCAGCATATCACGAGTTTACCGGACATCACACGGGGGGCTGATGTCCGGTTGCAGGCGTTAACGCAGGAGCAGGTAGATAGTTTCGTTTCCGCGAACCACCTGCAGAGCAATGATCGACGGTTTCGCTTCCAGCACTTTGCGCATTTCGGCGATCGAGTTTACGCGATCGCGGTTAACGCCAATAATAACGTCATCTTTATGCAGACCGGCCTGCGCGGCTGGACTGCTTTTTTCAACGTTATCAATTTTGATGCCTTTGGTGCCGTCTTTTAGCTGACCATCGCTGAGCGTAGCCCCTTGTAACGCAGGTGCAATCATCTCCGCACTGGCGGACGATGATGTACTGGTATCCAGGGTGACTTCAACCTCCAGCGGTTTACCGTTACGCAACAGACCCAGTTTGACTTTGGTCCCTGGTTCGGTTGTCGCAATGCGTGAACGCAGTTCGGCGAAGCTGTTGAGCGGTTTGCCGTTGAGACTGGTAATGACGTCGCCGGACTTTACTCCTGCTTTTGCGGAACCGGAGTTAGGCAGAACCTCGCTGACAAACGCGCCGCGCTGCACGTCCAGTTTGAACGCTTTGGCGATGTCGGAGGTCATTTCGGTACCTTTAATGCCCAACAGGCCACGTTTAATTTCACCAAACTGCATCAGCTGCTGCGCCAGCGTGCGCGCCATGTTGCTCGGGATTGCAAAGCCAATGCCGATACTGCCGCCGCCCGGGGCCAGAATCGCGGTGTTAATTCCAATCAGCTCACCGTTGAGGTTAAGCAGCGCGCCGCCGGAGTTGCCCCGGTTGATGGAGGCGTCGGTCTGAATAAAGTTCTCCAGACCTTCCAGGTTCAACCCGCTGCGACCCAACGCCGATACGATGCCGGAGGTGGCTGTTTGCCCCAAACCAAACGGGTTACCCACGGCCACCGCGAAATCACCCACGCGGAGTTTATCGGAGTCGGCAATGGCAATTTGTGTCAGGTTGCTGGGATGTTGAATTTGCAGCAGAGCGATATCGCTCTGATCGTCGCTGCCGATAAGCTTAGCGTCGAACTCACGGCCATCATTAAGCTGAACGCTGATTTTTTGCGCCTGGTTAATGACGTGGTTATTGGTCAGGACGTAGCCTTTGGCAGCATCAATAATGACCCCTGAACCCAGCCCTTCAAAAGGTTGAGAAGGTTGATCGGGAAGTTCATCACCAAAAAACTTTTTGAACTCTTCCGGGACTTTCTGTCCCTGAGTGGCGGTGCCTTCGACCCTTACGCTCACCACGGCAGGTAACACTTTCTCCAGCATCGGGGCGAGGCTGGGAAGCGCAGCCTGACCGGGAACCTGGCCGGGAATTGACGCTGCGGCCGGGAATGGCGCCGAGAGAGTTAACCCGACACTTAACGCTAATGCACTCAACAGCTGGGTTTGTTTTTTCATGGATCCTGCTCTCGTACCTTGAGTAAACGGAAGATGATTCAAAACAGTTTGATGTTATTGAATTTTCGGTTTGGTCACAATGAGGCTAACGACTAAATAATAGCTGGGACGGGAAGAGAAGCGGAGGGCGCAATTGCTGCGCCCAATAAATTTCTTAACGATGTGCGGTTAGTCGCGCTTTGCGCCGCTACGCAGCAGGCCTGATGCCCCTTCAGAATAGTCACGCGGCATCTGAACCGGCGCCTGATCGTTGCCTGCTTCGGACTCTGCCAGACGATTACGGAACGGGTTGTTTTCTGGCGACATACCCGGCAGCAGGTTGCTGGAGCTTTTCGCCATATGCTGGTAGATCTGACGATAATCGTCCGCCATGTTATCCAGCAATTCAGCGCTGCGGGCAAAGTGGCTCACCAGCTCTTCGCGGTACTCTTCCAGCTCAGCTTTATTTTTTTCCAGTTCGTACTGCAATGCCTGCTGTTGGCGTAATTTACGATTACCAAAACGCATGGCTACAGCACCAATAATGATACCGACGACTAACCCAATTAGCGCATATTCCCAGGTCATGAACATCTCCCGTTGTCTTGTGTTTCCGTAGGGTGTTGGCTTTAGGCTCCATGCCCGCGCCTGATTATGCCACTATAACCGCTAATCCCGTAGAAGTGGAATCCCGTGTTTATATCACGTAATGTAGAACGGCCTTTTTTTCGTCAACCGTGAGCGACGGCACATCGATTCTCAAGGAATAACAATAACATCATGCAAAGCCTTTCCCCGACATCGCGTTACCAGCAAGCCCTCAAAGACGGCAGTCATCAACCCGACAACGTACAACTAGAAGCCGTGAATCGACTGGAAACAATTTTCCAGGCGCTTACGACGCCGACACGTCCTGCACCGCAGGAGAGCGGACTGATGGCGCGTTTTGGTAAATTGCTGGGCAAGCGTGAGTCACCGACCAACGCGCCGGTGCGTGGTTTGTATATGTGGGGCGGGGTTGGGCGCGGAAAAACCTGGCTGATGGATCTGTTCTACCATAGCCTGCCGGGCGAACGTAAACAGCGTTTGCACTTCCACCGTTTTATGCTGCGCGTCCATGAAGAGCTTACTGCCTTACAGGGGCAGAGCGATCCGTTGGAAATCATTGCCGACCGTTTTAAGGCCGAAACCGACGTGCTGTGCTTTGACGAATTTTTTGTTTCCGATATCACCGATGCCATGCTGCTCGGCGGCTTGATGAAAGCGCTCTTTGCCCGTGGTATTACGCTGGTGGCGACCTCCAATATTCCGCCAGATGATCTGTATCGTAACGGTTTGCAACGCACGCGCTTTCTTCCTGCCATTGATGCCATCAAACAGCATTGCGACATCATGAATGTTGATGCTGGGGTCGATTATCGTCTGCGCACCTTAACGCAGGCGCATTTGTGGCTGTCGCCACTGAATGAGGAAACCCGCCAGCAGATGGATAAACTCTGGCTGGCATTAGCGGGAACCAAAGGTGAACATGCGCCGACGCTGGAGATCAATCATCGTCCGATGCAGACGCTGGCCGTCGAAAACCAAACGCTGGCGGTGTCGTTTACCACGCTCTGTGTCGATGCGCGTAGCCAACATGACTACATTGCGCTGTCGCGTCTGTTTCACACGGTGCTGTTGTTTGATGTGCCGGTCATGACCTCGCTGATGGAAAGCGAAGCGCGGCGTTTTATCGCGCTGGTGGATGAGTTCTATGAACGCCATGTCAAGCTGGTGATCAGTGCGGCATCACCACTCTATGAAATTTATCAGGGCGAGCGTCTGAAGTTTGAATTTCAGCGCTGTTTGTCGCGTTTGCAGGAGATGCAAAGCGAAGAGTATCTGAAGCGGGAACATTTAGCCGGTTAAACCTGCCGCAAATCACATAAAGGGGTCGATCTTTGACCCTGACTTCTCTATAATCTTGCGACCCCACGTTACGAGAGAGTTTTTTTCCCAAAACTTTCTATGCGCCGGCATAGGCTATTCGAAGGGGTAGGTTTGCTGGACAATGTCGTGTGAACCTCAACTGACAAAACGTTTGGGTGTTCACCAACGTGTAACTTATTTATTTGGGTAAGCTTTTAATGAAAACTTTTACAGCTAAACCAGAAACCGTAAAACGCGACTGGTATGTTGTTGACGCGACCGGTAAAACTCTGGGCCGTCTGGCTTCCGAACTGGCTCTGCGCCTGCGCGGTAAGCACAAAGCGGAATACACTCCGCACGTAGATACCGGTGATTACATCATCGTTCTGAACGCTGACAAAGTTGCTGTAACCGGCAACAAGCGTACTGACAAAGTGTACTATCACCACACCGGTCACATCGGTGGTATCAAACAAGCGACCTTTGAAGAGATGATTGCTCGCCGTCCTGAGCGTGTGCTTGAAATCGCGGTTAAAGGCATGCTGCCAAAAGGCCCGCTGGGTCGTGCTATGTTCCGTAAACTGAAAGTTTACGCTGGCAACGAGCACAACCACGCGGCACAGCAACCGCAAGTTCTTGACATCTAATCGGGATTATAGGCAATGGCTGAAAATCAATACTACGGCACTGGTCGCCGCAAAAGTTCCGCAGCTCGCGTTTTCATCAAACCGGGCAGTGGTAAAATCGTAATCAACCAACGTTCTCTGGAACAGTACTTCGGTCGTGAAACTGCCCGCATGGTAGTTCGTCAGCCGCTGGAACTGGTCGACATGGTTGAGAAACTGGATCTGTACATCACTGTTAAAGGTGGTGGTATCTCTGGTCAGGCTGGTGCGATCCGTCACGGTATCACCCGCGCTCTGATGGAGTACGACGAATCCCTGCGTGGCGAACTGCGTAAAGCTGGCTTCGTTACTCGTGATGCTCGTCAGGTTGAACGTAAGAAAGTCGGTCTGCGTAAAGCACGTCGTCGTCCTCAGTTCTCCAAACGTTAATTGTACTCTGCTTCGGCAGACAACAATTTGCGAAAAAACCCGCTTCGGCGGGTTTTTTTATCGTTTTTCTCCCCGTAGATCCACGGTAATCCGCTGATTGCCACCTCTTTTTCCCCATTTCAAGAATCGACTCACCACAAAGGTCACAAAATCTGGTAAACTATCATCCAATTTTCTGCCCAAATGTCCGGTATCGTTCATTTTTTGTTTGTATTTTGAACAGTAATGGCTTTTCCGAATCTGGGTGACATCACTTCTGGCTGGCCACTGAGTGGCTGGTAGCAGTAAAAATTCTGAATATACCTGGAGGTTTTCATGGCTGTCGCTGCCAACAAACGTTCGGTAATGACGCTGTTTTCTGGTCCTACTGACATCTATAGCCATCAGGTCCGCATTGTGCTGGCTGAGAAAGGTGTTAGTTTCGAGATTGAGCATGTGGAGAAGGACAATCCACCTCAGGATCTGATCGACCTCAACCCGAATCAGAGCGTACCGACACTGGTGGATCGTGAGCTGACCCTGTGGGAATCTCGCATCATTATGGAATACCTGGATGAGCGCTTCCCGCATCCGCCGCTGATGCCGGTTTACCCGGTTGCGCGTGGTGAAAGCCGCCTGTACATGCAGCGTATTGAAAAAGACTGGTACACGCTGATGAACGTCATCGTGAACGGTTCTGCTTCTGAAGCCGAAGTCGCGCGTAAGCGTCTGCGCGAAGAACTGCTGGCAATTGCGCCAGTATTTGGCCAGAAACCTTACTTCCTGAGCGATGAGTTCAGCCTGGTAGACTGCTACCTGGCGCCGCTGCTGTGGCGTTTACCGCAGTTGGGTATTGAATTCAACGGTGCAGGTTCGAAAGAGCTGAAAGGGTACATGACTCGCGTCTTTGAGCGTGACTCTTTCCTGGCTTCTCTGACTGAGCCTGAACGTGAAATGCGTCTGGGCCGGGGTTAACCTGTATGGATTTGCCACAGCTAACACCACGCCGTCCGTATCTGCTGCGCGCATTCTATGAGTGGTTGTTAGACAACCAGCTCACGCCGCATCTGGTGGTGGATGTGACGCTTCAGGACGTGCAGGTTCCGATGGAATATGCGCGTGACGGGCAAATTGTTCTGAACATTGCACCGCGTGCGGTGGGTAACCTGGAGCTGGCTAACGATGAAGTGCGTTTTAACGCGCGCTTCGGTGGTGTGCCGCGTCAGGTTTCTGTACCGCTGGCGGCAGTTCTGGCAATTTATGCTCGTGAAAATGGCGCCGGTACTATGTTCGAACCGGAAGCCGCCTACGACGAAGATGTCGCCAGCTTAAATGATGACGACAACGACGCGCCTGGTTTTGAGAGTGAACCGGTTATGTCGGTCATTGATGGCGATAAGCCTGATAATGGCGACGACAACGATCCGGATGACACGCCGCCGCCGCCTCGCGGTGGGCGCCCAGCGCTACGCGTAGTGAAATAAATAACAGGCCCTTTGGGGCCTGTTCTGTTTTCTGGCTTCGGGGTCAGTAAAACAGTGCGATGGTGGCTATCATATTCACCACAAATCCCACCGCCATCGGGATAGCCGTACGTTTTACCACCTCAAAGGGCGATACGCCGGCAATACCCGATGTCACTACAATTACCGCAGTAATGGGTGACACCGCCCGGGCCAGCGTAGTAGCAAAATGCATCGGCATAATCATCACTACCGCAGGAATATGTAGTCCGGCGGCTATATCCGGAATCAGGCTGGCAAAAGACATAAACGGCGCGTTGCCTGACCCCATAACGATCGCACAAGCGGCAATAACCACGGTCATGATGATCATCACGCCGATGCCGCCGAGACCGGAATGCTCTGCGCCTTTTATTACGGCGTCGACAGTCCCGATAGTCGTCAACCCTTTCGCAAAGATCTCACCGGCGACCACCAGCGTGACAACGTTGGCAAACTGCGTCCCCATGCCGTCAAAAAAAGCCTGCACATCATCCATCGTTTCGCGCAGATTATGTTTATGCAGGAATTCTACAAACATGGTCAGCGTCATGCTCATCAGCATCACCACCACCAGATTCAGCTCTGCTTTCATTAGCCCCATATGTGCAAGGGCAAGCGATCCCAGCATCAGAAGCAACGGCATAACGGGGAGGATGGCGTAATAGAGTGGAGGTACGTTTTCCAGCGTCTTTTGTTCAGCGAATCCGTTGCTTTCCGGGAATGCTTTTTTATCAAACTGCCGCTGAACGAAAAAATGCGCAATAGCGACGGCAACGATCACGCACGATGCGACGGGTAACTGATACTGAAAGAAGTAGGTAGCGATTTTCATGCCTGCGACCTGCGCGGCAAAAATTGAGTTGGTTTCCAGGATGCCCCACTCAATTGACATCGAGGTGGCAATGACCGCCACCGCGGATAAACGACTAACGCCAAGACTGACCAGCGTCGGGAACAGCGTCACCATCAGCAGCATGCCTAAACCGGAAGCGCTGGTAATGAACTGAGCCATGATCTGACCAATCACATAGGTGGCTGCAAGAACAACATAAGGTGAGCGGATTAGCTTTAATGGGCGGCTTAACAGGCTAACCATCGCTCTGCTGGCTCCCATCTTGTCCATATAACGGGCATAACCGCCGACCGCCATGATTGATAACCCCAGTCCGGCCGCCCGGGTGGAAAGCATCCGCAGAATTTCGTTGTAAATATCGACCAGCAGATAGCCGCTGCTCTTGTCGTCAGCAACCAGCGCGCCGTAGCCCAGCCAGACGCCGCAGATCATCAGGAAGATCCCGGCGGCGGCCAGCACGACCTGCGGCTTGTAGTTTTTGAGGATCAGGTAACCCATCGTTAATAAAACGATGACAGAGATAATGATGCCGAACATTGTTTCACTCCATGCCAGAGAAGAAGATAAATCCGGTAATAATGCTGTTGTCAAAACGGATGTTATATTTTTTCGGGTGCTTTTTATGGAGTGAATATCTTATTTTTAATTCGATGTTTAAATTATTTATCGTTATAAAATAGATGGTTATGATAATTTATCACGTTCATATTCATAAATTTCATGAAGCGAATATGATGCTGTTTAATTAAAGAAAAGCGTAATGCTTAAACATAATAAAATATCCTGAAGATAGATATTACCAATAAGTCGCCCAGCCCGATTGACCATCATTTCACCCTGCTTTCGATCCTGTGTTAGGATAAACCTGCTGTTGTTTGTCACCACGACTTAGCTGAATGGACCCTATGAACGCATTTGATTCGCAAGCTGAAGACTCTCCATCCACCATTGGCCGTAGCTTACGCAATCGCCCGCTGGCGCGTAAAAAACTGTCTGAGATGGTTGAAGAAGAACTGGAGCAGATGATTCGTCGTCGGGAATTTGGCGAGGGCGAACAGTTGCCGTCTGAGCGGGAGCTGATGGCCTTCTTTAACGTGGGCCGTCCTTCTGTACGAGAAGCGCTGGCAGCGTTAAAACGCAAAGGTCTGGTACAAATCAACAACGGCGAGCGCGCCCGCGTTTCGCGTCCTTCGGCTGATACTATTATCAGCGAGCTGTCCGGTATGGCGAAAGATTTCCTCGCGCATCCCGGCGGCATTGCCCACTTCGAACAGTTGCGACTGTTCTTTGAATCAAGCCTGGTCCGATACGCCGCCGAACATGCGACGGACGAGCAAATCGACAGACTGGCGAAAGCGCTGGAGATCAACAGCCAGTCGCTCGATGACAATGTGTTGTTCATTCGCTCGGATGTTGATTTTCACCGTGTGCTGGCGGAGATCCCGGGTAATCCTATCTTTATGGCCATCCATGTTGCGCTGTTAGACTGGCTGATTGCAGCTCGTCCGGCCGTCGCCGATCAAGAGTTGTATGAGCACAATAACGTGAGTTATCAGCAGCATATAGCTATTGTCGACGCAATTCGCCAGCGTGATCCTGAAGAAGCGGACCGCGCACTGCAAGAACACCTCAACAGCGTTTCCGCGACCTGGCACGCCTTCAGCAAAATTAAAAAATTGCGTAAGTGATCGCGATCCTGACGATCGTTTAAACACAAAATCATTCAAGTTGCATCAAGGCGGCAAGAGAGCGAGCCCCCTGGAGCATAGGTAACTATGTGACAGGGATGAGCGAACGCAGCTACGCAGAGGCGGCTTGAAGAATGAAGTGTTTAGTGAAGTAGATCGCACTATAAGCGTTCTGTATTGTATTGCTGCTTATTTGATCTGGTATAACAGGTATAAAGGTATGCAGTCAGATAACACTAATCATCGTCAGAGGTCGTTATGGCAAGAGATTTAAAAGGCGTAATGCCCGCATTGTTAACCCCATTCGATAATCAACAGCGACTGGACATCGAGAGTCTGCGCCGCCTGGTTCGTTTCAACATTGGTCAAGGTGTAGATGGGCTCTATGTCGGTGGCTCAACGGGTGAGGCCTTTGTTCAAAACCGCGTTGAAAGAGAGCAGGTACTGGAAATTGTTGCCGAAGAAGCGAAAGGCAAGGTGACGCTTATCGCCCACGTTGGCACGGTAAGCACCGAAGAGAGCCAACAGCTGGCGAGCGCCGCGCATCGCTACGGCTATGATGCGGTTTCGGCCGTCACGCCGTTTTACTATCCGTTCAGCTTTGAAGAGCATTGCGATCACTATCGCGCGATTATTGATTCCGCTGATGGTTTACCGATGGTGGTCTATAACATTCCGGCGCTGAGCGGTGTGAAATTGACGCTGAATCAGATCAACACGCTGGTGACGTTGCCGGGCGTTGGTGCGCTGAAGCAAACTTCAGGCGATCTCTATCAGATGGAACAGATCCGCCGCGCTCACCCCGATCTGGTGCTTTATAACGGCTATGACGAGATCTTCGCTTCTGGTCTGCTTGCGGGGGCAGATGGCGGTATCGGTAGCACTTACAACATCATGGGATGGCGTTATCAGGGAATTGTGAAAGCGCTCAAAGAAGGCGACATCCGGACGGCGCAAAAGCTGCAAACCGAGTGCAATAAAGTTATCGATCTGCTTATTAAGGTTGGCGTGTTCCGCGGCCTGAAAACGGTACTGCACTATATGGATGTGGTTTCTGTCCCACTGTGCCGTAAACCATTTGCCCCGGTAGATGAACAATATCTGCCGGAACTGAAAGCGCTGGCAAACCAACTGCTGGCGGAAAAGGCGTAATCGCGGGTCGCCGGGGGCGCTTCGCTTGCCCGGCCTGGATTTTTCGACTTTAGGCCGGATAGGGCAAAGCCGCCGTCCGGCACAACAACAAAAATCGTCGGGAGAGTAAAATGAGTACTTCTACCCAGAGCATCCCGTGGTATCGCCATCTCAATCGGGCGCAATGGCGGGCATTTTCCGCCGCCTGGCTGGGATATTTACTTGATGGTTTTGATTTTGTATTAATCGCCCTTGTGCTAACTGAAGTACAAGGTGAATTCGGACTGACGACGGTGCAGGCTGCCAGCCTGATCTCGGCCGCCTTTATCTCCCGTTGGTTTGGCGGATTAATGCTGGGGGCCATGGGCGATCGTTACGGACGCCGCCTGGCGATGGTCACCAGCATCATTCTGTTCTCCGTGGGCACGCTGGCCTGCGGCTTCGCGCCGGGCTACACCACCATGTTTATCGCCCGCCTGGTTATCGGTATGGGAATGGCGGGTGAGTACGGCTCCAGCGCAACCTATGTTATTGAAAGCTGGCCAAAACACCTGCGAAACAAAGCCAGCGGCTTCCTGATTTCCGGCTTCTCCGTTGGCGCAGTTATCGCCGCCCAGGTTTACAGCCTGGTGGTCCCGATCTGGGGGTGGCGCGCGCTGTTCTTCATCGGCATTTTGCCCATTATCTTCGCCCTCTGGCTGCGTAAAAACATACCGGAAGCGGAAGACTGGAAAGAGAAACACGAAGGCAAAGCGCCGGTACGCACGATGGTGGACATTCTCTACCGGGGTGAGCATCGGGTAATAAATATTCTGATGACGCTCGCCGCCGCAACCGCGCTGTGGTTCTGCTTTGCTGGCAACCTGCAAAATGCGGCTATCGTGGCGGTTCTTGGACTGATCTGCGCGTTTATCTTCATTAGCTTTATGGTGCAAAGCAGCGGGAAACGCTGGCCGACGGGCGTTATGCTGATGGTGGTCGTGCTATTCGCCTTCTTGTACTCGTGGCCGATTCAGGCGCTGCTGCCTACATATCTGAAAACCGAACTCATGTATGACCCCTCAACGGTTGCCAGAGTGCTCTTCTTTAGCGGCTTTGGCGCGGCGGTCGGTTGTTGCGTCGGTGGTTTTCTTGGTGACTGGCTGGGCACGCGTAAAGCTTATGTCTGCAGTCTACTGGCTTCGCAACTGCTGATTATTCCAGTGTTCGCGATTGGCGGCTCAAACGTCTGGGTACTGGGTTTATTGTTGTTTTTCCAGCAAATGCTTGGTCAAGGGATCTCCGGGATCTTACCAAAACTGATCGGTGGCTATTTCGATACCGACCAGCGTGCGGCGGGCCTGGGCTTCACCTACAACGTGGGCGCACTGGGCGGGGCACTGGCGCCGATCATCGGCGCGCTGATTGCCCAACGTCTGGATCTCGGAACCGCGCTGGGATCGCTCTCTTTCGGTCTGACATTTGTGGTGATCCTGCTGATTGGTCTCGATATGCCGTCCCGCGTACAGCGCTGGCTGCGCCCTGAAGCGTTGCGTACGCATGATGCCATTGATGGTCGACCGTTTAGCGGGGCCGTGCCGTTCGGCGGTGACAAAAGCACCATGGTGAAATCCAAAAGTTAATCGGGTTGCCCGGCGCTAAACCGGGCAATGACGTAAGGGAAGAACGATGTCGTTATTTGAGCAACAGGATAAAAAGATTATCACCGCGATGCAGAAGGCTGTGTCATGACCACGCTGGCGATTGATATCGGCGGCACCAAACTGGCTGCCGCGCTGATAGACAGTAATCTGCAAATCCGCGAGCGGCGTGAATTGCCAACGCCTGCCAGCAAAACGCCGGATGCACTGCGCGCCGCGTTATATGCTCTGATTGCGCCGTTACAGGGGCAGGCAACGCGGGTGGCGATCGCTTCGACGGGGATTATCCGCGAGGGTTCTCTACTGGCGCTGAATCCGTACAATCTCGGCGGGCTACTGCATTTTCCGTTGGTACAAACGCTAAAAGATCTCACCGCGTTGCCGACGCTGGCAGTCAATGATGCCCAGGCAGCGGCATGGGCTGAGTATCATGCGCTTGGCGGCGAGTACCGCGATATGGTGTTTATTACCGTTTCCACCGGCGTGGGCGGTGGGGTGGTCAGCGAAGGAAAACTGCTGACCGGCAGCGGCGGTCTGGCCGGGCATCTGGGACATACGCTGGCTGATCCGCATGGGCCTGTTTGCGGCTGCGGGCGTGTGGGCTGCGTTGAGGCGATCGCTTCCGGACGTGGAATAGCGGCGGCAGCCGAAGGCGCGCTTGCTGGATGCGACGCCAAAACCATTTTTAGCCGCGCCGGGCAGGGGGATGAGCAAGCAAGCCGGTTGATCCATCGTTCAGCGCGGACCCTGGCAAGGCTTGTCGCCGATGTTAAGGCCACGACCGATTGCCAGATCGTGGTGATTGGCGGCAGCGTTGGGCTGGCTGAAGGGTATCTGGCGCTGGTGGAACATTATTTGGCACAAGAGCCTTTGGCCTATCACGTGGAATTACTGGCGGCGCATTACCGTCATGACGCTGGATTACTGGGGGCCGCGCTGTTGGCCCTGGGAGATTGATTATGATGTCAGATGAGTTGCGTTCACTGCCTTCTGCCGGATTACATCCGGTCTTGCAGCAGGCATTAACGCTTGCCGTTGCGGCGAATCCGCAGGAGAAGACGCCTGGGCGCTACGAGTTGCAGGGCGATAATATTTTTATGAATGTCATGCAATTTGCAACGCAGAGCCCAGAGCACAAGAAAGCGGAGCTGCATCAGCAGTACATTGACATTCAGGTGCTGCTATCCGGCGAAGAACGTATTCTGTTTGGGATGGCCGATTCTGCTCGTCAGTGCGAAGAGATGCACGTTGAGGATGATTATCAGCTGTGCAGCCAGATTGCCGATGAGCAGGCTATGGTACTGAAGCCGGGAAGATTTGTGATTTTTATGCCGGGCGAGCCGCATAAACCGGGTTGCGTGGCGCAGGCCCCGATGGATATCAAAAAGGTGGTGATCAAGGTGCGCGCCAGCTTATTACAAGCCTGACGATGAGAGACCGTGTCGGATGGCAAGGCTTGCGCCATCCGACATGGAATATAACGACCTAGCGTTTAAACGTCACCGCTTCTGGCTGGGTCAGATGCAGCGTAGTCCGAGCTGGCACAGTCTCGGCAATGACTCGCCCGTGACGAATGGAATAACGGGCAGGCGTCTGGCGACGAACTGCATCAAATCCATTCTCTGCCGGTAAAATCACCAGATTCGCGGAATTCCCCACGTTCAGACCGTAGTCCTGCAGGTGCAGGGTTTTCGCGCTGTGGGTGGTGACCAGGTTCAGCCCATCGTTAATCTGCCCGTACCCCATCAACTGGCACACGTGTAACCCCATATGCAGCACCTGCAGCATATTCGCGGTACCCAGCGGATACCACGGGTCGAAGACGTCATCATGACCGAAGCAGACGTTGATCTCCGCCTCCAGCATCTCTTTGACGCGCGTTACGCCGCGGCGTTTAGGATATGTGTCAAAGCGCCCTTGCAGGTGAATATTCACCAGTGGATTGGCGACAAAGTTAATGCCGGACATTTTCAACAGGCGGAAAAGACGGGAAGCATACGCGCCGTTATAGGAGTGCATTGCCGTGGTATGGCTGGCGGTCACGCGTTCGCCCATATTGTAGCGATGCGCCAGCGCCGCGACGGTTTCAACAAAGCGTGATTGCTCATCGTCAATTTCGTCGCAGTGCACGTCGATAAGCCTGTCGTATTTTTGCGCGAGGGCGAAAATTTTGTGCAGCGACTCCACGCCATATTCACGCGTGAATTCGAAGTGGGGGATCGCGCCAATGACATCGGCACCCAGACGCACGGCTTCCTCTAATAACGCCTCACCGTTGGGGTAAGAAAGAATACCCTCTTGCGGGAACGCCACAATCTGCAGTTCTACCCACGGAGCGACTTCTTGCTTCACCTCCAGCATGGCTTTTAGCGCCGTCAACGTAGGGTCGGAAACGTCAACGTGAGTACGGACATACTGAATGCCGTTGGCCATTTGCCACTTCAGGGTCTGCATGGCGCGCGCTTTGACGTCTTCGTGAGTGAGCATTGCCTTACGTTCGGCCCAGCGCTCAATGCCTTCAAACAATGTACCAGACTGGTTCCAGCTCGGCTCCCCCGCGGTTTGCGTGGTGTCGAGATGGATATGTGGCTCAACAAACGGGGGAATTGCCAGACCACCTTCGGCATCAAGAATTTCACCCTGTGGCAACGTAGCTGCGTCCTGAGGCTCAATCCGGCTGAAGCGCCCGTCTTCAATCGTGAGCTGCCAAAATCCTTCGCGTCCCTGTAAACGCGCCTGACGAATGGTGATGTTATTATTCTGCATGGCTGACCTCTGGTGATTTAACAAGGCTGCGATTGAAAAGGGGATTCAGCAGGATATAGCTGAATACGCCGCCGAGTACGGCGTTGACGGGCACGATGCCGGGGATATAGTGGCCGGCGGCAATGCCCAGTGCAACGGACAGGATAGCTATCCAGTTTACGGAAATAAATTGCGCTTTGCTGAAGTCGGCATACCGGCGATGGTTCAGCAGATAGTCGGCGATAATCACCCCGCCAATTGGGGGAATTGCTGCCGACAGAAATGTCAGCCAGCCGACAAAGTTATTGTAAAGCCACAGCGCGCACAGTGTGCCGATAATTCCGTTAGCCACTGACAGCGTACGGCTGGAAAGGCCGGTAATATTGGCAAATCCAAGGCCTGAGGCGTATAGCGCATTGTCGTTGGTGGTCCAGATATTCAGGCCAAGCACCACAATTGCGGGCAGCAGCAGTCCCTGGGCAATCATCACGTCAGAGATATCTGCCTGTCCAACAGCGGCGGCACCCGCTGCGCCGAAAATAAACATCAGCGAATTGCCAAGGAAAAACGCCACCATGGCAATCAGCACCGCGCCTTTGGCGTTGCGGCCAAAGCGAACAAAGTCGGCAGTTAACGTCCCTGCGCTGACAAACGAGCCGACCACCAGCGCCAGCGCGGTGGAGAAATTAAGCGGTGTCTGCGGCACTATCGCTTTTAAATGATCTAAACCGCCAACATCGCTCACCGCCAGCCAGACGGAGTAGCTGCCAAGAATGACGATGGCAGGTACGGCGATGATAGATAAAACGGTCAGGGCCGAAATACCAAAAAAGATGGTCAGGGTCATCAACAGACCGGAAACCGCAATCAGGATATTGACGTCAAGCCCCGTCGCTTTGCCGACCGGGATAGCAAACATGGCTACACCCACGCCAAACCAGCCCACCTGTGTGCCGCCTAACAGCAGTGAAGGAAGCCATGAACCTTTCAAACCAAATGAGTAACGCGCCAGAAGGTGGGTTGAGAGCCCTGTTTTTGCGCCGATAAAGCCGAGAAATGCAGTGTAAATACCGAGGAGAAGATTACCGAAGAGAACTGCCAGGAAGAAATCATTATAAGAAAGACCGGTACCGAGTGTGCCACCGGTCCACATACTGGCTGAAAAAAATGTGAGCCCCAACATGACAAACGTTAGTGGAATCACGCCTTTCCGCGCCGCCAGAGGGACGGGGCCCTGGCTATAATTGTTGTCCTGCGACACAACGCCTCCATGAATTTTGCCCAAAAAATCCGCCGCATAATATACAGTTCTCAGAATAAAGCAAACGTTTACGTGTGGTATTTTCTTGATAATTATTCGTGGGGTTAATGGTTCGCTGGTTTTTCTCCGTCGTCAGTGAACCACCGCGTGCGAGTTGAGTTTCCAGTATGGTTTGCGAGCGGTTTTCGAAGAATGATTCCGCATGTATTTTGCAGAGAAATATTGGCTCCCCATCCATCAGCGTCAGGCTGTGGCAGGGGAGCCAGAAGTATTACACTTCCAGGTAGTTCAGGATACCGTCCGCCGCTTTTCGACCTTCGGCAATCGCGGTAACTACCAGATCCGAACCACGCACGATGTCGCCACCGGCGAAGATTTTCGGGTTGCTGGTCTGGAAGGCGTTATCGCTGCGTTCCGGCGCAATAATACGACCCTGAGAATCCAGTTCGACGCTGTGCTCTTTCAGCCACTCCATACTGTGCGGGCGGAAGCCAAACGCCAGTAGCACCGCATCAGCCGGAACAACGTGCTCGGAACCGGCGACGATCTCCGCGCGGCGACGGCCCTTCGCATCCGGTTCGCCCATTTCGGTACGCGCCATTTTCACGCCGCATACTTTACCGTTGGCATTCACTTCCACGCCTAACGGCTGGACGTTGAACTGGAACTCCACACCTTCTTCGCGCGCGTTTTTCACTTCGCGCTTAGAACCCGGCATGTTTTCTTCGTCACGACGATAGGCGCAGATGACGTGTGCTGCGTTCTGGCGAACCGAGGTCCGCACGCAGTCCATCGCGGTATCGCCACCGCCGAGAACGACGACGCGTTTGCCTTCCATGCTGATGTACGGCTCATCGCTGCTTTCGCCAAAGCCCATCAACTGTTTAGTATTGGCGATCAGGAACGGCAGGGCATCAAATACGCCGGAAGCGTCTTCGTTTTCCAGCCCACCGCGCATCGACTGATAGGTACCTACGCCAAGGAACACGGCGTCGTAATCCTTCAGCAGGGAGTCGAGCTGCACATCGCGGCCCACTTCCACGTTCAGTTTGAACTCGATGCCCATGTCGGTGAAGATTTCACGACGACGGGTCATGACCTCTTTTTCCAGCTTGAAGGCCGGGATACCGAAGGTCAGCAGGCCGCCGATTTCCGGGTGACGGTCAAATACCACCGCCTTCACGCCGTTGCGGGTCAACACGTCGGCACAGGCCAGACCCGCCGGACCCGCACCGATGATCGCTACGCGCTTGTCAGTCTGGCGCACGCCGGTCATATCCGGACGCCAGCCCATTTCGAACGCTTTATCGTTGATATAGCGCTCGATGTTGCCGATGGTCACTGCGCCGAACTCATCGTTCAGCGTACAGGATCCTTCGCACAGTCGGTCCTGCGGGCACACACGACCACAGACTTCCGGCAGGGTGTTGGTCTGGTGCGACAGTTCTGCCGCTTCAAAGATACGTCCCTCATTTGCCAGCTTCAGCCAGTTTGGGATGTAGTTATGCACCGGGCATTTCCACTCGCAGTACGGGTTGCCGCAAGACAGGCAGCGGTCTGCCTGTGCTTTGGCCTGACCTTCAGAAAAAGGCTCGTAGATCTCGATAAATTCGATCTTACGGATCTTCAGCGGCTTCTTCGGCGGATCAACACGCTGCAGGTCGATAAATTGGTATACGTTCTGACTCATTGCTGCTACCCCTTACTGCGCCTGCACACGCAGCTCTGCTGCGCTACGACTACGGTGACCCAACAGTGCTTTCACATCACTGGATTTTGGTTTTACCAGCGCGAATTTCGCAGAGAATGCTGGCCAGTTAGCCAGGATCTCTTCGCCGTGTGAAGAGCCGGTATGCTGGACGTGCTCGGTAATCAGACCGCGCAGGTGTTCCTCGTGAATAGCCAGCGAGTCCACGCTCAGCACTTCTACCAGTTCCGGGTTCACGCGTTTGCGGAATTCACCGTCTTCGTCGAGCACGTAGGCGAATCCGCCCGTCATACCCGCCCCGAAGTTGACGCCCGTTTTGCCGAGAATACAGACGATGCCGCCGGTCATATATTCGCAGCCGTTGTCGCCAATACCTTCAACCACGGTGATAGCCCCGGAGTTACGTACTGCAAAGCGCTCACCCGCACGACCCGCGGCAAACAGGCGGCCACCGGTGGCACCGTACAGACAGGTGTTACCAATGATGCTCGCCTCATGGCTACGGAAAGCGGAGCCAACCGGAGGACGCACTGCCAGCAGGCCGCCCGCCATGCCTTTACCGACATAGTCGTTGGCATCGCCGGTCAGATACAGCTCCACGCCGCCTGCGTTCCACACGCCGAAGCTCTGGCCTGCGGTACCGCTGAAGTGCGCTTTGATCGGGTCAGATGCCAGCCCCTGATCGCCATGCGTTTGAGCGATATAGCCCGACAGCGACGCGCCAACTGAACGGTCGGTGTTGCGGATATCGAACCAGAAGGTTTTACTCTGGCGCTCGTCGACATACGGTTTCGCCTGCTGTAACAGTTGGGCGTTCAGTACGCCGTTATCAAACGGCGGGTTGTTCTCGGTGCAATGCAGCGCTTTACCCGGATGTGGTTCAGCGGTTTCCAGCAGACGATACAGCTCCAGCTTCTGCTGTTTGGCGGTAAATCCTTCCAGCTCTTTGAGCAGGTCGGTACGACCAATAAGATCCACCAGACGTTTCACGCCCAGCTCGGCCATCAGCTCGCGCACTTCGCGGGCGATAAATTCAAAGTAGTTGGTCACTTTGAACGGTAGGCCGTGATAGTGGTTCTTACGCAGTTTGTCGTCCTGAGTCGCCACGCCGGTTGCACAGTTGTTCAGGTGGCAAATACGCAGGTATTTACAGCCCAACGCCACCATCGGACCGGTGCCGAAACCGAAGCTTTCCGCACCCAGAATCGCCGCTTTAATGATATCGACGCCGGTTTTCAGACCGCCATCGACCTGCAGACGAATCTTGTGACGCAGGCCGTTAGCCACCAGCGCCTGCTGGGTTTCCACCAGACCCAGTTCCCACGGGCAGCCCGCATATTTCACGGAGGAGAGCGGGCTTGCGCCGGTGCCGCCGTCGTAGCCAGCAATGGTGATAAGGTCCGCATAGGCTTTCGCCACGCCAGTGGCGATGGTGCCAACGCCCGGTTCGGAAACTAGCTTCACCGAGATCATCGCTTTCGGGTTGACCTGTTTGAGGTCGAAAATCAGCTGCGCTAAGTCCTCGATAGAGTAGATATCGTGGTGCGGCGGCGGGGAGATCAGCGTCACCCCCGGCACCGAATAGCGCAGTTTGGCGATGTACGGGGTGACTTTATCACCTGGTAACTGACCGCCTTCGCCAGGCTTCGCGCCCTGAGCGACTTTAATCTGAATAACATCGGCGTTGACCAGATACGCCGGGGTTACGCCAAAGCGACCAGAAGCAACCTGCTTAATCCGCGACACCTTGTTAGTGCCGTAGCGCGCCGGGTCTTCGCCGCCTTCACCGGAGTTCGAGTTACCGCCGATGCTGTTCATAGCTTCGGCCAGCGCTTCGTGTGCTTCCGGGCTTAATGCGCCGATGGACATGGCTGCGGTATCAAAGCGTTTAAACAGTTCGGTTGCAGGTTCGACTTCGTTAATGCTTACGGCTTCATCGCCAGGCGTAATCGCCAGCAGATCGCGCAGCGTGGCCGCTGGACGCTCATTGACCAGCCGGGCATATTCCTGATAGTCGCTGTATTCACCGCTTTGTACCGCCTGTTGCAGCGTGCGTACCACGTCCGGATTGTAGGCGTGGTATTCGCCCCCGTGGACGTATTTCAGCAAACCGCCCTGGCTGATGGGTTTACGCGCCAGCCATGCATGTTTGGAAAGATTCAGCAGATCCTGCTGGAAGTCGGTAAACCCTGCGCCGCTGATGCGGCTGACCACGCCCTGGAAACACAGCGCAACGACATCATCATGCAGACCAACGGCTTCAAACAGCTTCGAGCAGCGGTAAGAGGCGATGGTCGAGATGCCCATCTTGGACATGATTTTGTACAGACCTTTGTTGATGCCGTTACGGTAGTTCAGCATCACGGTCCGGTAATCTTTGGCAATCGCCTGAGTGTCGATCAACCGTCCCAGCGTTTCATACGCGAGATACGGATAAATGGCCGTCGCGCCAAAGCCGAGCAGGACGGCGAAGTGGTGCGGGTCGCGGGCACTGGCGGTTTCAACGATGATGTTGGCATCGCAACGCAGGCTTTGTTCAACCAGACGCGTTTGCACTGCGCCCACGGCCATCGGCGCCGGAACCGGCAGGCGGTTTTTGGCGATGTTACGGTCAGAGAGCACCAGCAGTACGGTGCCGTTACGCACCATCTGTTCGGCTTTATCACACAGGGCTTTGACGGTCTCTTCGAGCGTGGTTTCGGTCACGTCGAAGGTAATATCCAGGCGATCGGCGCGATAATGCTCCTCTTTCATGGTCGTCAGCTGGGTGAAATCGGAGTACAGCAGGATCGGCGATTTAAAGCTCAGGCGGTGTGCCTGACCTTCGGCTTCGCAGAAGACATTCATCTCACGACCGATGCTGGTGGCCAGCGACATAACGTGCGCTTCACGCAGCGGGTCGATCGGCGGGTTAGTCACCTGCGCGAACTGCTGGCGGAAGTAGTCATAAATGATGCGCGGCTGGCTGGAGAGCACGGCAAACGGGGTATCATCACCCATTGAACCGACCGCTTCCTGACCATTTTCGCCGAGCACGCGGATTACGGAATCCAGTTCTTCGGCGCTGTAGTTAAACTGTTTTTGGTAGCTGGCGAGGGTGTCATCGTCCAGTTCACGGCTGCCGACCTGATCGTCAGCCAGATCTTCGAACGGCACCAGACGGCGGACGTTCTTCTCCATCCACTCTTTGTACGGATGGCGACTTTTCAAATCGTCATCGGTTTCGGCAGAGTGCAGAATGCGCCCGCTGCGGGTATCGATAACCATCAGCTCGCCAGGGCCGACACGGCCTTTCTCAACCACTTCATCCGGTTGATAATCCCAGATCCCAACTTCAGAAGCGCAGGTAATCAGCTTGTCTTTGGTGATAACGTAGCGCGCCGGACGCAGGCCGTTTCGGTCGAGGTTACAGGCGGCAAAGCGACCGTCGGACATGACGATGCCAGCCGGGCCATCCCACGGCTCCATGTGCATGGAGTTAAAGTCAAAGAATGCGCGCAGCTCCGGATCCATATCCGGGTTGTTCTGCCAGGCCGGCGGCACCAGTAAGCGCATGGCACGGATGATGTCCATCCCGCCTGCCAGCAGCAGTTCCAGCATGTTATCCATTGAACTTGAGTCGGAGCCGGTTTCGTTAACGAACGGCGCAGCGTCGTGCAGATCCGGGATCAAAGGCGTCTGGAATTTATAGGTACGTGCGCGTGCCCACTGGCGGTTGCCGGTGATGGTGTTGATTTCACCGTTATGCGCCAGGTAGCGGAACGGCTGCGCCAGCGGCCAACGTGGTACGGTGTTAGTGGAGAAACGCTGGTGGAACAGGCAGATGGCCGATTCCAGACGCAGGTCCGCGAGGTCCAGGTAAAAGCGCGGCAGATCCGCCGGCATACACAGACCTTTATAGATATTGACCAGGTTCGACAAGCTACAGACGTAAAAGTCTTTATCTTCCTGGAGACGTTTTTCAATACGACGGCGCGCGATGAACAGGCGGCGTTCCATATCACGCGGGCGCCAGCCCGCAGGGGCGTTGACAAAAATTTGCTCGATACGAGGCAGGGAGGAGAGCGCAATTTCACCGAGAACACCTTCGTTGGTCGGCACGTCGCGCCAGCCGACAATCGACAGGGTCTCCTGCTGTAATTCTTCTTCAACAATGCGACGAGAAGCCGCGGCCAGCTCAGCGTCTTTATTTAAAAAGATCATGCCGACGGCGTAGTTTTTGGCTAAACGCCAGCCGCGCTCTTGCGCCACGATGCGGAAAAAGCGGTCCGGTTTTTGTAACAGCAGGCCGCAACCATCGCCGGTTTTTCCATCGGCAAGAATTGCGCCACGGTGCTGCATACGGGCCAGTGCGTGTATGGCGGTACGCACTACCTTGTGGCTAGGTTCGCCTTCTATGTGGGCGATCAGGCCGAAACCACAGTTATCCCTCTCAAGGGATTTATCGTACAACATATCAGTGAACCTCCCCAGGCTCTGCGGGATTCCCATCTGGACCGTTGCGCACGGGCACACCAAGAGCATGGCGACGGGGTTTGCGTGTCATACGCTTACCTCGCATTCGCCCTCTTTATCCTTTTCGCACAGGTCAAACAAGTTTGAGGACTTGCTTCAGAGGGAATCTCAATTACTGCATAAATATGATGAGCAGACTGCTCATCCAGAAAGCTTCCAGCGGATTTCCAAGTTATCGGGAATCCACACACAGGTCAAATGGCAATCTTATTTATGCAAAAATGTGCTATGGGGTAATTAAATTTATGAATTTATTGAAATAAAAGGGTTTTTTACATTGATTTAACCTGAGGGGAATGCCCTGGGAAGTGTGATCTGTCTCACTGTCAGAAAGGCCGGATATCTCTCGTCCTGCCTTTGTTTATCGAGATGCTTGGCATTTTATGCTGGTTTTTAAAGTTTTGGCGTCTTAAAGATACTGTTTTTACGCTGAGAGTATAAGAAGATAAAAAAAACTGCCGGATATAAGGAAAAGTAATTATATTTCGAGTGAATGAAATTCCGATTATTTTGATTTGTTATGCAATAAATAAAGGCTCGCCAGGGCGATTGATCCAGGTCATCGCCGACTGGGGTAAAAAATGGCAGGCTTTGGCCTCTTTTCAAGGCGCGGTCTACCAGATTATGCAGTTACAGAAATTAGTCAATATGTTTGGTGGGGATCTTTCTCGCCGTTATGGGCAAAAGGTTCATAAACTCACGCTACACGGCGGTTTTAGCTGTCCAAATCGCGATGGCACCATCGGTCGCGGCGGATGCACTTTCTGTAATGTGGCCTCATTTGCTGATGAAGCTCAGCAGCACCATTCCATTGCTGAGCAGCTTGAGCATCAGGCACATCTGGTCAATCGCGCGAAACGCTATTTGGCCTATTTCCAGGCCTATACCAGTACCTTTGCTGAAGTGCAGGTGCTGCGTTCGATGTATCAACAGGCGATCAGCCAGGCCAACATTGTCGGGTTATGCGTTGGCACACGTCCCGACTGCGTGCCGGATGCGGTACTCGACCTGCTTTGCGAGTATAAAGACCTCGGCTATGAGGTTTGGCTGGAGCTCGGTCTGCAAACTGCGCATGACAAAACCCTGCACCGCATTAACCGCGGCCATGATTTCGCTTGCTACCAGAACACCACGCGGCTGGCACGCGAGCGCGGGCTGAAGGTCTGCTCACACTTGATTGTTGGTCTGCCGGGAGAGGGGCAGGCGGAATGTCTGCAAACCATGGAGCGTGTGGTGGAGACGGGCGTTGACGGTATTAAGCTGCATCCGCTGCATATTGTGAAAGGCAGTACGATGGCGAAAGCCTGGGAGGCCGGGCGACTGAACGGAATTGAGCTGGACGACTATACGGTTACCGCCGGGGAGATGATCCGCCATACGCCGCCAGAGGTGATTTATCATCGCATTTCTGCCAGCGCGCGCCGCCCAACGCTGTTGGCGCCTCTCTGGTGCGAAAACCGTTGGACCGGGATGGTCGAACTGGACAAATACCTTAACGAGCATGGCGTGCAAGGCTCGGCGCTGGGTACGCCGTGGGTGCAGCCGGAGAGCTAATCTTCTGTAGGTCGGACGCCGGATAAGGCAAATCCGGCATCCGGCAATCTGCGTCTGCTTGCCTGATGGCGCTTCGCTTATCAGGCCTACGATGAACCACTCCCCGGTCATTTCACCGATAACCTCCGCATTTCTTGCACAATCTTCAACGTCACGCCGAGAATTGAGTATTATTGTGCCAAGTTGTCGTGAAGGAACTCTCTATGAAGCAAATCCGTATGCTGGCGCAATATTACGTCGACCTGATGATGAAGTTGGGTCTGGTGCGCTTTTCGCTGCTATTGGCGCTGGCTCTGGTCGTGTTGGCAATTGTGGTGCAGATGGCTGTCACCATGGTGCTGCATGGCCAGGTAGAAAGCATTGATGTTATCCGCTCTATCTTTTTTGGTCTGTTAATTACTCCCTGGGCCGTCTATTTCCTGTCAGTGGTGGTGGAGCAACTGGAAGAGTCCCGGCAGCGCCTGTCACGACTGGTACAAAAGCTGGAAGAGATGCGCGAGCGCGATCTCAAGCTCAATGTGCAGTTGAAAGACAATATTGCCCAGCTCAATCAGGAAATTGTTGAGCGCGAAAAAGCCGAAGCGGAGCGCCAGGAAACGTTCGAGCAGCTGAAGGTCGAAATTAAAGAGCGTGAGGAAGCGCAGATCCAGCTTGAGCAACAGTCTTCCTTCTTACGCTCTTTCCTCGATGCCTCGCCGGATCTGGTTTTTTATCGTAATGAAGATAAAGAATTTTCCGGCTGTAACCGCGCCATGGAGCTGCTGACCGGCAAAAGCGAAAAGCAATTGGTGAATTTAAAACCTGCTGATGTTTACTCCCCTGAGGCGGCTGAAAAGGTTATTGAAACCGACGAGAAGGTATTCCGTCATAACGTTTCGCTCACCTACGAACAGTGGCTGGACTACCCGGACGGACGCAAAGCCTGCTTTGAAATTCGCAAGGTGCCTTACTATGACCGCGTAGGTAAGCGACATGGCCTGATGGGCTTTGGGCGTGATATTACCGAGCGTAAGCGTTATCAGGACGCGCTTGAGCGCGCCAGCCGCGATAAGACCACCTTCATTTCTACTATCAGTCACGAGCTGCGCACCCCGCTTAACGGCATTGTCGGCTTAAGCCGGATCCTGTTGGATACGGACCTGACCGCTGAGCAGGAAAAATACCTGAAAACTATCCACGTCTCTGCCGTGACGCTGGGGAATATTTTCAACGATATTATCGATATGGATAAGATGGAGCGACGTAAAGTCCAGCTCGATAACCAGCCTGTTGATTTCACCAGTTTTATGGCGGATCTGGAAAACCTCTCTGGCCTGCAGGCGCAGCAAAAAGGGCTGCGTTTTGTGCTTGAACCAACGTTGCCGCTGCCGCATAAGGTCATTACCGACGGCACGCGTTTGCGCCAGATTCTGTGGAATCTTATCAGCAATGCCGTGAAGTTTACCCAGCAGGGGCAGGTGACCGTGCGCGCGCGCTATGACCAGGGGAACATGCTGCATTTCGAGGTTGAAGATTCCGGGATCGGCATTCCGCAGGATGAGCAGGATAAAATCTTCGCCATGTATTATCAGGTTAAGGACAGCAACGGCGGCAAACCGGCAACGGGAACCGGGATTGGGCTGGCCGTATCGAAGCGTCTGGCGAAAAACATGGGCGGTGATATTACGGTCTCAAGCCAGGCTGGCAAAGGTTCCATTTTTACGCTGACCGTGCATGCGCCTGCGGTAGCGGAAGAGATTGAAGACGCTTTTGAAGACGATGACATGCCGCTGCCCGCCCTGAATGTGCTGCTGGTGGAAGACATTGAACTGAACGTTATTGTCGCACGTTCAGTGCTGGAAAAACTGGGCAACAGCGTGGATGTCGCCATGACCGGGAAAGCCGCGCTGGAAATGTTCACGCCGGGCGAATATGACCTGGTGCTGCTGGATATTCAGCTACCGGATATGACCGGCCTGGATATCTCGCGCGAGCTGACGCAAAAATATGCCCGTGAGGACCTGCCGCCGCTGGTTGCGCTTACCGCCAACGTCCTGAAAGATAAGAAAGAGTATCTGGACGCGGGAATGGACGACGTGCTGAGTAAGCCGCTGTCGGTTCCAGCGTTAACCGCCATGATTAAAAAATACTGGGATACCCGAAACAAAGAGGAGAGCACTGTGACATCTGAAGAGAGCAGTAAATCGCAAGCGCTGTTAGATATTCCTATGTTGGAACAATACCTCGAGCTGGTGGGACCGAAGTTAATTACCGACGGGCTGGCGGTGTTTGAGAAGATGATGCCGGGATATTTGAGCGTGCTGGAGTCAAATCTGACCGCTCGGGACAAAAAAGGCGTTGTTGAGGAAGGCCATAAAATTAAAGGCGCGGCAGGTTCTGTTGGGCTGCGCCACCTGCAACAGTTAGGCCAGCAGATCCAGTCGCCGGATCTTCCTGCCTGGGAAGATAATGTTGCTGAATGGATTGAAGAGATGAAGCAGGAGTGGCAGCACGATGTGGCGGTATTGAAGGCCTGGGTGGCGAGCGTGGAAAAAAAATGACCCCGGCTTAACCGGGGTGCGCGAATACTGCGCCAACACCAGGGAAATCGTGGCTGCGCCGTAAATTATTATCATTATTTACAAGGGCGCAGCCCTAATTTTCAGGCCGCACGCAGTTAAGATAGCAAATCTTAAATAATTTGTTACATGAATCAGTTAAATGTGTGAAGCGTAGCATTTAAATCATAATAACTAATATGTTTCAGCCAGCTTAGAAAAGGAGTATCGCGATGAAAAAAGTGGGTGTAGTGCTCAGCGGATGCGGCGTGTATGACGGCGCAGAGATCCATGAAACGGTTCTCACGCTTCTGGCCATTGCCCGCAACGGCGCTCAGGCTGTCTGTTTCGCACCGGATAAACAACAAGCGGATGTGATTAATCATCTGACCGGCGAGCCGATGCAGGAAACGCGTAATGTGCTGATTGAAGCCGCACGTATTACACGCGGCGAGATTCGCCCACTGGCTCAGGCAGTCTCAACAGAACTGGACGCGTTGATAGTGCCTGGCGGGTTTGGCGCGGCTAAAAATCTGAGCAATTTTGCCAGTCAGGGCAGTGAATGCCGGGTTGACAGTGATTTAGCTGCGCTGGCGCTGGCTATGCATCAGGCGGGTAAGCCACTGGGATTTATGTGCATTGCGCCCGCCATGTTACCTAAAATTTTTGACTTTCCGCTGCGTCTGACCATCGGTACTGATATCGATACGGCAGAGGTGCTGGAAGAGATGGGCGCTGAGCATGTGCCTTGTCCGGTTGATGACATTGTCGTCGATGAAGACAACAAAATTGTCACTACGCCTGCCTATATGCTGGCGCAGGATATCGCTCAGGCTGCGAGTGGTATCGATAAACTGGTATCGCGTGTACTGGTGCTGGCTGAATGAGAAAAGGCGTTACCGCTTTTCTGCGGCGTATCTTTCTGCGGGCGGTCGTTGTCCTCGCTGTATTCTGGGGCGGGGGCATCGCACTTTTCAGCGTGATGCCGGTGCCGTTCTCGGCGGTAATGGTCGAGCGGCAACTGGGTGCATGGCTGTCTGGTGATTTCGGTTATGTGGCGCACTCGGACTGGGTGAGCATGGATGAGATCTCTGTGTGGATGGGGCTGGCGGTGATTGCCGCAGAGGACCAGAAGTTTCCCGAGCACTGGGGATTTGATGTCTCCGCCATAGAGAAAGCGCTGGCGCACAACGAACGTAATGAGAACCGTATTCGCGGGGCGTCGACGTTATCGCAACAGACGGCGAAAAACCTCTTTCTGTGGGATGGACGTAGCTGGGTGCGTAAGGGCCTTGAAGCCGGGCTAACGCTGGGTATGGAAACTGTCTGGAGCAAGAAACGTATTCTGACCGTCTATCTGAACGTTGCGGAGTTTGGCGATGGAATTTTTGGCGTGGAGGCCGCTGCGCAGCGCTATTTCCATAAGCCAGCCAGCCGGCTGAGTTTGTCTGAAGCGGCCTTGCTGGCGGCGGTGTTACCCAATCCTATGCGTTTTAAGGCGAATGCGCCTTCTGGTTATGTACGTAGCCGTCAGGCGTGGATTATGCGCCAAATGCGCCAGTTAGGCGGTGAGTCGTTTATGCGGGAACATAAGTTGTATTAGCTGAGTTATTGCCGGATGCGGCGTAAACGCCTTATCCGGCCTACTGGCTACGTTCTGTGTACTCGATTAATCTTCGTCAAAGCCTGAGTTAAACAGGGCAATTACCGCTGCCAGGGCTTCAACTTCCTGTGGACCCGTGGCTTCAACTTCTATCTGACGCCCTTTGGCGGAGTCCAGCATCAGCAGAGCGATAACGCTGTTGGCCTCAGCTTCCGTTCCTTCATCATTACGCAGCAACACTTCTGCTTCGAAGCCCTGCATCAATTCAAACAGTTTCATGGCTGGGCGGGCATGCATACCCAGCTTATTCGTGATTTCAACAGTTTGCTTCACGGTCATGATTTACGTTTTTCCAGCGTGCGATGGCGTGACTGCACGTTTTTACCGCGTGAGCGGAAGTAGTCAGCCAGCTGCTCTGCAATATACACCGAACGGTGCTTCCCGCCGGTACAGCCGATGGCTACGGTGAGGTAGCTGCGGTTGTTGGTCTCCAGCATGGGTAACCATAGCTCAAGATAGCTGCGAGTCTGGTAGATAAAATTGTGTACTTCTGTGTGCCTGTCGAGGAAGGCTGCGACGGGGCGGTCAAGACCGGTCATCGGGCGCAGCTTCGGATCCCAGTGCGGGTTAGGCAGGAAGCGCACGTCAAAGACGTAATCCGCGTCAATCGGGATACCGTGTTTGAAACCAAAGGATTCGAATACCATCGTCAATTCGCGTTCACGCTTGCCCAGCAGTCGGGTACGTAACATTTCCGCCAGTTCGTGCACGGACATTTCGGAGGTATCAACGATCAGGTCAGCACGAGAGCGCAGGGGCTCCAGCAAATCGCTTTCCTTATCGATAGCACTTTCCAGAGATAAGTTCTTGCTGGAAAGCGGATGCAGGCGACGGGTGTCGCTGTAGCGGCGAATCAGGGTGTTGCGATCGGCGTCAAGGAACAGCAACTGCGGTGAGAAGCCTTCAGGCAGGTTGTTCATCGCCTGCTCGAAAATTTCCGGGGACTCAGGCATGTTGCGCACATCAATGCTGACGGCCGCAGAAATCTGGCGATCGGCCAGAGTACGAGCCAGATCGGGCAACAGCACTACGGGAAGGTTATCCACGCAGTAAAAACCCATATCTTCCAGCGCACGCAGGGCGACAGATTTACCTGACCCCGAACGACCGCTGACGATCATCAGTACCATGTACTGTTTCTCCTCACAACGACAAAAAAGGATGCCATTGGGTTGTTATGCCTCATCCTGTCCACCTTCGGTGTCCGTGATGATTTGATACAACTCCTGGTCACTCTGTGCGGCGCGCAGGCGGCGGCAGATGGTTTTATCTGCCAGACGTTTGGCGACCAGTGACAACGTATGCAAATGCGTCTTGGTTTGGTCTGCCGGAACCAGTAGAGCAAAAAGCAGATCGACGGGTTGATTATCAATGGCGTCGAAAGCAATAGGCGTTTCAAGTTGCACAAACACGCCAACCGCGCGCATCGTGTCTTCTTCCAGCTTTCCGTGCGGAATAGCAATACCATTACCGATGCCGGTACTGCCCATTTTTTCACGCGTCAGAATGGCTTCAAATACCACCTGAGAGGGCAAGCTGAGCTGTTTTGCCGCCAGTTCACTGATGATTTCCAGTGCGCGTTTTTTGCTTTGGCAGTGAACGGCCGCGCGTGTACATTCCTGGTTAAGAACATTGCTCAGTTGTAGAGTCGTATCGTTATTTGTCATAATTTCACCTAAGCGCTAACTGTACAAATGGCCTGTTGTGCTACACAACAGGCCGTCCTGCACCCGCTAACTGCCCGGACAAGTTAGTGCTGTTTCAGTTTATCTTTATGTTTTGTTAACTGCCGAGCCAGTTTATCAATTAAACCGTCAATGGCGGCGTACATATCCTGACCTTCCGCGCTGGCATGAATTTCGCCACCGTTCACATGCAGTGTTGCGTCCGAGATATGTGTAACCTTCTCCACTTTCAACACAATATAGACCTGATTAATTCGGTCGAAATATTGTTCAAGCTTGGCGAATTTTGTATTCACAAAATCGCGCAGGGCTTCCGTGATTTCGACGTTGTTTCCAGTGATGTTGAGCTGCATAGTGTCTTCCTTATCGGTTGGGTCAGACCAGCTGTTTGCGCTGGTTAGACGGCGGAATGGATAAAGACTCTCGGTACTTCGCAACGGTGCGGCGTGCCACCATGATACCCTGTTCTGACAGCATAGAGGTTAACTTGCTGTCACTCAGCGGTTTCGCGGGGTTTTCCGCAGCAATTAATTTCTTCACCAGCGCACGGATAGCTGTGGACGAGGCTTCGCCTCCGCCTTCAGTGTTAACGTGACTGGAAAAGAAATACTTCAATTCAAAAATGCCGCGCGGACTGTGCAGATACTTTTGCGTGGTCACTCGGGAAATGGTCGATTCGTGCATCTCGACGGCCTGGGCGATATCCGCCAGCACCATCGGTTTCATAAACTCTTCGCCTTGCTCAAAGAAGGCTTGCTGCTGTTCAACGATGCAGCGACTGACGCGCAGCAGCGTATCATTGCGACTTTCCAGGCTTTTAATCAGCCACTTCGCATCCTGCAGATTGCTACGAATAAACTGGCTGTCAGCATCGTTGCGCGCGCTGTTGCACATGGCGGCGTAATGCTGGTTAATCTGCAGCCGTGGAATACTGTCGCCGTTGAGTTCGACCACCCAGCGATCGTTATGCTTACGCACCAGCACATCCGGGATGACGTATTCCGGTTCGCCGGTTTGGATCGACTGTCCTGGGCGGGGATCGAGCGACTGGATGAGGTTGACGGCTTCTTTCAGCACATCTTCTTTCAGCCGGGTCACGCGCATCAGCGTGCGGAAGTCATGATTGGCTAACAGATCGAGATGATCGCTGATGATCAGGCGCGCTTCTTCCAGCCACGGCGTGGCTTTATCAAACTGTGAAAGTTGAATCAGTAAGCAGTCGCGGAGATCTTTGGCCGCTACACCCACGGGATCAAAACGCTGAACGCGTTTAAGCACGGCTTCGATTTCGTCCATACCGACGTCGTCATCGCCCATGCTTTCGAGAATATCGTCCAGGGTTACGGTGAGATAACCGGTTTCGTCTACCGCATCAACGATGGATGTCGCAATGGCGCGATCGGTATCCGAGAACGGGGTCAGCTCCACTTGCCACATCAGGTAATCCTGCAGCGATTGCGTGGTCTCACCCTGGTACACAGGCAGTTCGTCGTCGATGTAATCTCCGCTGGTGCCAGAAGGCGTACCGGCGGTGTAAATTTCATCCCAACTGGCGTCAAGCGGTAGTTCCTCTGGCATCTCTTTTTGTTCGAGAGCATCTGCGGTGTCGAGGGATTCGCTGTCCTGTTTTTCCTGGGTATCAATTTCGTCGTGAAGATCGGTTTGCTCGAGCAGTGGGTTACTTTCCAGCGCTTGCTGAAGTTCTTGCTGAAGTTCCAGCGTGGACAGCTGCAACAGACGGATAGCCTGTTGTAGCTGAGGCGTCATCGCCAGTTGTTGGCTAAGCCTGAGTTGCAAACCTTGCTTCATGTTCAGAGTTGTTCTCTCCTGCGGTGACGTGAAGTCTTCTACCCTATCAGAGTCTGAAGTCTTCCCCAAGGTATACGCGCTTAACGTGCTCATCCTGCAGTATTTCTGTTGGCGTGCCGTGCGCGATCAGGTGGCCCTGACTCACGATATAGGCGCGCTCACACACTGCCAGCGTTTCGCGAACGTTATGGTCGGTAATCAGCACCCCAAGCCCGCTGTCGCGCAGGTGTTCGATGATCCGTTTGATATCAATAACGGAAATCGGGTCAACACCGGCAAACGGTTCATCCAGCAGGATAAATTTCGGATTAGCCGCCAGTGCCCGGGCGATCTCCACGCGGCGTCGTTCACCACCGGAGAGCGACTGACCTAAGCTGTCGCGCAGGTGTTCGATGTGGAATTCTTCCATCAGCTCGTTAGCGCGATCTTCGCGCTGCTCGCTGGTCAGATCGTCGCGAATTTGCAGCACCGCCATCAGGTTATCAAACACGCTCAGGCGACGGAAAATAGACGCTTCCTGCGGCAAATAGCCGATGCCGCGACGCGCGCGCGCATGCAGAGGCAGCAGGCTGATGTCTTCGTCATCAATGATAATGTTGCCCGCATCGCGCGGGACAATGCCGACTACCATGTAAAAGGTCGTTGTCTTACCCGCACCGTTAGGACCGAGCAAACCGACAATCTCCCCGGAGTTGACGGTCAGACTGACATCTTCCACTACACGGCGGCCCTTATAGGCTTTTGCAAGGTTCTTTGCAGTTAATGTTGCCATAACGAATCAGTTACCTTTTTTCTCTGCCGGAGCCTTGTTTTTGTCCTGCAACTGCGACGGAACCAGAACGGTGGTGACGCGTTTGCCTTTATCGCTGAAGGCCTGCATTTTCTGCTCTTTTACCAGATAGGTGATCTTATCGCCCGTGATGTTGCTATCGAGCTGTTCCAGGTAAGCCTTACCGGTAAGAACGACGAAGTCTTTTGCCAGTTCATAGTGCATGTGTGAGGCGCGGCCTTTCACCGGCTTACCGTTGTCCTGCATCTGGTAAAAGGTGGCGGGATCACCGTAACCATCAATCACTTCTTTACCGTCTTCACCGCCAGGGCGGGTTACGACGACTTTATCGGCGTTAATTTTAATGGTGCCCTGAGTCACAATCACGTTACCAGTAAACGTCACCACGTTGCCCTGCATATCCAGGGACTGCTGGTCCGACTCAATGTGAATCGGCTGCTCGGTATCGCCGGTAACGGCCAATGCCGGGATGCTGGCGGCCAGAAGTGAGCTGGCAAGCACAAGATTAAGGCTGAGTTTGTTTGTTTTGGATTTCATATGAGGTTCTAACCTTTTCAATCAGCTCGGCGTTCTTGCTGCGTAAGTTGCCGCGCATCTTCAGTCCGCTGGAGTTAAATGTTGTGCCATATAACGTGACGAGATCATCGGAAGTGACATCTTGTGTCACCAGGTTAATCTGCGCGTTATCGGTGGTAATTCTGCGTAGTTGAGAGTCGGGCACCAGGGCGTTGACCTCAACATGGCCGTACAGATACAGCATCCGATCGTTGGTCAATTTGGCTTTATCAGCCTTGATCGTCCAGGTCGGTACTTTATCTTTATCAAACGTGGTTAATACTGGTTGAGTAAACCACGAAACCGCTTGCTCCGAATAATATTCAACGTTTTGCGCGATCAAGTGATAGCTCAGTGCGCCTTCCGGACTATACACAACGGTATCAGTATGTTCGCTCTTATAGGTTGGCTCGTTGTTATTGACGACGACCTGAGCGGCGTCGTCTTTGTCAGCCAGATTAATACCAATCATCACAAGGACAGCCAGCGACAGTAGAATGATAACCCAACGTCTGGTTTTGCTCATATCGATTGCCCTTTGGCCTCGTCCAGTTTGCCCTGCGCCAGGAGTAATAAATCGCAGACTTCACGCACCGCGCCACGTCCCCCATCGATGCGGGTAACGTAATCGGCGCGCGGGATCAGCAGGGGATGCGCATCCGCCACCGCCACGCTTAATCCCACTTGCGCCATCACCGGCCAGTCGATCAGGTCATCACCAACGTACGCGACATTTTCAGGCGCGACTGCCAGTTTGCTAAGGAGATCGTTAAAGGCGACCAGTTTGTCTGACTGCCCCTGATACAAATGCGTGATCCCCAATGTGGCACAGCGATCTTCTACAAGTTTAGCCTTTCGTCCGGTAATAATGGCAACCTCGATACCGGAAGTGAGCGCACAGCGAATTCCGTAACCATCGCGGACGTTAAAAGCCTTCAGCTCTTCACCATTGTTGCCCATATAAATCAGACCATCAGACAGTACGCCATCCACATCCAGGATCAGCAAACGGATGTTCTCTGCCCGGGTGATAACGTCTGCGCTGACGGGTCCATAACAGGTCGCAAGCGACGCACCTGCTTTACTCATTTTCGTTATCCTTGAGTTTCTTACACTACACCTGCACGCAGCAGATCATGCATATGTAACACACCGAGTAACTGGTCGCCATCAGCAACCATTACCGAGGTGATATGGCGGGACTGCATTAAGTTCAGGGCATCGACGGCAAGAATACCCGGACGCACGCGAATGCCTCCAGGGGTCATCACATCGGCAATGCCTAACTGGCGTACATCAACGCCCATATCGAAGACGCGACGTAAATCGCCATCGGTGAAAATACCGTCAATCTTCATGGCATCATCGCAAATGACGGTCATGCCGAGATTTTTACGCGTGATCTCAAGTAAGGCGTCACGCAGGCTGGCGCTTTTAGTCACATGCGGGATCTCATCTCCCGTATGCATAATATCGTTAACGCGCAGCAAAAGCTTACGGCCCAGTGCGCCGCCGGGATGAGATAATGCAAAATCTTCCGCGGTAAAACCACGCGCTTTTAATAATGCCACGGCAAGCGCATCGCCCATTACCAGCGTGGCGGTTGTGCTGCTGGTCGGCGCCAGGCCTAACGGACAAGCTTCCTTGGGCACTTTAACACACAGATGCACATCTGCCGCACGCGCCATGCTGCTTTCCGGACGACCGGTCATGCAGATAAGCGGTACATGAAGACGTTTTAATACCGGGATCAACGCTGCTATCTCATTGGATTCACCGGAGTTAGAGATGGCGATAACCACATCCTGCGGCGAGACCATACCCAGATCGCCATGTGCGGCTTCGCCAGGATGTACGAAAAATGAGGGGGTACCGGTACTGGCAAATGTGGCCGCCATCTTCCGTCCTATATGTCCTGATTTCCCCATCCCCATCACCACGACTTTGCCCGGGCAGCTGAATATTTTTTCGCATGCGAGAGTAAAATTTTGGTTGATGTACTGATCAAGCTCCGCCAGGCCTTCACGTTCAATTGCCAGGACTTCCTTGCCTGCTTGCTGAAAGTCAAAACCCGGTTGCAACTCTAAGTGCGACATAATGCGTTTCCAGTTATCCAACGAGAAGTGGCGATAACCAATACAACATCGCCAGCCATATGATAAAACCGCCGGTCAGTAGCGCACCCGCGCCGCGACCAATCTGGCGCGGGCGTCGCCAGCAGAGTAGTGCAAAAATTACGCTCACCAACAGCATGACGCTATAGTCACGGGTGAAGGCCATCGGGTTGACTTCACCCGGCGTAATTAGCGCCGGTAGCCCGAGGACGATAACAATATTAAAAATGTTCGCGCCGATGATGTTTCCGACGGCAATATCGTTCTCACCTTTACGCAGACCCGCAATCGCCGTTGCCAGCTCCGGCAGGCTGGTACCAATGGCGACCACCGTTAGCCCGATGGTGAGTTCGCTCATGGCGAAGTAGTTCGCCAGTACGGTTGCGTTATCTACCACCATACGCGTTGCCATTGGCATAATAATCAGCGCAATGCCCAACCACAAAAATGCGACCGGTAACCCGCCTTCGCGCGGTAACTCCGCAATCTGCTCGCGGGTCAGGCTGTCGTTGCCTTGTCGCTCGGCCAGGCGGGCGATTTTAACAATGAATAGCAGCCATAGCACGGCCAGAAGCAGAAGAAAGAATCCATCGCTGCGGCTCAACTGCCCGTCATACAGGACAGATGCGGCTAAAATACTTACCAGCAACATTAGCGGTAATTCACGACGCAGAACATCAGAATGCACGGTAAAAGGATGAATCAGCGCCGACAGGCCTAAAATAAGCAGGATGTTGGTAATGTTAGAGCCGATGGCGGTACCGACGGCTAAATCGAGTTGTCCATTTATTGATGCGGCAACCGAGACAATTATCTCGGGTAACGATGTCCCCATGCTGACCACGGTCATCCCGATGATAATGGGGGGAATACCGAAGTTTCGACACAAAATGGATGCGGCGAACACCAGACGGTCGGCACCGTAGACCACCAGAAGTAAACCAATTATTAACAGCGCCGTCGCTAAAAGCATCTAAAGTCCTTTCTTCAGGTATACTCGCCGGTCCACTTGAAGGATTTCTGGAAGCCGTAACGAATTCTTAATTTTGACTTTATGCGGCTAAAAAGTAAAACAAATGCCAGCTTTCGCTAACCAGGACAGGCAATAATCTGTAAATATGTTGGGTTCAGGGCTAAATTGAGCGCCAAACTCTTCGATTAACGAGGCAATAGTAAAGGATGAATCAATGGGTCAGTCTGTGGCGAATCTAGTCGATATGCGCGATGTCAGCTTTTCCCGAGGCGACCGCTGCATCTTTGATAATATTTCCCTGACGGTGCCGCGCGGTAAGGTAACGGCGATCATGGGTCCATCAGGCATTGGCAAGACAACGCTGTTGCGTCTGATTGGCGGACAAATCTCCCCGGATAAGGGCGAGATCCTGTTTGACGGCGAAAACGTCCCCGCCATGTCCCGTTCGCGTTTATTTACCGTGCGTAAGCGCATGAGCATGCTGTTTCAGTCCGGTGCGCTGTTTACCGACATGAACGTGTTTGACAACGTCGCATACCCGTTGCGTGAGCATACAACGCTGCCTGCGCCGCTACTGAAAAGCACGGTAATGATGAAGCTTGAGGCCGTGGGCCTGCGGGGCGCGGCTAAATTAATGCCTTCTGAATTATCCGGTGGGATGGCGCGTCGCGCCGCGTTAGCTCGTGCTATCGCGCTGGAGCCAGACCTTATCATGTTTGATGAACCGTTCGTCGGCCAGGATCCCATCACCATGGGCGTGCTGGTGAAGCTGATTTCAGAACTGAACAGCGCGCTGGGCGTCACCTGCGTGGTCGTTTCCCATGACGTGCCAGAGGTGCTGAGTATTGCGGATTACGCCTATATTATGGCGGATAAAAAAATAGTGGCCTACGGTAGTGCTCAGGCGCTGCAAGAAAATGCCGATCCGCGAGTGCGTCAGTTCCTCGATGGTATTGCCGATGGGCCGGTTCCGTTCCGTTATCCGGCGGGCGACTACCACATCGATTTACTCAAAACAGGGAGTTAAGCCACCCATGTTGTTAAATGCGCTGGCATCACTCGGACATCGGGGAATAAAAACCCTCAGGACGTTCGGGCGAGCCGGATTAATGTTGTTCAATGCGGTTGTCGGCAAGCCGGAGTTTCGCAAACATGCGCCGCTGCTGATACGCCAGCTCTATAATGTCGGTGTCTTATCGATGCTGATCATTATAGTTTCTGGCGTGTTCATCGGTATGGTGCTGGGGTTGCAGGGGTACCTGGTGCTGACGACCTACAGCGCGGAAACCAGCCTCGGTATGCTGGTGGCACTGTCATTGTTACGTGAGCTAGGACCGGTTGTTGCGGCGCTGCTGTTTGCCGGGCGGGCGGGGTCGGCCTTAACCGCAGAGATTGGCTTGATGCGGGCGACCGAACAGCTTTCCAGCCTGGAAATGATGGCCGTCGATCCTCTGCGCCGGGTTATCTCCCCGCGTTTTTGGGCCGGTGTCATTTCTTTGCCGCTGCTGACGATTATATTCGTTGCGGTGGGGATCTGGGGTGGTTCGCTGGTTGGCGTAAGCTGGAAAGGTATTGATGCCGGCTTTTTCTGGTCGGCGATGCAAAATGCCGTCGACTGGCGTCTGGATCTGGTCAACTGTCTGATTAAGAGCGTGGTGTTCGCCATTACGGTCACCTGGATTGCATTGTTCAATGGTTATGATGCGATCCCGACCTCTGCCGGGATTAGCCGGGCAACGACACGCACCGTAGTGCACGCCTCTCTTGCCGTTCTGGGGCTGGATTTTGTGCTGACCGCACTGATGTTTGGGAATTGAGTTCATGCAAACGAAAAAAAATGAAATTTGGGTCGGGTTATTCCTGCTGGTTGCGCTGCTGGCTGCGCTGTTTGTCTGCCTGAAGGCGGCGAACGTTACCTCAATGCGTACTGAGCCGACTTATACGATTTATGCGACCTTTGATAATATCGGTGGCCTGAGAGAGCGTTCTCCGGTGCGGATTGGCGGGGTGGTAGTTGGACGCGTATCGGACATCTCGTTAGATCCGAAAACGTACCTGCCGCGCGTGACGCTGGAAATCGAATCGCGTTTTAACCATATTCCTGACACCAGTTCTCTGAGCATTCGTACGTCCGGTCTGCTGGGCGAACAGTATCTGGCGCTGAATGTGGGTTTTGAAGATCCTGAGCTGGGAACGTCTATCCTCAAAGATGGCGGTACGATTCAGGACACGAAATCCGCGATGGTGCTGGAAGACATGATTGGTCAGTTCCTTTACAACAGCAACAGTAAAGGTGATGACAATAAGAATTCTGGCGATGCGCCAGCCGCAACGGAAGGCAATAATGAAGCCACTACGCCTGCGGGCGCAACGAAATAATCTCAGGAGAATCGACGTATGTTTAAACGATTGATGATGGTGGCTATGCTGGTGATTGCCCCACTTAGCGCGGCAACCGCAGCCGACCAGACGAACCCGTACAAACTGATGAATGAGGCGGCGCAGAAGACCTTTGACCGTCTGAAGAACGAGCAACCCAAAATCCGTTCCAATCCGGATTATCTGCGTCAGGTGGTCGATCAGGAACTGCTGCCTTATGTGCAGGTTAAGTATGCCGGTGCGCTGGTGCTCGGCCGTTACTACAAAGATGCGACACCGGCTCAGCGTGACGCCTATTTCGCTGCCTTCCGTGAATATCTGAAGCAGGCTTACGGTCAGGCGCTGGCGATGTACCACGGGCAGACCTATCAGATTGCCCCTGAGCAGCCGCTGGGTGATGCGACCATCGTGCCTATCCGCGTAACCATCATCGATCCAAACGGTCGTCCTCCGGTACGTCTGGATTTCCAGTGGCGTAAAAACTCCCAGACCGGTAACTGGCAGGCGTATGACATGATTGCCGAAGGCGTAAGTATGATCACCACTAAACAGAATGAGTGGAGCGACCTGCTGCGTACGAAAGGTATTGATGGCCTGACGGCACAGCTGAAATCTATTTCTCAGCAGAAAATCACCCTGGAAGAGAAAAAATAATGACGCAGTCACTCACCTGGACGCGTGAAGGCGACAAGCTGGTGTTGGTGGGAGAACTGGATCAGGACGTGTTAAACCCATTATGGGATGCGCGAGTTGAGGCGATGAAAGGGGTATCCTGCATCGACCTGAACCAGGTATCCCGGGTGGACACCGGTGGTCTGGCATTACTGCTGCACCTGATTAACCAGGGCAAGCAGCAGGGGAACAGCGTTTCGCTCGCTGGCGTTAACGATAAAGTGTATACGCTGGCGCAGCTTTACAATTTGCCTGACGACGTTCTTCCGCGTTAATTTTTGTAAGCCGGATAAGGTCTTGTAATGCTATCCGGCAACCCCTTTGCGGGGTATCTGCCACTAAAGCCTTGTCTGATTTATCAGCGGGGCTTTTTGCTTATTTATGACAGCGCCACTTTGCTCTAAGATGTTGGGCTGTTTTCACTATCTGACGAATGAAGATCCCATGGAAAATAATGAAATTCAGAGCGTGCTGATGAATGCACTCTCCCTCCAGGAAGTCCACGTTTCTGGCGACGGCAGTCACTTTCAGGTTATTGCCGTGGGTGAGATGTTTGAAGGCATGAGCCGGGTCAAGAAGCAGCAATCGGTCTATGGCCCGTTGATGGAGTACATTGCGGACAACCGCATTCATGCCGTGTCGATTAAGGCGTTTACCCCAGCGGAATGGGCACGCGATCGCAAACTTAACGGTTTTTGAGCTACGGGTGACGTGCCGGTAGCGAAGATAAATTCTTAACAGAGAACAGAATAATGGATAAATTTCGTGTTCAGGGGCCAACCAAGCTCCAGGGCGAAGTCACAATTTCAGGCGCTAAAAACGCCGCACTGCCGATCCTTTTCGCGGCGCTGCTGGCTGAAGAACCTGTAGAGATCCAAAACGTCCCGAAACTGAAGGACGTTGACACCTCAATGAAGCTGCTGAGCCAGCTGGGTGCGAAAGTTGAGCGTAATGGTTCCGTGCACATTGATGCGCGTGACGTGAACGTCTTCTGTGCGCCGTACGATCTGGTGAAAACCATGCGTGCGTCCATCTGGGCGCTCGGGCCGCTGGTTGCCCGCTTTGGTCAGGGCCAGGTTTCACTGCCGGGTGGCTGTACCATTGGCGCGCGTCCGGTTGACCTGCACATTACCGGTCTGGAGCAGTTAGGCGCGACAATTAAGCTGGAAGAAGGCTATGTGAAGGCGTCCGTTGATGGCCGTCTGAAAGGTGCGCATATCGTCATGGACAAAGTGAGCGTCGGCGCGACGGTCACTATCATGTGCGCAGCAACGCTTGCCGAAGGCACTACCATCATCGAAAACGCCGCGCGCGAGCCGGAGATCGTGGATACCGCGAACTTCCTGATTGCGCTGGGCGCAAAAATCACGGGGCAGGGTACCGATCGTATTACCATCGAAGGCGTTGAGCGCCTCGGCGGCGGTGTCTATCGCGTTCTGCCAGACCGTATCGAAACCGGTACTTTCCTGGTCGCAGCGGCAATTTCTCGCGGTAAAATTATCTGCCGTAATGCACAGCCAGATACGCTGGATGCCGTTCTGGCGAAGCTGCGTGATGCGGGTGCGGATATCGAAGTCGGCGACGACTGGATTAGCCTCGACATGCACGGCAAACGTCCGAAAGCGGTCAATGTGCGCACTGCGCCGCACCCGGCGTTCCCGACCGATATGCAGGCCCAGTTCACGCTGCTGAACCTGGTGGCAGAAGGGACGGGCTTCATCACGGAAACCGTGTTTGAGAACCGCTTTATGCATGTGCCTGAGCTGAGCCGTATGGGCGCTCATGCAGAAATCGAAAGCAATACCGTGATTTGTCACGGTGTGGAAACGCTCTCTGGCGCACAGGTTATGGCGACCGATCTGCGCGCATCCGCAAGCCTGGTGCTGGCAGGGTGTATTGCTGAAGGTACGACGGTAGTCGACCGTATTTATCACATCGATCGCGGCTATGAGCGCATCGAAGATAAACTGCGCGCGCTGGGCGCAAACATTGAGCGCGTGAAAGGCGAGTAACCGTCAACATCGCTTGTAACCCCCAGTTCTGTGGGCTGGGGGTTACTCCTCATCGGTGTTCATTCAGAACTCTGTTTCTCTCTGCGTCCTCGCATCATTCGTGTTCTGTCGATGAATTCATGCGTTTTTGCGTCATGGTAGCGTGACGGCCAAATCACCCAGGGATCGGTTCCCAGCGCCCGGGCGATAATCAATTCCCCTTTTGGCCATGGTCGGGTTAACGCATTGGCCAGCGTTGATGAACTTAATCCATTTTTGCGTGATTCAGCGGCCATTGAGGTCCCTTTCTTGCGTAGTCCGGCGATGATATCGGCCGGATGCCAGTCAATCAGCTTGCTTTCCATACACTCATCTCTCCTTTGGTTAACGACGTACGGTTCCACGATAGGTTGTGGCGACACTATAACGCCCGGAGAACGAATGTTCTAAAATGTTCACGTAAAGTGTTAGTATATTCAGAATATGCCAAGGTTATGGCTTGTTTGTGGGAAATTTGAAAGTTGTTATTGGAGCTTATAAGAACATCCCGTGCAGAGCACGGGATGAGGGAGGACGCTGAAAGGAATTAACGGTCGCGCTGTACGGCGATATGCGCCAGACCAATCAGCGCTTCTCGCCATGGCGTATCAGGCAGCACCTGCAGCGCAGCGATGGCCTTATCAGCCTCTTCTTCTGCACGTTGGCGAGTCCACTCCAGGGAACCACAGGCGTTCATTGCATCCAGAACTGGCTCCAGAAGGTGACGCCCATTACCTTGCTCAATGGCCTGGCGGATCATTTGCGCTTGCTCCGGCGAGCCGTGGCGCATGGCATGCAGCAGCGGCAGCGTTGGTTTACCTTCGTTGAGGTCATCGCCGACGTTTTTACCCAGTTGTTCGCCATCAGCGCTGTAATCCAGCAAATCGTCAATTAACTGGAAAGCGGTACCGAGATAACGGCCATAATCCTGCAACCCTTTCTCTTGTTCTTCGCTGCAACCTGCCAGAATGCCAGAACATTGGGCCGCCGCTTCAAACAAACGCGCGGTCTTACTGTAGATAACGCGCATATAGTTTTCTTCGGTGATGTCCGGATCGTTGACGTTCATCAACTGCAAGACTTCACCTTCGGCGATGACGTTGACCGCTTTCGACATGACTTCCAGTACTTTCAGCGAACCGAGGCTGGTCATCATTTGAAAAGCGCGGGTATAGATAAAATCGCCGACCAGCACGCTGGCCGCATTGCCAAAGGCTGCATTCGCCGTGGCTTTCCCGCGGCGCATGTCGGACTCATCCACAACATCGTCGTGCAACAGGGTCGCGGTGTGGATAAACTCGATGAGAGCCGCAATCGTAACGTGCGCATTATCCTGGTAACCAACGGCACGCGCTGCGAGTACGGCGATCATTGGGCGAATGCGTTTGCCGCCGCCGCTAACGATGTAGTACCCCAGTTGATTGATCAACTGAACGTCGGAATTGAGCTGTTCAAGGATTGTCGCATTGACCCCCGCCATATCTTGCGCGGTTAACTCATTGATTTTTTCTAAATTCATCGCAAAAGCCGGGCTTCTCGCCCCGATTACCTTACTGTATGAGAAGGTAACGTCGGGTTTAGGGTTATAAATATATGCTGATTGTACTGAAAAAACGCCGTAGATAAACGTTACCGTACATGTTGTGTTTTTTTTCTTCATGTATTGACGGTAGCACTTGTCAAAGGCTCGCGTTTTGCGTAATATTCGCGCCCTATTGTGAATATTTATAGCGCACTCTGAATCATCAAAAAGGTGTGCGCGGAAGCGGAGTTTTTTATGTACGCGGTTTTCCAAAGTGGTGGTAAACAACACCGAGTAAGCGAAGGTCAGACCGTTCGCCTGGAAAAGCTGGACATCGCAACTGGCGAATCTATTGAATTCGCTGAAGTTCTGATGATCGCAAACGGTGAAGAAGTCAAAATCGGCGTTCCTTTCGTTGATGGCGGCGTTATCAAAGCTGAAGTTGTTGCTCACGGTCGTGGCGAGAAAGTTAAAATTGTTAAGTTTCGTCGTCGTAAACACTACCGTAAGCAGCAGGGCCATCGTCAGTGGTTCACTGATGTGAAAATCACTGGCATCAGCGCTTAAGTTAAGGGGAGCAGATTAAATGGCACATAAAAAGGCTGGCGGCTCGACTCGTAACGGTCGCGATTCAGAAGCTAAACGTCTGGGCGTAAAACGCTTCGGCGGTGAAACAGTTCTGGCTGGTAGCATCATCGTTCGTCAACGTGGTACTAAATTCCACGCTGGCTCCAACGTTGGTTGCGGCAAAGACCACACTCTGTTTGCTAAAGCAGACGGTAAAGTGAAATTTGAAGTGAAAGGCCCGAAAAACCGTAAGTTCATCAGCATCGTTGCTGAATAAGTTTTTCGCGTCCCGGTAACGGATAAAAGCCCCGCAACACGTTGCGGGGCTTTTTACATTCGACGGCCGGTAAATACGCTCGTCGCGCCGTGACAACCCGGAAACGAGCCCTTGCAGGGAATACGGCATGAAGCAGCAGGCAGGCATTGGTATTCTGTTAGCACTCACAACGGCAGTGTGTTGGGGCGCTTTGCCAATAGCAATGAAGCAAGTGCTGGAGGTGATGGAGCCTCCTACCGTGGTGTTCTACCGTTTTTTAATGGCAAGTATTGGCCTTGGCGCTATTCTTGCGGTTAAAAAAAAGCTCCCTCCGTTGCGTATTTTTCGCAAAGCGCGTTGGTTGATACTGTTGGCTATCGCTACCGGTGGGCTGTTCGGTAACTTCATTCTGTTTAGTTCATCCTTGCAATACTTGAGCCCAACGGCTTCGCAGGTTATCGGTCAGCTGTCACCGGTTGGTATGATGGTAGCCAGCGTCTTTATCCTGAAAGAAAAGATGCGCGGCACGCAGGTTATTGGCGCCGTTATGCTTCTGAGCGGTCTGGTTCTGTTTTTTAATACCAGTCTGATCGAAATTTTTACCCGACTCACCGATTACACCTGGGGCGTTATCTTTGGTGTTGGTGCGGCGATGGTCTGGGTGAGCTATGGGGTCGCGCAAAAGGTGTTATTGCGCCGACTGGCATCACCGCAGATCCTGTTTTTACTGTACACTTTATGTACGATTGCGTTGTTGCCGCTGGCAAAACCCGGTGTCATCACGCAGCTCAGCGACTGGCAGTTGGCATGCCTGGTATTCTGCGGCCTGAATACGCTGGTAGGATACGGCGCTCTCGCGGAAGCGATGGCGCGTTGGCAGGCGGCGCAGGTGAGCGCCATTATCACGCTCACACCGCTGTTTACGTTGTTATTTTCAGATTTATTATCACTGGCCTGGCCCGATTTCTTCGCCAGACCGATGCTAAACCTATTAGGTTATCTCGGTGCGTTTATCGTGGTTGCGGGCGCGATGTATTCCGCCATTGGTCATCGAATTTGGGGCGGTTTACGTAAGCATGAAACGGTGGTTTCGCAACCCCGCTCAGGCGAATGATTTACGGAGAGTAAAATGAAGTTTGTTGATGAAGCATCGATTCTGGTCGTTGCAGGTGATGGCGGTAATGGTTGCGTCAGCTTCCGCCGCGAAAAGTACATCCCAAAAGGCGGTCCGGACGGTGGTGACGGTGGTGATGGTGGTGACGTTTGGCTGGAAGCCGACGAAAACCTGAACACGCTGATCGATTACCGTTTTGAAAAATCATTCCGTGCGGAACGTGGTCAGAATGGCGCAAGCCGTGATTGCACCGGCAAGCGTGGTAAAGACGTCACGATTAAAGTGCCTGTCGGTACGCGTGTTATCGATCAGGGCACGGGCGAAACCATGGGCGACATGACCAAGCACGGTCAGCGTCTGATGGTCGCTAAAGGTGGCTGGCACGGTCTGGGTAACACCCGTTTTAAATCCTCGGTCAACCGTACTCCGCGTCAGAAAACGATGGGTACGCCGGGCGATAAGCGCGATCTGATGCTGGAGCTGATGCTGCTGGCGGACGTGGGTATGCTGGGCATGCCAAACGCCGGTAAATCGACCTTTATTCGTGCAGTGTCCGCGGCGAAGCCGAAAGTCGCTGATTATCCGTTTACCACTCTGGTACCGAGCCTGGGTGTGGTGCGTATGGACAACGAAAAGAGCTTCGTTGTTGCCGACATTCCAGGACTGATTGAAGGCGCGGCTGAAGGCGCAGGCCTGGGTATCCGCTTCCTGAAACACCTGGAACGTTGCCGCGTGCTGCTGCACCTCATTGATATCGATCCGATTGACGGTTCCGATCCGGTAGAAAACGCCCGTATCATTATTGGCGAACTGGAAAAATACAGTCAGGATCTGGCATCTAAACCGCGCTGGTTAGTGTTCAACAAAATTGATTTGCTGGACAAGGCTGAAGCGGAAGAGAAAGCGAAAGCGATCGCCGAAGCGTTGGGTTGGGAAGGTAAATATTACCTGATTTCCGCCGCCAGCCAGTTGGGCGTGAAAGATCTCTGCTGGGATGTGATGACCTTTATCATCGAGAACCCGATTGTTCAGGCTGAAGAAGCGAAGCAGCCAGAGAAAGTTGAGTTTATGTGGGATGATTATCACCGCCAGCAGCTCGCTGAAGTCGAAGACGAAGCGGAAGATGACTGGGATGACGATTGGGATGAAGAAGACGACGAAGGCGTTGAGTTCATCTACAAGCGTTAATCGCATTAAAAACCCCGGCCATGTTGCCGGGGTTGTTGTTTCCAGGTCTCTCTATAGGCCAGATAAGGCACGTTAGTGCCGCCATCCGGCAATCAAACACCCCATCTAATTGTTCTGATAAATATCCTTGTACAACCGGCTCTCGAAGCGTACCAGAGGAATACGGCGATTACGCTGGTCAGCCGGCTCTACCGCATAACCAGACAAATACTGCACAAATGCCATGCGTTGGCCGCTTGCCGTGGTGATGAAGCCAGCAAGGTTATAGACCCCCTGCAGCGAGCCTGTCTTCGCCGATACTTTGCCATCCACACCAGCCTGATGCAGACCCGCACGGTATTGCAGGGAGCCGTCGTGGCCCGCCAGCGGCAGCATAGTGATAAAGTTCAGCTCGTTATCGTGCTGAGCGATGTATTGCAGCACCTGCATCATGGTCGCCGGGGCAATCAGGTTATGGCGGGAGAGACCAGAACCGTCGGCAATAATGGTGTTGCCGATATCAACGCCTGCCTGCTGACGCAAAATCTGGCGCACAGCATCAGAACCTGCTCGCCATGTGCCTGGCACGTTAAATCGCGCATGGCCAATCATACGGAAAACGGTATCGGCAATCATATTGTCCGATTTTTTCAGCATAATCTTAAGCAGATCATGCAGCGGTGCCGACTGCTTACTGGCGACTATGGTTCCCGGCTCGTTCACCAGCGTCTGGCGCAGCAGAGTACCGCTGTAAGTTATACCTGCTTGTTTTAGCTCATCTTTAATAATCGCCCCGGCATAGCTGGCGCCATCCTGAATGGCGAACGCCAGCGGCAGGGGATCGGCACGTTGGGGTAGGCATCCGGTCAGCGTATAGCGGTTGAGATCGCCGGGAACCACATCCAGTTCACAATATTGCGCTTCGGCAGAGCCACGCGCGAGAGTACGCACCTGGCTGAACATGGTGACCGGGTAGTAAGATGCCACGCGGATAAAAGCGAGATCGTTGGGTTTTTGCGCGCTGTAAAGTGACACTGAGAAACAGTTACGATCGACAATGGCCGCTGCGGGCGGTGCGCTAAAACACTGCGTCATGTCGTTCCAGGGCCAACCTGGCGCTTTATCATGACTGGCAAAAATAGAGGTGTCGATCAGAACATTTCCGGCAATTTGCGTCACGCCTGATTTTTTCAGGGTCGCCACCATATTGCGAATATCCTGGCGTTTTAGCGTTGGATCGGCACCAAATCGCGCCACTAAGTCACCTTTCAATACTCCGCCTTCCACGATGCCTTTAGTCTCAAGCGTGGTGATAAAACGAAAGTCAGGCCCGAGCTGAATCAATGCCGCCAGCGCGGTGATCACTTTCTGGGTACTGGCCGGCAGCGCCATCTGCTGGCTATGAAAATCAATAGCGGGTGCAGGTGCGCCAACCTTCTGTACCATAAGGGCGAGGTTGGCCCCGGCAGGGAGCTGATTGATATACTCGTCGACGTTCGCAGCCTGAACGCTGAACGCTATACTGGCAGTTAATCCGATGGTAAATCTGGAAAATCGCATAATCTCGCGCTAACAACCTGGAAACAGGCCGTCATACTACGGCGCAACGCCCCAAAAAGTAAACGATGACCCATAGGGAACTCCAGGGTAAAATGATCATCAAATAGAGAATTGTAGCTGACCTGGGACCCTGAGCCCCGGGTCGGTATTTTTTTGCTTCTGACTCTGGCATGGCGTATGCCAGAGTGGGCTTAGCAGCCGGGGTGAGAGCAACCACCCCCTACAGGAATGTTCAAGAGGTATAACAAATGCAAGCTATCCCGATGACCTTACGTGGTGCTGAAAAACTGCGCGAAGAGCTGGATTTTCTGAAATCTGTGCGCCGTCCTGAAATTATTGCCGCTATCGCAGATGCGCGCGAGCATGGTGACCTGAAAGAAAATGCGGAGTACCACGCGGCGCGCGAACAGCAGGGTTTCTGCGAAGGACGCATTAAAGATATTGAAGCTAAACTGTCCAACGCGCAGGTTATCGACGTCACTAAAATGCCAAACAATGGTCGTGTAGTTTTCGGCGCGACGGTGACCGTGCTGAATCTCGATAACGACGAAGAGCAGACCTGGCGTATTGTCGGTGATGATGAAGCCGATTTTAAACAGAACCTGATTTCGGTGAATTCGCCTATCGCTCGTGGCCTGATCGGTAAAGAGCAGGATGATGTGGTGGTTATTAAAACTCCGGGCGGCGAAGTGGAATATGAAGTAACGAAGGTAGAATACCTGTAATTCGCATCTTGGTTAAGATGTTGATACATTGTAAAGAAAGGAAAAAGGCCGCATAGCGGCCTTTTATCAACGAAGAGAGCGTGGCATTTTGCTCTCCTGCTAGCGGAAAATCCCGCGTTTTACACAAACTTCGTGTGCAACTTTGGGATATTCTTAGCGCGGCAGCGAGATTTTACGTTCTTTAGTCGGGCGATACAGTACCAGCGTTTTGCCGATGACCTGTACATTACAGGCGCCGGTTTCGCGTACGATAGCTTCCACGATCAAGGTTTTAGTATCGCGATCTTCCGAGGCGATTTTCACCTTGATAAGTTCATGGTGCTCTAACGCTTGTTCAATCTCGGCCAGTACCCCTTCGGTCAAACCATTATTGCCAAGCATAACTACAGGCTTGAGCGGATGTGCCAGACCTTTCAGGTGCTGTTTTTGTTTAGTACTCAGATTCATCGTATATTTTTGCTTACGTTGGGATTGAAAACGGGTCATTCTACCGCCATCTCCCATATATCACCAAATAGCTGTGTAGAAATTTACACCATTGGTTACGATGAACTGCCCTTTGGGAATGTGAAATGACAGGTAAAAAGCGTTCTGCCAGCTCGAGTCGCTGGCTTCAGGAACACTTTAGCGATAAATATGTTCAACAGGCGCAGAAAAAGGGGTTACGTTCCCGTGCCTGGTTTAAACTTGATGAAATACAGCAAAGTGACAAAATTTTTAAACCGGGGATGACGATTGTTGATCTCGGTGCTGCACCCGGTGGTTGGTCGCAATATGCGGTTACGCAGATCGGCAACACTGGCCGCATTATCGCTTGCGATCTTTTACCTATGGATCCAATCGTTGGTGTGGACTTCCTTCAGGGCGACTTTCGTGATGAATTAGTCCTGAAAGCGTTACTTGAGCGCGTAGGTGACAGTAAAGTACAAGTTGTCATGTCTGATATGGCGCCAAATATGTGTGGAACACCGGCGGTGGATATTCCCCGGGCCATGTATCTGGTAGAGCTGGCGCTTGGAATGGCTCGTGATGTATTAGCGCCAGGTGGTAGTTTTGTAGTGAAGGTGTTCCAGGGCGAAGGCTTCGATGAGTATCTAAGAGAGATTCGCTCCCTGTTTACGAAGGTCAAAGTTCGTAAGCCGGACTCTTCTCGCGCCCGTTCGCGTGAAGTGTATATTGTAGCGACCGGGCGTAAACCATAACCGGTAGATTTCAAACGAAAGTTTGAAAGAAACTGGATATAGAGTATCCTGACGCTGTTTTTAACACAGTTGTAATATGAGGTTAATCCCTTGAGTGACATGGCGAAAAACCTAATTCTCTGGCTGGTCATTGCCGTTGTGCTGATGTCAGTATTCCAGAGCTTTGGGCCCAGCGAGTCTAATGGCCGTAAGGTTGATTACTCTACCTTCCTGCAAGAGGTCAATCAGGACCAGGTTCGTGAAGCGAAGATCAACGGACGTGAGATTAACGTTACCAAGAAAGATAGTAACCGTTACACGACCTACATTCCGGTTAACGATCCGAAGCTGCTTGATAACCTGCTGACCAAAAACGTCAAGGTTGTTGGCGAGCCGCCTGAAGAGCCGAGCCTGCTGGCTTCTATCTTCATTTCCTGGTTCCCAATGCTGCTGCTGATTGGTGTCTGGATCTTCTTCATGCGTCAAATGCAGGGCGGTGGTGGCAAAGGTGCCATGTCGTTCGGTAAGAGCAAAGCGCGCATGCTGACGGAAGATCAGATCAAAACCACTTTTGCTGACGTCGCCGGTTGCGACGAAGCAAAAGAAGAAGTTGCTGAACTGGTTGAGTATCTTCGCGAACCGAGCCGTTTCCAGAAGCTGGGCGGTAAAATCCCGAAAGGCGTCCTGATGGTCGGTCCTCCGGGTACGGGTAAAACCCTGTTGGCGAAAGCTATTGCAGGTGAAGCGAAGGTTCCTTTCTTCACAATTTCCGGTTCTGATTTCGTGGAAATGTTCGTAGGTGTTGGTGCATCTCGTGTGCGTGACATGTTCGAACAAGCCAAGAAAGCGGCACCGTGCATCATCTTCATCGATGAAATCGACGCCGTAGGCCGCCAGCGTGGCGCTGGTCTGGGTGGTGGTCACGATGAACGTGAGCAAACGCTGAACCAGATGCTGGTTGAGATGGACGGCTTTGAAGGTAACGAAGGTATTATCGTTATCGCAGCAACTAACCGTCCGGACGTTCTTGACCCTGCGCTGTTGCGTCCAGGCCGTTTTGACCGCCAGGTTGTGGTTGGCCTGCCGGACGTTCGCGGTCGTGAACAGATCCTGAAAGTGCATATGCGTCGCGTACCGCTGTCTCCGGATATCGATGCGGCAATCATTGCACGTGGTACGCCTGGCTTCTCCGGTGCGGATCTCGCGAACCTGGTGAACGAAGCGGCGCTGTTTGCTGCTCGCGGCAACAAGCGCGTGGTATCGATGGTTGAGTTTGAGAAGGCGAAAGACAAAATCATGATGGGTGCGGAACGTCGCTCCATGGTGATGACGGAAGCGCAGAAAGAATCTACCGCGTATCACGAAGCAGGCCACGCGATTATCGGTCGCCTGGTGCCGGAACACGATCCGGTGCATAAAGTGACGATTATCCCACGCGGTCGTGCGCTGGGTGTGACCTTCTTCCTGCCTGAAGGCGACGCAATCAGCGCCAGCCGTCAGAAACTGGAAAGTCAGATCTCCACGCTGTACGGCGGTCGTCTGGCTGAAGAGATCATCTACGGTGTTGAACATGTTTCTACCGGTGCGTCGAATGACATTAAAGTCGCGACTAACCTGGCGCGCAACATGGTTACTCAGTGGGGCTTCTCCGAGAAACTCGGTCCGTTGCTGTACGCTGAAGAAGAAGGCGAAGTGTTCCTGGGACGTTCTGTGGCGAAAGCTAAACATATGTCCGACGAAACGGCTCGCATTATCGATCAGGAAGTTAAACTGCTGATTGAGCGTAACTATGATCGTGCACGTCGTCTGCTGAACGAAAACATGGACATTCTGCACTCGATGAAAGATGCGCTCATGAAATATGAGACCATTGATGCGCCGCAGATTGACGATCTGATGGCTCGCCGCGACGTGCGTCCACCTGCGGGTTGGGAAGAACCGGGTTCTTCTAACAACAACTCTGGCAGCACCGGCAAGCCGAGCGCGCCGCGTCCGGTTGATGAACCGCGTGCGCCGGACTCTGGCACCATGTCAGAGCAACTGGGCGACAAATAAGTTATCGTTGATGATGACCGTGTTCTAATTGAAAACCCTGGGGCTTGCTCCGGGGTTTTTCTTATCTGCATATTCAAGATTTTACCAGGGATAAAACTATGAAACTCTTTGCTCAGGGTTCTTCACTGGATCTCAGCCATCCACACGTCATGGGGATTTTGAACGTCACGCCAGACTCTTTTTCCGATGGCGGGGCGCACAACTCTCTGGTTGAGGCGGTAAAACACGCAAACCTGATGATTAACGCCGGGGCGACTATCATTGATGTGGGTGGTGAATCCACGCGCCCAGGCGCGGCCGATGTGAGCGTGGAAGAAGAGTTGCAGCGAGTGATCCCGGTGGTGGAGGCGATTGCTCAGCGCTTTGAAGTGTGGATTTCGGTCGATACCTCAAAACCAGAAGTGATTCGCGAATGCGCGAGAGTCGGCGCACATATCATTAATGACATTCGCTCACTCTCGGAGCCTGGGGCGCTGGAAGCCGCCGCGGAAACCGGACTGCCGGTTTGTCTGATGCATATGCAGGGGCAACCGAAAACCATGCAGGAAGCGCCAAAGTACGAGGATGTGTTCGCTGAGGTAAATCGTTACTTTGTTGAGCAAATAGCACGCTGCGAGCGGGCAGGAATCACAAAAGATAAATTGTTGCTCGACCCCGGATTCGGATTCGGTAAAAATCTCACTCACAACTATACATTACTGGCACGCCTGGCTGAGTTTCATCATTTTAATCTGCCACTGTTGGTTGGGATGTCACGAAAATCAATGGTTGGTCAGTTGCTGAATGTGGGGCCATCCGAACGCCTGAGCGGTAGCCTTGCGTGTGCGGTCATTGCCGCAATGCAGGGGGCGCAGATCGTTCGTGTCCATGACGTCAAAGAAACCGTAGAAGCGATGCGTGTGGTGGAAGCCACATTGTCTGCAAAGGAAAATAAACGCTATGAGTAATCGTAAATATTTTGGCACCGATGGGATCCGTGGTCGCGTAGGCGACGCCCCAATTACCCCTGATTTTGTGCTCAAGCTGGGTTGGGCGGCAGGTAAAGTGCTGGCACGTCATGGTTCACGTAAAATTATTATTGGTAAAGATACGCGTATTTCCGGCTATATGCTGGAGTCCGCGTTGGAAGCGGGTCTGGCTGCAGCCGGACTGTCGGCTTCTTTTACGGGCCCAATGCCAACACCCGCCGTTGCGTATCTGACGCGCGCCTTCCGCGCTGAAGCTGGGATTGTTATCTCCGCCTCGCACAACCCGTACTATGACAATGGGATTAAATTCTTCTCCATCGACGGGACCAAACTGCCGGATGCGGTTGAAGAAGCTATCGAAGCCGAAATGGAAAAAGCGATTACCTGCGTGGACTCGGCGGAACTGGGTAAGGCTACCCGTATCGTTGATGCTGCCGGTCGCTATATCGAGTTTTGCAAAGGCACTTTCCCGAATGAGTTAAGCCTGAGCGAGCTTAAAATCGTAGTGGATTGTGCTAACGGCGCGACCTACCACATTGCGCCAAATGTACTGCGTGAGCTGGGCGCAAACGTGATTGCCATTGGCTGTGAGCCAAACGGCGTGAACATCAATGAAGAAGTCGGCGCCACAGACGTCCGTGCCCTGCAGGCCCGCGTAATCGCAGAAAAAGCCGATCTGGGTATTGCGCTGGACGGCGACGGCGACCGCGTCATTATGGTTGACCACGAAGGCAATAAGGTCGATGGCGATCAGATAATGTACATCATCGCCCGTGAAGCCCTGCGTCAGGGGCAGCTGCGCGGTGGCGCGGTAGGTACGCTGATGAGCAACATGGGCCTCGAGCTGGCGCTGAAACAGCTGGGTATTCCGTTTGCCCGTGCAAAAGTTGGCGACCGCTATGTCCTGGAAAAAATGCAGGAAAAAGGCTGGCGTATCGGTGCCGAAAACTCTGGTCATGTGATCCTGCTGGACAAAACCACCACCGGTGACGGCATCGTGGCAGGTCTGCAGGTACTGGCGGCGATGGTGCGCAATCATATGAGTTTGCACGACCTGTGCAGCGGCATGAAAATGTTCCCACAGCTGTTGGTTAACGTACGTTATACCGCAGGTAGCGGCGATCCGCTGGAACATGAAAACGTGAAGGCGGTGATGGCTGAGGTTGAAGCGGCGCTGGGTAACCGTGGACGCGTTCTGCTGCGTAAGTCTGGTACCGAACCGTTAATTCGCGTGATGGTTGAAGGTGAAGATGAAGCGCAGGTGACTGAATTCGCTCACCGTATTGCCGATGCCGTGAAAGCGGTGTAATCACCTTAGACAGTGAAAGCCGGAGTCTGAGACTCCGGCTTTTTTTTACTGTACGGCAAGCGGCTGTTTACGTCGGCGCTGCCAGACGTAACCGCCGACCATCAGTAGTACAAGGACTGCCAGCCACGGCAGAACCGCCAGCAGATGCCCAGACCGGGCAAAGGTCAGCGCAATCATCAGTAACCAACCGCCCAGCATCGGAATCGCGGTACGCTTAACAATATCCACAGGCGAGACGCCTGCAATTCCCGCGATAGCAATGATGACGCCAGCAATGGGCGATAACGTACGACCAATACCCGCCGAGATCTGGATAGGCAGCATCATGACTGCGATATCGCTTCCGATATGACGACTGATGTCCGGCACCATTGGGGCGAAGGAGAAAAAGGCCGCGTTCCCGGAGCCCATTAGTGCTGAAATTGCAAAGGTGATAAGCGTCATCAGCAAGATAATCGAGGCGGCGCTGAGGCCAAATTCACCGGAAAGCGACAGCAGCGCGTCAACGGCGCCAATGGCTTTCAGTCCGGCGGAAAAGACTTCACCGGCGATAATCAACGTCACGACGGTGGCAAAAACGCTACCCATGCTGTCGAAGACTTTTTGTACGCCAGCCATCACCTCGCGCGCCTTACGATGACGGCAGTATTCACATACAAGGGTAATGGCAAGGCTTATCAGTACGGCGGTATCCAGCGTAATCTTGAGTGAACTGAATACTAAATCACTGCACACCAGCATCAACACCAGCGGCAGCATGGGTAAAAACAGCCAGGCGATAGGTGCGTCGGCTTCATCGGTAGACGTTAATGTCTGCATCTGCTGAGCCACATTGTCACCACTTTCCCGACGGTCGAAAAAGCGTTGCACAACAATATGCAGCAGGGCGATGAACAGAATGACGGGCACGACGATCGGCAATTGATCCTGCACGAAATAGTTCACCACCTCGATACCTGCGGTTTTAGCGGCGAGAACCGAGTTACCAGAACCCGGGCCGAATTCAACCGCACAGGTGCTGGCGATAACGGCGGCAACGGCGGCACGGCTACAGCCAAGGCGGGTTAGCAGCGGGTACAGCGTCGCCATCAACAGCAGACCTAACCCGGTGGCGCTGCTGATAAACAGCGACAGGAATTGCCCCAGCAACAGCGCCAGCCCCAGCAGTAGATACGGTGAGTTCAGGCGTTGCAAAGGGCGAGACGTCACCCGAACCAGCACCTGGCTTGCGCCAATGGCCGACATATACGTGGCGAAACCACCAATCAGCATAATTTGCAGTCCGAGGCCGCCGAGACGCACGCTCAGGGTATCGCGAATAAACTCAAAGACGTCAAAAGGGCCAAATCCGGTGCTCTTTTTCACCAGGCCACTGAGTGAGGTCATCCCGCTAAAATGTGCGATAAGCAACAGCACAATCCCGGTCAATAACAGTACCGATTGGGGGTGATATTTTTTGAGGATCAGACGTCCGGCAAAAATGATGGCGAGTAGCGCCAGTAATAATGACATTTTGGCCCCCTTACTCGAAGTTGCCGGTAACCAGGCATTCGCCATCTCGCAGCAACGGCTTACCCGCAGCAAACAGATGGGCCAGCGAGAGGTCATCATTGAGTACACAGATATCGGCACGTTCCCCGGCGCAGAGCACGCCGCCGGAAATACCCAACGAGCGCGCCACGTTTGCCGTCAACATCGCAATCGCCTGTGGCACCGGAATACCAACATCAATAAGGTGAGGAAGCAGATTAAGGTTACCTGCGACCGGTGCCGCGCTTAGGCCTTCCACAATCCCCTGAGCGTTAAAGCGCGGAACGCTGCCATTACCATCAGAGCTTATCGTGATGCGATCGGCCGGAACCTGGGCTTCCAGGGCGTGGAGGATCGCCTGCTCCTGAGGCATAAAGCGACTACCACCAGACGTAACGTCGATATGGCCCCCACGATGAGCGAAAGCAATTGCCTGTTCGAACAAGGACTCTGTTCTCGCAACGTGGGTCGGTGAAATGTGGTGGATCGGAATGCCTGCATCACACAGCTCAAAAAGCGGCGACATCCCTTCCGGTAGATTCCCCAGGTGGACATGCAGCAACCCTTTTTTCCCTGCCAGCAGGGAAGACACGCGGATATCGCTGACTATTCGCAGCAATTCCTGGAAAGAGGGGTAAGAACCACGGTGATCGGCGAGGGCTATTTTTACGCCAAGGATCGCCGGAATGAAGGCCATATCATCGCGGATGGATCGCGTAATGGTTGGGCTGGGAACGGCGTAGGCTCCCGTATGCATAAACGCGCGCAATCCCTCAAGATTGAGAGACTGCATTTTGGCGTAGAGATCTTTGGGCGAACGAGAGATGGCATCGGTGCCTAATACGCCGACAACTGTAGTAATGCCTGCCTGAATCAGATCGCGCAGTTTGACGGCTGGCGTTCGGCTGGCAAACCCGGCTTCGCCACCGCCACCGGTAAGATGCACATGCTGATCGATGATGCCTGGGATAACCCATTTGCCACGACAATCGATAACCTCGTCGACGCCATCAAACAGAGAAATATCTTTTTCTACCGCCACAATTCGGTCGGCATGAATGAGCAGGGAGCAGAGGCCTAAATCCTCAGGAGAAAAAACACGGGCATTGGTCAATAAAGTAAACATATCGGTCCTGTCAAACGTCGAGGGTGAGAGTCGGCAGGTGAAACGGAATATTGTTGTTATGATGGTCACCATAAAGCCATTACTATAATTATGACTATTACCGATTTGTTATTGGAGGATGCGGTTATGGCATGGTGGAGAATTCAACGTGGATTGTAAGTGGTTGGAGGACTTTCTGGCATTGAGCCAGCATGGAAACTACTCCCTGGCGGCTGCGCAGCGGCATATTACTCAACCAGCACTCAGTCGGCGTATAAAGGCGCTGGAAGAGGTGCTGGGGGTGCCGCTGTTTGACAGGACCACGACCCCCGTTACGCTGACGCGCTATGGTGAACGCTTTGAACCCTATGCCCGACACGTCCTCAGTACGTTAACAGAGGCGCGCCACGAATTATCGGCGATGACGCCAGCAACGGATAACACGCTGGTGATGGTCAGCCTGCATACGCTGTCGGTGAATATCCTGCCGGATATGATCAGCTATCTGCGACAAAGTGAACCGCAGCTAAATTTTACGGTAAATGCCAGTATTCAGGGGATAGACAACCATTTTAACGCCCTGATAGACCGGCAAATCGATCTGCTGGTGACCTACGATTTACCCTCTGCGCAGCCGGGGTTGGAGATAGCCGGAGGGTTGAAACGTTCACTATGGCGGTATGAGCGATTTATACCGGTTATTTCTGCCCAACTGGCTGATGCGCTTACCGATCCGCATGCGCCGATTCCGTGGCTATGCTACAGCGACTACACCTTTGTCAGACGCATTATTGAGACGGCAGAACAACGCGTCCGCCCGCGTCTGAAAAAAGTGTTTGAGAGTGGTTTAAGCGAAACGATACGAGAAATGGTGCTGCGCCATATGGGAATGGCGTGGTTACCCGAATCGATGGTGGCGGAAGAGCTGGTGAACCAGCAAATTATTCATTGCTGGCCAGAAAACACAGACCTGATTTGTGAAATCCCCGTAGTGGTATGGGCGAATCTTGAAGATCAACGTGCCGTTATGCAGAGATGCTGGGAGAAGTTGCTGCGTTTTTGATTGATATGGCGATTTTTTCCGCAGTTGATACAATGCTAACAAATTGCCCTTGCGAAGGTTATTCGCTTTGGTTAGTATTCACACCCGCTTCAGTGGGAAACAGTAAATATTCCCGCTTTAATGGTCGAAGCATTGTACGCGGCAACTCCGCAAGGAACAGGTTGATTATGCACGAAGCTCTTTTAGTAGTTTTCCTTATTGTGGCAATTGGCCTGGTAGGCTTGATCATGCTGCAGCAAGGCAAAGGCGCTGATATGGGAGCCTCTTTTGGCGCAGGCGCTTCTGGTACTCTGTTTGGTTCAAGTGGTTCTGGTAACTTCATGACCCGTATGACAGCTGTATTGGGAACCTTGTTCTTCATCATCAGTCTGGTGCTGGGTAACATGAACAGCAACAAGACCAATAAAGGAAGTGAGTGGGAAAATCTGAGCGCACCGGCAAAAACCGAGCAAACTCAGCCAGCTGCTCCGGCTCAGCCGACCAGCGATATCCCACGCTAAGTATTCTGTACCGAGGTGGTGGAATTGGTAGACACGCTACCTTGAGGTGGTAGTGCCCTAACGGGCTTGTGGGTTCGAGTCCCATCCTCGGTACCAAATTCCAAAAAAAAGACGCTGCAAAGCGTCTTTTTTTTCGTCTGTTATTTGTGGCTATCCTGTAGGTCGGATAAGGCGTTAACGCCGCCATCCGACATTATTACAACGCCTGATGGCGCTACGCTTATCAGGCCTACAGACACCTTATATTCCGCGCATAAAAAAGGCCGCTTTCGCGGCCTTAAAATGGTGAATGTTTACTTCGCTTTGTTTTCCAGATTCTCAACCTGCGGCAGGCCGGTTGTGGAAGAGGCGGTCAGCAGGCCAGACTGCGCATAGCCGAACAGCTTCTCGCGGGTATCGGTAATGTCCAGATTACGCATGGTCAACTGACCGATACGGTCGTCCGGAGAGAATACGGAATCGCCTTTTTCCATCGTCAGACGTTCTGGTTTATAAGTCAGATTGTCAGACACGGTGTTGAGGATTGAGTAGTCATTACCGCGACGCAGTTCCAGCGTCACTTCACCGGTGATCTGGCTGGCAACCCAGCGCTGCAAACCGTCACGCAGCATCAGTGCCTGAGAGTCGAACCAACGGCCCTGATACAGCAGACGACCCAGCTGGCGACCGTGCGCGTGATACTGCTCGATGGTGTCTTCGTTATGAATACCGGTCAGCAGACGCTCATAGGCGATATGCAGCAATGCCATCCCCGGGGCTTCGTAGATGCCACGGCTCTTTGCTTCAATGATACGGTTTTCAATCTGATCGCTCATACCCAAACCGTGACGGCCGCCGATACGGTTGGCTTCCAGCATCATCTCAACGTCGTCGCTGAAGGTTTTACCGTTCAGCGCAACCGGATGACCCTGCTCAAAACGCACGGTAACTTCTTCTGCCGGGATCTTCACGCTCTCATCCCAGAATTTCACGCCCATAATCGGGTTGACGATTTTGACGCTGGAGTTCAGGAACTCGAGGTCTTTAGCTTCGTGGGTCGCGCCGAGCATATTGGAGTCTGTGGAGTACGCTTTCTCAACGGACATTTTGTAGTCGAAACCACAGGCAATCATAAATTCGGACATCTCATGGCGACCGCCGAGTTCATCGATAAAATCGGTATCCAGCCATGGTTTGTAAATCTGCAATTCGGCGTTGGTCAGCAGACCGTAACGATAAAAACGTTCAATATCGTTACCTTTGTAGGTGCTACCGTCACCCCAGATGTTCACGCCATCTTCTTTCATGGCGGCAACCAGCATGGTGCCGGTGACTGCACGGCCCAACGGGGTGGTATTGAAGTAGGTTAGCCCGCCGGTGGTATTGTGGAATGCACCGCACTGAATGGCAGCGATCCCTTCGGCAACCAGCTGCTTACGGCAATCTACCAGGCGAGCATTCTCAGCACCATATTCCATTGCACGGCGAGGAATGGCGTCATAGTCATCCTCATCCGGCTGGCCCAAATTCGCAGTATATGCATATGGGACAGCCCCTTTTTGTCGCATCCACAGCAGTGCTGCACTGGTGTCCAGGCCGCCGGAAAAAGCGATACCAATACGTTGACCTACCGGGAGATGCTTGAGAATCGTCGTCATAAAATAAAACCCTGCTTGATAGACTGGTGAAGAGGTCGGCTTATTATGCTAATTGCATTTTTATGCAAAATAAATGAGTTTTCATTTAATCATCTTTTCTGGATGACAGGAAGAGTTTAGTGATAATTTCGTTAAATAACGGCGTGGGTGGCACATTTATCTTGCTGAACAAGCGCTGGTCAGCATTCATTGATTTGCATAGTCGTAACAAGGTTGACATAACGCATAGTGAATCAATATACTGTGCGCAGATTTTACGTCCCGTCCTCGGTACCAAATCCCAGCAGTATTTGCATTTTTTACCCAAAACGAGTAAAATTTGCCACGTTTCAGGCGCGGGGTGGAGCAGCCTGGTAGCTCGTCGGGCTCATAACCCGAAGGTCGTCGGTTCAAATCCGGCCCCCGCAACCACTTTCCCTTAGAGTTCTTTTTCAAATATACTGTGAAGACTTAGGCCTTCGTAGCTGGATTTGAAAAAAATTCTTTCGGAAGGTTCTCCGAACCGCAGGTGCGGTTATAGGGTTCAGTTATCTAAAGCCCCGATTTATCGGGGTTTTTTGTTATCTGACTACAGAATAACTGGGCTTTAGGCCCTTTTTTTATGTCTTGGGGGTGGGCTTGTCCACATTAGAGCAAAAATTAACAGAGATGATTACAGCGCCAGTTGAAGCCCTGGGCTACGAATTGGTCGGCATCGAATTTATTCGTGGTCGCACATCCACACTGCGCATCTATATTGATAGTGAAGATGGCATCAATGTTGATGATTGTGCTGATGTGAGCCATCAGGTAAGCGCCGTGATGGATGTCGAAGACCCAATCACCGTTGCCTATAACCTGGAAGTTTCCTCTCCGGGTCTCGACCGTCCTCTGTTCACAGCTGAACACTACGTGCGTTTCCTGGGTGAAGAAGTCACGCTGGTTCTTCGTATGGCGGTACAAAACCGTCGTAAATGGCAGGGCGTTATCAAAGCGGTGGACGGTGAGATGATCACGGTCACAGTCGAAGGCAAAGATGAAGTGTTCGCGCTGAGTAATATCCAGAAGGCGAACCTGGTTCCCCACTTTTAACAGTCTGGATTGAGGTGAAAAGCCCGCGATGAACAAAGAAATTTTGGCTGTTGTTGAAGCCGTATCCAACGAAAAAGCGCTGCCACGCGAGAAAATTTTTGAAGCGCTGGAAAGTGCGCTGGCTACAGCAACAAAGAAAAAATATGAGCAAGAGATCGACGTTCGCGTAGAAATCGATCGTAAAAGCGGTGATTTCGATACCTTCCGTCGTTGGGTAATCGTAGAAGAAGTTACTCAGCCGACCAAAGAAATTACCCTGGAAGCGGCACGCTTCGAAGACGAAAGCCTGAACGTGGGCGAATATGTTGAAGATCAGATTGAATCTGTCACCTTCGACCGTATCACCACCCAGACCGCGAAGCAGGTTATCGTACAGAAAGTACGTGAAGCTGAACGCGCAATGGTTGTTGATCAGTTCCGCGAACACGAAGGTGAAATCGTCACCGGTGTGGTGAAGAAAGTAAACCGCGACAACATCTCTCTGGATCTGGGCAGCAATGCTGAAGCCGTGATCCTGCGTGAAGACATGCTGCCGCGTGAAAACTTCCGTCCAGGCGACCGTATTCGTGGCGTTCTGTATTCTGTTCGCCCGGAAGCGCGCGGTGCGCAGCTGTTCGTAACCCGTTCCAAACCGGAAATGCTGGTTGAGCTGTTCCGCATCGAAGTGCCGGAAATTGGCGAAGAAGTGATCGAAATTAAAGCGGCTGCTCGCGATCCGGGATCGCGTGCGAAAATCGCCGTTAAGACCAACGACAAGCGTATTGATCCGGTCGGCGCGTGTGTGGGTATGCGCGGTGCGCGCGTTCAGGCGGTTTCTACCGAACTGGGCGGCGAGCGTATCGATATCGTCCTGTGGGATGATAACCCGGCGCAGTTCGTGATTAACGCAATGGCGCCAGCAGACGTCGCTTCTATCGTGGTGGATGAAGACAAACACACCATGGATATCGCGGTTGAAGCCGGTAACCTGGCTCAGGCGATTGGACGTAATGGTCAGAACGTCCGTCTGGCTTCACAACTGAGCGGTTGGGAACTCAACGTAATGACCGTTGATGACCTGCAGGCGAAGCATCAGGCTGAAGCACATGCAGCCATTGATACCTTCACCAAATATCTCGATATCGATGAAGATTTCGCGACAGTTCTGGTTGAAGAAGGTTTTGCGACGCTGGAAGAACTGGCCTACGTGCCAATGAAAGAGCTGCTGGAAATTGACGGCCTGGATGAACAGACCGTTGAAGCGCTGCGCGAGCGTGCTAAAAACGCACTGACCACTCTGGCACTGGCCCAGGAAGAAAGCCTCGGTGATAACAAACCGGCTGACGATCTGCTGAATCTGGAAGGATTGGATCGTGAGATGGCCTTCAAACTGGCTGCCCGTGGTGTTTGTACGCTGGAAGATCTCGCTGAACAGGGCATTGATGATCTGGCTGATATCGAAGGGTTGACCGACGAAAAAGCCGGTGAGCTGATTATGGCTGCCCGTAATATTTGCTGGTTCGGCGACGAAGCGTAATAAACTGTAGCAGGAAGGAACAGTATGACAGATGTAACCGTAAAAACGCTGGCTGCAGAGATACAGACCTCCGTGGATCGCCTGGTACAGCAATTTGCTGATGCTGGTATCCCGAAGTCTGCTGACGACTCTGTGTCCGCACAAGAGAAACAAACCTTACTGGCGCATCTGAACCGTGAGAACGGCTCAGCACCGGATAAGTTGACATTGCAGCGTAAAACGCGCAGTACTCTCAATATTCCAGGTACCGGTGGAAAAAGTAAATCGGTACAAATCGAAGTCCGCAAGACACGCACCTTTGTGAAACGCGATCCGCAAGAGGCTGAACGCCTTGCCGCGGAAGAGCAGGCGCAGCGTGAAGCGGAAGAGCAAGCCCGTCGTGAGGCAGAAGAAGCTGCCAAACGCGAGGCGCAACAAAAAGCCGAACGTGAGGCCGCAGAACAAGCTAAGCGTGAAGCCGCTGATAAAGCGAAACGTGAAGCTGCGGAAAAAGACAAAGTGAGCAATCAACAGACCGACGATATGACTAAAACCGCCCAGGCCGAAAAAGCCCGCCGTGAAAATGAAGCCGCAGAACTGAAGCGTAAAGCGGAAGAAGAAGCACGTCGCAAGCTTGAAGAAGAAGCGCGCCGCGTAGCGGAAGAAGCTCGCCGTATGGCGGAAGAAAACGAGAAAAATGGTGTGAATAACGCTGAACCTGTTGAAGATACCAGCGATTATCACGTCACCACTTCCCAGCATGCTCGCCAGGCTGAAGACGAAAACGATCGTGAAGTCGAAGGCGGCCGTGGTCGTACTCGCAGCACGAAAGCCGCGCGTCCGGCGAAGAAAGGCAACAAACACGCTGAATCTAAAGCTGACCGTGAAGAAGCGCGTGCAGCGGTTCGCGGTGGTAAAGGCGGTAAGCAGCGTAAAGGTTCCGCTCTGCAGCAGGGCTTCCAGAAGCCAGCTCAGGCCGTTAACCGTGACGTTGTGATCGGCGAAACCATCACCGTTGGCGATCTGGCGAACAAGATGGCGGTCAAAGGCTCTCAGGTCATCAAAGCGATGATGAAACTGGGCGCAATGGCGACCATCAACCAGGTCATCGACCAGGAAACCGCGCAGCTGGTTGCCGAAGAGATGGGCCACAAAGTTATCCTGCGTCGTGAAAACGAGCTGGAAGAAGCGGTAATGAGCGACCGTGACACCGGCGCTGCGGCTGAACCGCGCGCACCGGTAGTGACCATCATGGGTCACGTTGACCACGGTAAAACGTCTCTGCTGGACTACATTCGTTCAACGAAAGTGGCCTCTGGTGAAGCGGGCGGCATTACTCAGCACATCGGTGCGTACCACGTTGAAACTGACAACGGTATGATCACCTTCCTGGACACCCCGGGTCACGCCGCGTTTACCTCCATGCGTGCTCGTGGTGCTCAGGCAACGGATATCGTTGTTCTGGTTGTTGCAGCAGACGACGGCGTGATGCCGCAGACTATCGAAGCTATCCAGCACGCGAAAGCGGCAGGTGTGCCGGTCGTTGTTGCAGTCAACAAAATCGATAAACCGGAAGCGGATCCAGATCGCGTTAAAAACGAACTGTCCCAGTACGGCATCATGCCGGAAGAGTGGGGCGGCGAGAGCCAGTTCGTTCACGTTTCTGCGAAAGCGGGTACCGGTATCGACGAACTGCTGGATGCTATCCTGCTGCAGGCCGAAGTACTGGAACTGAAAGCTATCCGTAAAGGTATGGCGAGCGGCGCGGTTATCGAATCCTTCCTGGATAAAGGTCGTGGCCCGGTTGCTACCGTCCTGGTTCGCGAAGGTACCCTGAACAAGGGCGATATCGTTCTGTGTGGTTTCGAATACGGCCGCGTTCGTGCGATGCGTAACGAACTGGGTCAGGAAGTACTGGAAGCGGGTCCGTCCATTCCGGTGGAAATCCTCGGTCTGTCCGGTGTTCCGGCTGCGGGTGACGAAGTTACCGTTGTTCGTGACGAGAAGAAAGCCCGTGAAGTTGCACTGTACCGTCAGGGCAAATTCCGTGAAGTTAAACTGGCTCGTCAGCAGAAATCTAAACTCGAGAACATGTTCGCTAACATGACCGAAGGCGAAGTTCACGAAGTGAACATCGTCCTGAAGGCCGACGTTCAGGGTTCTGTAGAAGCGATTTCCGACTCTTTACTGAAACTGTCTACCGACGAAGTAAAAGTGAAGATCATCGGTTCTGGCGTAGGTGGTATCACCGAAACCGACGCGACCCTGGCTGCGGCATCCAACGCGATTCTGGTTGGCTTCAACGTACGTGCTGATGCCTCTGCACGTAAAGTTATCGAATCAGAAAGCCTGGATCTGCGTTACTACTCCGTCATCTATCATCTGATCGACGAAGTGAAAGCAGCGATGAGCGGCATGCTGTCTCCGGAACTGAAACAGCAGATCATTGGTCTGGCTGAAGTTCGTGATGTGTTCAAATCACCGAAATTCGGCGCTATCGCAGGCTGTATGGTTACCGAAGGCACGATTAAACGTCACAACCCAATCCGCGTACTGCGCGACAACGTGGTTATCTATGAAGGCGAGCTGGAATCCCTGCGCCGCTTCAAAGATGACGTCAACGAAGTCCGTAACGGTATGGAATGTGGTATCGGCGTGAAGAACTACAACGACGTTCGCGTTGGCGATATGATCGAAGTGTTCGAGATCATCGAGATCAAACGTACCATCGCTTAATCTTCGTCGTCTTTTGGGCCGCAATTTGCAGCCCAAAATCCTTAAAAGATGATTAGGTGTAGGCCGGGTAAGCGAAGCGCCACCCGGCAAGAAATTTAAAAAGGGGCTTATGGCCCCTTTTTTGTCTTTATTCTGGAGAATTTATTATGGCGAAAGAATTTGGTCGCCCGCAGCGTGTCGCGCAAGAGATGCAGAAAGAGATCGCACTTATCCTGCAACGCGAAATCAAAGACCCGCGTGTTGGTATGATGACCACCGTATCGGGCGTTGAGATGTCCCGTGACCTGGCTTATGCCAAAGTATTCGTGACTTTCCTGAACGATCAGGACGAAGCTGCCGTGAAAAACGGCATTAAGGCACTGCAGGAAGCCTCTGGTTTTATCCGCTCTCTGCTGGGTAAAGCAATGCGCCTGCGCATCGTGCCTGAGCTGACCTTCTTCTACGACAACTCGTTGGTTGAAGGGATGCGCATGTCCAATCTGGTGACCAGCGTGGTGAAACATGACGATGAGCGTCGTGTGAACCCAGCGGACGACAGCAAGGAGGACTGATGAGTCGTCCTCGTCGTCGTGGTCGCGATATTCACGGAGTTCTGCTGCTGGATAAACCGCAGGGCATGTCCAGCAATGATGTACTGCAAAAAGTAAAGCGCATCTACAATGCCAACCGCGCGGGACATACCGGCGCGTTGGATCCGCTGGCGACAGGCATGCTGCCTATCTGCCTCGGTGAAGCGACTAAGTTTTCACAGTATTTACTGGATTCCGACAAACGCTATCGTGTGGTTGCCCGTCTGGGCCAGCGTACTGATACCTCCGATGCCGATGGGCAAATCGTGCAGGAGCGCCCGGTAACCTTCACCGCAGAGCAGCTTGCAAACGCGCTGGAGACTTTCCGCGGCGATATCGAGCAGATTCCGTCGATGTATTCGGCGCTGAAGTATCAGGGTAAGAAGCTGTACGAATATGCGCGTCAGGGCATTGAAGTGCCGCGTGAAGCGCGCCCGATTACCGTCTATGAGCTGCTGTTTATTCGCCATGAAGGTAACGAACTGGAACTGGAAGTTCACTGTTCCAAAGGCACCTATATTCGTACCATCATTGACGATCTCGGTGAGAAGTTGGGCTGCGGCGCGCACGTCACGTATCTGCGTCGTTTGACGGTCAGCAAGTATCCGGTGGATCGAATGGTGACGCTGGAACATCTGCGTGACCTGGTTGAACAGGCCGAGCAGCAGAACATTCCGGCGGCACAGCTGCTTGATCCTTTGCTGATGCCAATGGACAGTCCAGCATCGGACTATCCTGTTGTTAATTTGCCTTTAACATCCTCGGTTTACTTTAAAAATGGTAACCCGGTACGGACGTCAGGCGCGCCGCTGGAAGGACTGGTGCGCGTGACGGAAGGCGATGACGGCAAGTTTATCGGCATGGGGGAGATGGACGATGAAGGTCGTGTCGCCCCCCGTCGCCTGGTGGTTGAGTATCCTGCATAGCGCTCTCTGTCTTGCGATAAAAGGGCGCTGCGAGTAGAATACTGCCGCTTAACGTCGCGTAAATTGTTTAACAATCTACGCGACGTATACACAAAATCATTCGAGCTGCATCAAGGCGGCAAGTCTGAGAATCCTCAGGAGCTTACTTAGGTAAGTGACTGAGGTGAGCGGACGCAGCCAACGCAGAGTCAGTTTGAAGGATAAAGTGTATACACTGGGATAGCTGAATTAGAGATCGGCATCCTTTCATTCTTAACACTTTGGAGTTTTAAAATGTCTCTAAGTACTGAAGCTACCGCTAAAATCGTTTCTGAGTTTGGTCGTGATGCAAACGACACCGGTTCTACCGATGTTCAGGTTGCACTGTTGACTGCACAGATTAACCACCTGCAGGGCCACTTTGCAGAGCACAAAAAAGATCACCACAGCCGTCGTGGTCTGCTGCGCATGGTTTCTCAGCGTCGTAAACTGCTCGACTACCTGAAACGTAAAGATGTTGCACGTTACACCGCGCTGATCGAGCGTCTGGGTCTGCGTCGCTAATTCTTTCGAGTTTCAGAAAGAGGGGGCCTTCATGGCCCCTTTTTTCCAGCAGATGGCAGCAATTCGCTGGAAACTAATGTATTGTTGCTATGAATGATCTTCCGTTGCAGAGGTTCGCGCGGCTAATGAGAGGCTTTACTCATGCTTATGGGTTAGGGTTGTCATTAGTCGCGAGGATGCGCAGAAGATCGGGTATTAACGATGGCGCAAAATGTGCCGTCAAAAAAATAGAGAAAGGATATTATTTTGCTTAATCCGATCGTTCGTAAATTCCAGTACGGTCAGCATACCGTTACGCTGGAAACCGGCATGATGGCGCGTCAGGCGACTGCCGCTGTTATGGTTAGCATGGATGACACCGCGGTATTCGTTACCGTTGTTGGCCAGAAAAAAGCGAAACCAGGCCAGGACTTTTTCCCGCTGACCGTTAACTATCAGGAGCGTACCTACGCTGCTGGCCGTATCCCGGGTAGCTTCTTCCGTCGTGAAGGCCGTCCGAGCGAAGGCGAAACCCTGATCGCGCGTCTGATTGACCGCCCGGTTCGCCCGCTGTTCCCTGAAGGTTTCGTTAACGAAGTTCAGGTTATCGCGACCGTTGTTTCCGTTAACCCGCAGGTTAACCCGGACATCGTAGCAATGATTGGCGCATCTGCTGCGCTGACTCTGTCTGGTATCCCATTCAACGGCCCGATCGGTGCTGCACGTGTTGGTTACATCAATGACCAGTACGTACTGAACCCGACTCAGGACGAACTGAAAGAAAGCAAGCTGGACCTGGTTGTTGCGGGTACTGAAGCTGCCGTACTGATGGTTGAATCCGAAGCTGAACTGCTGAGCGAAGACCAGATGCTGGGCGCTGTAGTATTCGGTCACGAACAGCAGCAGGTTGTTATTCAGGCTATCAACGAGCTGGCGAAAGAAGCCGGCAAACCGCGTTGGGACTGGCAGCCAGAAGCCGTCAACGAAGCGCTGAATGCTCGCGTTGCCGCACTGGCAGAAGCTCGCCTGAGCGATGCTTACCGTATCACCGACAAACAAGAGCGTTATGCTCAGGTTGACGTGATCAAATCTGAAACCATCGCGACTCTGGTGGCTGAAGACGAAACCCTGGACGCTAACGAACTGGGTGAAATCCTGCACGCTATCGAGAAAAATGTTGTTCGTAGCCGCGTACTGGCAGGCGAGCCGCGCATCGATGGCCGTGAAAAAGACATGATCCGTGGCCTGGACGTGCGTACTGGCGTTCTGCCGCGTACCCACGGTTCCGCGCTGTTCACCCGTGGCGAAACTCAGGCGCTGGTTACTGCGACCCTGGGCACCACGCGTGATGCACAGAACCTCGACGAACTGATGGGCGAGCGTACTGACAACTTCCTGTTCCACTACAACTTCCCTCCGTACTGCGTAGGCGAAACCGGTATGGTCGGTTCTCCGAAGCGTCGTGAGATTGGTCACGGTCGTCTGGCGAAGCGTGGCGTGCTGGCAGTGATGCCGGAACTGGATAAATTCCCGTACACCGTGCGTGTGGTTTCTGAAATCACCGAATCTAACGGTTCTTCTTCCATGGCTTCCGTATGCGGCGCTTCCCTGGCGCTGATGGACGCAGGCGTGCCGATCAAAGCGGCCGTTGCGGGCATCGCGATGGGTCTGGTGAAAGAAGGCGACAACTATGTTGTTCTGTCTGACATCCTGGGTGACGAAGACCACCTGGGCGATATGGACTTCAAAGTGGCGGGTTCCCGCGACGGTATCTCTGCACTGCAGATGGATATCAAAATTGAAGGTATCACCAAAGAGATCATGCAGGTTGCTCTGAACCAGGCTAAAGGTGCGCGTCTGCACATCCTGGGTGTGATGGAACAGGCGATTAACGCGCCGCGTGGCGATATCTCTGAATTCGCGCCACGTATCCACACTATCAAGATCAGCCCGGACAAGATCAAAGACGTTATCGGTAAAGGCGGTTCTGTTATCCGTGCTCTGACCGAAGAAACCGGCACCACCATTGAAATCGAAGATGATGGTACTGTGAAGATTGCTGCGACCGACGGCGAGAAAGCGAAATATGCTATCCGTCGTATCGAAGAAATCACCGCAGAGATCGAAGTAGGCCGTATCTACAATGGTAAAGTGACCCGTATCGTTGACTTTGGCGCATTCGTTGCCATCGGTGGCGGTAAAGAAGGTCTGGTACACATCTCTCAGATCGCTGACAAGCGCGTAGAGAAAGTGACTGACTACCTGCAGATGGGTCAGGAAGTACCGGTCAAAGTTCTGGAAGTTGATCGCCAGGGCCGTGTACGTCTGAGCATTAAAGAAGCAACTGAGCAGTCTCAGCCTGCAGGCGAACCGGAAGCTCCGGCAAGCCAGGGCGAGTAAGGTTGCCATTGCCCTCCGTGAAAGCGGAGGGCTTTTAACCCGGCAGGATGCCTTGTTAGCAACCGGGGAACCTGGACGTTCATTCAATCGTTGTCTTCGGGAGTGGGAAATGAAGCCTTTTTTGCGCTGGTGTTTCGTTGCGACAGCACTCACGCTGGCTGGATGCAGTAATTCCGCCTGGCGTAAGAGTGAAGTCCTCGCAGTACCATTGCAACCGACTTTGCAGCAGGAAGTGATTCTGGCACGTATGGAACAAATTCTTGCCAGTCGGGCTTTAACCGATGATGAACGCGCACAGCTTTTATATGAGCGCGGAGTGTTGTATGATAGTCTCGGTCTGAGGGCACTGGCGCGAAATGATTTTTCACAAGCGCTGGCAATCCGACCAGATATGCCTGAAGTATTCAATTACTTAGGTATATATTTAACGCAGGCAGGCAATTTTGATGCTGCCTATGAAGCGTTTGATTCTGTACTTGAGCTTGATCCAACTTACAACTACGCGCACTTAAATCGCGGTATCGCATTGTATTACGGCGGTCGCGACAAGTTAGCGCAAGATGATCTGCTAGCGTTTTATCAAGACGATCCCAATGATCCTTTCCGTAGTCTGTGGCTTTATCTTGCCGAGCAGAAGCTCGATGAGAAGCAGGCTAAAGAAGCGTTGAAGCAACGCTTTGAGAAATCGGATAAAGAGCAATGGGGATGGAACATTGTCGAGTTCTACCTGGGCAACATTAGCGAAGCAACGCTGATGGAACGCCTGAAGGCGGACGCAACGGATAACACCTCGCTCGCTGAGCATCTCAGTGAAACCAACTTCTATTTAGGTAAGTACTACCTAAGTCTGGGGGATTTGGACAACGCTACGGCATTGTTCAAACTGGCGGTGGCTAACAACGTTCATAACTTTGTTGAGCACCGATACGCATTGTTGGAATTATCGCTCCTGGGCCAGGACCAAGATGACCTGGCAGAATCGGACCAGCAATAGCTGACGTACACATCAGCCCGTAATCTTTTTTGATTGCCATCACCTTCACGGGTGAGGGCGTTGTTGTTCGTTAATACACCTACTTTGAGCCGGTTCACACTTTTCAATGAAAATTGCAGATCAATTTCATGATGAGTTATGTAGACTGGCCGCCATTAATTTTGAGGCACACGTACTACATGGCTGAATTCGAAACCACTTTTGCAGATCTGGGCCTGAAGGCTCCTATCCTTGAAGCCCTTAACGATCTGGGTTACGAAAAACCATCTCCAATCCAGGCAGAGTGCATTCCGCATCTGCTGGGCGGCCGCGATGTTCTGGGTATGGCCCAGACGGGTAGCGGCAAAACTGCAGCGTTCTCTTTACCGCTGCTCAACAATCTTGATCCTGAGCTGAAGGCACCTCAGATTCTGGTGCTGGCACCGACCCGCGAACTGGCGGTTCAGGTTGCAGAAGCCATGACGGATTTCTCTAAACACATGCGCGGCGTGAACGTGGTTGCCCTGTACGGCGGCCAGCGTTATGACGTGCAATTACGTGCCCTGCGTCAGGGGCCACAGATCGTCGTCGGTACGCCGGGTCGTCTGCTGGATCACCTGAAGCGCGGTACTCTGGACCTCTCCAAACTGAGCGGTCTGGTGCTGGACGAAGCTGACGAAATGCTGCGTATGGGCTTCATCGAAGACGTTGAAACCATCATGGCGCAGATCCCGGAAGGTCATCAGACCGCTCTGTTCTCCGCGACTATGCCGGAAGCGATTCGTCGTATTACCCGCCGCTTTATGAAAGAGCCGCAGGAAGTACGCATCCAGTCCAGCGTTACTACCCGTCCTGACATCAGCCAGAGCTACTGGACTGTATGGGGCATGCGTAAAAATGAAGCGCTGGTGCGTTTCCTGGAAGCAGAAGATTTTGATGCGGCGATTATCTTCGTTCGTACCAAAAATGCGACCCTGGAAGTGGCAGAAGCGCTGGAGCGTAGCGGTTATAGCAGCGCTGCACTGAACGGCGACATGAACCAGTCTCTGCGTGAGCAGACTCTGGAGCGTCTGAAAGATGGCCGTCTGGATATTCTGATTGCAACCGACGTTGCGGCCCGTGGCCTGGACGTTGAGCGTATCAGCCTGGTTGTTAACTACGACATCCCGATGGATTCCGAGTCTTACGTTCACCGTATCGGCCGTACCGGTCGTGCGGGTCGTGCGGGTCGTGCGCTGCTGTTCGTTGAGAACCGCGAGCGTCGTCTGCTGCGTAACATCGAACGCACCATGAAGCTGACTATTCCGGAAGTAGAACTGCCGAACGCAGACCTGCTGGGCAAACGCCGTCTGGAAAAATTCGCTGCTAAAGTACAGCAGCAGCTGGAAAGCAGCGATCTGGATCAGTACCGTGCTCTGCTGGCGAAAATGCAGCCGGAAGAAGAGCTGGATATCGAAACCCTGGCAGCAGCACTGCTGAAGATGGCTCAGGGCGAACGTCCGCTGATCCTGCCGCCAGATGCGCCGATGCGTCCGAAACGCGAATTCCGCGACCGTGATGACCGTGGCCCGCGTGACCGCAACGATCGTGGCCCGCGTGACCGTAATGACCGTGGTGGTGAAGACCGTCCGCGTCGTGAACGTCGTGACGTTGGCGATATGCAGCTGTACCGCATTGAAGTGGGTCGTGATGACGGTGTTGAAGTTCGTCATATCGTTGGTGCGATTGCTAACGAAGGCGATATCAGCAGCCGTTACATCGGTAACATCAAGCTGTTTGCTTCCCACTCCACCATCGAACTGCCGAAAGGTATGCCGGGCGACGTGCTGCAGCACTTTACCCGTACTCGCATCCTGAACAAGCCGATGAATATGCAGCTGGTTGGCGATGCAGTTCCGCACACCGGTGGCGAGCGTCGTGGCGGTGGCCGTTTCAGCGGTGAGCGTCGTGAAGGCGGTCGCGGTGAAGGTCGTAACTTTAGCGGCGAACGTCGTGAAGGCGGTCGTGGCGATGGTCGTCGTTTCAGCGGCGAACGTCGTGAAGGCAACCGTGGCCCGCGTCGTGACGATTCTTCTGCTCCGCGTCGTGATGACTCTGCTGGTCGTCGTCGTTTCGGCGGTGACGCATAAACCTCACGGTTTAACAGCGTAAATTAATATATACAGCCCCGATCGAAATGATTGGGGCTTTTTTTATTTCATTTGTACTCGTGTACTGGTACAGTGCAGCACATTAAACTGTATTAGCTAATTGTTACCCTAAATAATTCGAGTTGTAGGAAGGCGGCAAACGAGGACATTCCGGGAGCTTACTTAAGTAAGTGACTGGGATGGCGGAGTGCAGCCAACGCATCTACAGCTTGAAATATGACGGGGAAATACACTGGAGAGATGGCTAAATGGCAACACTAACCACCACCCAAACGTCACCTTCGCTGCTCGGCGGCGTGGTGATCATCGGCGGCACCATTATTGGCGCGGGGATGTTTTCTCTGCCTGTGGTCATGTCCGGGGCGTGGTTCTTCTGGTCAATGGCGGCACTGATCTTCACCTGGTTCTGCATGCTGCACTCCGGGCTGATGATCCTCGAAGCTAACCTCAATTACCGCATTGGTTCGAGCTTCGACACCATCACGAAAGATCTGCTGGGCAAAGGCTGGAACGTTGTGAACGGCATCTCGATCGCCTTCGTTCTCTATATCCTGACCTACGCGTATATCTCGGCGAGCGGATCGATTCTGCACCACACCTTCTCGGAGCTGTCGTTGAACGTTCCGGCGCGTGCGGCAGGTCTTGGCTTCGCGCTGCTGGTGGCGTTTGTGGTGTGGTTAAGTACCAAAGCGGTTAGCCGCATGACGGCAATTGTGCTGGGCGCGAAGGTGATTACCTTTTTCCTGACCTTCGGCAGTCTGCTGGGGCACGTGCAGCCCGCAACATTGTTTAATGTGGCGCAGAGCAACGCTTCGTATACGCCGTACTTGCTGATGACGCTGCCGTTCTGTCTGGCCTCATTCGGCTATCACGGCAACGTCCCGAGCCTGATGAAGTACTACGGCAAAGATCCGAAGACCATCGTTAAGTGTCTGGTGTACGGCACGCTGCTGGCGCTGGTGCTGTATACCGTATGGTTGCTGGGGACGATGGGTAATATTCCGCGTCCGGAATTTATTGGTATTGCACAGCAAGGCGGTAACATTGATGTGCTGGTACAGGCGCTGAGCGGTGTGCTGAACAGCCGCAGTCTGGATCTGCTGCTGGTGGTGTTCTCCAACTTTGCGGTGGCGAGTTCATTCCTCGGCGTTACGCTCGGTCTGTTTGACTATCTGGCGGATCTGTTTGGCTTTGATGACTCGGCAATGGGACGTTTTAAAACGGCATTGCTGACGTTTGTCCCGCCAATTATCGGTGGCCTGCTGTGGCCGAACGGTTTCCTGTACGCCATTGGCTATGCAGGACTCGCGGCAACCATCTGGGCCGCTATTGTTCCGGCGCTGCTGGCACGTAAATCACGCGAGCGTTTCGGTAGCCCGAAATTCCGCGTCTGGGGCGGCAAGCCGATGATTGCGCTGATCCTGGTGTTCGGTATCGGTAACGCGGTTATCCATATTCTGTCGAGCGTTAACCTGCTGCCGGTGTACCAGTAGAACAATTGCCCGGTGGCGCTACGCTTACCGGGCCTACAGAGATTGAGTCGGCCGGATAAGGCGCAGCCGCCATCCGGCACAAACCGCGCTACCCCAGCAACTCTTCTTTCACGTCCATCGCCAAATCAAACGAATGTAGACGTGCCTGATGATCAAAAATCTGGCCGTTAACCATAATCTCATCAGCCTGGGTTTCACGCAAAATCGCTTCGAGACCATGCCGCACTTTTGCCTTATCACCAACCAGCGACATACTCAGCGCCTGTTGTACGCCGTACTGATCAGAAGCGGACCACAGCTGATGCATATTCTCTACCGGCGGCGGTAGCTGGCCGGTTTCGCCACGACGCAGTTTCACAAACGCCTGCTGCATGGAGGTGAAAAGAAACTCGGCGTCGCGATTGCTGTCGGCGGCTATGATGTTGATGCACACCATCGCATACGGCTTTGCCAGCCGCGCTGAGGGTTTGAACTGGCTGCGATACAGATGCAGTGCCTGGTGCAGCATATCCGGAGCAAAGTGCGAGGCGAAGGCAAACGGCAAACCCAGCTGAGCCGCCAGCTGTGCGCTGTACAGGCTGGAACCTAATAACCAGACCGGGATCTGCTCGCCATAGCCTGGAACCGGGCGTACATGGGGATTCGGATCGCGGGCGTCGAACCAGTCCACCAGTTCAGCTACGTCGCGTGGGAAGTTATCAATATCACCACTCATATGGCGGCGCAGTGCGCGCATCGTCGGCTGATCGCTCCCTGGCGCACGGCCAAGCCCGAGATCGATGCGTCCCGGATACAGCGTGTTCAGGGTGCCAAACTGCTCGGCGATAACCAGCGGCGAATGGTTGGGCAGCATAACGCCGCCAGACCCGAGATGCAGCGTGGTGGTATTAGCAGCCAGATAGCCAATCAGCACTGAGGTAGCGGCGCTGGCGATGCCGGTCATGTTGTGATGCTCTGCCAGCCAATAACGTTGGTAACCGCGTTTTTCGGCCAGTTGAGCGAGATCAAGCGAGTGCGTGAAGGCCTCTTTTGCCGAAGATCCTTCAGGGATCGGCGCCAGATCCAGCACCGAGAACGGAATAGTTTTGTCAGTCATAACGGCTCACTTTGTTACCGGTTAATCTTTTAATACTGCATTAAAGATTAGCGAATGTTGTTAACAAAGTGAGCTGTTTATCATTGGGGATTAATCATGGCGCTTGTGTCAATGTGATATTCATTGCGGTGAGTTCTTTACCCACATCATCCAGCGTTCGCCACTGTACTTTGCATAGGGTTGTATTTTGGCACCAGGAAACAGAACGCTGACTAAATGGGGCGATAACCCCGGCATTCTCTTCAATATGCCCATTCACACGCACCGATGTCAGCGTCACATAGTAAGGGGTTGGATTGCCGATCTCCAACGACCCGTCCTGTCGCCATTGCCAGTGAATCTGCTGGTATGCTTGCTCTGGGATCCCAGATAGCCCAGGAGGACGATAAATGAGTTTATAACGCGAGCGCAGGGCGACCTGTACCGAGTTCTTTTCCATTTTTCCAGAAGGAATGGCGGTGATCAGCAATTCATACAGGCTTTCACGGTCGACGGGTAAATCCTCTGCGGTTTTAACTATCCGAATTTTATTTTCTTTTTCTCCCGCAAGCGCAAAAAGGGGCGGCGTTACAGTAAAAGGCGTCATCCCGTGGATCGGTTCGGCCCCGGGCCATTGTAGCGTGTTATTAATGGTGCTTTTGACCAGCCAGGTTGCGCTGTCGGTATTTTTTAAGGTGATGGACAGACTGCCGGCATCGGCATCAAAAATAAACCGTGTGCCACCAGCAACGACGCCAGCATGGCCACCGCAGCTACTCCCGAACAGTAGCAAAGTAATAACGGCGTAATAATTATTCATAGTGCAGTTGGAAGGTGGCGGTGGCACCGGCATCGCCCGGCGTTACAATCGTGCGGGTGGAGATATACTGGGCATAAAATTGCAGATCGAAGATTTGTACCGAATTAGAACTTAACGTATAAGCGGGGCTCTCGGTTTTTAATGGGATAATCGCTCTGTTGCTGTCTAAAATTGCCACAGCAAGCCCGGTAGCGCTTTCGGCTGAAGCATCCACTTTTAGCAGCTCCGGACGGTCGGTGTCGGATTCACCATTGAATGTGACCGTCGCCGTCGTGACTTCATATGCACATTTTTCCAGGGTGATGATAAATCCCTGCATGGAGGTTACGGCACCCGTCTGAAGAAAATCTTGCGGATGAAACTGCCCAAGGGCAACGGTAAAATCTTTCGATGCGGCAGCGACTTCACAGGTATGGGCGTTAATCGAACCCGTGATATTGATGGTTCCGCTGTGATCGTCGGCGAAAGCAATTGAAATGTGGCCCAGCGCTAAAGCAGAAAACAGGATAAAAAGATATTTTGTCATTCCTCTGCCTCACTGATAGAGCATATCGAAATACATCACCGCATTGGCACTACCCGGCGTTACCACATTCTGAGTGGCCTTATAGCGCAACTGATAGCGGAGAGTGTTATCACCGGACTTCAATGTATATAAACTGCTGGCTTGCCCAAGAGGCAGGGGTTGCGGTGCACCTGAATTTAGATCCAATATTTCAATTGCCACACCTGAAGCCGTGTCGCCTTCACCAGTTGCGTTGGTGAGTGCGAGGAGCGCGCCGTTATCCGTATTGGACTCACCTGAAAAAGTAATACTGCCTTTACCAACGCAGTTTTCCAGATTAATCTCAAAATTCTTCGCTGAACTTACGCTGCCTGTACCGGAAAATACGGCAACTGAGAAGTCGCCGATATGTACCGTCTGATTTTCGCTGGCTACCGCTACATCGCAGCCTTCGGCAATAATCGAGCCGTTAAACGTTAAGTTTGGCACTTCGTTTTCCGCCTGCGCGGTACTGGCCAAACCTGCGACCAGAAAGATCATCCATTTTTTCATTTCTGCTTATCCGTAGCGGGTTACTGAAAATCAATACGCATGGTGGCCACCGCGTTATAGCTGCCCGCTTCAGGGGTGCCCTCAATGGTTTTCACCGGCCAGGCCTGCACGTTAATGGTCGTCGCGTAGGTATCATTCAGCGTCAGCAGGATCTTGCCGGTTTCCGGTGGGATTGTTGTTCCCTGCATATCCGCCACGACCACGCCAATCCCGCTGTTGCTGGACTGGATGGCATCCGGGTATTCTGCCGAAGGGGTGGCGACCATACGCCATTCCAGATTCGCCGTTGAGGCCATATCATTACACTGCACTGGGATGGAAAGGGTTTTCGGTGTATAACCCTTGGGCTTTTGTCCCGGCGTTTTAAAGCTGCCGGCCCACGTTTGACCCAACTCGACGGTAAGCATCTGTCCGGCGTTAATTTCGCAGCTTTCAGGTACGGTCACCGTACCATTTATTGACAGGCTTGCTGTTGCCTCACCGGGAATAAAGGTATCCGTCACGGTATACCAGAGCTGGGCCATAATGGTTGAGGGAATATTGACCTGGCCGACAAAGGAGCGCTTCATATAAAACGTTACCCGGACATGGTTCCCGGTATGATATTCATCGCCTGCTGTGTTACAGGGATATGTCCCGTCATCTTTGGGAATATAATGGTTGTTCCATGGAACAGGGTAGTAAGTACCATTACCTTCATCCTTTATCTCTATCGCGGCCGCAATGTATTCATTGATATTGTAAAAAGTTAATCCATTTGCTGTGGTATAGATGTCCAACGGGCTGGTTGTCCATTGATGCGTGACTACCCCATTGGGATACAGCGTTGGATCACATTGGCAATATAGTGAGAATTGACCGCTGCTGGATTCAGTGACAGGTGGCAAGGCACCCGCTCTGTTGTCCTCTGGATTGGTGATGGTTGAGTTGACATTAAATACGTAACTTGTTGTCGTACTACTGTTTGCCGGGCCGCAGGCATTATTTGGATATGCGGCGTAGCATTCGGAGATGGTGCCGAGAAATAATAACGTTGCTGTTATTTTTAGAAAGAGATGAAGAGGATATTTTTTCATTATATACACCGAGCGGTAATTTTATTAACGGGGCGAATAGCGTTAGCATCAAGTGCATAGGTTGCATGGCACCGGGCATCGCTGCCGGTTCCCCATTGCACATTTAACTCCCCTTGCGGCGGCAGCCCGGCAAGATACACGACGCCGTCATCGCCAACGATACTGCTGCTTTCAGTGTCGTCGTGGGTCACGGTCGCGCCAAATGGAACGGGTTTATTGTGGTATTTCAGCGTGACCAAGACCCGATGTCCGATCCGCGCTTTAAAATCAGCTCTGACTAAGGCGCCATGGGTTGGAATAACCTGTACGACGGCATCATCGATATCCATATCATCGCCAAGAGCGTTAATATCCAGGGCGATTCGGTTCTGACGATAGACGTTGGCATACGGAATAACCGTATAGCCGCGCCAGTCGGTTTTTATGCCCTCGTTGTTTTCTACCGGAACATTTTCTGCGCCCGGAATAGCGACCAGAATATTGGTGTTGCCCAACGGCTGGCTGAGCGTAATGCCTGCGGCATGCGCCACAATGCCCCCTGAAAGCCCATAGTTAACCTGTTGGTAGTTTCCGTTATCGCTATAGTTATATCCCACGTTAACGCCGCCATACGCGCCTTTGTAATCCAGGCTGGCCATTCCACTGGCGCCGGTTCCCTGGTTGCCATACCCTTGCTGCAGGTTATAGTTCAGGTTGTTGGCCTCAAGCAGCGACCCACTGACCCCCGCGTTTTGCGTGGTATGTCCGTCTTTATCGGTACTGGTGCTAAGTGTGGCGAACATGGAGTTCGTGCGCTGGGTTGGTGAAACGCCGCCGGGGCTCAACCACCAGCCAAGCGGCAGGGAAATATTCAGCGCAACAATTTGATCGGCATTTGGCTGGCCTGGCGATTGGGTATAATTATAACTCAGGCCGATGTTCATATTATGCCATTGGGTATTGTAGCCAATCTGGAATAATGAGTTGGTTTCATCGGTATGCCAGTAGCTCTGTTTGCTACCGGACAAATAAAGGGAGCCATAGCCGTTTAGCTGCTGAGAGATATTAACCTGTACCTTTCCTCGCTTTGAATAATAGAGGTTATAGTAATTTACCCATACAGGCTGATCGTCATCTTCGTCATCAGGGTCGGATGTGTATCCATCCATCTTTTTATAGGTGGTATCGCTAAAGGTATAAAACCCAGAGGTGGAGTAGCGATAGCCTAACAGCTGGAAGTTAGTGCCGATGTTGTTGAGTGATTTTGCGTAGAGAAAACGCAGCGATTGCCCGGTATGGCGACTGTTATCAGCCAGTTCGCTTTGCGCATGCGTCAGATCCAGCGAGACGGCGCCAAAATCGCCCATATTGACGCCGAAACCCAGTGCCGACGCGGTGTAAGTGGAGGACAGCTGACCGCCGCCGTATAACGTCCAACCGTGCGGCAATCCCCAACTGAGAGAGAACTGGCCGAAATCCGTTTCTTCCTGTTGCGAACTGTTTGTTCTTGAGCGTCCGACAATCGCCGAATATTTGATCCTGCCTTCGCGCTGTAAAAGCGGCACCGCTGAATACGGTACGCTGTAGCTGGATATTCTGCCATCCGATTCTTTCACTTCTACGACCAAATCACCGCCCGATGAAGTAGGGTAGAGATCGGTAATTTCAAAAGCCCCTGGCGCGACGTAAGTTTGATAAATAATGTAATTATTTTGCCTGACGGTAACCTGGGCGTTACTTTGCGCGATCCCGCGTATTGTTGGCGCAAAGCCTTTCAGGCTGTCGGGTAACATATTCTCATCGGAAGAGAGTTGTGCGCCACGAAAGTTCAGACTGTCGAAGAGCTCTGATGAGGTGTAACCATCCCCAAGAGTGAGTTCGCTTTTTAAGGGAATCACGGTGCGTTGAAGATAGGTATTAATATGTTGCCACTTGCTGCTGGTGGTCGATTTACTCCACGTTGAGTTATCGCGTAAGCGCCACGGGCCAATGTTGGCCCCGCTGTTTAGCGCCAGAAAATAGTTACTGTTGGCGCCGCTGCTTTCTCCGCTGCCGTCGCGACTGTTTGAGCCTGAAAAATTGTAGTTGACCAGCAGGGCGTTAATCCCTTCGTCCCATTGCTCCGGCGGGATGTATCCTCTGGCATTATTACTCAGTGCAATTTGCGGAATAGAAAGATTGAGGCGGAGTTTTTCAAACTCAAATTCGCTTGCGGCATCGGGGATAGCGATACTGAGGTCAACGCACGACTCATCTTTTATCGACGCAAAGCCGGGTGATTTATTATTAATGCCAATTTTTTGCAAGTAGTCGACCGACAGACAAGGCTGCAGCTGATGGTTTTGTGGATCTCTGGATTCTCTAAACTCGACGTCGCGGGTGCCGGTGAACGTTTCATTAAGATAGATATCTACCCGATAGGTACCAGGCGTTTGCGCGCCGTTGTTTGTAAAACGCGAGAGATCGGCTACTGCGTCCGGATCGTCTGAAAAAAATGCCGGGTTGAAATAATTCTCTGCCCCCGTACAGAATGACGTGAAGACAGCGATGAGTGCTGTTGTCAGAGGTGCGATTTTAAATTTATTAATATAAAAGTTTGTTTGCATTTATATCAGCCACATCATTATAAATAGTTATATTATTTTTAACTGTTGCATGTTTGTTCTGGCGTCAGTGCGCCAAAATCATTTACCGTCTGAAATTTTATGCTGCCACCCTTGCCGGAAAAGTCGACGCTGCTGGTGGACATCGGCGCCAACATCGTATTTTTGATTTTGTTTTCGCCGATACGGAAATTAACCAGCGTAACGTAATAGGGGGAAGGGTTGTTCATGCTGGCCTTTCCGCCTGCAATACTACAACGCAGAGTGCGCGGGGCATCTACCGACGCGCTGGCTAAATTTTCCGGGCGCATAAACAGTTTGATTGTGCTCTGAGTGGCAATCTGTAAGGTATTTTGCTTAATCTTTTCTTTGGCAACCGGTGGTATGGCTTTACTGTTAAAATAGAATACTGTTTCGCGATCGGTCGGTAGTGGTTTACCGATATACATGATCCGTACGATATTTTCATGTTTTGCCGAAATGGAAAAAAGCGGTGGCGTTACGACAAACTCATCAGATTTAGTGTCATCCGGATTGGACACCCATGACTTAATTAAAAACGTATTTTGGCTATCAGAGTTTCTGACGGGCAGTGAAACCTGTTGCGCAGTCAAGGGGTAGACAATGCGCGTTGCGCCAAGTGAAACGCCCCCGGCGCTGGCGGCAAAAGAAATTATTGATAACGCGCCCACGGTCATGTGGACTAAACCTATTTTAACGGTCTGCTTTCTATTAGCAAATGAGGTAACCATGACATATTCCTTTATATCAAAAATAACATTCAGAAGTGCAATATAAATGGACGCGAAGCCTGTATAAGCTAATGGATTAAATAAATCCGGGGGCGCTATAACAGAAAATGCTTCGGTCCATGGGGAGAGTCAGTGCCACTCTGCGCCATCATTGCGCAAAGCGGCAAAGGCTGAACTACATTACGCGTAGTTCATGTGGAATGTTGCGGTGGCTTCTACGCTACCCGCTTCGCCTGCGGCGTCGGTGGCAATGTAGTCAACGCTCATCGGAATGGTGTTTTCACCATCCAGTACGGCGATAGAGCTTGATTTTACGCCCATATCAACTGCTTTGCTGTCCGGTCCGTACAGTTGCAGTGCAACGTGTTTAGCCGCGCCTGCGCCTGCGGTATTCGCCAGTGCAGCCGGTACATCAGCGTCAGTCTGGCCGGTGAAGGTGACTGCCGCAGTTTTAACAATGCTGGCGTCGCAATCTACCAGGTGAATTTCAAAGCTTTTTGGCTGACCGGCAGCTGTGCCTGCTGTGGCTAAATGCGTTGCGCGAACCTGGTCAAGGTAAACGGTAAAATCGAGAGAATCAGAGGCTACAGAGCAGCCCGCATTCACTACCTGCCCAACAAAATGTACAGTACCACCCGGTGCAGTGACATCTGTCGCTGTTTCTTCTGCTTGCGCAGAGGTCATTCCAAAAAGACTCAAAGAGGTAGCAAATACGGTCGCAATTAACTTCTTGTTCATAGATATTTCCTGACTACGAATTAAATACATCCAGGATTGAATATTATATGTATTTCCATTTAAATATTCTTTTCCATTCCTGTTCGAGAATCTTAAATAATCTAATTTAAGTTTAAGATTACATCTCAAGCTGGGTGATTTTATTTGCATGGTAATATTTATAAACGTATTTAAACTTAATATCGATTGTCAAAATAATGGTTGTACATTTCATTTCTTTTGTGTTAATTGGATGTCTTATGTTGTTGTTATATATTGTTTTTTCTCGCAATAAAGGCAGTGCATAGCTTCGGTTGTATTTGTTGAGTGGATGGCTGTGGGGGGCTATATGTTTTATTAGAATGTATTTACGTGGTGATGGCTAATAAAAAATAATGTCAGAATGTTATTAATAGAGGACCTAATTAATTAAAATAATATGCAGAAAAGTATTTATAACGCTTACTAAAATAGTGCCAAATATTGAGATGTTAAATATCCGGCACGATTAAATTATCAGCAACTTGTTGAATTTAAGTTAGTAACTCCAGCCCTGCCAGTCGTTTCCAGTAGCCGTTGCAGTCACTGTGGGCGGCAAGCGGTAATGGGGCCGTACCATTTTCATTGGCGCGGAAGGCATCGAGCATGGCGAAAGTTTCGGTTCCTGAAGGGGACAGGCGCACAATATCAACCAGCCCCTGCATCGACGTTAGCTCGTTGCCAAGGTTGTAAACATAGCCGCTCATGGTCTGGATCCCGTTGAGGACAAAGACCTGCTGATTCTCCTGCGACAGTACATCGCGCCCGTTCGGGTACTTGATGCAGCAGGTTTCACACTCGTCCTTTGGACGGTCTTCAGAGCGTGCGGTAAAGCAGCGTGCAGAGTACGCCAGCGGCAGATGCCCGTAGCTCAGCACCTCTACTTCAAACTGATTGCGAATACCCAGCTCATCACACTGGTCGAGCAGATTTACCAGCCAGTCGCGGGACAGTTCTACCGGCATACACCAGCGCACCATACCTTGTTTGAGCAGCAAACGCAGGGTTACCGCGTTGTAGCAGTTGAGCGCATGTCCGGCGACAAACGGCAGCTTACGCTCGGCGCACATGTTTACCACGCCAAGATCGCTGGCTTCCACCAGAAAATCGCCGTTTTCAACATAGCGTTTGAGTTCGCCCAGCTCCGACGATGCCTGCACCAGCGCGAGGGTCGAAAGCACCACCTGCTTGCCGCTACCGGCCAATGATTTCGCCATATCCAGCCAGTCGCCCACTTTGGTGGCACGGCGTTTACTGCATACCGCTTCGCCAAGATAGATAACGTCGGCCTGGCTTACGGCGGCCTGCTGATAAAAATCTTCCAGCGTTTCTTTTGGCCAGTACCACAGCACCGGTCCTAAGGAATATTTCATTGCTTCTCTCACTGCCATTTACGGTGATACGCGCCAAGCGTGGTCTGCGTGCCTTCGGACATTGAACCGAGCGTTTCCATCCACGCGGCCTGTGGGGCGTAGTTTTGCGGGTCGGCCATACAGCGGTCGATCGCCTGACGCCACACTTTCGCCACCTGGCTAACATAGGCCGGGCTACGCTGGCGTCCCTCGATTTTTACCGAGGCAATATTGGCCGCCAGCAGCTCCGGCAGCAGCTCCAGCGTATTCAGGCTGGTGGGTTCTTCCAGCGCATGATAGCGCTCGCCGTCAACCAGATAACGGCCTTTACACAGCGTGGGATAACCCGCGTTTTCTCCGTCCTGATAGCGGTCGATCAGCACTTCATTAAGGCGGGATTCCAGCCCTTGCTGGGTTTGCTGCCAGCGTACAAAACGGGCTGGAGAACAGGCGCCAACCGTGTTAGGCGACTCGCCCGTCAGATAGGACGAAAGATAGCAACGACCTTCCGCCATAATGCACAGGCTGCCAAAGGCGAACACTTCCAGGGGAACTGGCGTGACGCGAGCGAGCTGCTTCACCTGATGAATAGACAGCACGCGCGGCAACACCACGCGGGCGACGTCAAAGTTGCGATGATAGAAATTAATCGCCTCTTCATTGGTTGCAGATGCCTGAACAGAGACATGGCGCTCAATATGCGGGTAGCGCTCTGCGGCATACTCAAGCATGGCGAGGTCGGCGAGGATTAGCGCATCTGCACCCAGTTGCGCCGCCATATCCACGGCACGTTGCCAGCGCGCGTAACCATCCGGATGCGCAAAGGTGTTAATCGCGATGTGCAGCTTACGGCGGTGCTGATGAACAAAACTCACCGCTTCCTGCAATTTTTTCTCGGTAAAATTAAGGCCGGCGAAATGACGGGCGTTGGTATCATCTTTCAGCCCGATGTAGACAGCATCAGCGCCGTTCTCGATGGCCGCCTTAAGCGCCGGGAGGTTTCCGGCAGGGCAGAGCAGCTCCATAATTTATCCTGAACGTTGCGCCGTGAAGGGCGCAGAAATGTTAACGAAGAGGGATTTTAGTTAACCTTGCTGAGACAATTTTTGATTTGAGGCAGTTAAAGTCGTATTGGTGACACCAATAAAGAGGTAACAATTTCGTAGCGAATTGTTGATTTATGCCGCTATGTCGTTTATTTGATATGGCAAAATAGCAGGACTATTGAAACAGGGAGTAAAGCTCGTGTTGGATAAACTGCGTTCACGCTTAGTACATTTTGGTCCTTCTCTGATGAGTGTACCGGTTAAACTGACGCCCTTTGCGCTAAAGCGCCAGGTTCTGGAACAGGTCCTGAGCTGGCAGTTTAGTCAGGCGCTGGCCGATGGGGAGCTGGAGTTTCTCGACGGCCGCTGGCTGAGCATTCATGTGCGTGACATTGGCCTCAAATGGTATACCTCTGTTGAGAACGATAAACTTATTGTCAGCCAGAATGCAGATGCGGATGTAAGTTTTAGCGCCGATGCCAGCGATCTGCTGATGATCGCGGCGCGCAAGCAGGATCCGGATACGCTTTTCTTCCAGCGTCGCCTGGTGATTGAAGGTGATACAGAATTAGGGCTGTATGTAAAAAATCTGATGGACGCCATCGAACTGGATCAGATGCCTAAAGCGTTGCGCGTCATGCTGATGCAGTTGGCGGATTTTGTTGAGGCGGGGATGAAAACGCCGCCAGAAACCAAACAGACTTCGGTAGGTGAGCCATGCTGATTCGAGTTGAAATTCCCATTGATGCCCCTGGTATTGATGCGCTGTTACGCCGTTCATTTGAGAGCGATGCGGAAGCGAAATTAGTGCACGACCTGCGTGAAGATGGCTTCTTAACGCTGGGTCTGGTTGCGACCGATGACGAAGGTCAGGTAGTGGGATACGTCGCGTTTAGTCCTGTCGATGTTCAGGGCGAAGATCTGCAATGGGTCGGCATGGCGCCGCTCGCGGTGGATGAAAACTACCGGGGGCAGGGGCTGGCGCGTCAGCTGGTCTATGAAGGACTCGATTCACTGAACGAGTTTGGCTACGCCGCGGTGGTCACACTGGGGGATCCAGCACTGTACAGCCGCTTTGGCTTTGAGCTGGCAGCACATCATGACCTGCGCTGCCGCTGGCCGGGCACCGAAAGCGCGTTCCAGGTTCATCGCCTGGCGGACGATGCGCTGGAAGGCGTGACGGGCCTTGTGGAATACCACGACCACTTCAATCGTTTTTAAGCTCCGGGGTTTGCAGGCTGCTCAGTAGCGCCTCAAGCCCTTCGCCTTCGACAAGGCGCTCTTTCTGCCGCTTAGTGAGCTGTTTGACGCGATACTCTATGCGCAGGGCTAGCGAACGGTCGCCAACCTGCGCCGCAAATGCCAACGTGAGTTCCCCCTTTCCGCGTAGCGCCTTCGCGCCTTTCCCACTTTGATGCTGCTTATAGCGGCGTTGCACATCGGTGGTTATTCCGGTGTATAAGGCGTTGTCCGCGGTACGGATCAGGTACAGATACCAGGGTGTCATTGTCACCATCGACGTGATAATTTTCAGGCCTACAGTATAAAAGAGAACAGAAATGGAAACACTGACTGCGGTGACCCGCTGGCTGGCAAAGCAGCACGTCGTGACCTGGTGCGTACATCATGAAGGTGAATTATGGTGCGCCAATGCGTTTTACCTGTTTGATGCGCAGAAGATGGTGTTTTATGTGCTGACTGAAGAGAAAACGCGCCATGCGCAGATGTCCGGACCCCGCGCACCGATTGCCGGCACGGTAAATGGTCAGCCCAAAACGGTCGCCCTGATTCGTGGCGTACAGTTCAAAGGGGAAATCCGGCGTCTTGAAGGGCAGGAGAGCGAAGTTGCGCGTAAGGCCTACAACCGCCGTTTCCCCGTCGCCAGAATGCTGCCTGCGCCCGTGTGGGAGATTCGACTGGATGAAGTCAAATTCACGGACAACACGCTGGGCTTCGGTAAAAAGATGCTCTGGCTACGTGACTCACGCGCCGAGAATACGTAATGCCTCACGGTTAAACGCCGGGAGATCGTCTGGGGTACGGCTGGTTACCAACTGATCGTTATCATTCACCATTTCCTGATCGTAAAATTCGGCGCCGGCGTTTTTCACATCGATGATGATAGGCTTCACAGCGGTAAGCTTACGTCCGCGAATGACATCCGCGCTGATAAGCAGCTGTGGACCGTGGCAGATAGCAAACACCGGTTTGCCGCTGTTAACAAAATCCCGGGTAAAGGTCACGAAACGCTCGTCACCGCGCAGGTAATCCGGTGAGTGACCGCCAGGCAACAGCAGGGCGTCAAAATCAGAAGGGCGTACATCTTCGATCGCTTTGTCGATGGTTACGCTGGCCTCTCCTTTTTTCCCCTTCACCGTTTTGCCCGCCTGTTTTTCAATGGTGATGACTTCATGCCCGGCCTGACGAAATTCTGCAGCTGGCGATGTAAATTCTGAATCTTCAAACTCATCAGTGATTAAAACGGCAATTTTCTTGCTCATGTTTCCTCCGTTGAGTGGCATGCGGATGAGGCAGAATTTCCATGTTGATGGATAATTACCTCACGAACTATTAAGTCTGGTCGCTGAGGCTGAGAGCGCAAGACGGACAAATCTGTAAAGGAGCGAGGATGAGTCAGGTGTTAATAACGGGCGCAACGGGGCTGGTAGGCGGAAATTTGCTGCGTATGCTGCTCAATGAACCCCGGATCAATGCCATCACGGCACCAACGCGTCGACCGCTGGCTGATACGGTTGGCATCTATAACCCCCATGATCCGCAGCTAACCGATGCTCTGGCGCAGGTTACCGAACCGGTCGATATTGTCTTTTGTTGCCTGGGGACCACCCGACGTGAAGCGGGCAGCAAAGAGGCGTTTATCCATGCTGACTATACGCTGGTGGTGGATACGGCCCTGACGGGACGCCGGTTAGGCGCCCAGCATATGCTGGTGGTGAGTTCGATGGGCGCCAATGCGAATTCACCGTTTTTCTATAACCGGGTGAAAGGTGAAATGGAGCAGGCGCTGATCGCGCAGAATTGGCCACGGCTGACGATTGTCCGACCTTCAATGCTACTGGGGGATAGGGACAAACAGCGGACGAATGAGATGTTTTTAGCGCCGTTGTTCAGGCTGCTGCCGGGTAACTGGAAGTCGATTGAAGCGCGCGATGTTGCGCGGGCAATGCTGGCGGAGGCACTGGCACCTAGGCATGAAGGGGTTTCGATCCTGACCTCTTCCGAGCTACGCGAAAGGGCCAAATAAAATGCCGGATGGCGCTGGCGTTTATCTGACCTACAAACGATTATGCCTGTAGGCCGGATAAGACGCCCATGCGTCGCTATCCGGCATCTGTATTACTTAATAAACGTAAAGGCCGTAGTGACGCGTTTCACGCCGCTTACCCGGCTGGCGATGTCCGCCGCCGCCTTCGCTTCACGCTCAGTTACCAGACCCAACAGGAACACTTCCCCGTTTTCGGTAGTGACTTTCACATTAGAGGATTTCACCTGATCGCTGGTCAGCAACTGGGAACGTACTTTGGTTGTGATCCAGGTATCGTTGGACGCATCGCCCAGGCCAATTGGCTGGCCCTGACGGATCTCATTAAAGACCTCAGTCGTACCTTCTACGCCCATCGCAATCTGTTTTGCCCGCGCAGACAGTTCGCTATTCGGCGACTGACCAACCAGCAGCACTTTACCCTGATACGCGCTCACGTTGATTCGCGTTTCCTTCTTGATTTGGGCATCTTTCGACAACGCCGTATTGACGCGTAATTCCAGGGTTCCATCATCTACCTGGGTGCCGACGCTGCGGGGATCCGTCGCGGCTTTGGTGCCGACAGCAGCAGTTCCGACAACGGCAGCAGCGACACAGCCTTGCAGCAGCAGTGCAGCGATAATCACAGCAAGCGGCGAAAATGCCTTCATGTGTACTCCTTAATCATCCTGGTGAGGGAAAAGCGTGTTATCGATGAGATCGCAAAGGCAGTTGACCGTCAGCATGTGCATTTCCTGAACGCGGGCACTGTGGTGTGAGGGAATACGGATTTCAACATCCTGCGGCCCCAGTAATCCGGCCAGCTCCCCTCCGTCATACCCGGTCAGCGCGACGATTGTCATGTCGCGTGTTACGGCGGCTTCAACGGCTTTTACGATATCGCGGCTATTACCACGCGTAGAGATTGCCAGCAGAACATCACCTGCATGTCCCAGCGCACGGACTTGTTTTGCATAAACTTCGTCGTGCAGGCGATCGTTGGCAATCGCAGTTAAGACCACATTATCAGTGTTTAGTGCAATCGCAGGTAAACTTGGCCGTTCTGTTTCAAAACGATTGATCATACTGGCAGCAAAATGCTGTGCATTGGCAGCGGACGTCCCATTACCACAACAGAGAATTTTGTTGCCATTGAGCAGGGACTGAACCAGCGTCATGGCTGCACGGGAGATCGCATCCGGAAGAGCTTCAGCCGCAGCTATCTGAGTTTGAATGCTTTCTGTAAAGCAGACTTTAATTCTATCTAACACGCTAATCCTTAAGAACCAGGCTCTGAATCTTCAACTATGAGCGGTCGTTGAACGCGTCCTTAAACCACTCAACATCATTTCCGGTGAAGGCTAACACATCGAACCGGCAATCCACAGTATCAAAACTCCCATTGTGGCGCGCAAGCCACAAGCGGGCGGTCTGTAATAATTTGTGTTGTTTGCTCCGGGTCACACTCGCCGCCGCACCGCCAAACAAGGCTGAGCGTCGGTAGCGAACCTCAACAAATACGGTGGTGTTGCCTTCACGCATTATCAGGTCAATTTCACCGCCACGTTCACGCACGTTGGCGGCGATAAAATGCAGTCCTTTGCTCTGCAGCCAGTCACGCGCGGTGGATTCCCACGCGTCACCGGTCTGTTTACTCGTTAACTGGCGGGGACGACTTGTCCTTGCTGGTATTTGAGCCATGATAACTTCCTGTTAATCACACAATCCTGCGTTGCGGTTAAGGCCCCGGTGTTGCCGTTAATTTCGAAACCCTGCACCTGACGCATTTGCGAGAAGTGGTTGGCAAGCGACCAGGCATCGACGCCCATGGCGTACATACGCGCCAGCGAGTAGTCGTTACGCACCGCGCCAAGCGCCTGCTGCATAAGAGGCGCATTAGCGCCTGCCAGCATCGGAATTTCGCTGTACTGCAAGCCTTCCATCTCCAGACGGAAATCCGGGCCGGCAGTTCCCTGCGCGCTGCGGGAGCTGGCGTACAACGTGGCACCGCTCTGGCTGCCGTTGCGCATAGCGATCATCGGCTTAATAAATGCAATTTCTTCCGGCGTCGCCAGAATATACACGGCATCAACACGACCACCGCCGGTGATTTGCGCATCGGTTGGCGCTGCCGGTATCGTCAGACCGCCAATGGTTACACCAGGCTGCGTGGGTACAGAGGAGGCCACCGGGCTGCCCGTCAGGGAAATCCCCGAGCCGCCGTTGACGCCCATTTTCAGCTCAGCAGTGGAGCCGAACTTCTGCTGCAGCACTACGCCGCCACCCAGCTTTTGCCACTCTTGCGCAAAGGCGTTGGCAACGCGATCGCCTAACGCACTCCGCGGGGTCAAAAGCAGCGGCGTCTGTTTTCCTTGATCGCGGATGTGACGCGCGGCGTCGCGCGCTTCATCTTCTGGCGACAGGGCGAAGTAGCAGACGTTCGGCAGGTTTTTCACCGCCTCTGGCTGATTAAGCGCCAGGACATTTAATGGCGTGTTGCTTTTCATCAGCTCTTCAACATTATTCTTCAACAGCGGGCCAACCACGATGCTGGCGCCATCCTGCTGAACCTGAGCCAGGATCTGATTCAGCGGCTGTGATGAGGTGTCGTAGATTTTCAGCTCAGCGGACGGATTCGCCGGCGCGCTGGCGGTCGTTGGCTGTGCAGGCACTGTTGGCTGCGGGGCTGCAGCTTCTGGTTGCGCTGACGTCTCGTTGGTTAGATCGCTTACTGACGCCTGAGAAGGGCTGGCAACACCGTCAGTCGTTTGCGGCTGTTCCGTGGTCGCCATGGATGCTGTATCTGCAGCAGGCGCGGCAACAGCTGGGGCTGCTACGGGTTGAGTGCCCATGTTTTTCGCAGCTTCAAAGCCTTGCTGGATAGTACGGCCAAATACAGCGGCCTGACCGTTTAGCGGCAGCAGCAGCGCAATTTTGCTGGTGGAGGCGGGCTTAAAGCTCTGCACGTTAACCAACTGCGTTGGCAACAGTTTTGCCCCCGGGTTCTGTGGGTAACGTTTTTGCCAGTCAGCAATGCCGGCTTTCATCATATCCGGATCGTTACGGTTATCGAACCAGACGCGCTGGAGATCCAGCCAGCCTTGCAGCACGTTTTCATCCGCATTGATGACCAGCGCCTGCGCTTGCTCCTGGGTCATGGATGACAGCGCCTGCCAGGTGGCGTCCATGTTTTTCTGCTTAGCATTCGCGGCCAGCAACGGTTCCTGGGCGATCAGGGCACGCAATAGTGTCAACGACGGGCGACCCTGGTTGACGTCGATTTGCGCCTGCCAGTACCGTGCCTGCTGGTTTTGATCGAAATCGGCAGGGGTGAGTTTGTCCAGCAGAGCCTGTGCGCCAGCGACATCTTTCTGCGCAAGCTTAATCTCGACGGCCAGCAGTGACTGCTCACGACGCTGGGTATCGCTTAGTTTCTGCGGTAGCTGGCTGAACAGCTCGATGGCCTGCTGGCTCTTGCCTTCTTTCAGCAGTGCACGAATGGCGAGTAATTGCCAGTTGGTCTTGCTATCATCTGAGCTTTGCTGCATTTGTTGCAGATAAAAGCCGGAATCAGCCTGCGCAGTGCCCTGCATATGGGCTGCACTCTGGTCTGGCGCCTGGGTGCCACAGCCTGCGAAAATCAGTGCTGCCAGAATGACTGGCAGCACGCGTGCGGCTTTCAAACGAGAAAATGTTGAGGGTACCATACTGTATCCAGTGATATTTTTTTACTCAATGCTCAATATTAAATCGGCAATACGGACGACACAATGAAACAACACGAATCGGCGGATAATTCTCAAGGCCAACTCTTTATTGTACCTACTCCTATAGGAAATTTGGCTGATATTACCCAACGAGCACTCGAAGTTTTACAAGCCGTTGATTTGATTGCCGCTGAAGATACTCGTCATACAGGACTATTGTTACAACACTTCGCGATTAACGCGCGATTGTTCGCCCTGCATGACCACAACGAGCAGCAAAAGGCCGAAACGCTGGTGGCAAAGCTCAAAGAAGGGCAAAACATTGCGCTGGTTTCCGATGCCGGAACGCCGCTGATTAACGATCCCGGCTACCATCTGGTGCGCACCTGTCGCGAAGCGGGGATCCGCGTTGTTCCCCTACCAGGCCCTTGCGCGGCGATTGCTGCCCTGAGCGCTGCTGGTCTGCCTTCAGACCGCTTTTGCTATGAAGGTTTTCTGCCTGCCAAATCGAAAGGGCGTCGTGATGCGATGAAAGCCATTGAGGCTGAACCACGTACGCTTATTTTTTATGAATCTACCCACCGTTTGCTGGATAGCCTGGAGGACATGGTTGCCGTCTGGGGCGAATCCCGCTACGTGGTGTTGGCGCGTGAGTTGACCAAAACCTGGGAAACTATTCACGGCGCACCGGTTGGCGAACTGCTGGCGTGGGTCAGGGAAGATGAAAACCGTCGTAAAGGCGAAATGGTGCTGATCGTCGAAGGGCATAAAGCGCAAGAAGACGACCTTCCTGCCGATGCGCTCCGTACATTGGCCCTATTGCAGGCAGAACTGCCGCTTAAAAAGGCCGCCGCGCTGGCCGCTGAAATCCATGGCGTGAAGAAGAATGCATTGTACAAGCACGCGCTGGAACAGCAGGGGGAGTAAGAGTGAGCACCTACCAACCACCTTTCGTCGTCACTCCATTGATCCTCAATCAAGTCATTGAAATTGGTGAATTGATGGGGCATTGGGCAGCGATGGCTGGTAGGGCATCTCCTCTTTTGCGTAAAGAGAATCGTATTCGCACGATTCAGGCCTCTTTAGCGATTGAGCATAATTCGTTGACGACGGAACAAGTCACCGCGCTGATGGAAGGAAAACGTATTCTGGCGCCTGCTAAAGACATACAGGAAGTGAGAAATGCGATTCTGGCCTATGAAAAGATGTCGGAATGGAAAAGTGGAAAATTATCCGATCTTTTACAGGCACATCGGGTCCTTATGCTCGGTCTGGTCGATAATCCAGGCCAGCTACGTGCCGGAAATGTTGGTGTTTACAGGGAAAAACAGCTGATTCATATGGCTCCTCCGGCCTCACAAGTTTTACGTTTGATGAATGATCTACTGGGCTGGTTAAAAACGACAGAACTCCACCCACTGATTGCTGGTGCTGTTTTCCATTATGAGTTTGAATTTATTCATCCTTTTGCTGACGGTAATGGACGGATGGGACGTCTATGGCAGACATTAATCCTCCGTGAGTGGCGATCAGAATTGGCGTGGTTACCGGTAGAGACACTGATCCACTACCAACAGGACCGCTATTACCAGGTATTAGGGCAGTGCGATCGACAAAGTAGCTGCACGCCATTTATAGAGTTTATCCTGGAAAATATCATCTCTGCTTTGCAAGAGGGATTGGGAAAATCATCAACTCTGTCGGAAGAAATGTCGGAAGAAATGTCGGAAGAAATGTCGGAAGAAATGTCGGCTGATTTACTGGATATAGAAAAACGCATTCTACAAATCTTGTCGCATCAGCCGGGCAGATCCGCCAAAAGTATCGCTGATGAGTGTGAAATCTCAGCCCGAACCGTAGAGCGCTATTTGAAAGCGTTGCAGCTAAAAGGCAAACTGCAACGCGTTGGCGCGACAAAAGGGGGGATGTGGCGGGTTGTTTAAACGACCAGCAGTTCGACGCCTGTCTTAACCAGCGCAGATTTATCTTGTTTGCTGATGCTGTCGTCGGTTATTACGCAGTTAATCTTCTCCATTGGAAGTACCTGATTAAAGCCACGTCGGTTAAATTTTGTCGCATCCAGTACGGCAATGACCTTATGTGCAGCAGCAGCCATCACGCTACTAATCGAATAACCTTCGTTGAATGTCGTAATACCATTAGTGGCATCAATCCCGTCAGCGCCCACGAACATCAGGTCAGCGCTTATTCCTTGCAGGGAACGTTCAGCGATAGTGCCATGCATTGAATGAGTTTTGTGGCGCACCGTGCCTCCGCAGACGACCAGCGTAATGTCTTTGTTTTCCGATAATGTAAACGCAGCGGGCAGGCTATTGGTAATAACGGTGATGTTACTTTTTCGGTTTAGCGCCTCGGCGATCAGTAGGGTCGTGCTTCCGCTATCCAGAATCACGGTCATTCCTTCCTCGACCATTGCTGTAGCAGCCTGAGCGATCCGCTTTTTAGGATCGCTGGCAAGCTGATACCGATCTTCTAATAATACTTCCTGATTGTCACCTTCAGCCAGATGGCTTCCAGGTTTTGCCGCACCGCCATGAAAACGGGTGACCAGACCCTTCTCTTCTAATAACCGCAGGTCGGCGCGAATGGTTACTTCAGAAATACCAAAGGTATTCGAAAGGTCCATTACCAGTACGCTACCTTGCGTATTAATCAGGTCGACAATTTTATTCCTTCTCTCAAATGAGTTCATATTGATTTGCCTGATAATTTGACTGTCACTAGTTTAATCGAAGGATTGCGAAAGGTGAACGCTAAATTTCGAAAGTAAATGTGAGCCAGCGCAGGTTGCTGGCTCGTGAGGTCAGGAGAGTTTAAGTAGAATTTTCCCCTGCATCGGCGCGCCATTAAGTGATTTGACCGCGCTGGCAAAGCTCTCGGTATCACCGCTGTGGGCAATTAACGGTTCAAGCTGCAAGCGCTTTTCCGTGAGTAAACGGGCCGCGGTTTCCCACTCTTCTCCAGGCCACGGGCTGGAATAATTCATCCAACTGCCAAGAATGGTTAATTCTTTACGCAATATTTGCCCAAAAATACCTGAAGCCAACGCCAGATCGTGATGCAACGTACCGACTAACGCCAGTTGAGCACGAGGTCCGGCAATTTCGATCGACAGAGTCACAGTTTGCGGGGTTCCTGCAGTCTCCAGGACGAGTTGATCAAATTGAATGTTCTCCAGACCAGCGTGGATCTCAGTCGCACTCATCTCCCTACTGTTAAACACATAGGTTGCCCCCAGTTCTTTTGCTAACGCCAGCTTTTGTGGGTTGATATCAATCGCCGTGATACTTTTTGCGCCGAGTTCGCGAGCACATTGCATTGCCAGTAAACCGATGGTACCTGCTCCAACGATGATCACGTTTTTGCCTTCACACCCCTGAGCGAGATGAAAAGCATGCAGGCCAACGGTAATGGGCTCAATGAATGCGCCATCATCAATCGGCATTTCTGAAGGTAATCGGAACAGGTTGGCGCGTTTTACGACCACATATTCTGCGTTTCCACCTTCGCTGCGCGAGCCGACAAACTGATATTGCTTACATAATGAGAAGAATCCTCGCTCGCACTGAGGGCAGTGGAAGCAGGGGAGTAATGGAACGCAGGCAACAGCATCGCCGGGTTGTAAGTCGGTAACTGCTGCACCGTAGGACTCAACATAGCCGCTGAACTCATGCCCCAGCGTTATCGGATAATAGTGAGCGCCATGATTAAATATACGGGGAATATCCGAGCCACAAAGCCCTGAACTAACCACCTTGACCAGTACATCGTCATCAGCCTGTAGTTGCGGAATGGGACGTTCTTCAACGCGTACGTCGCCCTCAGCGTGAATCACCACTGATTTCATAAATGTCTCCATAAATGTGAAGGGGAGCAAATGCTCCCCAGAAATTAAGATGCGGTCTGGCTTTCCGTTATGGCTGCTGCTTTTTCAGCCGCCACAAAATTACGTGCCCGACGCCATGTCAGTAGTACACCCAACAGGTAAATCGCAGCGATAATGATGAAGCCCACTACGTTCTGCCAGGTGAAGAGTTGAATCAGCAGCCAGGTGATTGGGGAACCTCCCTGATCCATCGATGCAACCATACCACCTGCTTTCAGTGCGCCTGCATTGGCGGCAAGCTGGGTATGTAGACCAATAGTTTGCGTGGCTATCCATAGAGTGATACCCATGATGATGACGCCGGAGATCAGCGTACGGAACAAGTTCCCCTGATGAACGGCTACCGCCATGGCAACAAAGAAACCAATGGTCGCGAGATCGCCGAATGGCAGTACCTGATTACCTGGTACCAGGACGGCAATCAGAATAGTCAGCGGAATAAAGATCAGGCTGGCGGAAACCACCGACGTATGGCCGAGCAGTAGCGCAGGGTCCAGACCGATTAGGAACTCCTGTCCGCCAAATTTTGCCTGCAGGCGTTTACGGGCATGTTTAGCGATAGGAGTTAGGCCATCCATAATCGGTTTAATGACACGCGGCATGAGCAACATAACGGCAGCCGTTTTCACCGCCAGTTGCAGCACAGCTTTAACGTCATACCCAGCTAGCATGCCGATAACTAATCCCATCACAAAGCCAACGGTTACAGGTTCACCGAAGGGGCCAAAACGTTTTTGTACATCATCTGCACTAAAATGAATGCGGTTCAGTCCCGGGATTTTTTCAATGATCGTATCTACCAGGACTGCTATAGGGCCCAGGTACGCCGAGGAACCGTGAGGAATGGCAATGCCTTCCAGACCAAAAAAGTCACGCGTGTCTTTGGCAAACCAGTCGCCTAGTTTGTAGACGAAGGCTGCATGAACTACCACGCCGAGAATACCCAGCCAGTATGAACCGGTCGCCAGATGCAACATGGCACCGGTAAACGTCATATGCCAGATATTCCAGATATCGACGTTTACTACGCGAGTCATGCGGGTAACCAGCATCAGGATATTGACCCCAATAGCGACAGGAATTGCAATTAATGCAATTTGTGAAGCCCAGGTCATTGGTGATGAACCCGGCCAGCCGACATCAATGACATGCAGGTTGATTTGAAACTGTTCCGCCATCGCTTTTGCGGCAGGGCCGATAGAGTCAAGCATCAGGCCAATGACCAGGCCGATCCCGACAAAGCCAATACCAATATGCAGGCCGGATTTAAAACAATCCCCGAGCTTCATTCCCAATAATTTTGAGAAGATGATGATCACTAACGGCAGCATAACCGTTGGACCTAAGTCGAGGATATAACGCATTATTTCGCTAAACATGGCGTTACCCCACGAGGATAGTCAGTATTTTTTGCTGCAACGCTTCGATACCCACGCCTGAGACAAAAGGCATGCCGTGAACGACCGGGATATCGCCAAACGTACGGTCAACGCGGGCTGTGGTACAAATAAGATCCGCGCCATCCATATAGGTTTCGATTTCTGTTACCCGGCACTGAACCAGGTCGAGTTGGATATTGTTGGCTTCACAGAGTTCTTTAATTTCTTCAGCTGCCATTGTTGAAGTTGCTACAGCACCGCCACAAGCCACAATTACTTTACGTTTCATAGGGTATTCCTTTTATTATCAGTATCTTTTCAAGCCTGTGCGCAGGGCTCAGTCTCAAGGATTTTTTCCCGAAACAGCATTGCCAGTTCTGCATCGGGCGCATTCAACAATGCTTCAATGGTGTTCGGGTTTTGTAGCTCACTAAACAGACGACGCAGGAGCTTCAGTTGCGCCGTTGGGTTCTCAACAATCAGGGCAATAATTAAAGAGACGGCTATCTCTTCGTCATCATCCGCTTGTTGAAAGTTGACCGGTGTATCCGGGCGAATCAGATAGATTGCAGGCGATTTCGCATGAATAGCTTCACAATGCGGAATCGCGACGGCATGACGTTCCAGCGCTATTCCGGTTGGAAAAGTTGCTTCACGCTCAATCAGGGCCTGCGGATAGCTTTCATACACGACCCCTTTGGCCAGCATCTCCTCTCCAATATGTGTCAGCGCATGCTGACACGAGCTAAAATCAATACCTGTTCGAACAAAAAGTTGGCTCATATATTCTCCAGATTTCAGGCACTTGCTGGTGCGCAACCAAAGCGATAGGCGCGCAGAACGTCCTGGATTTTGTCGATAATCAGATTATGTGGTGTGGCGGTTAACGTCCCTTCAGTCAGGCGTTCAAATTGCACGGGCATAAACTGGCTAATGAGTCCCAGTGGTAAAGCAACGTCATTAAGGTTGGTGATTAATTTCTCTACACTTTGACGAATGCGAGGATGCGGCCAGTAGTAACGAATACGGTCGGAGAGGCTGAAGTGAATATCGACCATCGCCTGGCTCCAGGTTGGACGATAGTATTTTTTCCAGTAGTCCGGTTCATTCAGCATAACTTCGTCAATTACTTCCATAACCCGGCTCCGCTGCTCTGGAGAAACCAGTTCATTTTCCATTTGCGCTAGCGCAAAAATGGCTTCACGCAGCGCGAAGGTCAGCGCTGGACCCACTTTTAAAATTGCATAGTGATCGCGTACCAGGGCGCGGTATGCCTGGCGGGTTTGATAATCTGTAGAATGCGCTTCATAAACCATTGGAGTTTCTTTAATCCAGGCTGAAAGCGCTTCTGCAGCCTGTGGCTGATAATGAATGATCTGAGTGTGATCGAATTCGACGCCGGGTTGGACAACAATAGCGATCACGCGAGTTAGCGCTTCTTCAAGTCCTAATGCTCTAAAGGCAATTTGATGGGTTTCCAGTGTACGGGCGGCATCTTCTTCGCGTGTGACATGAACAGTGCCAATGGTACTGGCTTCGCCACCGGGAACAGGAACCTCAGTACCAATCACATAAGTCAGTTGGTGTTTCTGTTCTTCGGTTGCCGTAGCTTCTGCGGCCTGGCAAAGTACGGCAGCTCGCTGAGCAACAACCATCGGATCCAGCGGCGTGGGATCGTCAGCACAGGACATTGAAGCATCGAGGTGGATTTTGCTGAACCCTGCGGCAACGTAGGCTTTAATTAAGGCTACGGATTTCTCCATCGCTTCCGCCGCAGGTTCATTTTGCCAGCAGTTAGGACCGAGGTGATCGCCACCCAGGATCAGTCTTTCACGAGGGAAACCAATCTCTTGTGCGATGCCATAGACAAAATCACGGAAATCGGCGGGTTTCATTCCGGTATAACCACCAAACTGATTAACCTGATTAGACGTCGCTTCGATCAGAACTTTACTATCCGTGTCGAGATCAAAACGTAATGCGGATTCAATGACCAGCGGATGTGCTGAACAAACCGAACAAATACCTAAATGCTCACCTGCTTTATGACGAGAGATTATTTCTTTCACTTCTATCTCCGATATCTTTTGTTTATCTTCATAATATTTTTGGATTGAAGGCAAAGGGTAAAAGCGACTTTCGTGATCCAGCTTTAAAACAGACCTTTGTCAGAATCCGTACAAATCAAATAAATCAATAGGTTACAATTTTCCTTCACAGCCGCAATCGGCAATGACTTTACGCACCACCTCTTTCATGGCGGCTTTTGCTGGCATCATGTAATGCCGTGGGTCATTTGCATTGGTATGTGTACTCAGATAAGTTTTGAGTGCGCCAGAAAAGGCGATTTTGAGTTCGGTCGCGACGTTCACTTTGCAGACCCCTAAAGAGATAGCGCACTTAATATCATGTGTTGGCAGGCCGGATGCGCCATGTAAAACAAGTGGAATATCAACGCGCTGACGAATTTCTGCTAGTCGTTCAAAATCAAGTTTAGGTTCAGCACTATACAAACCATGGGCTGTGCCGATCGCGACAGCCAGTGAGTCGATACCGGTTTTTTCCACAAACTCCCGAGCCTGTTCTGGGTGGGTATAAAGCGCATCTTTTCCGTCCACGATCAGGTCATCTTCTTGTCCACCCAGTCGTCCCAGCTCAGCTTCAACGCTTACGTCATAGCGGTGGCAGTAGTCAGTTACGTGCTTAACTAATTCAATGTTGTCGGCAAACGGCAGATGTGAACCATCGATCATGACAGAGCGAATACCTGTAGCGACTTTCGCTTTAATATCGGTGGCACTTTCGTGGTGATCGAGATGGATGGCGAGAGGATGGTTCCAGCTTCTTGCCAGTTCACTGGCGATAGCAACGATGTTACCGACCCCGGCATAACTAAAAGTGCCTGGTGTGCCGGCGACGATCAACGGAGAGCGTAGTTCGGCTGCTGTTTCCACGACAACCTGTAGGGTCTCCAGGTTGTGGATGTTAAAAGCCGGTACGGCATAGCCTTCTTGCTGCGCCTTCTTCAGCATCATTTTGCTTGAGATGATAAACATACTTCCTCCGAAGTCTTTCGATTTCTTTCTTCGAAATAAAGTATAGGGTTTCGTAATGTATTTTTGTGATTTTGATCTGATAAATGAAAGTTTCGAAAGAAAAGGGAGGGTTGCGAAAGTTATAGCGAAAAAAAAGGCATGTCAGAAGACATGCCCTTGAAGAAAATATTGCGGACAATCAGGTCACTGGCGCTGGGTTAAACACCGCCAGTTGGTTGTGCAGCCCCCACTGATCTGAGAAGGTTTTCTTACGTCCGCTGGCGACGTCGAGAATAAACTCGAACAGTTTCAGACCCACGTCTTCAATGGTTTCTTCTCCGGTGGCGATGGTGCCTGCGTTGATGTCCATCAGGTCAAACCAACGGTTGGCCAGCTCAGTACGCGTCGCCATTTTTATCACCGGCACGGCCATCAGGCCGTACGGCGTACCGCGACCGGTGGTGAACACCTGTACGGTGATTCCGGAAGCGACCTGCTGCGTACCGCATACAAAATCACTGGCGGGGGTTGCGGCGTAAATCAGACCACGTTTGGTTGGACGCTGACCCGGCGACAATACTTCGACAATGGCGCTCTTGCCGGACTTGGCAATAGAGCCCAGCGCTTTTTCCACCACATTTGCCAGACCGCCTTTCTTATTGCCCGGAGAAGGGTTGGCGCTGCGATCCGTTTTGCCCATATCCAGGTAGTTATCGTACCAGGCCATCTCTTCGAGCAGGCGTTTACCTACTTCTTCGTTAATCGCCCTTGGGGTCAGAAGGTGGATGGCATCGCGCACTTCGGTAACTTCAGAGAACATCACAGTCGCGCCGCAGCGTACTAACAGGTCGGAGGCATAACCCACCGCCGGGTTGGCCGTCACGCCAGAAAATGCATCGCTGCCGCCGCACTGCATGCCGACCACCAGTTCTGATGCCGGGCAGGTTTCACGCTGTCGCTGATTGAGTTTTGCCAGATGGCGTTCGGCCACCTGCAAAATATCGGCAACCATCGATTGAAAGCCAATGTGCTTTTCATCCTGCAGGCTGACGACGCTGGCGCTGTCGACCGGAATACTTTTCACATCGTGCGTACCTTCGAGCAGGCGCTCTGGCTGTAGTTTTTCACAACCGAGGCCGATGACCATCACTTCACCGCCAAAATTCGGGTTAAGCGCAATATTGTGAATGGTGCGAATCGGCACAATGGCGGCTGGGGCATTGATCGCCACGCCGCAGCCGTACAAGTGATTGAGCCCCACCACGCCATCAACGTTCGGGTATTTGGGCAACAGATCGCGCTCAATGATTTTCACCACATAATCCACCACACCCGCCACGCAGTGCACACTGGTCGAGATGCCGAGCAGATTCTTGGTGCCTACGCTACCGTCCGCATTGCGGTAACCTTCGAAGGTATAGCCCTCCAGAGGCGGCAGCGGCTCTGGCACTTTAGTTGCCAGCGGCAGCGTCTCCAGCGGTGGAGCTTTGGGCAGTTCAACCATTGATTCATCAATCCAGCTGCCACGTGGGATATCGCGAACGGCATAGCCTATCACTTCGCCATAACGCACAATTTCGCCGTGAACAGGAATATCCAGTAGCGCCACTTTATGGCCCTGGGGAATATGTTCAATGAGTTCCAGTCCGTCCGGAAAACGCGTCCCGGCTTTCAGACCATTGTCATTGACAATTATCGCCACATTATCTGTTTCGTGAACTTTAATATAAAACGCCGTTGGCGATTCTTGTCTGATTTCGATGTCGGCCATTGTCCAGTATTCTCCAACAAGGTGGTGATAATAGTGTGAATATTTATATTTTGAATCTAATTGTAAGTAATAAAGATTCGATATCGTGAAATAAGAATGTCAGGAGTTTAATGCCAAGAATGTGACGATGATCACTTAAACTCAGCAAGGCCGGGCTACCAGGGGCAGCAATACGTAAATGTGTGCATTAGCGCCCATGCGTGTGGGCATATGCCCAAAACATTAATTTAATAACGCGTTATAAATGAGCGCTTGCACAATGATTAACGTTACGCTGCTGATTATACTGAATCACGGTTTTATAGCGTCTGATAAATTATTATGCGTTCTAATTATCAGTAATTTATCACCAGGAATATCTACTCAATAATAATAAAAATTTAATGTACCCGAGGTAATTAGAATGATTCTGGATACAGTTGTCGAGAAAAAGAAAGGTACGCACACCCGTTATTTAATATTGCTGATAATATTTATCGTTACCGCCGTTAACTATGCGGACCGTGCGACGCTATCTATTGCCGGCACGGAAGTAGCGAAAGAGTTGCAGCTCAGCGCCATCTCTATGGGTTACATTTTCTCCGCCTTCGGCTGGGCTTACCTGTTGATGCAAATCCCCGGTGGCTGGCTGTTGGATAAATTCGGCTCGAAGAAAGTCTACACATACAGTCTGTTCTTCTGGTCACTGTTCACCTTCCTGCAAGGCTTTGTGGACATGTTCCCGCTGGCCTGGGCGGGTATTTCAATGTTCATCATGCGCTTTATGCTGGGCTTCTCGGAAGCGCCGTCCTTTCCGGCAAATGCTCGTATCGTGGCGGCCTGGTTCCCGACGAAAGAGCGCGGTACGGCATCCGCAATTTTTAATTCCGCGCAGTATTTTTCCCTGGCGCTGTTTTCTCCGCTGCTCGGCTGGCTGACCTTCGCCTGGGGCTGGGAGCACGTGTTTACCGTAATGGGCGTGATTGGTTTTGTGCTCACCGGGCTGTGGGTAAAGTTTATTCATAACCCAACCGATCATCCGCGTATGTCGCAAGAAGAACTAAAGTTTATCTCGGAAAACGGCGCGGTCGTGGATATGGACCACAAAAAGCCGGGCGATGTGAAGTCAGGTGGTCCTAAACTGCATTATATCAAGCAGTTGCTCACTAACCGTATGATGCTTGGCGTGTTCTTCGGCCAGTATTTTATCAACACAATTACCTGGTTTTTCCTCACCTGGTTCCCGATTTACCTGGTACAGGAAAAAGGCATGTCGATCCTCAAAGTTGGCCTGGTAGCTTCGATTCCGGCGCTGTGCGGATTCGCCGGTGGTGTGCTCGGCGGCGTGTTCTCTGATTATCTGATTAAACGTGGCTTCAGTATCACACTGGCGCGTAAGCTGCCGATTGTGCTCGGCATGCTGCTCGCGTCGACCATTATTCTGTGTAACTACACCGATAACACCACCCTGGTGGTCGCACTGATGGCGCTGGCGTTCTTCGGCAAAGGCTTCGGGGCGCTGGGATGGCCGGTGATTTCCGATACCGCGCCGAAAGAGATTGTCGGTCTGTGCGGTGGGGTATTTAACGTATTTGGTAACGTGGCTTCCATCGTCACTCCGCTGGTGATTGGGTATCTGGTGAGCGAGCTGCACTCATTTAATGCTGCGCTGATGTTTGTAGGGTGTTCGGCGCTGATGGCAATGGTTTGCTACCTGTTTATTGTCGGTGACATTAAACGTATGGAATTGCAGAAATAAACAAAGGTATAGGCGATGAATAACACGATTTTCCCGAATAAGTTTAAAGCGGCCCTCGCGGCGCAACAGATTCAGATTGGCTGCTGGTCTGCATTAGCCAGCCCAATCAGCACTGAAGTTTTAGGCCTGGCGGGGTTTGACTGGCTGGTGCTGGACGGCGAACACGCGCCGAACGATATCTCGACGTTTATCCCGCAATTGATGGCGCTGAAAGGCAGCGCCAGCGCACCGGTAGTGCGCGTACCGACCAACGAGCCGGTAATCATCAAGCGCCTGCTGGATATCGGGTTTTACAACTTCCTGATCCCGTTCGTTGAGACGGAAGAAGAGGCGGTAAACGCCGTGGCATCGACCCGCTATCCGCCGGAAGGTATTCGCGGCGTGTCCGTATCCCATCGCGCCAATATGTTTGGCACCGTACCGGACTACTTTGCGCAATCGAATAAGAACATCACGATCATCGTGCAGATCGAAAGTCAGCAGGGCGTTGATAACGTTGACGCAATCGCGGCGACAGAAGGCGTTGACGGTGTCTTCGTCGGCCCAAGCGATCTGGCTGCGGCGCTAGGCCACCTTGGCAATGCGTCACATCCTGATGTGCAGAAAGCTATCCAGCACATTTTTGCCCGCGCGAAAGCACATGGCAAACCAAGCGGCATTCTGGCCCCGGTAGAGGCGGATGCACGTCGTTATCTGGAGTGGGGCGCGACGTTTGTTGCCGTTGGCAGCGACCTTGGCGTGTTCCGTTCAGCCACGCAGAAACTGGCTGATTCTTTTAAGAAATAACCACCATCGACAGTAGAGAGAGATAAAGACATGACAATGAAAGTTGGTTTTATTGGCCTCGGTATCATGGGTAAACCAATGAGTAAAAACCTCCTCAAGGCAGGTTACTCGCTGGTGGTTGCTGACCGTAACCCGGAATCCATTGCACAAGTGATTGCCGCAGGCGCTGAAACTGCCGCCACGGCGAAAGAAATTGCCGAGCAGTGCGACGTGATCATCACCATGCTGCCGAACTCTCCGCATGTGAAAGAAGTGGCGCTGGGTGAAGGCGGCATTATTGAAGGGGCGAAGCCGGGCACAGTGCTTATCGACATGAGCTCCATCGCGCCGTTAGCCAGCCGTGAAATTAGCGATGCGCTGAAAGCGAAAGGCGTGGATATGCTGGATGCGCCGGTCAGCGGCGGCGAGCCAAAAGCGATTGACGGCACGTTGTCGGTGATGGTTGGTGGTGATAAAGCGATCTTCGACAAGTACTACGATCTGCTGAAAGCGATGGCAGGCTCCGTGGTGCATACCGGTGAAATTGGCGCGGGTAACGTCACCAAGCTGGCGAATCAGGTCATTGTGGCGCTGAACATTGCCGCGATGTCTGAAGCGCTGACGTTGGCGACCAAAGCGGGTGTGAACCCGGATCTGGTGTATCAGGCGATCCGTGGCGGGCTGGCGGGAAGCACCGTGCTCGACGCGAAAGCACCGATGGTGATGGACCGCAACTTTAAACCAGGCTTCCGTATTGACCTGCATATCAAAGATCTGGCGAATGCGCTGGATACCTCTCATGGCGTTGGCGCCCAGTTGCCGCTGACTGCTGCAGTTATGGAGATGATGCAGGCGCTCCGCGCAGATGGATTGGGGACAGCCGATCACAGCGCACTCGCATGCTACTACGAAAAACTGGCGAAAGTGGAAGTCACTCGCTAACAAGAAGGGCGCGGATGCGCGCCCTGTATTTCTTGCCTTGCGCGGCACAGTCAGGCTACATAACTATGAAAATCGTAATTGCCCCAGACTCTTATAAAGAAAGCCTTTCTGCCACCGAGGTAGCTCAGGCGATAGAAAAAGGATTTCGGGAAATTTTCCCCGATGCGCAATATGTTTCTGTTCCGGTTGCCGATGGCGGTGAAGGAACGGTCGAAGCTATGATTGCCGCGACGCAAGGGAGTGAACATTCAGCGTGGGTGACGGGGCCGCTGGGCGAAAAAGTGAATGCCTGCTGGGGCATGTCCGGGGACGGTAAAACCGCGTTTATCGAAATGGCGGCAGCCAGTGGTCTGGCGTTGGTTCCTCCTGAAAAGCGCAACCCTTTAGTCACTACGTCGCGTGGCACCGGGGAGTTGATTTTGCAGGCGTTGGATAGCGGTGCGCAGAGCATCATTATAGGCATTGGCGGCAGTGCGACTAACGACGGTGGCGCGGGTATGGTGCAGGCGCTGGGGGCGAAACTTTGCGATGCCAACGGGACAGAGATTGGCTACGGTGGCGGAAGCCTGATGAGTCTGAATACTATCGATATCTCGGGTCTGGATCCGCGCTTAAAAACCTGTTCCATTCGCGTGGCCTGCGATGTGACTAATCCACTCATTGGCGATTCTGGCGCTTCGCGCATTTTTGGACCGCAGAAAGGGGCGACGGAAGAACGCATTCTCGAACTGGACCGTAATCTGTCTCACTATGCTGACATTATTAAAAAGTCTCTGCGAGTTGATGTGAAAGACGTGCCCGGCTCCGGTGCTGCTGGCGGAATGGGCGCAGCGTTAATGGCTTTTTTAGGCGCGGAGCTGCGCAGCGGTATCGAGATTGTGACCCAGGCGCTCAATCTGGAAGAGCATATTCACGACTGTACGCTGGTGGTGACCGGCGAAGGGCGGATCGACAGCCAGAGCATTCACGGCAAAGTACCGGTGGGTGTGGCGAACGTCGCGAAGAAGTACCACAAGCCAGTCATTGGTATTGGCGGCAGCCTGACGCGCGATGTAGAGGTGGTGCATCAATATGGTATCGATGCGGTGTTTAGCGTATTGACCAGCATCGGCACGCTGGAAGAGGCCTTCCGTGGGGCATTTGATAATATTTATCGCGCTTCAAGAAACATCGCCGCCACGTTGGCGATAGGAATACGCAGTGCGGGGTGACATTGCTCCGCAAACCCTCTATACTGCGCGCCGAAGCTGACCAGACAGTCGCCGCTTCGTCGTCGTCCTCTTCGGGGGAGACGGGCGGAGGGGAGGAAAGTCCGGGCTCCATAGGGCAGGGTGCCAGGTAACGCCTGGGGGGGAAACCCACGACCAGTGCAACAGAGAGCAAACCGCCGATGGCCCACGTAAGTGGGATCAGGTAAGGGTGAAAGGGTGCGGTAAGAGCGCACCGCGCGGCTGGTAACAGTCCGTGGCACGGTAAACTCCACCCGGAGCAAGGCCAAATAGGGGTTCACAAGGTACGGCCCGTACTGAACCCGGGTAGGCTGCTTGAGCCAGTGAGCGATTGCTGGCCTAGATGAATGACTGTCCACGACAGAACCCGGCTTATCGGTCAGCTTCACTCTTTATAAAACCCCGCTTCGGCGGGGTTTTTGCTTTCTGGGCAGGTTGGATGAATGACTGTCCACGACGCTATGCTCAAAAGAACGCGGCTTATCGATCAGCTTCACTCTTTATAAGACCCCGCTTCGGCGGGGTTTTTGCTTTCTGGGCAGGTTGGATGTGACTGTCCACGACGCTATGCTCAAAAGAACGCGGCTTATCGATCAGCTTCACTCTTTATAAGACCCCGCTTCGGCGGGTTTTTGCTTTCTGGGCTGTTGTTACGCTGGGTTTACCACAGTTATGGCGTTTATTTCCCTTTATCTAACCTTTATTTGACCTTTATTTACGCGCTGAACTTCATTTATCTGAGGGAATGTCTGGTGGGATATTTCATTTTTTGTGATGACTAGCACAAAACGCTGAGCGATACGTTTTTATCGAGAATAATCGAACGCAATCGATCGCCATCACAAAATTACTTGCTAATAAATTGCACAAAATAACTGTTAATGCAATGTTGCATGTGATAATGGTTTGTTTGTTTAGGTTTAAATATTAATAAATGCAATGTTTCTTTACAAACAAATAAGGCCAAAAAACGTGATGCATAACGTTATTTAATCACTATAAACAATAAAATCAAATTATTTTTGATAAATTGCTTATTAAATTTAAGCACCGTTTTGCCTGATAATTACTCTGTAATTGATTGAAATATAGCCTTTCATGGGTTTAAGAAATAGCAGGGAAAATGATGTCGTTATAGCCATAAAAAATCGTTATCCCCCCATCTTTTTTTGATTAAAGTCAGGATAAAGTGAGATCAATATTTCATATCTATATGATTATTAAGTGATTTCAATTTTCATAATAGTCTTACAAAATGTAAGTCAAGGGGATTTGTGAGTGGTAGCACATATCCTTGTTCGCTTAATTTGGTACACTTCCTGCCGTCAACAAAGTAATTAGCGTAGGTCGATATGAATACTATTACACTCCCTAAAACACAGCACTTAGTGGTCTTTCAGGAAGTCATTAGAAGTGGTTCTATCGGCTCAGCTGCAAAAGAATTAGGTTTAACTCAACCGGCTGTCAGCAAAATCATTAATGATGTAGAAGCTTATTTCGGTATTGAGTTAGTTGTACGTAAAAATACTGGTGTGACATTAACTCAGGCAGGTCAGGTGATGCTCTCATGGTCTGAATCTATTACCCGTGAAATGAAAAACATGGTTGATGAGATGAACAGCATGACGAGCAACGCGGTCGTTGATGTGTCGTTTGGCTTTCCTTCACTGATTGCCTTCACCATCATGTCCGGCATGATTAAAAAATTCAAAGAAGTGTTTCCGAAAGCGCAGGTTTCTATGTATGAAGCTCAGCTCTCCTCCTTCTTACCGGCGATTCGTGACGGACGTCTGGACTTCGCTATCGGTACGCTGAGTGATGAGATGAAACTGCACGATCTGCACGTTGAGCCGCTCTTTGAGTCAGACTTTATCCTGGTCGCCAGCAAGTCCCGAACATGCACCGGCATCACCTCGCTGAGCGCGTTGAAAAACGAACAGTGGGTGTTGCCACAAACGAATATGGGTTACTACAGCGAACTTCTTACCACGTTACAGAATAATGGCATCAGCAGTGAAAACATCGTTAATACAGACTCCGTCGTTACGATTTATAATCTTGTTCTCAGTGCTGATTTCTTAACAGTAATTCCCTGCGATATGACCACACCGTTTGGCTCAAACCAGTTTATTACTATCCCGGTAGAAGAAACCTTACCCGTCGCGCGTTATGCCGCCGTATGGTCGAAAAATTATCGAATTAAAAAAGCAGCATCTATTTTGGTGGAATTAGCCAAAGAATATTCATCATATAATTGTCGGAGACGAAGGCAATTAATTGAAATTGATTAAAGATTGAATTTGTTTTAACACGAAATCAACGCCATCTGTCTATATCTGACAATGGTCACGGCTATCTATTTACTTTAATACCCTAGTAAGAGGTTCTAATGCACATTACATACGATCTCCCAGTTGCAATTGAAGATATCCTCGAAGCGAAAAAAAGACTGGCGGGGAAAATTTATAAAACGGGAATGCCTCGCTCTAACTATTTTAGTGAACGTTGCAAAGGGGAAATTTTCCTCAAGTTTGAAAACATGCAGCGTACCGGTTCATTTAAAATCCGTGGCGCGTTTAACAAGCTCAGTTCATTAACCGAAGCTGAAAGATGTAAGGGTGTGGTGGCTTGCTCTGCAGGTAACCATGCGCAAGGCGTTTCTCTCTCCTGCGCTATGCTCGGAATCGACGGCAAAGTGGTGATGCCGAAAGGCGCGCCGAAGTCTAAAGTTGCTGCAACCTGTGATTATTCCGCAGAAGTTGTGCTGCACGGCGACAACTTCAACGACACCATCGCTAAGGTTAGCGAGATTGTGGAAACGGAAGGCCGTATCTTTATTCCGCCATATGATGATCCGAAAGTCATCGCTGGTCAGGGGACTATTGGTCTGGAAATTCTGGAAGATCTGTATGATGTCGATAACGTGATTGTGCCAATTGGCGGTGGCGGACTGATTGCTGGTATTGCGGTGGCAATTAAGTCTATTAACCCGACCATTAAAATTATTGGCGTGCAGTCTGAAAACGTTCACGGCATGGCGGCTTCTTTCCACGCTGGAGAAATAACCACGCACCGAACGACCGGCACCCTGGCGGATGGTTGTGACGTTTCCCGCCCGGGTACTTTAACGTATGAAATTGTTCGTGAGTTGGTGGATGACATTGTCCTGGTCAGCGAAGATGAAATTCGCAACAGCATGGTGGCATTAATTCAGCGAAATAAAGTTGTGACTGAAGGTGCCGGCGCGCTGGCATGCGCAGCATTATTAAGCGGGAAATTAGATAGCTATATCCAGAACAGAAAAACAGTCAGCATTATTTCTGGCGGTAATATCGACCTTTCTCGTGTATCTCAAATTACTGGTTTAGTTGACGCTTAATATACTTCGTTGAGGATAGGATATGAGTACTACTGATAGCATTGTATCCAGCCAGACAAAACAGTCGTCCTGGCGCAAATCGGACACCACCTGGACACTGGGTTTATTTGGTACAGCCATCGGCGCAGGGGTGCTGTTCTTCCCTATCCGCGCAGGTTTTGGCGGACTGATCCCCATTCTGATCATGCTGGTGCTGGCATACCCCATTGCCTTCTATTGCCACCGTGCGCTGGCACGCCTGTGTCTTTCCGGTTCTAATCCTTCCGGTAACATCACAGAAACGGTTGAAGAGCACTTTGGTAAAACGGGCGGCGTGGTTATCACGTTCCTCTACTTCTTTGCAATTTGTCCGCTGCTGTGGATTTATGGCGTCACCATTACCAACACCTTTATGACCTTCTGGGAAAACCAGTTGCAGATGCCCGCGTTAAACCGTGGCTTCGTGGCACTGTTCCTGCTGCTGCTGATGGCATTCGTCATCTGGTTCGGTAAAGATCTGATGGTTAAAGTGATGAGCTTCCTGGTATGGCCGTTTATTGCCAGCCTGGTGCTTATTTCTCTGTCTCTGATTCCTTACTGGAACTCTGCGGTTATCGATCAGGTTGATCTCAGCAATATCGCACTGACTGGCCATGACGGCATCTTGGTTACCGTGTGGCTGGGTATTTCCATCATGGTGTTCTCTTTCAACTTCTCACCTATCGTTTCTTCCTTCGTGGTGTCTAAACGCGAAGAGTATGAGAAAGATTTTGGTCGCGAGTTCACCGAGCAGAAATGTTCCAAAATCATCTCCCGCGCCAGTATGTTGATGGTTGCCGTGGTTATGTTCTTCGCCTTTAGCTGCCTGTTCACGCTGTCTCCGGCAAACATGGCGGATGCGAAAGCGCAAAACATTCCGGTACTTTCTTACCTGGCGAACCACTTCGCTTCACTGTCCGGTACGAAGTCCACCTTCGCGACCGTTCTGGAATACGGTGCTTCAATCATCGCACTGGTTGCTATCTTCAAATCTTTCTTCGGCCACTATCTGGGCACGCTGGAAGGACTGAACGGTCTGGTGCTGAAGTTTGGTTACAAAGGCGATAAAACAAAAGTTTCTGCCGGCAAACTTAATACCATCAGCATGATCTTCATCATGGGCTCCACCTGGGTTGTGGCTTACGCCAACCCGAACATCCTGGACCTGATTGAAGCAATGGGCGCGCCGATTATTGCCTCTCTGCTCTGCCTGCTGCCGATGTATGCCATCCGTAAAGCGCCATCACTGGCGAAATACCGTGGCCGTCTGGATAACGTGTTTGTTACCGCGATTGGTCTGCTGACCATCCTGAACATCGTCTACAAACTGTTTTAATCCTTAAGCTCAGGATGAGCGGAGTAGTGAAATGAATGAGTTTCCGGTAGTACTGGTTATTAACTGTGGTTCATCCTCCATTAAATTCTCAGTGCTGGATGCAGCAAACTGTGACGTTTTAATGGCGGGAATTGCAGACGGTATTAACTCTGAAAATGCGTTCATAGCAATTAATGGAGGAGAGCCAGCTAAGCTGGCTCACCACAGCTACGAAGACGCATTAAAAGCAATTGCCGTTGAACTGGAGAAACGTAATTTAATGGACAGCGTGGCCTTAATTGGCCACCGCATTGCCCACGGCGGAAATATCTTTACCGAATCAGCAATTATTACTGAGGAAGTTATCGACAATATTCGCCGGGTATCGCCTTTAGCGCCGTTACATAATTATGCGAACCTCAGTGGGATCGAGTCCGCTCAGCACCTTTTCCCAGGCGTGCAGCAGGTCGCGGTATTTGATACCAGCTTCCACCAGACGATGGCTCCTGAGGCCTATCTGTACGGTTTACCGTGGAAATATTTTGAGGAGTTGGGCGTTCGTCGTTACGGTTTCCACGGCACGTCGCACCGCTATGTTTCTCAGCGAGCGCATGAGCTTCTCGAGCTGCAACATGATGACTCAGGTCTGGTTGTGGCGCACCTGGGGAACGGCGCGTCAATCTGTGCGGTACGTAACGGACAGAGCGTTGATACCTCAATGGGCATGACGCCGCTGGAAGGGCTGATGATGGGCACACGCAGCGGCGACGTCGATTTCGGCGCGATGGCGTGGATTGCCAGCGAAACCAACCAGACGCTGAGCGACCTTGAACGTGTAGTGAATAAAGAGTCCGGTTTACTGGGTATTTCCGGTTTGTCCTCTGACTTACGTACGTTAGAAAAAGCCTGGCACGAGGGACATGAGCGTGCGCAGTTGGCGATTAAAACGTTTGTGCATCGTATTGCACGTCATATCGCTGGACATGCCGCATCACTGCATCGTCTTGATGGGATTATTTTCACCGGTGGAATAGGTGAGAACTCGGTATTAATTCGTCGTCTGGTTATTGAACACCTCGCCGTTTTAGGTGTGAATATCGATAGCGAGATGAATAGCCTGCCAAATTCCCATGGCGAAAGAATTATCTCTAATAAAGATGCTCGTGTTATTTGTGCGGTAATTCCCACAAATGAAGAGAAAATGATTGCGCGTGATGCCATTGCGTTAGGCAAAATTAATACACCAGTAGAATTTGCATAATTAATTTTCAGCAGAGAGATTATTTTTCATGAAGGTAAATATCGATACCAGCGATATGCTGTATGCCGAAGCCTGGAATGGCTTTAAAGGTACGGACTGGAAAGAAGAAATTAATGTCCGTGATTTTATTCAGCACAACTATACGCCTTATGAAGGGGATGAATCTTTCCTCGCCGAAGCTACGCCTGCGACCACTGCGTTGTGGGAAAAAGTCATGGCGGGCATCCGTATTGAAAACTCGACGCACGCGCCGGTTGATTTCGATACCAATATTGCCACCACGATAACCGCTCATGATGCGGGTTATATTGAACAAGAACTGGAAAAAATCGTCGGTTTGCAAACGGATAAGCCGCTCAAGCGTGCTCTGCATCCGTTTGGCGGCATCAACATGATCAAAAGCTCTTTTGATGCTTATGGTCGTGAGATGGATGCTGATTTTGAATACCAGTTTACTGAACTGCGTAAAACCCATAACCAGGGCGTATTCGACGCCTACTCTCCGGATATGCTGCGCTGCCGTAAATCCGGCGTGCTGACCGGCCTGCCGGATGGTTACGGTCGTGGTCGTATCATCGGTGATTATCGCCGCGTCGCGCTGTACGGTATCCGCTACCTGGTGCGCGAGCGTGAACTGCAGTTTGCCGATCTCCAGTCTAACCTGGAGTGGGGCCAGAATCTTGAAGCCACGATTCGTCTGCGCGAAGAACTGTCTGAGCACCGCCGCGCTCTGCTGCAAATGCAGGAAATGGCGGCGAAATACGGCTGCGATATCTCCCGTCCGGCGCGTAATGCGCAGGAAGCGGTGCAGTGGGTGTACTTTGCTTACCTGGCTGCGGTGAAATCGCAGAACGGCGGCGCTATGTCGCTGGGCCGTACCGCATCGTTCCTCGACATCTACATTGAGCGCGATTTCAAAGCGGGTATCTTAAACGAGCAGCAGGCGCAGGAACTGATCGACCACTTCATTATGAAGATCCGTATGGTGCGCTTCCTGCGTACGCCGGAATTCGACACGTTGTTCTCAGGCGACCCTATCTGGGCGACCGAAGTTATCGGCGGCATGGGGCTGGATGGCCGCACGCTGGTGACGAAAAACTCGTTCCGTTACCTGCATACGCTGCACACCATGGGCCCGGCGCCTGAGCCGAACCTGACTGTACTGTGGTCTGAGCAGCTACCGATTGCCTTCAAAAAGTACGCCGCCCAGGTGTCTATCATCACCTCGTCTTTACAGTATGAAAACGACGATTTGATGCGCGCCGACTTTGACAGCGATGACTATGCCATTGCCTGCTGCGTCAGCCCGATGGTTATCGGCAAACAAATGCAGTTCTTCGGTGCGCGTGCAAACCTCGCCAAAACGTTGCTGTACGCAATCAACGGCGGCGTGGATGAGAAACTGAAAATCCAGGTCGGCCCGAAAACGGCGCCGCTGATGGATGACGTGCTGGACTACGACACGGTGATGGAGAGCCTGGACCACTTTATGGACTGGCTGGCCGTGCAGTACATCAGCGCGCTGAACATCATCCACTACATGCACGACAAGTACAGCTACGAAGCTTCGCTGATGGCGCTGCACGATCGCGATGTCTATCGCACGATGGCCTGCGGTATGGCGGGTCTGTCCGTGGCGGCGGATTCTCTGTCGGCTATCAAATATGCTCGCGTGAAACCGATTCGCGATGAAAATGGTCTGGCCGTTGATTTCGAAATCGAAGGCGACTATCCGCAATACGGCAACAACGACGAGCGCGTAGACAGTATTGCCTGCGACCTGGTTGAACGCTTTATGAAGAAAATTAAGGTGTTGCCAACCTACCGTAACGCGGTGCCAACGCAGTCTATTCTGACCATCACCTCCAACGTGGTGTACGGACAGAAAACCGGTAACACGCCGGACGGACGTCGCGCTGGTACGCCGTTTGCGCCAGGGGCTAACCCGATGCACGGCCGCGATCGTAAAGGTGCGGTGGCGTCGTTAACGTCGGTCGCCAAACTGCCGTTCACCTATGCCAAAGATGGTATCTCGTACACCTTCTCCATTGTGCCGGCTGCACTGGGCAAAGAGGATGGGGTGCGTAAAACCAACCTGGTCGGTCTGCTGGACGGTTACTTCCACCATGAAGCGCATGTGGAAGGCGGGCAGCATCTGAACGTTAACGTTATGAACCGTGAAATGTTGATGGATGCCATTGAGCACCCGGAAAACTATCCGAACCTGACGATCCGCGTGTCTGGCTATGCGGTGCGCTTCAACGCGCTGACCCGCGAACAGCAGCAGGATGTTATTTCACGTACTTTCACCCAGGCGCTCTGACGCCGGAGGGACTATGAGAAAAGTTATTGCAACCGAATGTGCGCCAGGGGCCATCGGGCCTTACGTACAGGGTGTGGATCTGGGCAGTATGGTGTTGACGTCAGGTCAAATCCCGGTATGTCCACAGACCGGTGAAGTGGCAGAAAACGTGGCCGATCAGGCGCGTCAAAGCCTGGAAAACGTGAAAGCGATCGTCGAGTCCGCAGGTTTGAAAGTGAGCGATATCGTGAAGACGACCGTTTTCGTATCCGACCTGAACGATTTCGCCACCATTAACCAGGTGTACCAGCAGTTCTTTGATGAGCATAAGGCAATTTACCCTACGCGCAGCTGCGTACAGGTCGCCCGCTTACCCAAGGATGTGAAGCTCGAGATTGAAGCCATCGCCGTACGTGGCGACACGCTGTAATCCCTTGCGGGGCGATCGCAGGATCGCCCCGATCCTTAATGAGTGTGAAACCTGGTCTTCACTGAACGGCAATCCGAGGGTGTGGATATGATTAGCGCATTCGATATTTTTAAGATTGGCATTGGACCTTCCAGCTCCCATACCGTGGGGCCAATGAACGCAGGTAAAAGCTTTATCGATCTGTTGGTCAGCAGCGGAGAACTTCCCAGAACCACGCATATTGTGGTCGATCTTTACGGCTCGCTCTCCCTGACCGGAAAAGGTCATGCGACAGATGTCGCCATCATAATGGGACTGGCCGGTAACAGTCCGCAAAACGTTAATATAGATTCAATCGCTGGTTTTATTCAGGAAGTGGCCCGTACCGGACGTTTACCGGTTGCAGAGGGCACGCATGTTGTCGATTTCTCTCCAGATAAAAATATTCTCTTTCATAGCGAAACGCTGCCGCGCCATGAAAATGGCATGCGTATCACCGCGTGGAACGGCACCGAGACGCTGCTAAGCAAAACCTATTACTCCGTCGGCGGTGGTTTTATCGTTGAAGAGGAGCAATTTGGTCAGGCGCATGATGTTGAAGCACACGTGCCCTACAATTTTCATTCCGCCAGCGAACTGCTGAAACTGTGTGAGCGCAACGGGCTGTCTGTTTCCGGCTTGATGATGCAAAACGAACTGGCGATGCGCAGCAAAGAAGAAATCGATGCTGGCTTTGCCGCCATCTGGGACGTCATGCACGCCGGGATCGAGCGCGGTATGAACACCGAAGGCGTCCTGCCGGGCCCGCTTAACGTTCCGCGTCGCGCCGTGGCATTACGTCGGTTGCTGGTTTCCAGTGATAATCTGTCCAGCGACCCGATGAACGTGATTGACTGGATCAACATGTTCGCGCTGGCCGTGAGCGAAGAAAACGCCGCCGGTTGCCGGGTTGTCACGGCACCGACCAACGGCGCATGTGGGATTATCCCTGCTGTCCTGGCCTATTACGACAAGTTCCGTCGTCCGGTGAATGCGAACTCCATTGCTCGTTATTTGCTGGCCGCGGGGGCGATAGGCGCGCTGTATAAGATGAACGCCTCTATTTCTGGTGCTGAGGTGGGCTGTCAGGGTGAGATTGGCGTGGCCTGTTCAATGGCGGCAGCCGGGCTGACAGAGTTGCTTGGCGGTAGCCCGTCACAGGTTTGTATTGCGGCTGAAATCGCCATGGAGCATAACCTGGGGCTGACCTGCGACCCGGTCGCCGGACAGGTGCAAATACCGTGCATTGAGCGTAATGCGATCAACGCGGTAAAAGCCGTCAACGCCGCGCGTATGGCGCTACGTCGGACGTCAGAGCCACGCGTGTCGCTCGATAAGGTGATCGAGACCATGTATGAAACAGGCAAAGATATGAACGACAAATACCGTGAAACGTCGCGCGGTGGCCTGGCGATTAAAGTGGTTTGTACCTGAGGTTAAAAGCCGAGCCTGATGGCGCCCAGCTTTCAGGCCTACGGTTTGCGCGCGTTTGTAGGCCGGATAAGGCGCAAGCGCCGCCATCCGGCCATGAATGAATTAATCAACATAGCAGAATAAAAAGGTGCACTTTAGTGCACCTTTTTTGTTGTGATCGGCTTCAAAATTAGAAATTAAATTCTTTATGTGAGTTTAAAAGAGAAAATATTTCTTAACTTTTAGAAATTACAGGGGTTTGTTTGTGAAGTTTTTCTCTGACCCTGCGCGTATGATTTCCTCATTACTCCAATAGCTCGCCTGCACCTTAGTACTGCGTATCGCATTGAGGCAGTACGAAAAAATATAAAAACCTCTACCTACACATTGAGCGGGAAATTATGGAAACAACAACAAATAACAGCGTAATACTCGACGCGTCTGCTCCGGCTCGCCGGGCGGGAATGACCGAAAGTGAATGGCGCGAAGCCATTAAATTCGACAGCACGGACACCGGCTGGGTCATTATGAGTATCGGTATGGCAATTGGCGCGGGGATTGTTTTTCTTCCTGTCCAGGTAGGGCTGATGGGGCTGTGGGTGTTCTTGCTCTCCTCTATCATCGGCTACCCAGCCATGTATCTGTTCCAGCGGCTGTTTATTAATACGCTGGCTGAGTCCCCAGAGTGTAAAGACTATCCGAGCGTGATCAGCGGCTATCTGGGTAAGAACTGGGGCATCCTGTTAGGTGCGTTGTATTTTGTGATGCTGGTTATCTGGATGTTTGTTTATTCCACCGCCATTACCAACGATAGCGCTTCCTACCTGCACACTTTTGGCGTTACTGAAGGTTTGCTGTCCGACAGCCCGTTTTATGGACTGGTGCTGATTTGCATCCTGGTTGCCCTCTCGTCACGCGGTGAACAAATGCTGTTTAAAATCTCCACTGGCATGGTACTGACCAAGCTACTGGTGGTTGCAGCGCTTGGCGTATCAATGGTGGGGATGTGGCATCTGCATAACGCAGGTTCACTGCCGCCGATGGCGTTGCTGATCAAAAATGCGATCATCACGCTGCCGTTCACGCTGACCTCGATTCTGTTTATTCAGACCTTAAGCCCGATGGTTATCTCATACCGTTCTCGCAATAAATCCATTGAAGTGGCGCGCCATAAAGCCCTGCGTGCTATGAACATAGCGTTCGGTATCCTGTTTGTTACCGTCTTTTTCTACGCCGTTTCCTTCACGCTGGCGATGGGCCATGACGAAGCGGTTAAAGCCTACGAGCAGAACATTTCCGCTCTGGCGATTGCCGCGCAGTTTATCAACGGTGCGGGTGCGGGCTGGGTGAAAATTGTTAGCGTTATTCTGAACATTTTCGCCGTTATGACCGCTTTCTTCGGCGTTTACTTAGGTTTCCGTGAAGCCACTCAGGGGATCGTGATGAACATTCTGCGTCGTAAAATGCCAGCAGAGAAAATCAATGAGACCCTGGTTCAGCGCGGCATTATGATTTTCGCCATCCTGTTGGCGTGGAGCGCAATTGTGCTCAATGCGCCGGTACTGAGCTTCACCTCTATTTGTAGCCCTATTTTCGGCATGGTGGGTTGTCTGATCCCGGCCTGGCTGGTCTACAAAGTTCCTGCACTGCACAAATACAAAGGCGCTTCCCTGTATCTGATTATTATCACGGGCCTGCTGCTGTGCATTTCTCCGTTCCTGGCATTTTCCTGAGATATCTGAGCAAAGGTTGTTGTTATGTTTGAGACTACATTGAATCCATTATGGGATAGTTTTATCCACGCGGTGCAGGAAGAAGTTAAGCCTGCGCTGGGTTGTACGGAACCTATCTCTCTGGCTCTGGCGGCAGCGGTCGCAGCCGCTGAGCTGGGCGGCGCGGTTGAACGCATTGATGCGTGGGTCTCACCGAACCTGATGAAAAACGGCATGGGCGTTACCGTGCCGGGTACCGGAATGGTCGGGTTGCCTGTCGCGGCAGCGCTGGGTGCGCTGGGTGGAAATGCCCACGCCGGTTTAGAGGTACTGAAAGACGCGTCGCCACAAGCGATCGCCGATGCGAAAGCGATGCTGACCGCAGGGAAGGTTGCTGTGATGCTGCAGGAGCCTTGCGAGGACATCCTCTTTTCCCGCGCGAAGGTTTACGGCGCTGAAGGATGGGCGTGCGTAACGATTGTGGGCGGTCATACCAACATTGTGCGCATCGAGACCAATAAAGGCGTGGTGTTCACCACAGAACAGAACGCTGAGGAAGAGGAGCAGGAGTCACCGCTGGCGGTACTGTCTCACACGTCGCTGGAAGAGATTCTGGCGTTCGTGAACGCGGTACCGTTTGAGTCAATCCGCTTCATTCTCGATGCGGCAAAACTGAACGGTGCACTGTCTCAGGAAGGGCTGCGCGGTAACTGGGGCTTGCACATCGGAACCACGCTTGAGAAGCAATGTGCGCGTGGCCTGCTGGCGAACGATCTCTCCACCTCTATTCTGATCCGTACCAGCGCGGCATCGGATGCGCGAATGGGCGGGGCGACGCTGCCGGCCATGAGCAACTCCGGCTCCGGTAATCAGGGGATTACCGCTACCGTTCCGGTCATGGTGGTGGCCGAGCACTTTGGCGCGGATGAAGAGAAACTGGCGCGTGCGCTGATGTTGTCTCACCTGAGTGCTATCTACATCCATCATCAGCTCCCGCGTTTGTCTGCACTGTGTGCGGCAACCACGGCGGCGATGGGCGCCGCGGCGGGGATGGCATGGATCGTTGATGGTCGCTACAACACTATCGCAATGGCGATCAGCAGCATGATTGGCGACGTAAGCGGGATGATTTGTGATGGCGCTTCGAACAGCTGTGCGATGAAAGTCTCAACCAGTGCATCTGCGGCGTGGAAAGCGGTACTGATGGCGCTGGATGATACCGCTGTAACCGGCAATGAAGGGATTGTGGCGCATAACGTGGAGCAATCTATCAGTAACCTGTGCGCGCTGGCGTGTCGTTCTATGCAGGAAACCGACAAGCAGATCATTGAGATCATGGCCAGTAAAGCGCATTAATCTGTAGGCCGGGTAAGGCGCAGCCACTACCCGGCATCAGCCTGAGCCGCCTTTTCAGGCGGCTTCTTCGTCTTCCAGCCGTAGATCGGCATCGGCCACAATCGCTTCCAGCTCCGTCAGCATTTCTTCATAACCGAAGGTAACCGTTTCCTGCTTTTTAGGCTCAGTCTGCGGCTGGCGTTTTTTTGATGATTTCTTGCTCAATAGTCGTACTCCGTTGTTTTCCCTGACTATACGGGCAAATCTATCAGCAAAGCGCGCAGCGGGGTATCAGCGACTAACGTTATGTTAGTTTCGTCACGAATAAATGCGCCATCGCCGCAGGTGAGCGCTTCTTTTTCGGCGCCAGATGTTACCGCATGGAATCTGCCGTGAATCGACTGTAAGTAAGCCCGCGGCCCATGTAACTGAAAACTCAGCGATTCACCCTGTTGCAGTTCAACGTGGTGCACCCATACCTGTTGGCGCAGATGCAGGCTGCCTTGTTCACCGTCTGGCGAGGCCAGCAGCTGATGCTTACCGGCGCTCAACGTGGCTTTCTGTACGCAGGCGTTTTCGCGCTGCGGACAGGCGTCCAGCCAGAGCTGCATTCTGGTTAATGGTTTATCTTTGCTGATATTGTGTTCGCTGTAGCTGATTCCTGGCTGTGTCGCGAGCAGTAAAACTTCTCCCGCTTTGGCCTGAATATGGTTGCCTTCGCTGTCGCGGTACTCCGCTTCCCCTTCAAGGATCAGATTGACGATATCCACCTTCGGATAGGTCCGTGGCTGGAAAGAGGCCCCCGGTGCCAGAACTTCCTGGTTCAGAACACGCAGCGAGGCATAACCCAGCAGTTTAGGATCAAAATAGTGTCCAAAGGAGAAGGTATAACGGGCCTGCAGCCAGCCGTAGTCTGCTTGCCCGCATTGTTTGGCTGTACGGGTAGTAATCATAGTTCTTGACCTCTCTTTACTTCCTTTTATGTTAAATGGCTAGACGCTGCATTGTTAGCCAGATATTCTGCCCGGTATGTTCAAATTTCCTGAATGAGAACGAGATGGCCAAAGAAAGGGCTTTAACGCTTGAAGCGTTACGCGTCATGGACGCAATAGACCGACGCGGCAGCTTTGCCGCAGCGGCGGACGAACTGGGGCGTGTTCCTTCTGCGCTCAGCTATACCATGCAGAAGCTGGAGGAGGAGCTGGACGTGGTGCTGTTTGACCGTTCAGGTCATCGCACAAAATTCACCAACGTCGGGCGTATGCTGCTGGAGCGTGGGCGCGTACTGCTGGAAGCTGCGGATAAACTGACCACCGATGCCGAAGCATTGGCTCGCGGTTGGGAAACGCATCTGACCATCGTCACCGAAGCGCTGGTGCCGACGGCGGCATTTTTCCCGCTGATTGACAGGCTTGCCGGGAAGGCCAATACCCAGCTTTCCGTTATTACCGAAGTTCTGGCTGGGGCGTGGGAGCGTCTGGAGCAGGGGCGGGCGGATATCGTGATTGCGCCGGATATGCATTTTCGCTCATCCTCAGAAATCAACTCGCGTAAGCTGTACTCGCTGATGAACGTCTATGTAGCGGCCCCGGAGCATCCCATCCATCAGGAGCCGGAACCGTTATCGGAAGTCACCCGCGTGAAATACCGCGGGATCGCGGTGGCGGATACCGCCCGTGAACGTCCGGTGCTGACCGTCCAACTGCTGGATAAACAGCCGCGTCTGACGGTGAGTACGATAGAAGATAAACGCCAGGCGCTGTTGGCCGGTCTTGGCGTGGCGACGATGCCGTACCCGCTGGTGGAAGAGGATATTGCGGCTGGTCGGCTGCGGGTAGTTAGTCCGGAATCGACAAGCGAAATTGATATTATTATGGCCTGGCGTCGGGACAGCATGGGCGAGGCGAAATCCTGGTGTCTGCGGGAAATCCCCAAGCTGTTTGCAGGTAAATAGCTGGACTGTTACGCCGGATGTGGTGTGAAGCACCTTATCCGGCCTGGAAGACGGAGTATGTTGTAGGCCTGATAAGCGTAGCGCCATCAGGCATCTACATATGCTACGTCAGGATAACTGTTTGGGATCGGGCCCAAAGCGGTTACTCCCCTGAGTCCCGTTTTGACAGTTGAAAATGATGATCACCAACCAGCCTACGATCGGGATCAGCAGCACCAGCAGCCACCAGGCTGAACGATCGGTGTCATGCAAACGCCGGAACTGCACTGCCCACCAGGGGATAAACACCAGAACCCCGTAAATCGTCGTTAATATGCCTTCTCCCCCGGCGCGCTCCCAGCCAAGCATTCTGTCCAGAATACCCAGCACGAACGTGAATATGATGTTGACCAACACAAACATCCAGTATTCTTTACGACGCGCGCGGCCACCAAAACCAAAGTAGTTCTTTAATACGTTTAAATACCAATCCATTTTTGCCTCGTTCTGCATTCAATTACTTGTTTTTAAAGCAATCAAATTAAGAATAGCCGTGAATGAAATGATGGTAAATATTTGCGGTGTTAATTATTTGGTCCTCTGATGGGTAATACTTATCAGTGAACGCCTCAGTTTCAGAAAGTATCAACCTGTGTTGGCGGAAGTAATGAATATGCGCTCTCAGAGAAAGGGTTCCGTTCACCTTATGTTCATCGCTTCTCTTAAGCATTGGTTCATGTGAACGTGTAAAGGGCGTTCTCCGCCACGCCCTTTACAATCCCGGCTCCCGGCGGGAAAATTGCCACTTCGTGGTTCCCTCCGCTTTTTCCTTCAGGCTTTCGGGCCGGGCGCGATGTAACGTCCCTGTAAAGCGCGCCCTGAACCCGCATCCCTGCGGGTTCTCCCGGCCTTACGGAAACACGTCGGCAATTTTCAGCCGGACCAGCCACGCCTGACCACCGGCATTTTTATTTGAATATATCTGAACAGCATAAGAGATTTAACTGAAAGTCAGAGAGTTGAAGCGATGACCCATGTCCGGCTGAAAATCGATGAGTCGTTGACGGCTGACCGGGGCTGCCCGCAGGGATGCGGGCAGAGGGGACGGCCTGCAAGGATGCAGGCTCGGCCCCGACCCGACAGGCAGACGGCATAAGACGAATGAATCGCGTAGCGACGATTTTCCCGCCGGGAGCCTGGGTTGCAAGGGAGGCGGCAGTGAGCCTCCCTTGCACGTTCACGGGTAACGGTGTTTCAGAGAAATGACACAGCTGAGGTGAACGGAACCCTGAGCAAAAATCACATGTTCGCCATACATGCTTAACTAATCGGCCTAACCCCAAAGTGGACCCGTGTAAATCATGCGAAACGCTCGTCACGCCCATGAGGTTCGCTTAGATCCTGCCACGGCCCAACAGAAATAATGCCGGTCGGGTTAATGGTTTTGTGGCTACGGAAGTAGTGATTGCGGATGTGATCGAAATTGACGGTTTCCGCAATACCTGGCATCTGGTAGATATCGCGCAGGAAACCGTACAGGTTCAGATAGTCGCTAATCCGGTGTTTGTCGCATTTGAAGTGGGTTACATACACGGGATCAAAACGCACCAGCGTAGTCCACAGGCGAATATCGGCCTCGGTTAACTGGTTGCCGGTCAGGTAGCGATGTTGTCCAAGGATTTGTTCCAGTCTCGCCAGCGATTGGAAGACTTTTTCCACTGCGTCGTCGTAGGCTTCCTGACTGGTGGCAAATCCGGCTTTATACACGCCGTTATTGACGTTGTCATAAATCCAGCCGTTCAGCTCATCGATTTTGCTTTGCAAGGCTGGTGGATAGTAATCCCCGGCTTTCGCGCCCAGCGCATCAAACGCAGTATTAAACATGCGGATGATTTCTGCAGATTCATTGCTGACAATGGTGTGGTTCTTTTTATCCCACAGCACCGGAACGGTCACCCTTCCGCTGTAGTGAGGATCGGCGTGTAAATAGAGCTGATAAAGAAAGTCGTGCTGATACAGGGTATCACCGGTTGCCGCCGGGAAGTTATCGTCAAAGGTCCAGCCGTTTTCCAGCATCAACGGATGTACTACGGAAACGGAAATGAACGGTTCCAGCCCTTTAAGTTTTCGCAAAATCAGCGTGCGATGCGCCCACGGACAGGCCAGCGAAACGTACAGATGATAGCGATCTTTTTCGGCAGCAAAGCCAGCCTCACCGGTTGGGCCAGGCGCGCCATCCGCGGTGAGCCAGTTACGGAAAGCCGATGCAGAACGTTGAAATTTTCCCCCGGTTGATTTGGTATCGTACCAGGTGTCATGCCAGACGCCGTCAATCAGTTGTCCCATGATTTTCGCCTCCTCAGATAGCAAAAGCGAGGAGATATCTCCTCGCTTTTTGATGTGTTCAGTATAGTTTGCTTACCACTTTTTATTCAGTACACGGTCGATGCTGAAGGCGCCCGGACCGGTGATAGCCAGCAGCAGGAAACCGCCTGCGATAGTCAGGTTTTTCATGAACATCAAAGAGTTCACACCTTCCGCAAAGTTGCTGTGGAAGAGGAACGCCGTCAGCAGCGTGAAGCCTGCGGTGAACAGTGCGGTCGTACGGGTCAGGAAACCGAACAGAATTGCCAGACCGCCGCCAAACTCAAGCAGAATCACCAGCGGTAGCATAAATCCTGGGACGCCCATGGCTTCCATGTACTGTTGGGTACCCGCATATCCGGTGATTTTTCCCCAACCTGCGGAAATAAACAGGATTGGCATCAGAATGCGCGCTACCAGTACACCAACATCTTCTAATTTCTTCATCATACTCTCCAGGAAACCACTCAGGCGGCTTATTGTGTTTTTTTGTGCATCGGCGCTGCAGAGCGCGTCGTTGCTGTCGATGGAGAGAATCATAAACGTGCTTAGTGACAATTGTTAGCAAGGAAAACTGTCAATATTTTTCAAAAATTTTGAGGTTAGGGGGGGAAGAGGGGTTTTAGCCACGCAGCTGCTGCTGTCTGATGGTGGATTTAACCAGACGCCAGATGCTCCAGACGCTAAAACCGCGTTTGGCCCAGCGTACCAGCAGATTTGGGTTACGAATGGTGCGAACCGCCATAATGCTGCTCCCGACTAACACCCAGCCACGCAGGTTCAACAGCGTTTTCCAGCCACGATCGTAAACTTCGGTGGCTTCCAGCCAGTCGCGGCGAGTGGCAGACAGATCCAGCCGTTGCTGCTGGATCTGTCCAAGCAGTTGCGCCTTACGTTGTTGACGTTCGACTTTACTGCTCATTATGCATCATCCTCCAGGGCACGCCTGTCGTTAGCGAGCTCATTGCGCGTATGGCGCAGCAGCGTTGTTTTACGTGCCTTACGCAGCGTCCATAGCCCGCCGATAAGCGCTAAAAGCAACAGCACAACGGTGGTGGCAATCATGGCGTTCAGACGATATTGTGGATCTATAGCCCAGATGATAAGCACCATCAGGCTCATCAGTCCAAACGCCGCGAACAGCATGGTAAGCCCAAGCATCAGCAGGATCTGGATGAGATTGGATTTTTCCTCTTCCAGCTCAACGACGGCCAGCCGCAGCCGCGTCTCTACGATCTCAACGAGAATCGTCAGGATCCGCTGTCCAATACCCAGTACGCCTTTGCCTGGACCTTGTGCGTGTTGAGAATCTGCCATTATTAACGGCGCGACAGCAGTACACCAAGCACCACACCGACTGCAGCGCCAATGCCGACGCCTGTCCATGGGTTTTCGCGCACGTAGTTATCGGCTTTAGCCGCTGCCTCACGGGTCTGTTTGGCAATCACATCGCTGGTTTCGCTCAGGCGATGGCGGCTCTCGCGCAAAGCGTGTTCGGCTTTGCTGCGAATTTTACTCATCTCTTCCTTCGACTTATCGCCAGAGGAGCTAAGTACTTCTTCAAGCGTATCCGCAAGAGATTTCAGCTCAGCGCGCAGGTTTTCCGTAGCATTATCTTTCGACATAGTTTTCTCCAGTTGAGTGGCTAGTTACCGTACTTAGTAATCGCGGGTCTCGAGTTCTTTCAGCTCTTTCTGAGCTTCAGCAAGCTTGTGCTCGCGCTTTGCTATCTTATCCGCATCGCCTTTTTGCTTCGCCTCGGCCAAATCACGTTGACGCTCGGCTATCTCGTCTTTCTGCTCAGCAATTTTTTTCTGATGGTCGGCGCGCAGTTTGCTGTCAGTACAGTTAGCCCTAACTTCGCTGAGTGCTTTGTTCAGGCCATTGATGCGGTTTTGATTGTTGTGCTTTTCGGCATAGCTAATCTCCCGCTGAATATCCTGTTCTTTTTCCTGACAGAGGGTGGAGGCGTAACTGCCGGCACTGAGAGCGAAAAGACTAATTGCTAAAGCGATGCGGTATTTCATTCTTGAACCTTCCATTGTGATTCGACCTGGTGGCTAAGGCCGATGCTCCAGAGTAATAAAGCGTTGAGTCATAAACCCAGTTTATTAATCATAGGCGTTAAATGATGAAATCACCAAAGTGAGTGATCTAATTCAGAATCCTGGAGATTAACCAAAACGGTGCGGGGTATCACGTAAGCGGGATAACCACTGTACCGCCTGATTATCATCATCCTGCTGGGCAATAACGAAACCATGCGGTAACGTTCGGTCCAGCACGACCTTTGCGGCTGCGCTCTGCGCGCTGGAATCAAAGGTGATTAGCAGCGCGTCATTTTGCGGAGTAATGCTTTTAAAGCGAATACCGTTGGCGTCCAGGTGATGCCAGATAGAGAAGCCATCAGGCATGGTGGCTCCCTGATTTACTGCACGAATGGCAAGCGTTGACTCCTGCTGGCGGATGACCGACCAGGTCAGGAGCAGCGCGCCGATAAACAGCATAAAGGTAGTGGTCCAGGCAAGTCGTCGGAGCGTTATGCGTGATTTCAGCATAATTTACCCTCGGTTCCCGTATTTCTTTTTCCAAAGCACAACCAGTGAACCTGCCAGACCAAACACCAGTAACACCACGGGAAGCAGCATCAGGCAAGACATCAGCTGATCTTCATATTTGAGAAACACTGGCGTTTTGCCCAGCAGATAGCCAAGCGTTGTGAGAATCAGAACCCAAAGCAGTCCGCTCATCCAGTTAAAGAACTGAAAGCGCGCATTGTTCAGGCCGGACAATCCTGCGATGGTCGGCAGTAGTGTTCTGACAAACGCGATAAAGCGACCGACCAGCAGCGCAGACAAGCCATGCTTATGGAACAGATGATGCGCACGCTGATGATAATGCGCTGGCAGATGGGACAGCCAGTTTTGTACGGTGCGGGTATTTCCCAGCCATCGCCCCTGGATATAGCTGAGCCAGCAACCGAGGCTGGCTGCGGTGGTAAGCAGCAGTACTGTTTGCGGGAAACCCATCGCGCCTTTGGCGATAAGTACGCCGACCAGTACCAGAAGACTGTCGCCAGGTAAAAAGGCTGCTGGCAGCAGTCCGTTTTCCAGAAACAAAATGGTAAATAGTACGAAATAGAGCATGCCAATCATGGAAGGATTGGCCAGCGTTTCAAAATCCTGAGCCCATAAAGCATTCAGTAATTGAGTCAGTAGTTCCATTCAATATTCCTGGAGAATCGGTTGTCGTCATGCCGGTTTTCTGGAGTTTGTAACGCCGCAATTTAATTGGTGTTTTTTACATGGATCGCGGTCTGACACAAATTCACGGCCTGAACTATTCCCTGTAAAGTTGTGAAGTAAGCAAGCTCTCAAACACAAAAATTCAAATAACAACTAATTGTAACAAAGGTCAACGTTGTCCGTTATAGAAATTACGGTTGTTGAACTGTGATTTTGCTTATCGCAATGGAGGGAGGCGAGAGGATTTACACAGGCTGACACTTTATACCTAACGCTTACCAAGCGTCAGAAACAGGCGCTTTGTCGCGCCTGCATCGCTTAGATTGTTTATTTTGCGCCGTTAGCCGCCGTATCGAGATGAACAACGGGATTTTCAGTAAAAAGATAACGGTCAGCATTGAACTCAAAATCATCGCTGGTTTCGTTAAACAGCATCTGTTTGGTGTTCTCAAGGTGCTGCCACATTGCCAGTTTGGCGGCATGGGGATCTTTGCGAATCAGCGCCCGCAGGATCTGGTCATGGTCGTCACACCAGTTATCTACCGTACGCAGGTCGATGTGGTCGTGTAGTTTCTTCCAGTAGGGGTTGTGAATACGTTGAGTCCACATTTTTTCAACAATCGCGGCCAGAGCGGAGTTCTGCGTTGCCAGCGCGACCTGCACATGGAACTGGAGATCCCACTCGGAGTCACGAAAGCTTTTTTCGTTACGCGACTTCTCCTGAATTTCCATCAGCTTCATGATGTCCTGTTTGGTCACCTGAGTGGCGGCAAACTCGGCAATGTTGCTCTCAATCAACTGGCGAGCCTGGAGCAGCTCAAAAGGACCGTAGCTGGCGAACTCCAGATTTTCATCTGGCGCGACATAATGTTTAGGTTGGTTTGAAATGACGTGGATCCCCGATCCTTTACGCACTTCAACGTAGCCCTCAACCTCGAGCATGATGATCGCTTCACGAACCACGGTGCGGCTGACATTTTTTTCATCGGCGATAAAGCGCTCGGCGGGGAGTTTATCACCCACCAGGTAGACGCCCTGCTCAATGCGTTCTTTCAGATCAGCGGCAAGTTGTTGGTACAAACGTCGTGGTTCGGTGATTTCCATATGCGCTCCAGGCATGATACGGCAGACTATATTTGTTATACCACTTTTGCGAATACGGCTCCACTCGCGGCGACAAAAAAGCCGCCAGATAACTGGCGGCTTCACATTATATACCCTTGATGAATAACATCGGGTTAATTTTGCGTCGCGGGATCGCCGGTTTGTGAACCCGAATCTACCTCGCTGGCCGATTTGTTCTGCAATACCGTCCAGATGACTAACGCGCCGAGTAGGTCGAATACCGCCAGTACGGCGAACAGCGGGCTAAAGCCGATGGTGTCAGCCAGCGCGCCAACGACCAGTGCAAACAGCGTACTTGCAAGCCAGGCGGACATACCGGTCAGACCGTTTGCGGTTGCCACTTCATTACGACCAAATACGTCAGAAGAGAGCGTAATCAGGGCACCAGAAAGCGCCTGGTGAGCAAAGCCGCCGACGCACAGCAGAGCGATAGCAATGTACGGACTGGTGAACAGGCCGATCATCCCTGGGCCAATCATCAGCAATGCGCCCATGGTGACGACCATTTTACGCGAAACGATCAGGTTAACCCCGAACCAGCGCTGGAACAGCGGCGGTAAATAACCCCCTACGATACAACCCAGGTCAGCAAACAGCATTGGCATCCAGGCAAACATCGCAATTTCTTTCAGGTTAAAGCCGTAGACTTTAAACATGAACAGCGGGATCCAGGCGTTGAAAGTACCCCAGGCCGGCTCTGCCAGGAAACGCGGCAGCGCGATACCCCAGAACTGACGGTTACGCAGGATCTGACCGAGGGACATTTTCTTCGCGGTACTGTTTTTATGCTGTGATTCCTGACCATTCAGAATGTAATCACGTTCTTCATCAGACAGTTTTTTCTGGTCGCGTGGGTGTTTGTAGAACACCAGCCAGGACATCGCCCAAATGAAGCTCAGCGCACCGGAAATAATGAATGCCATCTGCCAGCTGTGCATGACGATAGCCCAGACGACGAGCGGCGGAGCAATCATCGCGCCGATAGAAGAACCCACGTTAAAGTAACCTACGGCAATTGAACGCTCTTTAGCCGGGAACCATTCGGAGCTGGCTTTCAGACCCGCGGGGATCATCGCGGCTTCAGCGGCACCTACCGCGCCACGCGCCAGCGCCAGTCCACCCCAGCTGCCAGCCAATGCGGTCGCGCCGCAGAAGACGGCCCACAGAACGGCGAACATCGCGTAACCAATTTTAGTGCCGAGCACATCGAGCACATAGCCGGCAACGGGTTGCATTACGGTGTAAGCAGCAGAATACGCTGCGATGATATAGGAATACTGTTGAGTGGAGATGTGTAACTCTTCCATCAGAGTTGGCGCAGCTGCCGCCACAGTGTTACGTGTCAGGTAACCCAGCACGGTGCCAAGCGTCACCAGTGCGATCATGTACCAACGTAACCCTTTAATTTTACGCATGTAAAACCTCATCGTTTTGTTATTTCCGCGAACGAGCGGTCATCTTCCAGTTCAGGGAGGAGGATGTTCTTTTACGAGGGGGTAACCGAAAAAAAAGCCGGCACTCCCCGAACTTTGCCATGTCAATAATTGTGCTAATTCGGTTTCCGTACCGGTCAATCCGATGGTGATACATCGGTAATTTGCATTCCGTCGGCTTATGTATCGCGACGGCCAAAAGATAACTTGTCATACAGCTTTAAAAGGTGAGTGCCATCACAAAAGTGTGAATCTTCGTGTGGTCATTATTTCGATTCAGCAAAGCCAGTACTGGCGCGGCTTGACGCGTAATTTACCTCTTTGAGAGTAATTTTTTTGTCACCATTTGTTGATCTAACTCACGAAAATATCTTCAGTGTATGGAAATTGGTGTGATAACTTTGTCAACATCAAAACATAAGCAATCTGACGCACTCGCTGAGAGGAAGACGATAATGACCCCGTTTATGACTGAAGATTTCCTGCTGGACACCGAATTTGCCCGCCGTCTGTATCATGATTACGCCAAAGACCAGCCGATCTTCGATTACCACTGCCATTTACCACCGCAACAAATCGCTGAAAACTACCGTTTTAATAACCTGTATGACATCTGGCTGAAGGGCGACCACTATAAGTGGCGTGCGATGCGCACCAATGGCGTCGCTGAGCGCCTGTGTACCGGCGATGCGTCCGATCGTGAGAAGTTTGACGCCTGGGCCGCGACCGTACCTCACACCATCGGTAACCCGCTGTACCACTGGACCCACCTCGAACTACGTCGTCCGTTTGGTATTACAGGTAAGCTGCTGTCTCCTGCGACTGCCGACGAAATCTGGAACCAATGCAACGAACTGCTGGCGCAGGATAAATTCTCCGCGCGCGGCATCATGCAGCAGATGAACGTGAAAATGGTTGGTACCACCGATGACCCGATCGACTCTCTGGAGCATCACGCGGCCGTTGCTAAAGACGGAAGCTTTGATGTGAAAGTGCTGCCGAGCTGGCGTCCGGATAAAGCTTTCAACATCGAACTGGCAACCTTTAATGACTATATGGCGAAGCTGGGCGAAGTATCCGACACCGACATTCGTCGCTTCGTAGACCTGCAGACCGCGCTGACCAAACGTCTGGATCACTTCGCGGCTCACGGCTGTAAAGTCTCTGACCACGCGCTGGACGTGGTGCTGTTTGCTGAATCTAACGAATCTGAACTGGATAGTATTCTGGCGCGCCGCCTGGCGGGTGAAACCCTGAGCGAGCATGAAGTTGCCCAGTTTAAAACTGCCGTACTGGTGTTCCTCGGCGCAGAATACGCGCGTCGCGAATGGGTACAGCAGTACCACATCGGCGCGCTGCGTAATAACAACCTGCGTCAGTTCAAACTGCTGGGCGCGGATGTTGGCTTTGACTCCATCAACGACCGTCCGATGGCCGAAGAGCTGTCCAAACTGCTGAGCAAGCAGAACGAACAGAACCTGCTGCCGAAAACCATTCTGTACTGCCTGAACCCGCGCGATAACGAAGTGCTGGGCACCATGATCGGCAACTTCCAGGGCGAAGGTATGCCGGGCAAAATGCAGTTCGGTTCCGGCTGGTGGTTCAACGATCAGAAAGATGGGATGGAACGTCAGATGACGCAACTGGCCCAGCTTGGCCTGCTGAGCCGTTTCGTCGGCATGCTGACCGATAGCCGTAGCTTCCTGTCATACACGCGCCATGAATACTTCCGTCGTATCCTGTGCCAGATGATTGGCCGTTGGGTTGCTGCAGGTGAAGCACCGGCAGATATCCAGTTGCTGGGCGAAATGGTCAGAAATATTTGCTTTAACAATGCGCGTGATTATTTCGCCATTGAACTGAACTAAGAGCCTATCCATTAGGCTATTTTACTTGCCAGTTTGAACCTGGGCAGTGCTCAAAATCCTCACGTACTGCGTGTACGCTCCGGTTTTTGCGCGCTGTCCGTGTCCAAACGGGCTGCGACAATATACGCCTACTGAAATAGGCTCTAAGGTCCGGGATTGATATGCAATACATCAAGATCCATGCGCTGGATAACGTCGTGGTAGCGCTCGCTGATTTGGCTGAAGGAACCGAAGTCACCGTTGATGGGCAGGCGGTAACCCTGCGTCAGGCGGTCTCTCGTGGCCATAAATTCGCTTTGCGCGATATTGCAAAAGGCGAAAACGTCATTAAATACGGTTTGCCAATTGGCCATACGCTGGTGGACGTTGCGGCAGGTGAGCATATTCATGCCCACAACACGCGCACGAATCTGAGCGACCTGGACACGTATAGCTACCACCCTGATTTTCAGGCGGAAGTTGCCCAACCGGCGGATCGCGATGTACAGATTTATCGCCGCGCGAACGGTGATGTCGGGGTACGTAACGAACTGTGGATCCTACCGACGGTAGGCTGCGTCAACGCCATGGCGCGTCAGATGCAGAACCGTTTTCTGAAAGAGACCAACGACGCCGAAGGTATCGATGGCGTACATCTTTTCAGTCACACCTACGGCTGTTCGCAACTGGGCGACGACCACATTAACACCCGCACCATGCTGCAAAACATGGTGCGTCACCCGAATGCGGGTGCGGTGCTGGTGGTGGGCCTTGGTTGTGAAAATAACCAGGTTGATGCCTTCCGTGAAACCTTAGGTGAGTACGATCCTGAGCGCGTTCACTTCATGGTCTGCCAACATCAGGAAGACGAAGTGGAAGCGGGGATTGAACATCTTCATCAGTTGTACAACGTGATGCGTAACGACAAGCGTGAGCCAGGTAAACTGGGCGAGCTGAAGTTTGGTCTGGAATGCGGCGGCTCTGACGGCCTGTCCGGTATTACCGCCAACCCGATGCTGGGCCGTTTTTCGGACTACGTGATTGCCAACGGCGGTACCACCGTGCTGACCGAAGTGCCGGAAATGTTCGGCGCCGAGCAGTTGCTGATGGACCACTGCCGTGACGAAGAAACGTTTGGCAAGCTGGTTACCATGGTCAATGACTTCAAGCAGTACTTCATTGCCCACGACCAACCGATTTACGAGAATCCATCCCCGGGCAACAAAGCGGGCGGTATCACCACGCTGGAAGACAAATCTCTGGGCTGCACGCAAAAAGCGGGATCCAGCCAGGTGGTGGACGTACTGCGCTATGGCGAACGCCTGAAGACGCACGGCCTGAACCTGCTGAGCGCGCCGGGCAACGATGCTGTCGCGACCAGTGCCCTCGCGGGCGCGGGATGTCATATGGTGCTGTTCAGTACCGGTCGCGGTACGCCGTACGGCGGTTTTGTGCCGACGGTGAAAATTGCCACCAACAGCGAACTGGCAGCGAAGAAAAAGCACTGGATCGATTTTGACGCCGGACAACTGATCCACGGCAAAGCGATGCCTCAGTTGCTGAACGAGTTTGTCGATACGATCGTCGATTTCGCTAACGGCAAGCAAACCTGCAACGAGCGGAATGATTTTAGAGAGTTAGCGATATTTAAAAGCGGCGTAACTCTTTAATTGTAAAGACGTAGGCCTGATAAGCGCAGCGCCATCAGGCACAAACCGTTGCCGGATGGTGGCGAACTCGCCTTATCCGGCCTACGAGATAGAATTGGGGTTGCTTGCATGACCGCGTATTGGCTGGCCCAGGGCGTAGGTGTCATCGCCTTTCTGATCGGCATTACCACCTTTTTCAATCGCGATGAGCGCCGGTTCCGGCTGCAACTCGCCGTCTATAGCGCCACCATTGGCGTGCATTTTTTCCTGATGGGCGCCTGGCCTGCAGGAATGAGTGCCGAGCTTAACACCATCCGCACACTCGTCTCGATGCATACCCGCAAACTGTGGGTAATGACCGTTTTTATTATCCTCACCCTGGTTCTCGGGCTGGCGAAATTACAGCATGCGATGGAACTGTTGCCGATAATCGGCACGCTGGCCAGCACCTGGGCGCTGTTTCGCTGCCAGGGGTTAACTGTGCGCTGCGTAATGTGGTGCGCAACCGCCTGCTGGGTTATCCATAATTTTTGGTTAGGGTCGATTGGCGGGACGATGATCGAAGGTAGCTTTCTGGTGATGAACGGCCTGAACATTATTCGCTTCCGGCGGATGCAAAAACGCGGCATTGATCCATTCAAAATAGAAAAAAGCGTACAAGAAGAGAACCCCTCCGCCCGATGACGGAGGGTGCGGAGATTAGCCGCGCAGGGCGTTATTTGCCAGGCGCTCGTCTTCAGCCTGGCAGGCCGCAGCGGTAAACAGGACGTCTGTCGAAGAGTTCAGCGCCGTTTCACAGGAATCCTGCAATACGCCGATGATAAAGCCAACGGCAACAACCTGCATGGCGATGTCGTTCGGGATACCGAACATATTACACGCCAGTGGGATCAGCAGCAGAGAACCCCCCGCCACGCCCGATGCGCCACAGGCGCACAGCGAAGCCACCACGCTCAGTAACAGCGCCGTCGGTAAATCGACCGGAATACCCAGCGTATTCACCGCCGCCAGCGTCAGCACGGTAATGGTGATCGCCGCGCCTGCCATATTGATGGTGGCGCCCAACGGGATAGAGACCGAATAGGTATCACGATCCAGATTCAGCTTCTCACACAGCGCCATATTCACCGGAATATTTGCCGCGGAACTGCGGGTAAAGAAAGCGTACACGCCGCTTTCGCGCAGACAAGCCAGCACCAGCGGATACGGGTTACGGCGAATTTTCCAGAATACCAGCAGCGGGTTGATTACCAACGCCACCAGCAGCATACAACCTACCAGCACGGCCAGCAGTTGAGCGTAGCCCCAAAGCGTGGCAAAACCGGTGGTTGCCAGCGTGGAGGAGACCAGGCCGAAGATCCCGATCGGCGCGAAACGAATCACCAGCCTCACCATAAAGGTGACGGCGTTGGACATATCATTAACCAGGTTTTTGGTCGTTTCATTGCCGTGGCGCAGCGCAAAGCCCAAACCGACGGCCCATACCAGAATACCGATATAGTTGGCGTTAAGCAGGGCATCAATTGGGTTAGAAACCATGCTCATCAGCAGGCTGCGCATCACTTCGACGATACCAGACGGCGGCACAATATCACCGGCGCTGCTGGAAAGATGCAGTGTGGATGGGAAGGCGAAACTGAAGACAACGGCTGCTAACGCTGCGGAAAATGTTCCGAGCAGATAGAGGAACAGGATTGGGCGGATATTGGTTTTTTGCCCGTGCTGGTGGTTGGCGATAGAAGCCATCACCAGCATCAAAACCAGAATTGGCGCGACAGCTTTTAATGCGCCGACGAACAGCGTACCCAGCAGACCAACGGCTTCTGCCGCTGGTTTTGACACCAGTGCCAGTAAAATTCCCAGTACCAAACCGATCAGAATTTGTTTAACCAGGCTCCCTTGCGCCAAACGCGAGAATAGCCCCGATGAACGTTGCGTAGTCATGTAGTCATCCTTTGATTGTGTTGTTGCCTTACCTTTGTGCGTTCTGTTGACGCATCTTTCAGGGGGGCAAATGTTTGCATGGCTGAGTATAAGGAAAGAACGGGGGTCGGGAAGATAAATATCCTGGATTCCGCGTTGAGATCATATTTTATAACTTTGAATTAACATTATTTTGACATGATAAACAAAAAGCCCGACGCACGCAGTGTGCTGTCGGGCTTTTCAGCTAGCAGATGAAACTTACTGAATTTGCTGCTTTTTATCGTGCTGGTGGTTGACCCACGCGTTCACAATCAGCGTCACAAACAGAATGCCAAATACCACGCCTAACGAGATAGCGATCGGGATATGGTAGAAATCGACGATCAGCATCTTAATACCGATAAACACCAGAATGACCGACAAACCGTACTTCAGCATGGAGAAACGCTCCGCCACGCCTGCCAGCAGGAAGTACATCGCGCGCAGACCCAAAATAGCAAACAGGTTCGAGGTCAACACGATGAACGGGTCGGTGGTGACGGCAAAGATAGCCGGGATACTGTCGACGGCAAAAATAACGTCGCTCAGTTCAACCAGAATCAACACCAGCATCAGCGGCGTGACAAACAGCAGGCCGTTTTTACGCACAAAGAATTTTTCATCTTCGATGGTATCGGTCATGCGTAAATGGCCGCGCAGCCAGCGTACTAACGGTCTGTCGCCAATACCGGAGGCATCTTCTTTCGCCAGCGCCATCTTCACGCCGGTAAACAACAGGAATGCGCCGAACACGTACAACAACCACTCAAACTGGGTGATAAGCCAACTGCCGGCGAAGATCATGATCGTACGCAGAACAATCGCGCCCAACACGCCATACACCAGCACCCGACGCTGCAACGCAGGCGGTACGGAGAAGTAGCTGAACAGCATTAACCAGACAAAGACGTTATCTACCGCCAGCGATTTTTCGATCAAATAGCCGGTAAGGAATGCCAGCGCCTGCGGGTCGGCAACGGCGCGGCCCTGGGTTTGGGCCAGGTACCACCAGAAGGCGGCGTTAAACAGTAACGACAGCGTTACCCAGACGATTGACCAGGCCGCAGCCTGCTTCATCGACATCGTATGCGCGCCGCGACGACCCTGTAACAGCAGGTCGATGGCCAGCATAATAACCACCACGACAGCGAAGCCACCCCATAACAACGGTGTGCCGACAGTATTCATTGTATTTCCCCATGCATAAAAAAAACGGCCAACGCCGAATGGCATTAGCCGCTGCTTTTTATGCATAGACCTTGCCATTCGGCAAGGTCTCACTTACAACAACAAAGGAATACGATGGCGTATTCCTTTGTTATCGCCCGGCGACCGGATGTGGTTTTTCACACATCGTAATGACGATCAACCGACAACGAAGTTACTCCCCTTTGCGGGTTACAAAATATTACAGGCCATGCATTCAGTCAATGGCCTGCAACATTCGTTTTACATACCTTTACGCAGTCAGCGATGTTTCCGCTTCGTCTGCCGGGAAAACCACGCCGGTCTGGCGGCGAATCTCCGTTTGCAGTTTGGCGGTGATACGGCTGACGGCCAGTGCCGGGTGATCTACTTCGCCGGATTCAACCAAATGGGCAAAAGCCTCTGCCTCATACAGCATAGTATTGATGTGTTGAGGCGTCGTCAGATCCTGCGTTTTCCCCCCGCGAGGAACGAAGCACACTTTCTGACACTCGGAGATATGCTCGATGACCAACGATCCCGACTCGCCCTGAATTTCACTGGCTAATACCGAGTCGCTTACTTTTGAGTGCTGGAGCGTAACGCTGAAATCACCGTAATTCAGCACCACCACGCCGTGAGCGTCCACGCCGCTTTCCAGCAGGCTGGCGCTGGCCTGAACGCTCTGCGGCTCGCCCCATAGCGCAACCGCCGAGGCCAGGCAGTAAAAACCGATATCCATAATCGAGCCGTTGGAGAATGCCGGATTAAACGTGTTCGGATTTTCACCGTCCAGATAGCGCTGGTAACGCGAGGAGTACTGGCAGTAATTGATAAACGCTTTCCTGATTCTTCCAACTTTGGGGAGCGATTGCTGCAACAGCAGGAAGTTAGGCAGGCTGGCGGTCTTAAACGCTTCAAATAGTACAACCTGATTTTCGCGCGCGCAGGCGATAGCGGCTTCGGCTTGCGCCAGGTTTGAGGCCAGCGGCTTTTCGCAAATAACATGCTTTTTATGCCGCAAAAACAGTTCGGTCTGCGGGAAGTGCAGGGAGTTTGGGCTGGCGATGTAGACAGCGTCGATTGCCTCGCTTTGCGCCATCGCTTCCAGCGAAGTAAACAGATGTTCGACGGGGTAATCGTTGGCGAAGGTCTGCGCCTGCTCAAGGCTACGGGAATAAACTGCGGTTAACTTATATTTGCCGGTTTCATGGGCGGCATCGACAAACTGGCGAGTGATCCAGTTTGTGCCAATTACTGCAAAACGTATCATAAAGGCCTTCAGGCTGCGAAAAGGGATTCTTTCGTCAATTTAGCATGCCCTGAAGACAAAGCCAGTGCGCGACTACGCAGTTTGCTTTAACGATTGTTGCGTTAACCACAGGCGGGTATCGAACTCCAGTTGATGGTACTGAGGTTCCATATGACAGCACAGCTGGTAAAACGCTTTGTCGTGCTCTTTTTCTTTCAGATGCGCCAGTTCATGAACGACGATCATACGCAAAAAGGGTTCCGGGGCATTGCGAAAGACGGTGGCGACGCGGATCTCCGCTTTAGCTTTGAGTTTGCCGCCCTGCACGCGAGAAACGGCAGTGTGCAGTCCCAGCGCATTCTTCAGAACGTGGATTTTGCTGTCATACATGACTTTATTCAGCGGCGGGGCATTGCGCAGAAACTGATTTTTCAGATCCTGCGTATATTGCCAGAGCGCTTTGTCGGTGGCGAAATCGTGGGTGCCCGGATAGCGTTTTTCCTGCACTGCGCCCAGGCGCTGTTCAGCTATCAGCGTTCTCACCTGAGAAAGCAAATGTTCCGGATAGCCCTGGAGGTAAGTTAGTTGGTTCATTCATGTCCCATCCACTTCATCCTTCAAGCTGCCTCTGTGTTGGCTGCGTTCGCGCACCCCAGTCACGTACTAAATGTACGCTCCCGGGGATTCACTCACTTGCCGCCTTGATGCAACTTGAATGATTTTGTGTATTCAAAATGTTGTATACTCACGCACCCTTTTCAGGGATACGCCGAAATTTTACCATTCAGGAGGGCCGATGAGCCACACAGACAACGGTTTCCGTTCACTGACACTTAAACGTTTCCCGGAAACGGACGACGTTAACCCGCTGCTGGCGTGGGAAGCAGCCGATGAATATCTGCTGCAACAGCTGGACGATACCGAGATTAGCGGCCCGGTGCTGATCCTGAATGATACCTTCGGCGCGCTGGGCTGTGCGCTGGCGGAACATACGCCGTACAGCATTGGCGACTCCTATCTCAGCGAGCTTGCCACACGCGAGAACCTGCGCCACAACGATATTGCCGAGTCGAGCGTCAAATTCCTCGACAGCACCGCGGAGTATCCGCAGGCGCCGGGCGTGGTGCTGATAAAGCTGCCAAAAACCATGGCGCTGCTGGAGCAGCAGCTGCGCGCGCTGCGCGAAGTGGTAACGCCGCAAACGCGCATCATCGCTGGGGCAAAAGCGCGTGATGTGCATACCTCGACGCTGGAACTGTTTGAAAAAGTGCTGGGTCCAACCACCACGACGCTGGCGTGGAAAAAAGCGCGTCTAATCAACTGTACGTTTAGCAAACCTGAGCTGGCCGCAGCCTCGCAAACGCTGAGCTGGAAGCTGGAAGGTACCGACTGGACTATCCATAACCACGCTAACGTCTTCTCCCGTACCGGGCTGGATATCGGCGCGCGCTTTTTTATCGAGCATCTGCCGGAAAACCTCGAGGGGGAGATTGTGGATCTCGGCTGCGGTAACGGCGTTATCGGTATGACGCTGCTGGCGAAGAACCCGGAAGCCAGCGTGGTATTTGTTGATGAATCGCCGATGGCGGTGGCTTCAAGCCGTTTGAACGTGGAAAGTAACATGCCTGAAGCGCTGGATCGCTGCGAGTTTATGATCAACAACGCGCTGTCTGGCGTCGAACCGTTCCGCTTTAACGCCGTGCTGTGCAACCCTCCGTTCCATCAAAAGCACGCGCTGACGGATAACATTGCCTGGGAGATGTTCCACCACGCCCGCCGCTGCCTGAAAATCAACGGTGAGCTGTACATTGTGGCTAACCGTCACCTCGACTACTTCCACAAGCTGAAGAAGATTTTCGGCAACTGCGTAACCATTGCCACCAATAATAAATTTGTGGTGCTGAAGGCGGTTAAAACCGGTCGTCGTCGCTAACAGGGATGCCGGATGGCGGCTAACGCCTTATCCGGCCTACGAATTACATCCTGTTAAATTTCCAGCGCCAGTCGGGTGCCTTGCGCAATAGCACGTCGGGCATCCAGTTCCATCGCCACATCGCAGCCGCCGATCAGATGCACCGTTTTACCTGCCGCATGGAGCGGATCGACCAGCTCACGGCGCGGCTCTTGTCCGGCGCAAATCACCACGTTATCCACGTTAAAGATCACCGGTTCACCGTTCAGCACGACGTGTAACCCATCATCATCAATCTTCTGATAACTGACTGCAGGGATCATTTTTACGCCGCGTGAGAGCAGGGTGGTGCGATGGATCCACCCCGTCGTTTTACCTAAACCTTGTCCCGGTTTGCTGGCTTTGCGCTGCAGCATCACTATCTGGCGCGGGCTGCGGGATAAGTGCGGACCTTCCGGGCGTAAACCGCCAGGCTGTTGCAGGCTGGTGTCGATCCCCCATTCCACGCAGAACTCCGCAATGTTCTGGCTGGTGGGATCGCCGGGCTGGCTCAGATACATGGCAGTATCGAAACCGATCCCGCCGCAGCCAACGATTGCCACGCGTTTGCCCACTGGCGTTTTATCGCGCAGGACGTCGAGATAGCTCAGCACTTTAGGATGTTCGATCCCCTCGATCGGCGGCATGCGCGGCTCGATCCCGCTGGCAAGGATCACTTCGTCGAAGGTGTGCAGATCGCGTGCGCTGACAAAGTGATTCAGCTTTAGCGTCACGCCAGTCACGTCGATCATCCGGCGGTAGTAGCGCAGGGTTTCATAGAATTCTTCTTTGCCGGGGATCTGTTTGGCGATATTAAACTGCCCGCCAATCTCGCCATGCGCGTCAAACAGCGTGACGTGATGTCCGCGTGCAGCAGCATTAATAGCGAAGGCGAGGCCGGCAGGGCCTGCGCCGACAACCGCCAGATTTTTCTGCACAGTTGCCGCAACGATCGGCATTTTGGTTTCATGGCAGGCTCGCGGATTCACCAGACAAGAGGTGACTTTGCCAACGAAGATCTGATCGAGACAGGCCTGGTTACAGCCGATACAGGTGTTGATCTCATCTGCTCGTCCGGTCTGCGCTTTTGACAGCAGTTCGGCATCGGCGAGGAACGGACGGGCCATCGACACCATATCGGCGTCGCCACGGGCCAGAATGTCATCGGCGACCTGGGGGTCGTTAATGCGGTTGGTGGTGACCAGTGGGATCGTCACATGCCCTTTCAGCTTACGCGTCACCCAGCTAAACGCGCCGCGCGGTACCGGGGTAGCGATAGTGGGAATACGCGCCTCATGCCAGCCAATACCGGTGTTAATAATGGTGGCCCCGGCGGCTTCTATAGCCTGCGCCAACTGGACGGTTTCGTCGAAGGTTCCACCGTTTTCCACCAGATCGAGCATCGACAGGCGGAAGATAATAATAAAGTCATTCCCGGCACGCTGGCGTACCGCTCGCACCACCTCAACGGCAAAACGCATGCGGTTGGCATACTCACCGCCCCATTGGTCATCGCGCTGGTTGGTACGCAGAGTCAGGAATTCGTTGATGAGATACCCTTCCGAACCCATCACTTCTACGCCATCGTAGCCCGCTTCCCGTGCCAGCTGTGCGCAGTGGGCAAAATCTTCAATCAACTGCAGCACTTCATCGTGCGTCAGTTCATGCGGCGTAAAGCGGTTGATTGGCGCCTGAATGGCAGAAGGCGCCACCAGATGCGGCTGGTAGCTGTAACGCCCGGTATGCAGAATTTGCAGGGCGATTTTGCCGCCTTCATCATGCACGGCGTCGGTAATGACACGATGGTGTGCAAGCTGGCTGGTGTCGTTGAGCATCGCGCCACCTTCCATCCCTACGCCGGAAAGCGCAGGCGCAATACCTCCGCTCACAATCAGAGCCACACCGTGACGGGCGCGTTCGGCGTAGAACGCGGCCAGCCGTTGGGCACCGTCGGGATACTCCTCCAGCCCGGTATGCATTGAACCCATCAGCACGCGGTTTTTAAGCGTGGTGAAGCCTAAATCGAGCGGGGCGAACAGCGACGGATAGCTCATAAAGGTGTCCAGTATGTAAAATTATTGTTATGTGGTCGGATGAGTTAATAATTTAGCCGTCGCCGCGTAAAAGGGAAAAGGGGAATGCCGTGATTGTGATGGGATTCAAAAAAGGAGTGGGAGCAGAGAATGAATTTTCCGAATGTCGGTGCAAGCACCTAACCCGGCCGGTGAAAATGTGTCTTTGTGGGCCGGATGAGCGAAACGTCATCCGGCAAAATGCTACCGATTACTGTTTTTTAAGAAAATCGTTATACAGCATATAGAGATGCGCCGCGCTCCAGGAGAAGTTCGGTGCGCCCTGTTGGGCGCCGGTCAATGGGTTATAGTTTTCCTGAATCGGACCGTCTGCGGTCAGGCCTTTGGCGTGGCTGAAGAAGGTATCCGCCAGTTTTAACGCTTCATCGCGATAGCCGTAACGCTCCATCCCTTTTAGCCCGAACCAGAACTGATCCACCCAGACGCGCCCGCGCCAGTATATATCCGCGCCGAAAGCCGGGTTGGTCAACGCCGCCGTGCCAAGCGGGACAAAGGTGTTGAACTCTTTGGGGTCGAGCATCACCTTAACCACCGCGTCCGCATGGGTCTGCGTCGCCGCACCGTTAAACAGCGGCGACCAGCCTTCCGGCCCTTTGCCGCGTTCGACGATCGGTTTACCCGCACAGCCGTTTGCCAGCGGGGTATCTTCGATCCTGACGTCATAGAAGAATTGGGTGTCAGGGTCGAACATACAGGTATTGATGTAATCCGCGAGATTTTGCGCCAACTGGCGGTAGCGCTGCGCCTCCTGGTGTTTACCGAGCAGGGTCGCCATCTGCGCCAGATAATGGTTGTCGCTGTACATGTAGCTGGCCTGATCCACCGACTCCTGCATTAGCGAGTAACCCAGCAACTTACCGTCTTTACTGCGGTTTTCGGCAAATTTCACCACCCAGTCGCTGCGTTTTCCACCGCTCGCGACGTATTTATCCAGTTGATCTTTATCGATAAAACCGAATACTGCCGCATCATCACGACCGGACTCCCACGAGGCGGCAATCTGTGCCGGGATCTCCAGGCTGTCATACTGGCCTTTATCGATCACGGCGGCGTAGTTGTTCAGTCCAAAGAGGGTTTCTTCCTTGTCGCCTTTTTTCACCGTAAACAGCATTTCACCGCTGTCGGTATTGTGGGCTTTATCGCGCGTAGCGCCGTATTCCGGCACGCCGTTGCCGTTGTGATCGCGGTTACGCAGCCACCAGTCGTGATACGCCACCAGCTTTGGATACATCTCTTCGAGCCAGGCCTTGTCTTTGGTGACGTTGTAAACCTCCATCACCGACCAGGCCGCCAGGCTGGGTTTGGTGTTGCGCTCGTTCCAGTTACCGCCGTCGCCGCCGCGTTCCGGGCTGAGATTCCAGGCAATCAGGTCGGGAAGGAATCCGGCATCCTGCGCACGAACCGGATCGCCAGGTTTAACCTGCCATGAAAAGACGGCGCGAATGTTCTCTTTGGCGATATCCGGGTTAAAGTGCGCCATGGCGAAGGCCTGCTTCCAGGTGTCCCACGGCCAGGTTTGGTTGCCGGAGAACCAGCGGCCGGTGACCGAAGGCGTCACGGTATTGTGTTTTACCGCCCCGCCTGGCGAGCGCCAGTTGCCGTTCAGCGTTTCAATAGCTTTAACCGCGACCCGGGTTTGTTCCGTTGTGGCATCCGGGTTGGTTAAGCCTTTTTGCAGATAATCTGCCCAGCGCTTTTGCGATGCCGCAAGATACCAGGCCGGGCGCGCCAGAATATCGCGGATCTGCGGCTGCTCTTTCGCCACATCCTCGGCGGTAAGCAGATGAGAATAGGTGGTGTAGAAAGTGGTTGAACCTTTGATATGGGCCTTCCCCATGAAGCGATGACCGTTAACCGTCGTTTTCATGGCGACAGATTTATGCACCTGATACTCCGACTCACCGGAGGTGAGCAGATCCCAGGTTGAGCGCACTTTGCCGAAGGTGACTTTCAGGCCATCGTGTGTGGCGGTGATTTTGCGCTGATAGCCAGGGAATTCGCCATCAATGGTTTTATCTGACAGCGCTTTTCCCTCTTTGGCTTCCAGCTTCGATAGCAGGTCGCCGTCCCACACCAGATCCAGCGGCGTGTCGCTGGTGATTTTGGTTTCCAGCAGCGAGGTGCGGGGACTGGCAAAACGCAGCGTCATCTCTATTTGCACATGCTTAGATGACAGCTTTTGCACTAGCGCGCCCGGAATGCTGTAGGCCTCAAGTGCGAAATCGACCTTTTTACCGTGCTGGTACACCGTCAGACGGTCAAAATTATTGGCCATAAAATTGATGTATTCTTCGGTCAGCAATGCCACGCCCGGAAAGCCGCCCATCGTGGCGGGACCGTCCGGCAGCAAATGACCGTGCCAGGCGCCAAGATCGAAAAAGGGATTAAAGCGCTGGTGGTCGTCGTGATCGTAGTCATGCATGTAGCCCGGCGCACCGGTGCGATTAATGATGTTTTTAAAGTCGTCAGCACTGGCGGCATGCGCGGAGACGTTCATCAGCAGGATGCAGGCCAGCGGCGTAAGAAGAGGTTTCATGTTCATGGTGTTCCGGTCCTTGTTACCAATAGAAATATTGCATCAGGAAGATTTGGTCGCTCGGGTCGCCAGATGCATTCTGCATATAGAACCGGCTGTCGAAGGCGGTAGCGAAACGCCCGCCGCCGTATTCATACCAGATACCGAACTGCATAAAGGAAGTGGTTTCGTCCTCATAGCTATCCGGTCGGTGTTTGGCGTAACTATAAGCGGTGGAGAGGTAAACGCCTTTTAGTGCTTCATACATCGCGCTGACCATAAAGCCGGTCTCGGTGCCGGGCACATCCAGCCCGTCGGCGCGGCCCGTGTGGTGCCAGGCGCGGGCGGCGAAGTTGGGCGAGAGGATACCGGTCAGGAACAACTGTCCGGTACCATCCGTTATCTCCAGGCCGTTCATCCAGGTTACGCTTTCGATCAGATCGTACTGGATGTAGCCGTTCATCATGGCCGGATAGGTATATTTATCGTCGTAGCGATCGTATTTACCAAAGTGCAGCCAGGCTTTGCTCTCGTCGTGGTGTCCGGCGGGCGTCGCGGTCACGCTGTAGCGCAAAGGACCGGTCAGGTTTTGCACCTTAATGGCGGTCATGATGTCGCGGGTATTAGGAATGACGTAGCCCAGGTCTGGAGTGAAATCCCCCCACCATTGCAGGTCATCCAGCGAAGAGTCCTGGCGCAGGCTGAGCATCAGCTCCGTGCCATCATCGGTGCGGTAACCACCGTAAAAGCGGTTGATCCCGCCTTCGAATCCGCCCCAGCTATGGTCAGGAACCCAGGCATTGCCCTGATGGTCCGCTTGTACGGTCCAGCCCTCGCCGTAGATCAGACCAAACCACGAGCCGTGTTTTATCTCCAGGCCACCTTCTATATAGGTACCATCGCTGTATTTATGTTTGTCTTTTCCTTCTAAATCCATATATCCACCCATGCCCAATTCGCCATAAAAACGAAATGACGGGGAAGATATTTCGGGCGTTTTCGTGTCGTCGTGTTCTGCAGGGCGAACTTCTTCTGCACCCAGAGAGGAGACGCAGAAAAAGGGCAGGGCAAGAATTGCCCTGCAACAGAGGCTAATGTTTTTCATGCTTCGATCCTAAGCCAAATAAAAGATAATTTTTATTGTTATATACCCGTCATACTTCAAGCTGCATGTGCGTTAGCTACGTTCGTTCACCCCAGTCACATAGTTATCTATGCTCCTGGGAATTCACTCACTTGCCGCCTTCATGCAACTCGAATTATTTTGGTTATAGCCTTGGCGAATATTGTTTATTGTTATTCTGTTTTAGTCATTAATTGATATCTGAAGCAGGGGCCGCCTCAATAGCTTTTTCTTCTTTGGTCAGCCCTTTGATGTATTTACTGTATTTCCACCAGGCGAAGCCGAGGAAAATAACAATGCCACCAACGTTATAGAAAATAATGGTTATGATGTTACCGCCGGTCGGGAAGGTAGAGGCGATAAATCCGATGGTGAAAAGGACAATCAGCATCGAGACCACAATAATGCCGGTTTTTTGCGAACCCATACGGAAGTCACGCGGTAAGTGATCCAGTTTTGCGCGCAGATTCAGGTAAGCCAGCATAATAAACAGCGGCGGCAGCATCGATGCGGCGGCGGTCATGTTGATGATGGTGTTCATTAAATCCTGCACGGTATTGGAGCCGAGGGTTGGGATAATCATCAGCGGGATAACGATCAGGAACTGGATCCACGCTGCGCGGGCCGGAACGCCATTTTCATTCAGTTCGACGGTTTTTTTACCGAAAATACCCGCCGGAATTTCAGAGAAGAAGATCTTCACCGGCGTGGCGGTCCACATCAGCAGAGAGCCGAACATCGCGGTAAAGGAGACCAGGCCGACAAAGCGGTTCACGACCAGTTCCGGCAGGCCGAAATATGCCGCCAGGCCGTGGAATACCTGCACCGAACCACCGGTAAACTTCAGCTCTTTGCTGCTGACAAAGACGTTGATCAGCACCGAGGAGATGGAATAGAGCACGCCGATAAAAATCCCGGCAATGATTATGACCTTCACGAATGATTTGGAACCACCCTTGACGTCGTTGACGTACACCGCCACCGACTCTGCGCCGCCTGCCGCCATAAAGATCCAGGTGGTGATACCCAGGAAGGCCCAGTTAAAATTCGGGATCATTGCGTCTACGGTGATAGGGTCAGCAGGCTGTACGCCGCCAACCAGCGCAGTACCCGCCAGTAAGATATAGGATAGCGTCAGCAGCAGCATCAACGTGGAGGTGACTGAGGTAATTGGTCCTAACATTTTTGCGCCGTTGGTCGAAACCCAGGTGGAGAAGGCAAACAGCACCATACTTAACACGGTAGTCGCGAACGGCGTCAGAATGTATTCGTAGCCTAAAAAAGCATATGAGGCGTAGGCGATAACGCGGGGCAAAAGCGAGGTAAAAAAGAACAGATTAACGAACCAGTAGGTGTAGGCGGTAATAAATGCCCAACGTCCGCCCAGCGAACTTTTTACCCATGCGTAGACACCGGCTTCGGAGTTTTTATTCAGCGAAACAAATTCGGCGATGATTAAACAGAATGGAATAAAGTAGAAAATCGTCGCGAGGAAAAACATCGGTGCGGATGCCAGACCAAGCTCAATATTATTATTGATTACGTTATTAAAACTATAAACCGCGGCAAAAGTGAGTGAAAGTAAGCCGAACTTGCCGATGGTATTGCGTTTGGTATCAGACATAGCACATCTCCGATTCCTGATTATTATAGGGTACTGGCGGCGCAACGTCGGCGCCGCCTGTGTTTTTATTTATTATGAAAATAACCATCTTCGATGGTGACTTTGAGTACGACTTTTTTCACTGCGTTATTACAAATAAAACGATAGGCCTCATGGTTGTCACAAATAACCATTTGTCCTTCGTGCACTTCTACGGTTTTTCCACAACCTTTCAGATATTCGCGATCGGTTTCATCGCGATAGAATTCAACCACCTGGAGATCCTCTTTGGCGGCATACTCTATTTTTTGCTGTCCTTGCAGGTAGTAATGGATCTCAAAATAACGACGATGGCCGGTAAACAGCGCATCGGTCGCGGAGTCTGTTTCCACGCGGTAGCTCAGGGAATCACCGATCGAGTGGGCGACGCCTGGCTGAATATTGTCAATATTTTCAATAGCCTCGACGCAGCGTTGCCATTTCCGACCCGAAGCATAGCGTTGCTGGAACTGCTCTAAGTTGTCGATGATCCTCATTTTGTATTCTCGCTGTGCAAATTCGTGGAAAAGAATCCGGTGCCAAAGGCGCGGTTGGCGGTGGTTTGAGCGCCAGACTCGCTGCCGGAAAACGGCAACAACGTGAAGCCGTAGCTGAATGATGTAAACCAGACGCGCCAGGAATCGAGCACCTCACTTCCCCACGAATTGGAACCTAATCCCAACAACTGGTGGTCCAGATTCAGGGTGATGTCATCGCTACGCTGTAGCGCGTTGCAGTGCTGTGCGGCGAAGATATTTTCTGGCGTATAGCGCCAGGCGCTCAGGTTGACAGGGCGCTGCCCAACCACCAGAAGACCGTTGCCGTGGCGGTTGGTTAGCGTTGCCCAGCGCACGTCCTGACGATTGCCGTTGTTTTGCGGGAACGGATAATTTTCGAACATCTCATCCACGCTGCTGCGCCAGATGTCGATGATGTTGGCCTGCTGGCTATCGGCATAGTTTTCACCGGGACCACGTCCGTAATATGCCACCTGGCCCAAATCACCGTTGATGCCCATCGTGAAGCCGATGCAAGGAATGATGTCCCGGTACTCTCCGTAAGGCTGGCCGGAAAGCTCTACGTTCAACTGACCGTCCGCGGCAATGCGCCAGCGATAGGTGCAGCGCATACCGAAATCGAATACCGGCGGGGCGATAATGGTCTGGCTGGTTATCAGCAGCGCATCATCGGTTTGCTCAAGGGTAAACTCGCGCAGATGCTCCTGCATAATCTGTAAATGATTCGGCTGCCAGAGGCCTTCGAACTCTTGCTTGTGGTTATCAATGGTCGGTTTGAAGAAATTAATCTTCGGCTCGCGGGTAATCAGCTCTTCGCCATTGACGTTCCAGGCGATCGGCTTACCGGTCAGCTTTGAGAAGGTCAGATGGAAGTTATAACCGCGAACGGTGCAGCTCTGGCGGCTGTCTTCCAGCGTCAGAGGGGTGGAATTTTGCAGACTAAACGGTACGGTAGCCGCCGTTCTGGCTTTCAGTGGAAACTGATACGTCGCGATGTGATGCCCGGCTTCGCTGTATAGCGTGCGGGAATCTTTCGTCACACTGACGTTAAGGAACGCTTCGCGCGCATCCAGCTCCGGCAGTGCGCATTGCAGGAGCGCATCGCTGTTGGGAGGAACGTCACGTAGTTTTATCTGCTGAACAGAGAGCGTATCTCCTTCGGCGCGAACCTCAATATGCAAGGTGTAGTCGTCAAGCGTGGTGAACCACAGTTTGTTTTCTACCCGCAGTTCGCCGCGAGCCAGATCCTGTGCGCGTACTTTCACTGGCGCAATTACCTGCTTGTACTCTTGCAGTCCTGGTCCTGGGGTTTGATCGGAATAAATCAGGCCATCAAGGCAGAAGTTGTAGTTGTTCGGATAGTCGCCGTAGTCGCCGCCATAGTTGTACCAGACGTTGCCGTCGTCATCTTTGGCCTGAATCCCGTGATCGCACCACTCCCAGACATAGTGCCCCTGAATGCAATCATGCTGATAGAAGACGTTCTGATATTCCGTTAGCCCGCCGGGACCGTTACCCATGGCGTGCGCATACTCGCAGATGATGCGTGGCTTAGGATGCGGATATTCACCAAACTCATTCATCAGCGGCACGCGGGTGTACATGGTGGAGATGATATCCACCACTTCGGCGTCACGATCTTCTTCGTAATGGATCAAACGCGTGTCATCCAGCGCTTTTGCAGCGTGATACATGGCGCGGATGTTACAGCCGTATCCGGATTCGTTGCCGAGTGACCAGATGACGATCGACGGGTGGTTTTTCTGCGCATGGACGTGGCGCACGATGCGCTCAACGTAGACATTTTCCCATAGCGGATCGTCGGTTATCCGGCTGATATCGCCGATATTAGCGAAGCCGTGAGATTCAACGTCGGTTTCGGCCATCACGAACAGACCGTAGATATCGCACAATTCATAGAAGCGCGGATCGTTCGGGTAATGGGCGGTGCGTACGGAGTTGATATTGTGCTGCTTCATTAACAGCAGATCTTTTTCAACGCGATCCATACCGACCGCGCGACCCTTAAGATGATCGTTATCGTGGCGGTTAACGCCATGCAGCATCACGTAGCGATTATTGATGTAAAACAGACCGTCGCGAACTTTAATATCGCGGAATCCGACGCGCTGTGGCACGACTTCAAGGATGTTGCCGCTGGCATCTTTCAGCGTCATCACCAGATGGTAGAGATACGGCGATTCCGCCGACCACTGCTGCGGCGCGCTGACCTTGAAATTAAACGCGGTCTGCGTTTGTTTATCCACCTTCAGGGTATTAATCACGCCGCTATGCAGCGCCTGCTCAGCGTCAAACAAGGTGTATTCGAGCGACGCTATCGCCGGCGTGGCGGCCTGGTTTTCCAGCGCAATGTCGCAAGAGAGGGTGGCGTCGCGATAGTCATCATCGAACTCGGTGCGAACGGTAAAATCCTGAATATGGGTCGCCTGTTTGCCTACCAGATAGACGTCGCGGAAAATTCCCGCCGACCACCACATGTCCTGGTCTTCAACGTAGGTGGAATCAGCCCATTGCATTACGCGAACGCACAGCAGGTTGTCACCGGTGCGCACCATTGCGCTGATATCAAATTCGGCCGTCAGGCGGCTGCCTTTGCTGAAGCCAACGTACTGACCATTCACGTAAACTTCGAAGTAGGTTTCTACGCCATCAAACTTTATCAGCGTCTGTTTGCCCTGCCAGCCTTCGCTGAGGGAGAAAATGCGCTGGTAGGCTCCGGTGGGGTTATTGGTCGGAACGTAGGGGACATCAATCGGGAAAGGAAAACCTTCGTCGGTATACTGCAGCTTACCGTGTCCTTCCATCTGCCACATGCCTGGGACGGTGATGCTACCCCAGTCGTTCATAAACTGCGACGTAAAGGCTTCCGGCACCTGTAGCGGATGCTCAAAGAACTGAAAATTCCACTGACCGCTTAACAGTTGAAAGAGGCTGCTGGTTTCGCGGGCAAACGAGCGAGCCTGCGCAACGGAGTCATAAGAGAAAAAATATGCGCGTGGCGCCAGTCGATTTTCGTGGGTGAGCTGAATGTTTTCCCAGCGATTCATAAGGCCTCCCGGTGGAGAAAAATCGGAACCATTCATTGTAATGGTGAGTAAGTGTAATTGATGGTGATTTTAGTAAAAGTTTTACTAAAATATAGCGGATGAAGTGATTTACTTTAACTGGATCACGAAAATAATTCGGACGCAGAAAAGAATGCATGACAATGCGCGCCCGGCATCAGAAGAAACCGGGCGGGTTAACGGGGGATTTTAGCGGGTGGTGCCGCGCAGTTTCAGTTTGCTGGGAACAAAAACCAGCAGGGGAAGCGCACGCCCGTCGCGGGCTTTCTCGAACAGCAGGTTGACGCCCTGACTGCCCATCATTTCAGAATGAATGCGAACGGTGGAAAGCGGAGGAAAGGTGAAACGCGCCGTTGGAATATCATTAACGCTTATCAGCGAAATATCCTGTGGAATGTTCAGACCACGCTCGTGGATGGCGCGCAGAACGCCAATAGCAATCGAATCTGAAGCCACAAACAGGGCGCTGGGATAGTCGGGTTTTGCCAGCATTTCTTTAGCCAGTTCATAGCCTGATGAACTAGAGAAACCGCCGCGATAGATGTCCTGTTCAGAAACGACCTGCTGCAGACGACCGTATTCGACAAACGCGGCTTCGCGGATATCGGCCTTGCCCGGCTGGTCTTCACCACCGATGAAGCCAATGCGGGTGACGCCCTGGGCAATGAAAAAGTCGATGCTCTCTTTGCTGATGCGGGCCAGATCGATATCGACGGCGTCATATTCGCTGCCGGGTTCATGGAAATCGATAAAGCAGATGTTGTCGGTAAGCGCTGTTGCCGCCTCGCGCAGAGCGGGAAAAGGCTTGCCGACAATAAGAATGCCGGTAATGTGTTTGCTCTCCGGCAGTCCACTGTGCTCATAGCAGTTGGTCAGTTCGATCCCGAGTTTCTCACACTGGGTTTCAATCCCATGGCGGATCGCGAGGTAGTAAGGATCGTTGATTTCCAAATCCTGCTGATAGCTGTAGAGCGCCAGAATATGCTGGGGGCCGAGCGCATTGGTCTGGTTCTTACGGGCGCTGCTGGTTTTGTACTCCAGCTTTTCCGCGATCTCCAGAATGCGATGCTTAGTCTCTTCTTTTACATTCAGCGTGGGGTCATCGTTTAAAACCCGGGACACTGTCGCCAGGGACACGCCAGCTTCGATTGCGATGTCTTTAAGTGTTGCCATGTTTGCCTTTTCCCTGAGTTACCTGCGCATTGTAAATGAAGTGCTTATCTATTCATCTGTTTTCAGTAAAAAAAGCATGTTTAATTGACATGCTCGGGGTAAAACCGGGCTTTCAGAGTGTGATGAGTACGTCATTTTCCCGCTTTTGAGAACAATGCCTGGAAAATATTTTGCTAGTATTTAGTAAAATTTTACCAGAGGAGAAAACAATGGATATCGTCGCATTTGCTGATTTTGCCCGAATGGAAATACGTGTTGGAAAAATCGCACAGGTAAAGCGCCATGACAATGCCGATAAGCTGTATATCGTACAGGTAGATGTTGGAGAGCGTACGCTGCAAACCGTGACCAGCCTGGTTCCTTATTACAGCGAAGAGGAGCTAATGGGGAAAACGGTAGTGGTGCTGTGTAACCTGCAAAAGGCCAAAATGCGCGGTGAAACATCTGAGTGTATGCTGCTGTGCGCTGAGACGGATGATGGCGGCGAAAGCGTGCTGTTAACGCCAGAACGGGTGATGCCAGTGGGTGTGCGGATTGTTTGAGTTAGGCTAATTGCCGGATGGCGGCTACGCCTTATCCGGCCTACAAAAGGGTGTCTTTTATAGGCCGGGTAAGGTTGTTACACCTGCTCCACGCTCACCCGTAATGCTGCCAGGGCTTTGCGCGTTGCTCGCAATACCAGATCGCATTGCTCGATCGTTAACGTCAACGGCGGTTCGATACGGATCGTCTTGGCATTGTTCAGCGTGCCGGCTACCAGCACCCGCTGGCGGAACATCTCACTGGCAAAGTTGTAGCCGATTTCATTATCAACAAACTCAATCGCCATCAGCATGCCCTTACCGCGTACATCATGTACCAGGTCCGGGTATTCCCGCGCAAGCTGGCGGAAACCATCCAGCAACATATCGCCTTTCTGCTCCGCCTGAGCCGGTAAATTTTGCTCCAGCAGGACGTTAATGGTGGCCAGCGCAGCCGCGCAAGCAAGCGGGTTGCCGCCAAACGTGGTGGTATGCAGGAAAGGATTGTCGAACAGGACGGAGAATACCTCTTCGGTGGCAATGGTTGCGCCAATGGGCATCACGCCGCCGCCCAGCGCTTTAGCCAGGCACATAATGTCGGGCTGCACGTTTTCGTGTTCGCAGGCGAACATTTTGCCAGTACGACCCATGCCGGTCTGCACTTCGTCAAGGATCATTAGCGCGCCAAACTCATCGCAAAGTTTACGAACGGCGGTTAAATACCCTTGCGGCGGCAGGATCACGCCCCCTTCACCCTGGATCGGTTCGAGGATCACGGCAGCGACGTCGTCACCGGTTTTTTTACACTCGCTGAGCACGGTGCGCATCGCGTTAATATCGCCAAACGGTACATGGCGGAAACCCGGCAGCAGCGGCATAAAGGGTTTGCGGAAGGTGGATTTAGCCGTGGCGGACAGCGCGCCCAGCGATTTACCGTGGAATGCGCCGCTGGTGGCAATAAACGTAAATTTACCGCGCGGTGATTGATACGCTTTCGCCAGCTTCAGAGCGGCTTCAACCGACTCGGTCCCGCTGTTACAGAAAAAACTGTATTTCAGCTTACCTGGGGCCAGTGCGGCGAGGGTTTTTGCCAGCATGGCCCGCAGAGGGTCGAGTAGCTCCTGGCTATGCAGAGGTTGTTTCGCGAGTTGATTCTGTACGGCGGAAACCACGACTGGATTACGGTGCCCCACGTTGAAAATTCCAAAACCACCCAGGCAATCGACGAACTCCTGCCCCTGGGTGTCGACAAGCGTATTCAGGCTTCCCGCTTGCCACTCTACGGCTCCGTAATCCCCGCCTGCTGTTACAGATTTTCGATACTCTAAGAACCCCGGATTGACATGCTCCTTGAAGTATTCAATCACCTCTCGGTTTAGTGATTTCATTTCCTCATGATCAAGCGTGCGCTTTTCGATGAGATTCAGTGCGTGTGCGCTGCAGGCCAGGGCCGATGCGCTGGAAGGTAACCTGTTCAAAATATGCTCCCGGAGCTCGCGTATCACATGATACTGATTTAAGTATTGCAGGGATTGCGCCATTCCGGCGCGCTTAGCAAAAATCGGGATAAACACCAGGAAACATCTTATTTGCGCAACATTTAATGCCAGTCTTTAACATTTGCTGGCATTTTGCCCATGTTCAGACTGAGAAAACAGATCGGAAAACCCCTTTTCTGCGCTAAAAATGAGCAATATTCGCCCTGTGACGGTGCATTGGTAGAAGTGAAATTGAATAGTTTCTGATTGAAAGTATTTTAAATCAATGGATTAGAATGCGTACAAATTTTGAGGTTTAATCGCAAATTGCGATCTAAATCAAATTTAACAACTAAAGATAAAAAAATTATCGCCGAAATAACATAAGCCGAAAGAGTTAACAACCAGATAACCTGCACAGGACGCAATCATGTCTTCTCATCCCTACGTTAGTCAGCAAAATACACCGCTGGATGATGATATCACCCTCATGTCGACTACCGATTTACAAAGCTATATCACCCATGCGAACGATACCTTTGTCCAGGTCAGTGGCTATCAACTAAATGAATTGCTCGAAAAACCGCACAACCTGGTTCGTCATCCGGACATGCCAAAAGCGGCGTTTGCGGATATGTGGTACACCCTGAAGCAGGGTGAGCCATGGAGCGGGATTGTGAAAAACCGGCGTAAGAATGGCGATCACTACTGGGTAAGGGCCAATGCGGTGCCGATGGTGCGGGAAGGGCGTGTAACCGGGTATATGTCGATCCGTACCCGGGCAACTGACGAGGAGATTGCGGCGGTAGAGCCTTTATATAAAGCGCTGAATGAAGGGCGTTGCAATCGACGAATTCATAAAGGCCTGGTGGTACGCAAAGGCTGGTTGGGTAAATTCCCGGCGCTGCCGATTCGCTGGCGAGTGCGCAGCGTAATGGCGTTTATGTTTATTTTACTGGCGGCCGCATTGCAGCAAATGGGCGCCGAATGGCCATTACTGCTGACGAGCGTGTTGGTGATGCTTTTAGGAACGGCTATTTTCGAATGGCAGATTGTGCGTCCTATTGAGAATGTCGCCCGTCAGGCGCTTAAAGTGGCGACCGGTGAGCGGAACAGCGTGTCGCATCTTAACCGCAGTGATGAGCTGGGCCTGATGCTGCGAGCGGTCGGGCAACTGGGGCTAATGTGCCGTTGGCTCATCCATGATGTCTCCAGCCAGGTGAGTTGTGTACGCAGCGACAGTGAAACGCTGGCGAAAGGCAGTGATGATTTAAACAAGCATACGCAGCAGACCGTAGAGAATGTGCAGGAAACGGTGACCACCATGAATCAGATGGCGGCATCGGTAAAACAAAACTCTGAGACCGCCGCCGCAGCCGATAAACTCTCCATCGCCGCCAGCAGCGCGGCAACGCACGGCGGTGAGGCGATGGATACCGTCATCAAAACCATGGACGATATCGCCAACAGCACCCAGAGGATCGGCACCATTACGACGCTGATTAACGATATTGCTTTCCAGACCAACATTCTGGCTTTGAACGCCGCCGTTGAAGCTGCACGGGCAGGTGAGCAAGGGAAAGGGTTCGCCGTGGTGGCGGGAGAAGTGCGTCATCTTGCCAGTCGCAGCGCCAGTGCGGCCAATGATATCCGCAAGCTGATTGATGCCAGCGCCGATAAAGTGCAGTCCGGCTCCGATCAGGTTCACGCTGCAGGGCGCACGATGGACGATATTGTGGCGCAGGTGCAAAACGTCACTCAGCTGATCGCCCAAATCAGCCACTCAACGCTGGAGCAGTCAGATGGCCTTTCCAGCCTGACTCGGGCAGTGAATGAACTGAGCAATATTACGCAGAAAAACGCCGAACTGGTTGAAGAGAGCGCCCAGATTTCTGCGATGGTGAAGCATCGCGCTGGTCGACTGGAAGATGCTGTCACGGTGCTACATTAATATAAACCCTACAGGCGGAACGGCGGGCAAACGGGTCCCGCCTGCAGTGTAAATTAATCCAGCTGAGTAATATCCAGCGCAGCGCGATCGATAATACCGATGATTTTTTTGATCTGCGCATCGCTGGTATCACCATGATTAACCCGTAGGTCCAGCACGGCTTTGAAGTTTTCCAGCGCGCGTTTCATCTGCGGATTCTTGCGTAATTCAAAACCCACGCAGCGGGCTTTAATACGTTCGTGGATATGTTCCAGATGCTCACGGTTTTCATCCAGCCATTGCTGACCCTGAGTCGTGATCGCAATCTGTTTACGCCCACCTTCCTCGTCGCTGATGGTGATCAGTGCCTGATCCTGCAAGAAATCCAGCGTCGGATAGATAACGCCCGGGCTCGGGGTATAGTTACCCTGAGTCAGGGTTTCAATTGCTTTAATCAGCTCATAGCCGTGGCTGGCGTCGCGGGTCAGGATATCCAGAATGACCAGGCGTAATTCTCCGTGACCGAAGAAGCGTTGGCGACGACCACCGCCCCCGCGACGGTGCCCACAACCCTGTTCGTGGTGATGTTCTTTGTTACAGCCTTCATGGCGATGTTCTTCACCTTTGCAGCAACCTGCATGGTGCTCGTTGTGGCGGCCTTCGTGGTGATGTCCTTCACCCTTGCAGCAGCCTTCGTGTTGGTGCTCAGTATGTTTGCAGCAACCTTCATGATGGTTTTGCATCATCGTCTCCTGATGTTGTTTAGATATATCTAATTTATATCTAAAAATTGTCATCTTGCAAGTCTACAAATTATATTTTGTTTAATGTGATGATTATTAACAGTTTTTATTGGTTGGTGCTGTCAGTCTAATCTGACGATGACTATATCAAAAAAGTGCTTGCAATCCTCTTGATTAGCAATCATTATCATTTAAAAATGTATTTAGATATATCGTATTATCTTCACAAGGCGAAAAAAATGACAAAAAACACCTCACGCTACCCCCAGCGCGTTCGTAATGAACTGCGCTTTCGGGAACTTACCGTCCTGCGCGTAGAACGTATTAGCGCGGGCTTTCAGCGCATTGTACTGGGCGGGGACGCTCTGGACGGTTTTAGCTCACACGGGTTTGACGACCATACCAAGGTCTTTTTCCCTGAACCGGGCAGCCATTTTGTGCCGCCTGTCGTCACCGATGAAGGCATTGTCTGGGCTGACGGCGTACGTCCGTTATCCCGTGATTACACGCCGTTGTATGACGAAGCGCGCCATGAGCTGGCGCTGGATTTTTATATCCATGACGGTGGCGTGGCAAGTACGTGGGCGATGAATGCCCGTGAGGGGGACAAGCTGACAATTGGCGGACCGCGCGGTTCTTTGGTGGTGCCAGAGGATTATGCGTATCAGGTTTATGTGTGTGATGAATCGGGAATGCCCGCGCTGCGCCGACGCCTGGAGTCGCTCAGTCGTTTAGCGGTACGTCCGCACGTCACGGCGCTGGTCAGCGTGCAAGATGCAGCATACCAGGACTATTTTGCCCACCTCGACGGGTTTACTATTCAGTGGTTTATCGGTCATGACGAGCAGGCGGTGAATGAACACTTATCGCGGCTAAGCGTGCCAGCAGACGATTATTACATCTGGATCACCGGTGAAGGGAAGGTGGTCAAAAACCTGAGTGCTCGCTTTGAAACCGAGGCGTTCGATCAGCAACGGGTTCGCGCAGCGGCTTACTGGCATCAGCGCCGTTAATCAGTAATTAGACGGCGGAACGCCAAACGCCTGGCGGAATGCGTAGCTAAATGCCGCGGTGCTTGAATACCCCACGTCGAGCGCCACGGCGGTTACGCTTTTATTTTTCTTCAGCATTAATACGGATTCCAGAATACGCATTTTTTGCTTCCAGACGCTGAAAGGCAATCCGGTTTCTTTTTTGAAATGGCGTGAAAAGGTACGGGCAGACATACCCAGATGCTGCGACCAGTATTCAACCGAATGCTCCAGTGCGGGAGATTCTTGTATGGTTCGGCAAACTTTGTTTAATTCGCGATCCTGCGGCCAGGGTAATACAAAAGCGACTTCCGGGAGCTGCAGAATAATGTCGACCAGGACGCTGACCAGCTTGCCCTCTTTTGACTGGCTATCATAATGGCCTGAAATTGAATTCGTGGCGTAATGAATAAACTCTCTGGCGAAATCACTGATTGCCACCACTTTACATTCATTAATGCTCTCTTCAAGAAAGCCCGGATTAATATCCAGATTTTCTAAATACACATCATCCAGTGCCCAAACCGTATGCTCCGTATTATTCGGGATCCAGATGCCATAATGTGCCGGAATTATCCAGCACTTGCCGGCAACATCAATACGCATACTGCCTTTACGGGCGAAATGAAACTGTATAAAAGAGTGTGAATGCTGTGGAACATGATGGTTAGCTTCCAGGACATAAGAGCGAAAGTACACGTCCTGCGGCAGTTCCGTCATGGAGTTATCCGGGTAGAAGTTCCACTGCTTTTGCGCGAGAGTTTCCATAAATGAATCGTCAATGATCCCGATGATGTGTCTGCTACTCGATAGATCTTGTCCGCAGATCATAATACATACACCCTTTTTTCCATAATAATCTTGTGTAAGAATTTTTAGCCCACTTTTGGTAAATACCATGAATTCGCTTTGTTCAGATGCTGTGATCGTCAATGAAATAAATGATAACTGGACCCGAATGGGAAAAGAGCTGCTTTCGCAAGCGGATATCAGAATTAATGGCTCGCGAGCGTGGGACATTCAACTTCATCACACCGGTTTCTTTAAACGGGTATTGCAACAAGGCTCATTAGGACTTGGTGAAAGCTATATGGAAGGCTGGTGGGACTGTGAGCGGCTCGATATTCTGTTCTGCAAAATCCTCAAAGCAAAACTCGACCAGCAGATGCCGGGAAATCTGAAAGATATTTTACGCATTGCCTGTGCGCGCCTGTTTAATTTGCAGTCGCGGAGCCGGGCATGGATAGTCGGCAAAGAACATTATGATATTGGTAACGATCTCTTTGCGCTGATGCTTGATCCGCATATGCAATATTCCTGTGGTTACTGGAAAGATGCGACCACATTAGAAGATGCGCAAAATGCCAAATTAAAAATGATCTGCGAGAAGCTGCAGCTTAAACCGGGTATGCGTTTACTCGATATCGGTTGTGGCTGGGGCGGGCTGGCGGAGTATGCGGCACGTCATTATGGCGCGGTGGTAGAAGGCGTTACCATTTCCAAAGAGCAGCAGAAAATGGCGCAGCAGCGCTGTGAAGGTCTGGACGTTAACATTCTGCTGCAGGATTATCGCGACCTTGATAAACACTACGATCGCATTGTCTCCGTGGGGATGTTTGAACACGTCGGGCCGAAAAACTACGATACCTATTTCAGCATCGCAGACCGTTGTTTAAAACCGGACGGGCTCTTCCTGCTGCATACCATCGGTAGCAATAAAAAAGGGATGAGCGTCGATCCATGGATCAACAAATACATTTTCCCGAACGGTTGCTTACCGTCGATTTCCCATATTGCCGAGGCCAGCGAATCACGGTTTGTGATGGAGGACTGGCATAACTTTGGCAGCGATTACGATAAAACGCTGATGGCCTGGCACGAGCGCTTTAATCAGGCCTGGCCGGAGCTGTCGTCACGTTATTCCGCCACCTTCAGAAGAATGTTTAATTACTATTTATGCGCCTGCGCCGGGGCTTTCCGCGCCCGAGATATCGAGCTTTGGCAGGTACTGTTTAGCCGTGGCGTAGAGGGCGGGATCCGCGTTTATCGTTAACGTTCTGCCGGATGGCGGCGTAAGCGCCTTACCCGGCCTACATAGGTTTGTACTCGTAGGCCTGATAAGCGAAGCGCATCAGGCATTTATGGCTTAGCTCAATTCACTCTCTGCCAGCGCTTTAAATACCATTGCGACGGCATGCGCGCCGGGGTCCATATTACCCAACAAGCTTTCGCTGCTCAGATACGATGCGCGACCGGCATTGGCTTTACTCGACAAACAGGTTCGTTCGGCTCCCGCTTGCGCGGCGTCGAATGCGGCCTGCAAATTTTGCGGCTGCGCGAGCAGTGAAGTCAGGGCCGGTTGCAGCGCGTCAATCATGGTGCGATCGCCTTCGTCTGCGCCGCCGTAGAACTTCATCTGCGCCAGGCCCGTATTTAATGCTTCGACAATATTTGCTCCCTGTTCCAGTTTCTGTCCGGCTGAGGTAAAGAAGATCGACATCAGCACACCGCTGGAACCGCCCATCACCACGGTCAGGCGTTCGCCAATCAACGCGAACAGCGTAGCAAGGTTATCCAGCGGCAACTGCTGGCGATGCAGCAGGCTGGCAATTTCGCGTGCGCCAGCGGCAAAGGTTGAACCGGTATCGCCATCGCCGACTTTGGCATCCAGCGCATTAAGATCGGACTCCAGATCGGAAAGGGTTGCGGTGACAAGCTCCACAATCCCGGCCACCAGGGCGTTTGCCGAGGGATGGAATTCCACGCGTGCGCTACGCTGAGATGACGGAACACAACTGATTTCACGCGGTGGGACCGGCGTCGGCCAGTTGCTGGTTTCCACTTCGGTGAGCAGCGCTTTTTCGATGCTCTCTTCCAGCACGATGGCCGTGAGAGAAAAGCCTTTCATATCCAGCGCGGTGACCAGCGAGGCCGGGCCAATCAGCCAGTCGATACGCGAGTGCAGCGGGCTGCTGGCCAGCTCGCGGGTAATGATGGCCATTTCGGCAACAGAAACACCGCCAAGATTGTTAATCATCACCGCCAGACGGCCGGTTTCAGGCAGGGCGGCCAGCAGTTTATCCACCATCAGGTTCACCACCTGCGCACTGTTCTGAGTGTCGATAACCGAAGCACCTGGCTCGCCGTGAATGCCCATCCCTAGCTCCGCGTGACCCGGATGATGACGCGGGGTCGCGTCGGTTTCTTGCGGCAGATGACAACTGGAAAGCGCAACGCCCAGGCTGAAGGTGTTGTGGGCTGCGTACTGCGCTTCACGCAGAACGGTGGCGAGGTTGTAGCCGCGTTCGGCAAAGTAACCCGCGATTTTATGCACCAGGATGGTTCCCGCAATGCCGCGTGGGTGTTTGTTATCCGGCAGAGAGATGTCGTCGCCAACAATCAGCATTTCAACGTTATAGCCAAGGCGACGCGCTTTCTCGGCGGCGAGACCGAAATTAAGACGGTCACCGGTGTAATTTTTCACGATCAACAAACAGCCCGCTTCACCGGTTACCGCCTGAATGGCGGTCAGTACCGCATCCACGCTCGGGGAGGCGAAAACGTCGCCGCATACCGCAGCGGTTAGCATGCCTTTACCGATAAATCCAACGTGCGCGGGTTCGTGTCCCGAACCGCCGCCGGAAATGACCGCCACGTTATTTTTATCGAGATCACGACGGACTACGATACGAATGGCCGGATCGCTTTCCAGACGCGCCAGGTTATTCCACGGGCTGGCGATAATCGTACCGTCGATGACATCGCTCACGAGATGGGGGCGTTGATTAAAAAAGAATTGAGACATAACGGCTCCTCGAGGTTGAGTGAAAGACAAACCCCCGAATGCTTAGGTCATGGTGCGGAGGCGATGAAGAGATTCTGGCGAAGTCAGCGCGGAAAAAAACAACCTTAAAATGAGTTTCATTACGGAACGTGATTGTTGTTTTTTGTTCCGAAATGAAACTGAAAAAAGCAAGGAACGATCACAATGCGAGCTCGCTCGACTTTTTTCACCGGCGAACGGCGCTGGTTATCCGGCACCGTCAGCCTTTTTGTGCGGATTTTAAGACAAGCGAGTGGGTAAAAGAGAAAGTGAGATTCATGTGTGCTGGATATTTGGCGGTAAATGAACGGATCAGGATCGCAAACCTTATATTTTTTATGGATAAGCGTTCCAATATGAAACGTACTCCGTTTTTATCTGTTTCATATCAGAACAAAAAGACGAAAGATCTTTTTGTGCACGCCTCGCCATACAGTTATTGCATCGCTCCGGTACCTCCCGTTTTCGCCATCAGCATCAGGCCAAACAGGTTAACGCCAGGGCTCACCATGTAAAAACATGTACTTATTTGAGGATGAAAGGAATGCTAAAAGTTATTCAATCTCCAGCCAAATATCTCCAGGGTCCTGACGCTTCCACCTTGTTTGGTCAATACGCTAAAAATCTGGCGGACAGCTTTTTCGTGATCGCGGATGACTTCGTGATGAAGCTGGCGGGAGAGAAAGTACTCAACGGCCTGCACAACCACGACATTAGCTGCCACGCGGAACGCTTCAACGGCGAATGCAGCCATGCTGAAATTAATCGTCTGATTGCCATTTTGAAACAGCACGGTTGCCGCGGTGTGGTTGGGATTGGCGGCGGGAAAACGCTGGATACCGCCAAAGCGATTGGCTACTACCAGAAGCTGCCGGTGGTGGTGATCCCGACTATCGCGTCTACCGATGCGCCAACCAGTGCGCTGTCCGTAATCTATACCGAAGCCGGTGAGTTTGAAGAGTATCTGATCTACCCGAAAAACCCGGATATGGTGGTGATGGATACCGCAATCATTGCTAAAGCGCCGGTACGTCTGCTGGTGGCCGGGATGGGCGATGCGCTCTCGACCTGGTTTGAAGCGAAAGCCTGTTATGACGCCAGAGCGACCAGCATGGCGGGCGGACAGTCCACCGTGGCGGCGCTGAGCCTGGCGCGCCTGTGCTATGATACCCTGCTGGCGGAAGGCGAGAAGGCACGCTTTGCCGCGCAGGCTGGCGTGGTGACCGATGCGCTGGAGCGTATTGTCGAAGCTAACACTTACCTCAGCGGCATCGGCTTTGAAAGCAGCGGTCTGGCAGGGGCGCATGCGATCCACAACGGCTTTACGATTCTGGAAGAGTGCCACCATTTGTACCACGGTGAAAAAGTCGCCTTTGGTACGCTGGCGCAGCTGGTGTTGCAAAACAGCCCGATGGAAGAGATCGAAACCGTGCTGAATTTCTGTCAGAAAGTAGGCCTGCCGGTAACGTTAGCGGAAATGGGCGTGAAAGAAGACGTTGACGGCAAGATCATGGCCGTAGCAAAAGCGACCTGTGCAGAAGGTGAAACCATCCACAATATGCCGTTCCCGGTAACGCCTGAAAGCGTACATGCCGCTATTTTGACGGCAGACCTGCTGGGACAGCAGTGGCTGGCGCGTTAATCAGTCGTCGGTAGGTTTTTATCCGGCATCTTCTCCCCCTCTGACAGTCTCTGCCGGAGGGGTTGTCTATGGTTAAACAGCGGAAAGGGATATGACGGCGCACACGCATAGCATCGGGAAGGAAGTCTCTTCGGTCATTGCCCAGTCATGGCATCGTTGCAGCAAGTTTATGCAGCGGGAAACCTGGCAGGCGCCGCATCAGGCGCAAGGGCTGACCTTTGAGTCGATTTGTCGTCGTAAGACGGCGCTGCTGACGATTGCCCAGGCCGCGCTGGAAGATGCCTGGGAGTTTATGGATGGCCGTCCGTGCGCGCTGCTGATTCTGGATGAGTCAGCCTGTATTCTCAGCCGTTGCGGCGATCCGCAGACGGTTGAACAGCTGGCGGAGCTTGGGTTTCGCGACGGCAGTTACTGTGCCGAAAGCATTATTGGCAGCTGTGCGCTTTCTCTGGCGACGATGCCGGGGCAGCCGACAAAAACTTCTGGCGATCAGCACTTTAAACAGGCGCTGCATCCCTGGTCGTTCTGCTCGACGCCGGTCTTCGATAACCATGGTCGACTGTTCGGCTCCATCTCGCTGTGCTGTCTGGTGGAACATGAGTGCGTTTCTGATTTATCCCTGACGCTGGCGATTGCCAGAGAAGTCGGTAACTCTTTGCTGACCGACAGCCTGCTGGCTGAATCTAATCGACATTTGAACCAAATGTACGGCCTGCTGGAGAGCATGGATGATGGCGTAATGGCCTGGAACGAACAGGGCGTTTTGCAGTTCCTCAATGCGCGCGCGGCGCTGCTTTTGCATCTTGACGCGCAGGCCAGTCAGGGGAAAAACATTCACGACCTGCTCAATCTACCCATGCTGCTGCGCCGGGCGATCAAACATGCCCGCGGTCTGAACCACGTTGAAGTCACTTTTGAAAGCCAGCATCAATTTGTTGATGCCGTCATTACCCTGAAACCGATTGTTGAGGAGCAGGGCAACAGCTTTATCCTGCTGCTGCATCCGGTGGAGCAAATGCGCCAGTTGATGACCAGCCAGCTCGGCAAGGTGAGCCACACCTTTGAGCAGATGTCGACAGACGATCCTGAAACCCGCCGCTTGATCCATTTTGGGCGCCAGGCGGCGAGAGGAAGTTTCCCGATCCTGCTGTGTGGAGAAGAGGGTGTTGGTAAAGAGCTGCTGAGTCAGGCTATTCACAACGAAAGCGAGCGTGCCAGCGGACCATATATTGCCGTGAACTGTCAGTTGTATGCCAACAGCGTGCTGGGGCAGGATTTTATGGGCAGCGCGCCCACCGATGATGAAAACGGTCGGCTGAGCCGTCTTGAACTGGCGAACGGCGGCACGCTGTTTCTGGAAAAAATTGAATATCTGGCGCCGGAGCTGCAATCCGCGTTGTTACAGGTGATTAAGCAGGGGGTACTCACCCGCCTGGATGCCCGCCGGCTGATCCCGGTGGATGTCAAAGTGATCGCCACCACCACGGTTGATCTCGCCAATCTGGTGGAGCAAAACCGCTTTAGCCGCCAGCTGTATTATGCGCTGCACTCATTTGAGATAGTGATCCCGCCGCTGCGGGCGCGGCGTAACAGTATTCCCTCGCTGATTTACACGCGGCTGAACAGCCTGAAAAAACGCTTTTCATCCAGTCTGAAGATCGACGACGACGCGCTGGCACAGCTGGTGGCCTATTCGTGGCCGGGCAATGACTTTGAATTGAACAGTATTATCGAAAACATCGCCATCAGCAGTGATAACGGCCATATTCGGCTGAGCAATCTACCGGATTATCTGTTTGCCGAACGTCCGGGTCTGGAGACGGCGTCTTCACTGCTGCCTGCCAGCCTGACGTTTACCGCTATCGAAAAAGAGGCGATTATCCATGCCGCTCGCGTCACCAGTGGGCGCGTGCAGGAGATGTCGCAGTTGCTGAACATTGGTCGCACCACCCTGTGGCGCAAAATGAAGCAATACGACATTGATGCCAGCCAGTTTAAGCGCAAACATCTGGAGTAATTTCTTCAATTCTCGCCATCGAGAACAGCGCATCCGACAGTCGGTTGATATAACGCCTGGGTTCATCGCGTAACGTCAGCGTTCTGCTCATCGCGATGAGGACCCGCTCCAGCCGACGCGTCAGGGTTCGCGCAACGTGTAGCTGTGCCGATGCGAGATTTTTCCCCGGAATAACAAACTCTTTGAGCGGGCCGCTTTGCGCCATATTACGGTCAATTAGCTGCTCCAGCGCCTGAACATCCTCTTCGCCAATACGCTGTTTTAAGCGAGTCAGTCCTTTCTCATCGCTGGCGAGTTCCGCACCCAGTACAAACAGCATCTTCTGCATGGCGTGCAGCTCCTGGCGTAGTTCGGCCTGGTGCGTGCTGGCATAGCAGACGCCTAGCTGGGAAATCAGTTCATCCACCGTACCATAGGCCTCAACGCGGATGTCGTCTTTGTCGATACGACTGCCGCCAAATAGCGCGGTCGTGCCTTTATCGCCGGTTCGAGTATAGATGCGGTACATTTATTTTATCTCGCTGAAGGGAAGAACTTTAACCAGTTGACCGGCATTGGCACCGAGCGTGCGGAGCTGGGCAGCCCCGGCGTGAGTATGCCCACGGACCAGTGCCCGATCTTCGGGCAACTGAGCATGGGTTAAGGCAATATCGCCGCTGGCGTTGAGCCCAAGACCCACGCGTAGCGTTGAGCTTTTAGCCGCCAGCTTGCTGAGGGCCAGCGCGCAGTCATGCTCGTCGCAACAGATTGTCCGGCAAGGGACGCCTTGCTCTTCCAATCCCCAGCACAGCTCATCAAGCACGCGAGACTCCTGCCAGCGTGAGTGATAAAACAGATGTACGCCCGGTGATGAAAGTGACATTGCGCCCCCTGGGTTATCAGAATGCCTGACGGAAGATCTCGGCGATTTCTTTCTCGTTCCCTTTGCGCGGGTTAGAGAAGGCGTTGCCGTCTTTCAGCGCCATTTCCGCCATGTACGGGAAATCGGCTTCTTTGACGCCCAGGTCGCGCAGATGCTGCGGAATACCGATGTCGGCGGAGAGACGGGCAATGGCGTGAATGGCCAGTTCGGCGGCATCCATGGTGGAAAGGCCGTCAGTGTTTTCGCCCATAAATTCTGCGATATCGGCAAATTTTTCTGGGTTAGCGATCAGGTTATAGCGCGCCACGTGCGGCAGCAGTACGGCATTCGCCACGCCGTGCGGCATGTCGTACAGACCGCCAAGCTGATGCGCCATCGCGTGAACGTAGCCAAGGTTGGCGTTGTTAAAGGCCATGCCGGCCAACAAAGAGGCGTAGGCCATGTTTTCGCGTGCTTTCAGGTTGCTGCCCAGCGCTACGGCCTGGCGCAAGTTACGCGCGATGAGACGAATAGCCTGGATAGCGGCGGCGTCGGTAACCGGGTTGGCATCTTTGGAAATATAGGCTTCCACGGCGTGGGTCAGGGCGTCCATCCCGGTCGCTGCGGTCAGCGGGGCGGGTTTGCCGAGCATCAGCAGCGGATCGTTAATGGAGACCGACGGCAGGTTGCGCCAGCTGACAATCACAAACTTCACTTTGGTTTTGGTATTGGTCAGCACACAGTGGCGGGTGACCTCGCTGGCGGTACCGGCAGTGGTATTCACCGCGACGATCGGCGGCAGTGGATTGGTCAGAGTTTCAATCCCGGCATAGCTATAGAGATCGCCTTCGTGGGTCGCCGCGATACCGATGCCTTTACCGCAGTCATGTGGACTACCGCCGCCGACGGTAACGATGATATCGCAATGCTCTTTGCGAAAGACGTCCAGACCGTCACGCACGTTGGTGTCTTTGGGATTCGGTTCAACGCCGTCAAAAACCACCACGTCAATACCGGCCTCACGCAGATGGGCGAGGGTTTTATCTACTGCACCGTCTTTAATAGCCCGCAGACCTTTATCAGTAACCAGTAGCGCTTTTTTACCGCCTAACAGTTTGCAGCGTTCGCCAACAACGGAAATAGCATTGGGGCCAAAGAAGTTCACATTTGGCACCAGGTAATCAAACATACGATAGCTCATAATATACCTTCTTAGATTTGAATTATAATTCAGAGAAACAACTTAGCGCGGTTTCTGCTAATAATCTGTCTTGTTCGACAGTGCCGCCGCTAACGCCAATGGCTCCAATTAATTCCCCATTTAACATGACGGGTAAACCGCCACCGAAAATAACGATGCGCTGTTGGTTGGTAAGCTGCAAACCATATAGCGAAGCGCCAGGTTGTACCGCATCAGTAATTTCATGGGTGCCCTGGCGCAGGCAGCAGGCGGTATACGCTTTATTAAGAGAGATATCACAACTGGTGACAAACGCGTCGTCCATACGGTGCATCAGCAGCGTGTTTCCGCCGCGATCCACCACAGAAAAGACCACCGGAACGTTGATATCAAAAGCTTTAGCCTCGACGGCCTGCGCCATTTTCTTTGCAGCCGCCAGCGTAATGGTGGCGATTTGTTGGCTTTTATTCACAGTCTCTCCTGAAAATATTGTAGGGCTGAGGTCACGAAAAATATCGCGCGACAGCTATTTTTATCATTGGCTTTATCTTATTTTCTCGCCGCACGTTATTAAGTCAATAGGGCAAGCATTTCAGGAAATTTAAATCGATCTTCCCATTTTTACGTTTATTGATAATGATCATTTAACCTCGTCACAATTCACGGCGGATATTCCTGAGCTGCGTTTCAATATGAAACGATGCGTTTTTATTCGGTGCCAAATTGGAACGAAATTAATTTTATTTTTTTATTGTCCTGCTCATTTAGAGTTCGGCCATTGCTGATGAAAGGCGAATGCCGGGTGTTGTGTCCCCGGCAATGCGGCCCGGCGTCCCTATTTTTTATCTTTTGAGTCCATAAACTATGAGAAGATCAAAACGATTCGAAGTGCTTGCGAAGCGCCCTGTAAATCAGGATGGCCTGATTGGCGAATGGCCTGAAGAGGGGCTGATCGCCATGGAAAGCCCCTACGATCCGGCTTCGTCGGTGAAGGTGGAAAAGGGTCGTATTGTTGAGCTGGACGGCAAAAGTCGCGCCGAGTTCGACATGATTGACCGTTTCATTGCCGACTACGCCATTAACGTGGCCGAGGTCGAGCGCGCCATGCAGCTCGACGCGCTGGAGATCGCCAGAATGCTGGTGGATATCCACGTCAGCCGGGAAGAGATAATTGCCATTACCACTGCTATCACCCCAGCGAAAGCGGTGGAGGTAATGGCGCAAATGAACGTGGTGGAGATGATGATGGCGCTGCAAAAAATGCGCGCCAGACGAACGCCCTCTAATCAGTGCCACGTGACCAACCTGAAAGATAACCCGGTACAGATTGCCGCCGACGCGGCTGAAGCGGGGATCCGTGGCTTTTCCGAGCAGGAAACGACGGTCGGGATCGCCCGCTACGCGCCGTTTAACGCCCTGGCGCTGCTGGTGGGTTCCCAGTGTGGTCGCCCCGGTGTGCTGACGCAATGTTCTGTTGAAGAGGCCACTGAGCTGGAGCTGGGAATGCGCGGGCTAACCAGCTACGCCGAAACGGTGTCGGTCTATGGCACAGAATCGGTGTTTACCGATGGCGATGACACGCCGTGGTCCAAAGCGTTTCTCGCCTCGGCTTATGCGTCGCGTGGCCTGAAAATGCGCTACACCTCCGGCACCGGCTCGGAAGCGCTGATGGGCTACTCCGAAAGTAAATCGATGCTTTATCTGGAGTCGCGCTGCATTTTTATCACCAAAGGCGCGGGCGTACAGGGGCTGCAAAACGGCGCGGTCAGCTGTATCGGCATGACCGGCGCTGTGCCGTCGGGGATCCGCGCGGTGCTGGCGGAAAACCTGATTGCCTCAATGCTCGACCTTGAAGTGGCCTCCGCCAATGATCAGACCTTTTCCCACTCCGATATTCGCCGAACTGCCCGCACCCTGATGCAGATGCTGCCGGGCACCGACTTTATTTTCTCCGGTTACAGCGCGGTACCCAACTACGACAACATGTTTGCCGGGTCGAACTTCGACGCTGAAGATTTCGATGATTACAACATTCTGCAACGCGATCTGATGGTTGACGGCGGTCTGCGTCCGGTGACTGAAGAAGAAACCATCGCCATTCGCAATAAGGCCGCACGCGCCATTCAGGCGGTGTTCCGCGAACTGGGCCTGCCGCTGATTAGCGATGAGGAAGTGGAGGCCGCCACTTATGCTCACGGCAGCAAAGATATGCCCGCGCGCAATGTGGTGGAGGATCTGGCGGCCGTGGAAGAGATGATGAAGCGCAATATCACCGGGCTGGATATTGTCAGCGCGTTGAGTTGCAGCGGCTTCGAAGATATCGCCAGCAATATCCTCAACATGCTGAGGCAGCGCGTCACCGGGGATTATCTGCAAACGTCGGCGATTTTGGATCGCCAGTTCGATGTCGTCAGCGCCGTCAATGACATTAACGATTATCAGGGACCTGGTACCGGCTATCGCATCAGTGCCGAACGCTGGGCGGAAATTAAAAATATTGCGGGCGTGGTTCAGCCCGACTCGATCGAATAAGGCGGAACACAGTGGAATACACAACTGAACGTAAGCCGGTTTTCACCTTGCAGGTGAGCGAAGGCGAGGCGGCTAAAGCGGACGAACGCGTGGATGAGGTGGTGATTGGCGTCGGCCCGGCCTTTGATAAGTATCAGCATAAAACCCTGATTGATATGCCGCACAACGCGATTTTGAAAGAGCTGGTTGCCGGAATTGAAGAAGAGGGACTGCATGCGCGAGTGGTGAGAGTGCTGCGCACCTCGGATGTTTCTTTTATGGCATGGGATGCGGCAAATCTCAGCGGTTCAGGCATCGGGATTGGTATCCAGTCGAAAGGAACCACGGTGATTCATCAGCGTGATCTGCTGCCGCTGAGCAACCTCGAGCTGTTCTCTCAGGCTCCGCTGCTGACGCTGGAAACCTATCGCCAGATTGGTAAAAACGCCGCGCGCTATGCGCGTAAAGAGTCACCTTCGCCGGTGCCGGTGGTCAATGACCAGATGGTGCGGCCCAAATTTATGGCCAAGGCCGCGCTGTTTCATATCAAAGAAACCAAACACGTGGTGCAGGATGCTGCACCCGTCACGCTGCATATTGCACTGGTAAGGGAATGACCATGAACGACAACATCATGACCGCGCAGGATTACCCATTAGCGACCCGCTGCCCGGAGAAAATCCAGACTCCTGGCGGTAAGCCGCTAACCGACATTACCCTTGAGAATGTGCTGGCGGGCCGCGTAGGACCGCAGGATGTGCGGATTTCTCAGCAAACGCTGGAGTACCAGGCGCAGATTGCCGAACAGATGCAGCGTCATGCCGTGGCGCGCAATTTCCGACGTGCGGCAGAGCTGATTGCGATCCCGGATGCCCGCATTCTGGAGATCTACAACGCGCTACGTCCGTTTCGTTCTTCGTTCGCTGAGCTGCAGGCTATTGCCGATGAACTGGAGCATACCTGGCACGCTACGGTGAACGCCGGGTTTGTCCGCGAGTCGGCAGAGATATATCAGCAGAGAAACAAGCTGCGTAAAGGTAGCCAGTGACGGGGGCAACATGCCGTTAATTGCAGGGATCGATATCGGCAACGCCACCACCGAAGTGGCGTTGGCACAGCATGGGCATTTTATCGCCAGCGGGATTGTCGCCACCACGGGCATGAAAGGCACGCGGGACAATATTGCCGGGGTGGTGGCTTCTCTGCAGCAGGCTCTGAATAGCACCCCGTGGTCGCTTCAGGATGTGGCGAAAATCTGCATCAACGAGGCCGCGCCGGTGATTGGCGATGTGGCGATGGAAACCATCACTGAAACCATCATTACTGAATCGACAATGATTGGCCATAACCCGCAAACGCCCGGCGGCGTTGGCGTGGGAATGGGGACCACTATCGCCGTGGAGAAGCTGGCGGCGTTAAGCGAGGATCGGTTTGCCGAGGGCTGGATCCCGCTGGTAGGCGAGGAAATGGATTTTCTCGAGGCGGTCTGGCTTATCAATGCGGCGCTGGATCGCGGCATCAACGTTGTGGCGGCGATCCTGAAAAAGGATGATGGCGTGCTGGTGAACAATCGCCTGCGTCGGCCAATGCCGGTGGTTGATGAAGTCACCTTACTTGAGAAGGTGCCGGAAGGGGTGCTGGCGGCGGTGGAAGTGGCGGCCGCCGGGCAGGTGGTGCGGGTATTGTCGAATCCTTACGGCATCGCGACCTTCTTTGCCCTGACGCCCGAGGAAACGCAAACTATCGTCCCCATCGCCAGAGCGCTGATCGGCAACCGTTCCGCCGTGGTGCTGAAAACCCCGCAGGGTGATGTGCGATCAAGGGTGATCCCGGCGGGCAAGATCTTTATCCGTGGTGAAAAGCGTGGCGGCGAAGCCGACGTAGCGCAAGGCGCGCAGGCCATTATGCAGGCGATAAGCGCCTGTGCGCCCGTGTGCGATATTCGTGGTGAAGCAGGCACGCACGCAGGCGGCATGCTGGAGCGGGTGCGTAAGGTGATGGCCTCACTGACCGGTCATGACATGAACACGGTGCATATTCAGGATCTATTGGCGGTCGATACGTTTATTCCGCGCAAGGTGCAGGGCGGCATCGCTGGAGAGTGTTCAATGGAGAACGCCGTGGGCATTGCGGCAATGGTGAAATCCGATCGCTTACAGATGCAGGCCATCGCCAGTGAGCTGAGCGCCCGGTTAAACACGCCGGTTGAAGTTGGCGGCGTGGAGGCCAACATGGCCGTAGCGGGGGCGCTAACAACGCCCGGATGCGCCGCACCGCTGGCGATCCTCGATTTAGGCGCAGGATCTACCGATGCCGCCATTATCAATAGCGACGGCGTAGTGAGAGCGGTGCATCTGGCCGGTGCAGGAAATATGGTTAGCCTGTTAATTCAAACTGAGCTGGGCCTAAACGATGCGTTTCTGGCGGAGGAGATTAAAAAATACCCGCTGGCAAAAGTGGAAAGCCTGTTCAGTATTCGCCATGAGAACGGCGCGGTAGAGTTTTTCCGCGAACCGCTCAGCCCGACAGTCTTCGCCAAAGTGGTGTATCTGAAAGAGGGGGAGCTGATCCCGGTAGATAACCTCACCTCGCTGGAAAAAATTCGTCTGGTGCGCCGACAGGCCAAAGAGAAGGTTTTTGTGACCAACTGCCTGCGCGCATTGCTTCAGGTTTCACCCAGTGGCTCCATTCGCGATATTGCTTTTGTAGTGCTGGTGGGCGGCTCCTCGCTGGATTTCGAAATCCCGCAGATGATCACCGATGCGTTGGCGCACTACGGCGTTGTCGCCGGACAGGGCAACATCCGTGGTAGCGAAGGGCCGCGTAATGCGGTGGCAACCGGGCTGGTTTTGGCCGGAATCGCGAATTAATCGTGCAGAAAACAGCCACCGCAAGCGTTTAGCTGCGGGGTAAATCAAATAAAGGCGATGTTCTCTTTGATATCCCGACGAAGTTGGGTACATAGTATAAATGTGTCTCTCACGTGGTTAATTTTAAGGATAAGAGCATGCCAACAGCAATTGAGAAAGCATTGGATTTTATTGGTGGTATGAACACTTCGGCGTCAGTACCCCATTCAATGGACGAAAGTACCGCTAAGGGAATCTTAAAGTATTTGCATGACTTAGGTGTGCCAGCGAGTCCGGAAGCTGTAATGGCACGAGGTGAGCAGGAGGGATGGAATCCCGAGTTCACGAAAAAAGTGGCCGGATGGGCAGAAAAAGTCGCCTCCGGTAACCGCATCCTTATCAAGAATCCAGAGTATTTTTCAACCTATATGCAGGAGCAGCTCAAAGAGCTAGTGTGAGCTGACTATCGAATCAAACGCTAACGGACGTTTCCATCTCTGGATGGGGCGTCCAAAGGAGGGCTAGTGACATGCTTGTTGCCAGGCAGGCGTTTCGCACCGCAAAAGCGAGGTAATCTAATAGCTTTTCTTTAACTCCTGCACATAGAGATATTATCAACTTCTCAGTAGTACCTGGATTATCCGTGGCGACTCACCTCACAAAGAAGACTCAATAATCAGAATTATATTGCGTCAACCTCATTATATTTACTGAAATATTCTTTTATTACTAAATTTTCCACAGATTATTGATAGTCATTAGCAAGTCCGTTGCTGAATAATATTTGCATTCGCAGCCCGAGCAGCAGCATCCAGCACACCTGTTATTTTCAATCCAAAGCCCACAATTTTCCTTCACTTCAGCGATAGTGGCCCATGTGTATCAATCAAATCTACAACTATTTTTCTCTCCTGAGTAAAAGACCATTCAAAAAATATTTGTCAATAAATTCTATAGTCTTGGTACAAATTGACATTTGTTTGAAAATCTTTGTGTTAAGTACGCTGTGAAATTAACGCAAAAATGTTCATTTACTGGGAGGTAATAATCCTATTTATAACAAAGAGTTTTCATGTTTGTATAAAAAACAACCTTTCAGACTTTTATAAAGATCCCGCAATATTCTTTATTCTATTAACATCACATTAACATTGTGGGTATGGTTAGGGTGTACAGTATTTGTTATGCTCCAAGTCAATTAATAATATTCACTAGGGAAAATCCTATTTCACCATTTCTTGATAAATGAGCTCATTGTTGAGAAAGGAAATTTATTCCTTATTTGACAAATGGTTAAAAAACGAATCCTGGAGGAGAATCTACCCTATTCATATGGAGGCTCATGTGCGGATTTTTGTACCCCTAAGGCACACAATATTTTATTTTTTATTTGCAGGTATGATCGTATGTGGTACTGCGAAAGCCTATAACGGTACACCGAACACAGCCCGAGTTGCGTCTGTGACACTGAAGGAAAGTATTCTTTTTGCTTTTGACCGTGACCCATCAATAAGTCAGCAGGCCGCGCAAATGGGAATCGGCCAGGCGCAAATAGACGAAGCACGCAGTGGTTGGATGCCGCAAATATCACTTAATGGCAATACAGGGCATAGCCAGACGACAGACTCAAGCGGCTCACTAAAAAACTCAGCAGCATGGGGGCTAAGTCTGACGCAGCTTGTCTATGATTTTGGCAAAACGAACAGCGCAATCAGTCAGTCTGAAGCACAACGAGATAGTTACCGGTACCAGCTTATGGCTACATTGACTGGTGTCGCTGAGAAAACGGCTCTCAGCTACGTTGAAGTCAGACGCTATACCGAACTGACACAAGCAGCGAAAGAAAATATTACTGCGCTTAAAAATGTTCAGCATATGGCGCGATTGCGCGCAGAGGCTGGTTTGAGTTCTACGTCCGATGAGCTTCAGACGCAAGCGCGTGTCGCGGGAATGCAGGCAACGTTTGAACAATACAATGCAGCGCTGAGTAGCGCGCGGGCAAGACTGGCTGTTTTAAGCGGTATTGATGCAGAGCAGTTGCAACCCGTGCCTGAGGCATTAGTCGTTCGAGAGGATTCTCTTGATAATATTGATTATTCATTAATTCCATCTGTGCTCGCCGCAAGGACAATGGAAACGTCTGCTCAGTATGCCGTTGAAAAAGCAAAATCACAGCACTGGCCGACTCTAAGCCTTAAAGGTGGACGTACGCGTTATGAATCGGATAACCGAAGCTATTGGGACGATCAGATTCAGTTAAATATTGATGCCCCTATTTACCAGGGCGGTTCGGTTTCAGCGCGAGTTCACCAGGCTGAAGGCGCAAGAACAATGGCGATGTCGCAAGTCGATCAGGCTCGATTTGATGTACTACAAAAAGCGTCAGTTGCTATGGCGGACTGGTCTGGAGCACACGGTAGAATGAATGCCGGGAATATACAATTGCAGAGCGCTCTGCGTGCTCGCGAGGTTTATAAAAATGAATATACCCTTAGCAAAAGAAGTATTAATGACTTACTAAGCGTTGAACAAGACGTCTGGCAAGCAACGCTATCAAAAATAATGGCTGAATATGATAGCTGGAGTGCCGCAATTAATTATGCCACTGCCCTGGATAATTTATTGCCTGCTATAGGTGTTGAAAAAAATGCTGCGGCGAAATTACCTGATCTAAGTTAGTAACGAAAAGAAAACGCTGCAAAAATTGCTGAAAAAAAACTGAAGACAATGGGAGTCTTTCCCAGAGATTGCTACATCTGAATGTTGGCAATCTGTGAAAGATGGGGGCGCCTGTAAGGAGAAAAAATATGAGTTCAGTAAAAATTGTTGATGTCATTATCCGAAAGACGGCTGAAAAAACAGTTCTGACAGGTGAAGGGAACCTCTCTGTTTCTGTCTCTGCACCCAGCGTTATCGAAGTCCATGGTTCTGCACAGGATGTGGCACGCTACGTGCGACAGGGTAAGGATCTCTTGCTTTACATGAAAGATGGCAGCGTGATCCGCTGCAACAATTATTTCATGGAAGATCCTGAAGGTAAAAACCATTCAGAGTTGGTCTTCAACAATGAGGATCAACTTACCCATATATCGTTTGCTGAGACCGGAGAAGCGTCTGGGCTTGCGACTACTGAACTGACTTCTCATGCGACAACCATATCCAGTATCGAACCTTTTCTCGAGCAAGGCAGTGCCCTGAGCGATGCGCCTTGGGGCTGGATTGCAGGCGCGGCATTAGGCGGCGGCGCGATTGGCGCATTGCTGGCAAATGGTGGTGATGGCAAAACCAAAGTCATTGATAACACCAAAGAAGTTGAGAGCGCAACGCCGACCTTTTTGGTAACGGACAAAGCGGGTGACAAGCAGGGTGTGCTGAGTGCAAAAGAGGTCACGGATGATAACACCCCAACCTTCAGCGGTACCGGGCAACCTGGTGCGACCATTCAGATCAAAGATAGCAGCGGCAGCACCATTGCCAGCGCCATGGTCGGTACAGACGGGACCTGGACGGTAAAGCTTCCGACGCAGACGGACGGAGAACACACCTGGTCCGTGGTGCAGATCGACGGCAGTAAAACCACGACTGCAGGCAGCATTACCGTGACTGTCTCAACGGCTGACGCGGCCGTTACGCTCGCCACCACCGCAGGCGATAACATGATTAACGCCAGTGAGCAGTCCGCAGGCTTTACCCTCTCTGGTGCGAGCAAAAATCTCGCGCAGGGGACGGCGCTCACCGTCACGTTAAACGGTAAAACCTATACCGCAGAAGTGGGCGAAAACGGCGCATGGAGCGTGAAGGTGCCCGCAGCAGACGCACAGGCGCTGGGTGATGGAACCTGGACGGTCAACGTCAGCGGCAAAGATGCAGCGGGTAATACCGTAAGCGGTAGTCAGACGATTGGCGTGGATACCGTGCCGCCGACATTATCGGTCGATGCGATTTCCCAGGACAACATCGTCAATGCCGCAGAGCACAACCAGACCCTGACCCTTACCGGTAAAACGAACGCGGAAGCGGGCCAGATTTTAACCGTGACGCTGAACGGCAAAAACCACACAGCAACGGTAGGTAGCGACGGCACCTGGTCCGTTACGCTTCCTGCCAGTGAAGTACAAGAGCTGGCTGACGGCAACCATTCGTTGACCGTGAACGTCAGCGACAAGGCGGGTAACGGCTCTTCAACCACCTCTAATTTCACCGTTGATACCTCCGCACCCGTAGTTACGATCGATACCGTAGCGGGCGACGATGTTCTCAATACCAGCGAGCAGAGCCAGGCGCAAATTATCTCCGGTAAGGCGAGCGGCGCGGCAGCGGGCGATGTGGTCACGGTTACCCTGGGCGGCCAGACCTTTACCGGTGTCGTACAGGCCGACGGCAGTTGGAGCGTTGGCGTCCCTGCCTCCGTCATCGGCGCGCTGGGCGAGGGCAACCACAGCATTTCTGTCTCCGTTACCGATGCTGCGGGCAATACCGGCAGCGCGACGCACGGCGTGACGCTGAGCGGCAATCCGCCAGAATTCACGATTGACGCCATCAGCCAGGACAATGTTCTTAATGCTCAGGAGGCTATGCAGCCGCTGAGTCTGAGCGGTACCAGCAATCTGCCGAACGGCAGCGCCATCACCGTTACACTGAACAACGTCAACTATCAGGCCACCGTTGAAAACGGCATCTGGAGTGTCCAGGTGCCGGTTTCCGACGTTCTGAATCTGGCAAATACCCTCTACACCGTCAGCGTGAGCGGCACGGACAGCGTGGGTAATAGCGGTTCTGCAGACGCTAACCTGCTGGTCGATACGGTGCTGCCACAGGTGATTATCAATACCTTTGCGGGCGACAACCTGGTCAACAACGCCGAAGTGGCGGTGGACCAAACCCTGAGTGGGCGCGTCACTGGCGCGGCGGCGGGCGATACCGTTTCTATCTCCGTTGGTGGCAAGAGCTATACCGCCACAGTAGGGAGCGATCTGACCTGGAGCGTGACTATCCCGTCAGCGGATCTCAAGGCATTTGGCGACGGCGATTTGACCTTCAGCGCTTCGGTCACCAATGCGCACGGCAACACCGGCAGCGGCGAACGTGATATCAACGTCAACGCTGAGCTGCCTGGCCTGCGCGTGAACACGATTTCTGGCGATGACGTGATCAACGCCATCGAACAGCAGCAGGATCTGACCGTCACCGGCTCCAGTACCCATCTGGCTGCAGGCACGCAGATTACCGTTACCATCAACAACGTTGACTACGCTGCCGTGGTGAGCGCCAGCGGTAACTGGCAAATTGGTATTCCTGCGTCCGATCTTCAGGCATGGACGGCAGGAGATATTACGGTCAACGTTAGCGCGCAGGACGCGTGGGGCAATACCGTTTCTGCTGAGCACCCCATCGAACTGGATCTGAACGCCGTAGCGGTCACCATTGATATCATTAGCAGCGATGACATGCTGAACGCGGCCGAAAAAGGGGCTGAGGTGACGCTGTCAGGTCAGACGCAGGGTGTGGAAGCCGGTCAGACCGTGGTGGTTAAATTTGCCGACCAGACCTTTACTGCGCAGGTGCAGCAGGATGGTTCCTGGAGCCTGACCGTTCCGGCGAGTGCAATGGAAACCCTGATCGACGGACGTGCGCAGGTGAGCGTCAGTGTCACCAATGTGAACGGCAATAGCGCAGAAGCCTCGCGCGTCGTCACCGTGGATACGTTGCCACCGACTATCACGCTGGACAACCTGACGTCCGATAACATCATCAATGCGGCGGAAGCGCAGCAGGATCTGGCGGTCAGCGGCACCAGTAATGCCCAGGCGGGACAGACTGTTACCGTGACGCTGAACGGTAAATCTTACCAGACCACCGTCCAGATGGACGGAACCTGGACCCTCAATGTACCGGCCGCCGACGTAGGCGCGCTGGTAGATGGTACGGTGACGGTCACGGCTACTGTGAGCGATGTGGCGGGCAACAGCAGTAGCGCCGATCGCGTGGGGCTGGTGGATGCCACCGTGCCGCAGGTGACGATCAACGATTTTGTCACCGATACCAATACCGTTAACCAAATCGCCCATTCTCAGGCGCAGATCCTCAGCGGCTCCGTCACCGGCGCAGCAGCGGGTGATTTGGTCACCATCACCATCAATAACGTCGACTACACCACTGTGGTAGACGCGGTGGGCAACTGGAGTCTCGGTCTGCCAGCGTCTGTTGTTCAGGGGCTGGCCGACGGTACCCTGACGATTGATGTCTCCGTAACGGACCAATCCGGCAATACTGGCAGCAATTCGCTGGACGTTGTCGTTAACACCGTGACGCCGCAAATCGGCATCAATATCCTGGCAGCGGATGATGTGATCAATGCCACTGAGAAAGGCGAAGATCTGCTGCTCTCTGGCACCAGTAATCAGCCTGATGGCACCACTATCACGGTGACCCTGAACGGCATCAACTACACCGCCACCACCGATGCCAGCGGTAACTGGAGCGTTAGCGTACCTGCGTCTGCGGTGAGCGCGCTTGGCGAAGCGAACTACACCGTGACTGCCAGCGTCACCGACAGCGTTGGCAACAGTGCCTCGACCACCCACAACGTGCTGGTGGATAGCTCGCTGCCGGTAGTGACCATCAACACCCTCGCGGGCGATAACATTGTTAACGCCTCGGAAGTTACGGCAGGGCAAACCCTGACTGGTAAGGTGAGCAACGCGGCGGCGGGCGATACCGTTACGATTATCCTCGGCGGCCAGACGTACACCGTTACCGTGCAGGGCGATCTCACCTGGAGCCTGCCGTTAACCGAGAGCCAGTTAAGCGCGCTCGGCAACGGCGAACTGACCGTATCGGCAAGCGTAACCAACGCACACGGCAATACCGGTTCTTCTTCCCTGGACTTCACCATTGACGCCCAACTGCCGGGTCTGCGTATTGATACCGTCGCCGGTGACGACGTGATCAACGTGATTGAACACGCGCAGAATCTGATTGTGTCAGGCACCAGCACCGACCTTGCGGCGGGCAGCACCGTTACCGTGACCATCAATGGTAAAGACTACGCTGCAACGGTTCTGGCAGATGGCACCTGGCAGGCGTCGGTTCCGGCGGCGGACGTCTCCCAGTGGGCGGACGGTTCGCTCACCATCAGCGCCAGTGCGCAGGATACCTCCGGCAACCCGGTGAACATCGGCACCGTCGTGGATGTGGATCTCTCCGCGGTGGCAATCAGCATCAACAGCGTGACCGCTGACAACGTGCTGAACGCGGCGGAAAAAGGCCAGGACCTGGTGTTGAGCGGCACCTCAAGCAACGTTGAGGCAGGGCAGACCGTCACCGTCACCTTTGGCGGTAAAACCTATACCACCACGGTCGATGCCAGCGGCGACTGGTCCTACACGGTTCCAGCGGCAGACCTGAACGGCCTGAAAGATGGCGACGCCAGCGTGCAGGTCAGCGTGACCAACGTGAACGGCAATTCGGCCTCTTCCGCGCAGGAATATAGCGTCGATACCACCGCGCCGACGGTCACCATCAACACCATCAGCAGCGACAATATGCTGAATGCGGTTGAAGCGGCGCAGGATCTGACCCTGAGCGGTACCTCAAGCGCCGAAGCCGGTCAGACGGTCACTGTAACCTTCAATGGCAACCAGTACACCGCGCAGGTTCAGGCGAACGGTATCTGGACGCTGAACGTTCCGGCAGCCGACATGACAGGTATCGCCGACGGCAATGCGGCGGTAACGGCGACGGTGTCGGATAAAGCGGGCAACCCGGCGAGCGCGGGCGCATCCGTGCTGGTCGACACCACCGTGCCGCAGATCAGCTTTAACATCGTGGCAGGCGACGACATCATTAATGTCGCCGAGCACGGCCAGGCGCTGATCGTTTCCGGCAACGTGAGCGGCGCGCAGGCGGGTGACGTCATCACCGTAACCCTGAACGGCAAAGATTACACTGCAATGCTCGGTGGTTCAGGTAACTGGAGCATTGGCGTACCAGCCTCTGACGTTGGCGCGCTGGTGAACGGTGACCACACGATCTCCGCAACCCTCACCGACAAGGCGGGCAACAGCACCACAGCAACGCATGACGTTGACGTCTCCCTGACGGCACCGGTGATTGCCATTAATACCCTGGCGGGCGATGACGTGATCAACGCGACCGAGAAGGGCCAGGATCTTCAGCTCTCCGGAACCAGCAACCAGCCGGACGGCACCACTATCACGGTGACCCTGAACGGCATTAACTACACCGCCACCACTGACGCCAGCGGCAACTGGAGCGTGACCGTTCCGGCGGCAAATGTTTCCGCATTGGGCGAAGCGAACTACAGCGTCACGGCCAGCGTGACCGATACCGCAGGTAACAGCGCCAGTACCAGCCATGGCGTACTGGTGGACAGCGCGATCCCAGTGGTAACCATCAACGCTATCGCTACCGACGACGTGATCAACGCGGCAGAAGTAGCCACGGGGCAGACTCTGAGTGGTAAAGTCAGCGGCGCGGCGAGTGGTGATGTTGTCACGATTAATATTGGTGGTAATACGTACACGGCGAAGGTTCAGGATGACCTGAGCTGGTCGGTAAATGTTCCAGCGAACGTCTTAACCGCTATCGGTAACGGCTTACTGACTGTGTCAGCAAGCGTGACTAACGGCCACGGCAATAGCGGCTCTGGCGAGCGCGACATCACCATTGATGCCAATCTGCCTGGCCTGCGCGTTGATACCGTGGCGGGCGACGATGTGATCAACAGCATCGAACACGCGCAGAACCTGATCGTCACCGGCTCCAGTGAGGGCCTTGCAGCAGGCTCCGCGCTGACCGTAACCGTGAACGGCAAAACCTACTCCGCCACGGTGTTGGCAGACGGCACCTGGAGTGCAGCCATCCCGGCGGCAGACGTTAGCGCACTGGCGGCGGGTACCGTGTCGGTCACCGTTAAAGGCGAAAGCGCGGCGGGTAACCCTGTATCCATTACTCACAACGTCACGGTCGATCTGGCTACAGTCGCCATCAGCATCGATGCCATTGCCACGGACGACGTGATTAACGCAGTGGAAAAAGGGACGGACCTGGTGCTGTCTGGCTCAACGACCAATGTGGAAGAGAACCAGACCGTCTATATCACCTTTGGCGGCAAATCTTATACTGCAAGTGTAGATGCCAGTGGTAACTGGACGGCAACCGTGCCAACGGCAGATTTGGGCAGCCTGAAAGACGGTGATGCCAGCGTACACGTTAGCGTGACCAACGTGAACGGCAACAATGCTTCCGCCGGTCGTGAGTACAGTGTGGATGCGACCGCGCCGACGGTGTCTATCGAGATTGTGAGCGATAACAACATCATCAATGCGGCAGAAGCACAGGTCGATTTGGTTGTTAACGGCGTGACTAATGCCGAAGCCGGACAGACCGTGACCGTGACCCTGAACGGCCAGAATTACACCACCACCGTACAGGCCAACGGTAGCTGGAGCGTGACCGTACCTTCTGCGGATCTCGGCTCGATTGTTGACGGCGACTATACCATCACCGCAGCGGTGTCCGATAAAGCGGGCAACCCGGCCTCGGCGGATCGCGACGTGCTGGTCGATACCACGGTGCCGAAACTGACCATCAATACCGTTTCTGACGATGACGTTATCAACAGCGCTGAACATGCGCAGGCGCTGATTGTCACCGGTTCTGTGACCGGCGCGGCAGCGGGTGATGTAGTGACTGTCACCATCAACAACAAAAATTACACCGCGACCCTGGATGCTTCAGGCAACTGGAGTGTGGGGGTGCCTGCGGCAGACGTCAATGCGTTGACTGCCGGAGATTACACCATCAGAGCGGCGCTGACCGATAAAGCCGGTAACAGCAACAGCACCACACACGACGTGGAAGTGAATCTGACCGCGCCGGTGCTGACCATAGACGTAATTTCTGGTGACGACGTCATCAACAGTACCGAAAAAACGCAGGAACTGACCCTTTCGGGCACGGCATCCGGTCTGGCGGTTGGTACCGTCGTTACCGTGATGCTCAACGGTAAAGCCTACAGCGCCACCGTCGATATCAACGGACAGTGGACTACCACCGTTCCGGCGGACCAGGTGGGAGCGCTGGGTGAAGCCTTGTACACCGTCACCGCGTCGGCAACGGATAGCGTGGGCAACAGCACCAGCACGTCACACACAGTGAATGTGGAGTCTGTATTGCCTGGCGTGACCATCAACACCATTGCAGGCGACGATGTGATCAACGCCGCCGAGCTGGCGAACGGCCAGGCCATCAGCGGTAAAGTGGTGAATGCCGAAGCGGGCAACACTGTGACCGTAACGATTGGCGGCAACACCTATACCACGGTGGTAGAGAGCGATCTGAGCTGGTCCGTTAACGTCCCGGAATCCGTATTGACGGCGCTGGGTAACGGTGAACTGACTGTAACCGCCAGCGTAACCAACGGCATTGGCAACAGCAGTACCGGGGAGCGCGATATCACCATCGACGCGAACCTGCCAGGGCTGCGCGTTGACATGGTAGCAGGCGATGACGTAATCAACAGCATTGAGCATGCGCAGAATCTGATTATCACCGGCTCCAGCAATGGCCTGAGCACAGGTACAGTGCTGACCGTGACCGTCAACGGCAAAACCTACCCGGCAACCGTGCTGGCGGATGGCACCTGGAGCGCGGCGATCCCGTCAGCGGACGTGAGTGCCTTAGCTGCGGGAACTATCACTGTGACCGTTGAAGGCCAGAGCAGCGCCGGTAACCCGGTCTCTATCGACCACAACGTGACGGTGGATCTGGCGACCGTGGCCATCAGCATTGATGCTATCGCGACTGACGATGTGATTAACGCTGTCGAGAAGGGCGCGGATCTGGTGCTTTCGGGTACCACCTCCAACGTCGAAGAGAACCAGACCGTCAACATCACCTTCGGCGGTAAGAGCTACACCGCGACCGTGGATGCAGATGGAAAATGGACGGCGACCGTGCCATCGGCTGACCTGGCGGGCATAAAAGACGGCGATGCCAGCGTGCAGGTGAGCGTGACCAACGTCAACGGCAACAGCGCGTCTGCGGGCCGCGAGTACAGCGTGGATGCGACCGCACCGTCCGTGACCATAAGTACCCTTGCGGCTGACGATATCCTGAACGCCACGGAAGCGCAGTCAGACCTCGCCATCTCCGGCACCAGTACCGCCGAGGCGGGCCAGACGGTGACCGTGAGCCTGAACGGTAAAAACTACACCACCACCGTAGGCGCTAACGGCAACTGGACGCTGAACGTTCCGGCGGCGGACCTGGCGGGATTAACCGACGGCAGCGTGACCGTCACCGCGAGCGTCAGTGACAAGGCGGGGAACCCGGCGTCGGTTGACCACAACCTGACGGTGGACGTGACCGTGCCTGCGGTGACGATCAACACCATCGCGGGCGATGACGTCATTAACGTGGCTGAACACAATCAGGCACAGATTATCAGCGGCTCCGCCACCGGCGCGGCAGCGGGGGATAAAGTCACCGTCACCATTGGCGGCCAGACTTACACCACCGTGCTGGACGCGGCGGGCAACTGGAGCGTGGGCGTTCCGGCGAGCGTGATTGCCGGCCTCAGCGATGGCAGCGTGACCGTCACTGCGTCAGTGACCGACGCGGCGGGCAATACCGGCAGCGGTACGCACAATGTAACCGTTGATACCGGGCTGCCGTCAGTTGGCTTCGACACCCTCAGCGGCGATAACGTGCTGAATGCGGTGGAGAAAGGCCAGGATCTGAGCGTGAGCGGTACCAGCGCCAACCTGGCGGAAGGCACTCTGATCACAGTGACGCTGAACGGTAAACAATACACGGCGACAACCGCTGCAAATGGAAGCTGGAGCCTGACGGTACCGGC